>NZ_JBMOSM010000003.1:0-751120 GCF_049316025.1 Paenibacillus sp. NPDC058898 | reverse complement strand
ATGATGTTGTGGTTGTCGTAGTAGACACCTTTCATCATAAGGAGGTGCTCGTTTAATTTCAAAGCCGAAATTTAAGAGCATACAGGAATGCTTTGTCCCCGAATTTCTTCCTTGACGAGAACCAATTCAAGAAATTGGGGACAACACCGATGGTAGGAACGATTCGTACGTGGAGCGTCTCACAACACATAAAGAGGAGAAACCTACCCTTTCCGGGTATCTCGGTACTCGGAAGGGGATTTTCCCATGATTTTTTTGAACAGTCGCGAGAAGTAGTAGGGGTCCTGGAAGCCGAAACGGTGGCTGATCTCCTTGACGCTCTGGCCGGTCAGGTCCAGATGCTGGCAGGCTCGCTGGATTTTGAGCCGCAGATAGTAATCGATCGGGGAGTAGCCCGTTGCTTCCTTGAACCGGAAAGTGAAGTGCGGAATGGATAGATTGGCGTTAACCGCCAGCTCCTTCAGGCTCACCTGTCCCTCCAGGTGCTCCGTCATAAACCGAAGCGTCTGCTCCATGTCATGCTTATTTTGCTGATCCAGCCCCCGCTGCGGTTGGAGCCGGGCGAGGCGGATCAGAGCCGCCAAGTGGCCGGCGAGCTGCGAGACATGGATGATATGGTTCAGCGTATAACCTTTTTGCAGCAGATCGTAACTTTCATGAAACAGCTCCACGATGCTCCTTGACTGATCGACCGGAAGGACGGCGGGTTCCGCCGAATGGCTAAAGCCCTCAAATAATAGGCCCGCATGCGTCCCCTTCATATGCCACCAGTAAATGCTCCAGGGATGAAACTCCGTTGATGCATATTCATGCGGCGTATCCGGCGGAATGACGACCGCCTGCCCCTTGAGCAGAGAATAGGTTTTGCCGCCGTTCAATCGGTACCAGCCTTCCCCCTCCACGCAGTAGATCAAGATGTACGCGCCGCTACCCTCCGGGCGTTCCCGGTAGTGATGAAGCGCACGCGGAAAGTATCCGATGTCAGTTACGTGCAGCGGTTCCACAAGCGGATGCCGGGCCGCCTCTTTCATAATATGATCCGGGAGGACAGTGATTTTCTGAGACGCGAATCCGTCTGATTTTCGTATGGTATCCATAGCTTTACTATGTATCGGGGCGGCAGTCTTGTCAACCTGATGGAAAACGAAATAATCAGAATATAATCCATCCTGAACATGATATCGTCAATGGCTCTGCGGGCAGGCGGGCTTATAAGATAGAGACATGAAGCAGCCAACGCTGATATTAATGGAGGGATGACGAATCATGACAAAACAGCTGCAAGTGAGCGTACGGGAAGAGACTGTGGAGATTCCCACGTATGAAGTGGGGAAGCCGGACCTGAACCCGATGTTTTTGGAGAAACGGGTGTATCAGGGGAGCTCGGGGCGTGTCTATCCGCTGCCGGTCATCGATAAAATTTATGATGAGAAAGTAGTAAAGCCCTACCGGATCATTTTCCTTGAAAATGAGTACGTGCAGATTCAGATCATGCCGCAGATTGGCGGCCGGATCTACCGGGCCATCGATAAAACCAACAACTATGATTTTGTATACCACAATCAAGTGATCAAGCCGGCTTTGGTTGGCCTTGCGGGTCCTTGGATCTCCGGGGGAATCGAGTTCAACTGGCCGCAGCATCACCGGCCAAACACCTATGGCGAAGTAGAGTGGAGACTTGAGGATCATCCGAATGGCAGCAAGACGGTATGGGTCGGCGAGATCGACCGGATGTACGGCACGAAGGTGTCTACCGGCTTCACGCTGTATCCGGGCAAGGCGTATCTGGAAATTCAGGCGCAGATGTACAATCGGACCTCGGAGCCGCAGACTTTTCTGTGGTGGGCGAATCCGGCCGTAGCGGTCAACGATCATACCCAATCCGTGTTTCCTCCGGACGTTCATGCGGTGTTCGATCATGGGAAACGGGACGTGTCCAAATTCCCGATCGCCACCGGCACGTATTATAAGCAGGACTATTCGGCGGGCGTCGATATTTCCATGTACCGCAACATTCCCGTGCCGACATCCTATATGGCCTATCATTCGGATTACGATTTCGTCGGCGGATATGACCATGGCTTGAAAGCGGGGATTCTGCATGTGGCCAATAAACATATATCTCCCGGCAAAAAACAGTGGACATGGGGTCACGGCGAATTCGGCCAAGCCTGGGATCGCAACCTGACCGACGAAGACGGCCCGTACATCGAGCTCATGACTGGCGTGTATACCGATAACCAGCCCGATTTCACCTGGCTGGCGCCGTACGAGGAGAAAAGCTTCAAGCAGTACTTCATGCCCTATAAAGACATCGGGCTGGTGAAGAATGCGTCCATTGACGCCGCGGTAAATCTCGAAGTTCACGACCATAAAGCCGTTGTCCATGTCTATGCCACCTCGGTTAGGGAAGGGGCTCGCATCCTGGTGACCGGAGCGGGACGCACCTATTTGGAACAGAAGGTCAAGCTGTCGCCGGCCGATGCCTTCCAGGCCGTGATCGAACTGGACCCCGATGTCAGAGAAAAAGATTTGCGGGTCGCGGTATTCGCTGCGGACGGCAAGGAGTTGGTCGCTTACCAGCCCAAGCCGCGTACCTTGGAGCGGACGCCGGACCCGGCCATGGAGATTGGCAAGCCGGAGGACCTGAAGAATACCGAAGCGCTGTTCTTAGCGGGACAGCATCTGGAGCAGTACCGGCACGCGACCTATGAACCGGAATCCTACTATATGGAAGGCCTTCGGCGCGATGCGGAAGACGCAAGACTGAACAATGCCTACGGTTTGCTGCTGCTGCGCAGAGGCTGCCTCACGGAGAGTGAAGCTTATTTCAAAAAAGCCATCGAAACCCTGACCCGCCACAACGCCCGGCCCTATGACAGCGAACCGTTCTATCATTTAGGCAAAGTCTTGAAATGGCAGGGCCGTTTGGATGAAGCGTACGCTTATCTGTACAAGTCGGTCTGGTCGGGGGCTTGGCAAGGCGCCGGATATCTTGCTTTGGCCCAGATTGCCTGCGAGAAGCGGGAATATGAGGAAGCGTTCGAGCTGACCGAACGATCCCTGGCTGCCCAGTATCGAAATTATAAGGCGCGGCATCTCAAGAGTTTCGTCTTAAGAAAGCTGGGACGCTTGGCGGATGCGGAGTCATGGCTTGAGGAAACGCTCAAGCTGGATCCCATGGATGCGGGCGCGATGAACGAGCTGGCAGCCGTATATCAAGAACAGAAGCAAGAGGATAAAAGCCGGCGGGCTTATGAATCGCTTGCCCAGCTCCTGCGCGATGATCCGCACAATTATATCGCCGTTGCGCAGGACTATGCGGATGCAGGCCAATATGGCGACGCTTTGGATGTGCTGCAGCGCATTGAACGCCGTGCGGGAGCTGTCGTCTATCCGATGGTTTATTACTACCAGGGCAGTACTCTAATGAAGATGAACCGGGCGGAAGAGGCATCCGCTTGCTACCGATTGGCCTCGGAGGCCGATCCGTCATACTGTTTCCCGAATTCCCTGCATGACTACGTGACGTTAACGCAGGCGCTCGACGTACAGCCGCAGGATGCGAAGGCGTTGTACTACTTAGGGAACCTGCTGTACGACAAGAAGCGCTACGATGAAGCCATAAGCAGCTGGGAAGCTTCGGTTGCTCTGGACGACCGCTTCGCTACGCCGCACCGGAATCTGGCGCTCGCTTTCTATAACAAGAGGCAGGATCACGACCAAGCATTGGCATCGCTGCAAAAAGCCTTCTCGCTGAATCCGGCGGACGCCAGGGTCTTCTACGAGCTGGACCAATTGTATAAAAAGCTCGGTCATGCTCCGGCTGATCGATTGAAAGCGATGGAGGAGCACATGGAGTTGGTCGAGCAGCGAGATGATTTATATCTGGAATATATGACGCTGCACAATACGCTGAATCGTTATGAGGAGGCATTGGCATTGATTCTCAAACGGAACTTTCACCCATGGGAAGGCGGCGAGGGCAAGGTTCCGGCCCAGTATGTGTTGGCCCGTGTGGAGCTGGCGAAGCAGCTGCTTCAGGAGCGTCGCTGCGAGGATGCCGTAGAGCAGCTGCTTGCTGCCAAACAATATCCGCCCAACATCAATGAAGGGAAGCTCACGGGAGCGCAGGAGAACAACATCGATTATTACCTGGGCTGCTCATACGAAGGGCTCGGCCGGTCTGATGAGGCGGAGGCCTACTTCCTGAAAGCTTCGGAGGGGCTGGATGAGCCGACCAGTGCGATGTATTACAACGATCAGCCGCCGCACATGATTTTTTATCAAGGGGCCGCGCTGCGGAGGCTGGGCCGAGAGAATGAAGCCCGCAGCCGGTTTAACAAGCTGATTGATTATGGGGAGAAGCATATATTCGAGCCTCAGAGCATCGATTACTTTGCCGTCTCGCTGCCGGACTTCCTGGTGTTTGATGAAGATCTGGACCGAAGAAACGAAATTCATTGCCGTTATATGATGGGGCTTGGGCATCTTGGCCTCGGTGACCGGCAGTCCGCGGAGAACCTGTTCCGCGAAGTGCTGCAGCTGGAGTCTCACCATCAAGGAGCTGCGTTGCATTTGGCGCTTTGCAAGACGTTGATGTAAAAGATTTACACTTTATTCTCAAGGGCTGTTATGAACGGTCCTTGAGCATTTGTGCATTCTGTGTGTTGCGTTGACTACAACGGAGGAGATGACGATGATGATGATCTGGAGCAAAGGGATGCTGGATGGATATGAGGTTTGGACCGGGTGCACGGAGGTGATGGAGATGGTCCTGGTGCCTGAACTCGGAAGCAGGGTCATCTCGCTTCGCAATCGAAAGACTGGCCGGGAATGGCTGGCGCAGCCTGCTGGAGATCTGGAAACGAACGGGTATGCAAGCTCCTTTGGACAGCGGGACGGCAGCGGCTGGGACGAAATGTTTCCAACGATCAATGACTGCCGGTATCCTGCGTATCCATGGGAAGGAACGGAGCTGCCGGATCATGGCGAGGTATGGTCCATTCCATGGAAGGCGCACAGCGAGGAAGAACTGCTTCACTGCAGCGTGCAGGGAATCCGAATTCCTTATCAGCTGCGCAAAACCTATTCTTTCCCCCGTGAAGATACCTTACGGATCGATTATGCCGTTCATAATCCGAGTCCGTTCCCGTTCTGTTTCCTGTGGGCCGCGCATCCGTTGTTTCAGATCGATGAAGGCGCAGAGATTATTGTTCCCAACGAGCTGAGGGAGATCATCGTATCGTACTCGGCGAACGGTCGATTGGGAGAATTCGGCGATATTCGGAAATGGCCGCAGCCATGGGATGAAAAGCCCCATATCCGCTTGAATCGAACCGAGAGCAAGCTTGAAGCATCGGCGGAGAAGTTTTATTTTGCAGGCGAGCTGCCGGATGGGCAAGCTTCCATTTACGATCCGGTTGCGGGAGAAGGACTCCGCATGACGTTTCCTAAAGAGCAGGTGCCTTATTTAGGGATATGGGCGAATTACGGCGGCTATCAGGGACAGTATCATCTTGCGCTGGAACCAGCGACGGGGCTGCTCGATGATCTCTCGCATGCCATGCATCGTCAGGTAGCGGCCGAAGTGCCGGCCGGCGGCACGTATACGTGGTACCTTGAGATTAGCTGGATCGACGGACAGAAGAACAAAGGGTAGTCTTCTTGATCGGCAGTGGATCGACAACGCTTAAGCATAAGCCAATTCACGAATGCGCTGGTTGGGATTGTCCGTAAATAGTCCCCCATGATAACAGATCACCTTATGGATGTCATAATGGGTGAGCTTTTGCAACGAAAGCTTGGCTGACTCCATGTCATATGTAGTTGCCGGATCCGGCCCGACCAACCGTCCATTGATCACGTTCAGGGCATCTGCGGCAATCAGGGTTTTGCTCGGCATATGATATAAGCTGGTATGGCCCGGGGTGTGGCCCGGCGTATGGATCACGATGATACCGCCGCCAAACGGCAGTTCCTCGCCGTCGCGCAAAATGCTGTTCACTGGGGCTGTGGGAGGATTCTCCAGCGTTTGCTTAAACGCATTCCTCCACTCCGGCGGAACGTGATCCGGCATCGAAGCCAGCGCTTGTGTAATGGCCTCGGGCGATAATTTGACAAGCCTTGTATCTCCTTCGATATAAGGCTTTTCAATTTCGCTGGCGAACACTTCCGGGGCGTGGTTGCTGTGCTGGATCATGGCCGGCAAACTGCCGATATGATCCAAATCCTGGTGTGTTATAATAATTTTGCTTACATCTTGGACGGAAACCCCGATGTCCGATAGCTGCTCCTGAATAATCGGGAACTGGCCGGGATAGCCGGTATCGATAAGCACCCGGTTCTGATGATCCCATATGAATGTTGGATGGATCGTTTCGATTCGTCCCATCATGGCTGCGGAAATTTCCAGCATGGCAATGCCTTGATCGATTTGCATGTTACATACCTCCACGTATAAAGGGTTCTTCCCGTGTTTATCTTTCCGGGAGAGATGAGTAGAAGTAGATTATCAAATCAGCAAACTCATGTAAATGGTAAAATATTATATCATAACACAAAAATAATTATTTATCAATATTTAATTCATTGATCAAAACCTCTTTAATATATGAAATGTCCGGCTCGGTATACATAGCTTGACTTCAAGACGTAGACTGCTCACAAGGCTGGATCTCATCTCGCTATTGAGGAATATGTAATTGCTGGTATAATCCTTGAAAAGAGGAAAAGAGAGACGAAGTAGAGAAGGAGAGGGATCAGCAATGAACACGACGATTGAACTGAATAACGTAACCTGGCAACGGGAGCAGAAGACCGTTCTTGCAGGCGTGGATTGGACCGTACAGCAAGGAGAGCATTGGGCGGTTCTTGGGCTGAACGGCTCCGGAAAGACAACCATTTTGAATATGATTAACGGTTATATCTGGCCGACCAGCGGTACGGTTTCGGTGCTCGGGCATCGTTTTGGCAGGGTGGATTTAAGAGAATTGCGTAAATCGATAGGCTGGGTCAGCTCCTCGTTGCAGGAAAGAATCCGTCCGAATGAGTCCACGCTGGATGTCGTGATCAGCGGCAAACACGCTTCGATTGGCTTGTATCAGAAGGTGGATGAAGCAGATCGGGAACAGGCTGAGCAGCTTATGAAGGATTTCAATTGCATTCATCTGCTGGGTCGTACATATGAAACCTGTTCGCAAGGGGAGAAGCAGAAGCTGCTGATCGCTAGGGCGCTTATGGCTTCTCCAAGGCTGTTGATACTGGATGAGGCCTGTAACGGACTGGATTTTCTGTCGAGGGAAGCGCTGCTGTCCAGCATTACGGCACTGGCTTCAAAGCCCGATGCGCCGACCCTGCTATTCGTTACGCACCATATCGAAGAAATACTGCCGATCTTCTCGCACTCGTTGCTCATCCGCCGGGGCACAGTATTCGGACAGGGGAGCTCCAAGGATATGCTGACAAGCGGGAATTTGACCTCGTTTTTTGAGACGCCGGTTGAGGTGAGTTGGCAGAACGATCGCGCCTGGATGTCCATTCCGGATTTAAAATGAAGGCTCAAGGCTCGCGAGATATTCATGTCTTAGGAGAGTGACCATTGTGCCAAGGCGAATCATAGCGAATCGAAGGCTGTTCAATCAAGGAATAACAGGTATGAAGCCTGAGAGTCCAGAGCAAGTCGTAAGAGGGCTCGGCGCTGTGCAGGCCCAGGATTTTCATCAAGCGGTATGGGGAATCGGTCTCCGTACACATTCTGCCAGGCTGTCCGATGTGGAGCAGGCCATGATCGATCGCAAGATCGTGCTGACCTGGCCGATGCGAGGGACGATATTCTTCGTGCCTGCGGAGGATGCCAAGTGGATGCTGAAGCTGACGGCATCGCGCTTTCACACGCATGATAAGAAGAAGCAGGCCGAACTTGAGCTTGACGAAGGTACGCTCCATCGATGCCGCACGATCATTCGCAACGCGCTGAGCGGCTGTACCTGCGTATCCCGTCCCAGACTGATGGAGCTGCTGGAGGAAGCGGGGATCAGCACCAAGAATGGCCGCGGTTATTTCATTCTCGGATATTTGGGACGGACAGGCATGATCTGTTTCGGCCCGCATGAAGGTAAACAGCAGAGTTTCGTGCTGCTGGATGAATGGGTCCCGAATTCGAGGGAGCTAACGCTTGAAGAATCGCTGGCGGAGCTGGCGCTTCGTTATTTTACAGGCCACGGGCCCGCTACGATTCAGGATTTTGCGTGGTGGGTCGGATTAACGCTGACAGAAGCTAAACGAGGCTTTGAGGCCGTAAAATCAAACCTTCGTTTAGATTTTGTCAACGGCACGGAATACTGGAGCTCTGTTACAACACCGGCCGTGTCCACTGATACGGATTCGGTGGTTCTGCTTCCGGGTTTTGATGAATACTACTTGGGTTACAAGGACCGGGGCGCGATCATAGAGACAGAGCACGATGCGAAGATCTCTCCCCATCGCAACGGGGTATTTCAACCCATGATGGTGGCAGGCGGCGAAGTGGTCGGTGTCTGGAAGCGGGAAATCAAGCGCAGCGGCATCGAAATCACATTTAGTCCGTTTTTGCCAAGGAATGATCGAGAAGAGGAGTTTATGGAAGCTGCCAAGCAGTATAGCGATTTCATGGGAATGCCGAATGCACGAATAGAATGGAACCAAGCTCTCTAAGCTTATTGGCTGAGAGGAGCTCTTAGGAGGAATAGTATATGGAGTCAATCATGAAGCTGGAAGCATTGATTACCGAAATGACAGAGATTGTAACGGCGACTAATGAGGTGGAGTTCAATCTGAAGCTTGCGCCCGATAAATGGTCCAAGAAGGAGATCCTGGGTCACCTTTGTGATTCAGCGGTAAATAACCATATCCGGTTTGTAAAAATTTTGCTGTCCGATTATCCGATTGCCATTCAGGGGTACGCGCAGAATGATTGGGTTCGGGTGAACAATTACCAGGATCAATATGATCAATCGGAAGTGTTGTCACTGTGGCAGCAGATGAACCGGATGATTCTGCGTGTCATGCAAAAAGCCGATTCGTCTGATTTCCAGAAAAAATGTGTGCTGCCCGATAAAAAGGAAGTCACTTTGGAGTGGTTATTTAACGATTATGTCGATCATATGATCCATCACCTGGAGCAAATCGAGCTGTGATTACAGCATTGACATTTGGTATAGAACAGGAAACGAAAGGTGCTCCAATATGTTCAAAGTTTTGAATCTTGCGATTCGATTTATTCTGGAATTGATTCTATTATTTTCGATAGGTTACTGGGGCTTCCATTATGGCTCCGGGCTCATGGCACAGGTTGCACTCGGTATTGGGCTTCCACTGCTTGCAGCCGTCATCTGGGGCATGACCCTCTCTCCGAAAGCAAGGATCAAGCTGCCGCTTGCCGTGGTGTTGCTTATCGAATTTCTTATATTTGCAACGGTGGTGGCATGCCAGGTATCCTCGGGCTTTATAACGTTTGCCATTGTGTTTGCATTTGTGGCTCTGGTGAACCGCCTCATCGTCATAAAATGGAGAATGCAGCCGTAGAGCGTATAGTGCAGATTTACATGGAGATGTACCTAGTGGGAGGTGGATGATACGGCTACCATCGGCCTTATTAGACACGGAATAACGGATTGGAATGTTCAGAATAGGGCTCAGGGACGGAGCGATATTCCTCTTAATGCTGCACGGAGCATTTATAAATCCTCTAAAAAGGCTGCCTTCGTCTGATAATCAGATGGAGGCGGTCTTTTTGCATTGGATTCAGGTTTAATTTAAAAGACGAATTAAAGTCAAGTCCTTTAGTCGTTCAGGGTGATATGATGATTGTAAGAAAAGCCTATGTTCCGGCTGCTGATATCTCTCAGTAACGTAGCGAATGGAAATGCCAGTGTGATCATCTAAAATCCTGCAGGTAAAGGAGAATGAACTTATGACTTTGAAGATCGGTATGATTGGTTTGGATACATCGCATGTCTCCATTTTCTCGAAAATGCTGCATGACAAGGCACATCCCTATTACGTTCCAGGCGCAAGAGTTACAGCGGCATTTCCCGGAGGATCACCGGACTTCGAGCTTAGTATAAGCCGGGTGGACGGGTATACCAAGGAACTTGTTGCGTGGGGAACCGAAATATTGGATTCTCCGGGAGACGTGGCCAAACAGGTCGATGCCGTCATGCTCGAAGCGGTCGACGGAAGGTCGCATCTGTCCTTGTTTCGCTCGATTGCTCCTCATTGCCAAATGGTATTTATTGATAAGCCGTTTGCGGTGAGCAGTAAGGACGCAATAGAAATTGCCGAACTGGCGGAGCAGTTTCAGGTTACCGTTATGAGCAGCTCGTCACTTCGATATGCGCAAGGACTTCAGGATGAACTGGCTTGCGGCGGTGTAGATGATATCATTGGCGTGGACTGCGCCGGACCGCTTCCCCTTCAACCTACGCAGCCAGGATTTTTCTGGTATGGAATCCACGCGGCGGAGCTGCTTTACCGCGTTTTCGGACCTGGATGCGTAAGTGTACATGTCGCCACGACGGAGTTGCATGAGGTATTAACAGCGGTTTGGAATGATGGGAGAATCGGGACGATTCGGGGCAATCGTGCAGGTAATGATCGCTTTGGGATGACCATTCATCGCACGGAGGCTAGCAGTTTTGTAGACATTATGGCGCATCCGAAACCCTATTATGCGAGTCTGCTGGAACAGATCATGAAGATGTTCTCGACAGGTGTCTCGGATGTTCCTTTATCTGAGACGCTGGAGATCATTCGTTTTCTGGAGGCTGCAAATGTCTCTCGCGAAACGGGAGAAACCGTGAGACTGGATGATAACGATCTAACAGGAAGTTAAGTGACGTATCGAATCGAACTTTTATTGAGGGATAAGGTTATCTGGGAGGTCGATGTGACTCGCCTCGCCCGATAGCCTTTTTGACCTGCAATTATACATAATATTCCCATTTTGACTTCGTTAATTGTATGATAGACAGATCAAGAAAATTCAGCAGCTATTCATTAGCCGTGTGGAGAGGTGGTTTTTATGACGTATCATATTCGGGTGAGACCGACAGCATTGGTTTTTCAAAATGAGCATGTGTTATTGGTCGAGTATGTAGATGAGAACGGAATGCATTACAATTTGCCTGGAGGCGGGGCCGAGCCAGGAGAGTCGATTATAGAGGGCGCTTTGAGAGAATTGTACGAGGAAACCACGCTGGAAGCAGAGGCTGGACCTGTCGCATTTGTGTACGACAATGCTCCTCATAAGCAGCCAGGAAATAACATAACGGACATTCACACGCTATACATCGTGTTTGAATGTTATCCACATGAAGGATCATCCCCGAAACTTCCGGCTGCGCCAGATCCGAATCAAACCGATGTGAAGTGGATTCCGCTCGAGCAGCTGGACGACATTATTTTGTATCCGAATATTAAGAAGCACATTAAACAGTATGCACAGGAACGCAGAAATATTGAAATAATCGAAGATTACGTATTGGATAAATATGTTTGAATTCATTTTCACAGGAGACCTCAATGAAATCGCATTATAAAATGATCGCCTTGATCCTCCTCATTGGATACACCATGTTGCTAACTTACTGGATGATCTGGGGATTCGGGAGGACAACACAATCGGAATTCAGTTATAATCTGGTGCCATTTTCGACGATGGCAAACTATTTCCCCATTCGCAGCTTGGCTTCATTGATCAATATCGTTGGGAATATCGCTGTGTTTGTGCCTTTCGGGGTGTTGATTCCAGTTGTATTTCGAATTCGATACGTTAAGATGTTGGGTTTCTTTTTAGTCGGGTTATTCGTGCTCGAAATGGCACAGCTGATCTCCCGGCGGGGAAGCCTGGATGTGGACGATTTTATTTTGAACTCGGTAGGTGTTACGATTGGTTATGGTTTGCTTGGGGTCATTATGAAATCGAGGAGCAGATAACCGTAACCGCATATTTCGATCATACATAAAATAGTGTATAACAGGCAGCAGAATGGCTTAACTACGATGTAGGAAAGTCATTCTGTTTTTTTATTTGTGGCTGATTTAGTTGTGTGAAAGTTACATTCTCTACTTGAGCTGGATGACGGTGGGATGGGGAAATGTGGGGAAAACTATTGTTCGATCAGGAACCGAAGCTTACAATGATATGAGGGATTGGAAAATGTTGTGTGGAAAACCGTTATAATCGCAGCCAGAAGTGAGCTAATTAGCCAAAGAGTATAATCATTTGCCGCTGCTTGGTTGATGAAGTAACTGAAAATAGGAAGGACTAGACACCCTATGAACAATAAAGCGATGGGCATTATTTTCATCTGTATTTCGGCTTTTTTGTACGGTATCCGGTATTTAACGGCAGCGATTGCGGGGATATACAATCCCTGGATGTTTGAGGATTTGTTATCGGAATATGGAAAAGGGCCGTGGATATTCAGCATCATTAGTTTGATTCTCGGTATCTTATGCTTCATCGTCCCCATCATTCGTAAATGGCTAGAGGATGACCTGAATAAGATCAAGCATAACTGGGAGGAGTTTGATCAGACAGACAGCGCCGATCGGAGTCCATAATTGAATGCAATCTTGATTTTTTAAGGAGAAATATTGATGGGCGAAAACCAAGTTGCCGGCTTTTGGATTCGGCTAGGCGCCAATCTTCTGGATGGACTAATTATTGCTCTTCCTTTATCCATCATTGCAGGGATTATCACGGGAAATTTTGAGAATGAACCGATTTCTAATCTGATTTACGGTCTGTATGCTATGGTAGTGCCCGTTTATTGAATGGTTATACCATCGGCAAGCGTTTATGCGGCATTCGCATACGCAAATTCGATTTTCTTGAGCCGCCGGGCATAGGAACGATGCTGCTCCGCAACCTCGTAGCGGGAATTGTGTATACGCTAACGTTTGGAATTGGTCTCATCGTAAGTATCTTTATGGTTGCGATGCGCGAGGATAAGCGTTCCCTTCACGATTTTATCGCCGGTACGGAAGTTGTGTATGATTAGGAGATGAATTTACTTGGCAGTCCCGTTCGGTAGAGCATCTTGATCCGGATATTCAACAGCTTTATGATGACAGCATAAATAGGGCTCCCGGCGGGTGGGTGCTCAAGGAAACGAGTCAGGAAATTTATATGTTGATTAGCGGAGGACAGCTTCCGTCGGCAAAAGGTTTTCGGATCGCATCCATGAAGATGATCCGAGAACAGATAGGGGATCCAAAGAATCATCTATATATCACTTTAGCTTCACAAGCAGATGATGGGACGGAGGATTACCCTGGCCAGGCAAGCGTCACATCATTGATCCGAATACCCAAATCAGGCTTACCTGATGGAGCCGCAATTCAAGGCGTTTCCATGACTGGAGTTGATTAGATATCGGGTTTACAGTAAAAGGAATTGTCTTTGATATGGATAATACGCTGCTGCATTCCAGCATTGATTTTGGCGCGATGAAGAGGGACATCTACGCCTTTCTATGCCATCACAGAATCTTGCCCCAAGGTCTGTCTATGGACACCCATACCACCTCAACCATTATTGCTGAAGCCATGAATACAGGACTGCTGTCGGAAGATCTTCGTCAGGCGATGTGGAATATTGCCAAGGAACATGAGATGAGAGGGATGATGGGTGCAGAACTAGAAGCGGGCGCAAGCGAGCTTGTTCAGCACTTGCATGGGCAGATGCATCTGGCCATTGTGACGAATAATTCGGTGGAAGCAGCGATGGCCGCATTGGAAGAGAACCGGATTGCGCAATATTTTGATCTCATTATTGGCAGAGAAGCCATGGGCTTGTTAAAGCCGGCACCCGATGGTTATTTGGAGGTACTGAAGCATTTCCCTCATACATCACCGAAGGAATGGTTGTCTGTCGGAGATGCCTGGGTGGATGGCAAGGCCTCCGGTAGCGCCGGAATTCCATTTATCGCCTATCGCGGGGACACCGCCAGAATGAACAGCATGGGTGTTTTTCCGCTTGCCGAGATTCAGCATATAGAAGAAGTTATAGATTATCTTCAGCCGTGTATCACTAAATAAATCTTGGAGGTGCCATTTCCTAGACAAGTTATGCCATATTGATGACTCTATAGAATTCCTTTACCCTCTCCAACTTAGAAGTTGTATAATCGTGGAAGATGTCTAAATCATAATAAAGGCCCAGTCTTAGAAAGAGCTACTCTATGGCTGGGTTTTGTCACATACTGGACGGCGAAGGAGGCATTGCTTCATGATGAAGAAAAGAGCGTATATTACCGACTTGGATGGAACGCTTCTACGATCAGATCAGACACTCTCACCCTATACTAGGGATGTTATCGCGAATGCGCTGGAGCAGGACGTGGTCGTCACGTTTGCTACTGCCCGCGGCTATATTAGCGCTCAAAGCGTCGTCTCGAATATCTCCTGGAAGTACCCGCTGATTCTATATAACGGCGCTTTGATATATGACGGGGTGGATCAAACTGTAATCGATGGTTATTGGCTTGAGCGGGACATCTCGAATGAGATCATCGACGTGGGAAAGAAGTTTGGTATTACTCCGTACTATTTTTCATTGGATGCGGATCAACGTGAGCGTGTTTTGCATGAGTCGCTGCGGAGAGAGGGAGAGAAGGCTTTTTATCATAGTCGGCCCCATGATCCGCGATTTATGGAAGTGCAGACACTGAACTGCCCGCCGGATTACCGGACGCTGGCTCTTACATACATTGGACTTTATGAGGAATTGGAGCCGATACGGTGCGAGGTCATGGAATTATTCGGTGATGTGGTCCATGCTCATATGATGCCGGATTACTATATCCATAACCACTTTTTCCTGGAATTCAGTCATGCTAAAGCAAACAAAAGAGACGGACTGCAATTATGGTCCTCCCATATGGGTATTGATCTGGAGAGCACGGTGGTTTTCGGTGACCACATCAATGATGTGGGGCTGTTTGAAGCCGGAGGCACCCGGATTGCGGTGCGAAACGCGCATGAAAGGATACGGCAGCTGGCTGACCAAATTATCGACTCGAATGAACTTGATGGCGTCGCCCATTATATCCAGCAACAGATCGAACTGTCGGGAGAGCATACCATTATATCCACTCTGGGAGGACAATTATGATGTTGAGACATCACAGTTCATAAACCTTCTGTCTTATCGAAATTAACTTTAACCAGCTCGGCAAAAGCGGAAAATGCCTTGTTCCTGAACCGGTCGTTGCGCCGGATCAGGCTTGTCGAGGTATGCCGGAAGGCTTCCGGGATCGAGAAGCTGCCCATATCCGCAAATTCTCCGCTCAAGACGGAGGTGGGGAGCAGCGTAGCGGCAAGACCTGATTGTACGATGCCTAATTGGGTCTCTAACGATGAGACTTCGATCATATTGGTTAGCGGAATTCCTTCGCTTAACAGCCATCTTTCGAGAATACTTCGAAATGGGCATCCTGCTGGAGCAACGGCCCATTTGGTCACCGCCAGGTCGGGAAAGGGCTGTTCCTTCGATTTGGTCAGCAGCTTGACCTCGTCCTCTTCTACATAATCGGCAACCAGCTTCGGCGGAATGTTTCCTGTCACAAATGCACCGTCCAACTGGTAGTTTAATACTTGTGCAATCAGCTCCGAAGAGCTGCCGGTCAAGAGCGATAGCGTGACGTCCGGGTACATGGTTTGATAGTCCGACAAGGATTTAATGAAATGTCCGCAATGCACCGTATCCACGACGCCAATGGTTAAAGAACCGCTTGGATAAGGCGTTTCCTGTACAGCCCGCACCGCTTCTTCCGACAGATTGAGAATGGTACACGCATAGTCCCGGAACATGCGTCCTTTTTCCGTCAAAGTCACTCCATTGGAGTGTCTGTTGAATAAGGGAACCCCCAGTTCATTCTCGAGCTTTTTGACCCGGGCCGTAACATTGGACTGCACATACCCAAGTTGCTCCGCGGCGCGGGTGATATTCCCTTCATCGGCAATCCTCAGAAAAACCTTCAGATCGGTAAGCTCCATCTAAACCTTCCTCTCTCCTTCAGGCATCACTAAAAATGATGACATCATTATTATTTATCATTATACGGTATGCCATTTTTAGATTACAATCACAACTACATCATAAATATTTTCATGCAAATATAGAGTGGAAGGATGTTGGAGGATGAAAAAGGCATGGTGGCTCTTATTATTGGCGGGGGCACTGGAGGTTGTATGGGTATCCGGTTTGAAGCATTCCGATACCTGGTGGCAGTGGATCATTACCATCGCTTCGATTATATTCAGCTTTAAAGTTTTTCTGGACTCTGCGGCTAAACTTCCCATCGGTACGGTCTATGTGATTTTCACAGGACTTGGGACAGCCGGTACGGTGCTGGTGGAGATCGTCGTGTTTGGCGAGCAGGCGAATCCCATCAAGCTGCTACTGATTGGCATGTTGGCTGCAGGGGTGTTGGGACTCAAACTGGTCACGAAGGATACGGATAACCAGGCGAAGGAGAGTGGTGCGTAATGGAATGGCTCGCTCTGATCGCCGCAGGGTTATGTGAAGTGTTGGGTGTGATCGCATTAAGAAGAGTGAGCCTGACTCGCAGCTTGGGCTCCTATATCTTTTTGGCTTGTTCACTCGGTTCGAGTTTCCTGCTGCTGACGTACGCGATGGCCTTTATTTCCATGGGAACGGCTTATGCGATTTGGACGGGAATAGGGACGGCCGGCAGCACGCTGCTGGGGATGTTTGCGTTCGGAGAACCGAAGGAAGCGCGGCGGATTTTCTTCATAGCATTAATCCTCGCTTCAGTGATCGGTCTTAAGATTATCACGTAACCCATAGGGCGTGTAGAATTTCATTGACCTGTGAAGGATATTCTGATCAGCATATAGAATTTAGATATAGTTTGGTGTTCTGAATCCATGAGATCAGACGCCAGGATGCATTATTACATGGGAAAGGACAGGTGTATCTTATGAAATTCAGCGAGTATCGCTATGAACGCCCCGACGTAAAAGCTTTTGAGCAAAAGTTTAAGGAGCAACTTAACGCCTTCACCTCCGCCAGTACGTATGAGGAGCAGGACCAGGCGATGACCCAAATTAACAAACTCCGCAGTGAGATGGATACTCTGAGTCAATTGGTGTATATCCGGCATTCGATTGATACGAACGATGAGTTCTATAGGGCAGAGCAGGATTTCTTTGACGAGAATGGACCCGTCATCCAGGAATACATAACGGATTATTATCGGGCCCTCGTGGATTCGAAATTCAGAGCCGAGCTTGAGAACAAATGGGGGCGGCAGCTGTTCCAGCTGGCAGAGCTCTCCCTCAAAACCTTCAGTCCTGAGATTATCGAGGACTTGCAGCAGGAGAACAAACTGACGACTGAATATTCGAAGCTGATCGCTTCCGCCAAAATTCAGTTCGAAGGTGAAGAGCGTACCCTGTCGCAATTGATTCCTTTCCAGCAATCGACGGACCGCAATATGCGTAAACGTGCTATGGAGGCGTCCAGCGGCTTCATGGCTGAGAACGAAGCAAACTTCGACCGTATCTATGATGATCTGGTTAAGGTGAGAACCAAGATTGCCAAGAAGCTAGGCTTTAACAACTATGTAGAGCTTGGTTATGCCCGTATGGCCCGTACGGATTATAACGCGGAGATGGTTGCTAATTTCCGCAACCAGGTGCTGGAGCATATCGTTCCCGTTGCAACCAAGCTGAAAGAACGTCAGCAGAAACGAATCGATGTGGACCAACTGCTGTACTACGATGAGAACTTCTCATTCAAATCGGGGAATGCAACACCTAAGGGGGACCCGGATTGGATCGTCAACCATGGTGCAAAGATGTATGAAGAATTGTCTCCGGAAACTCACGAGTTCTTTACCTTCATGCAGGAGAACGGCCTCATGGATCTGGTTGCCAAAAAAGGCAAGCAGAGCGGCGGATACTGTACCTATATTAGCGAGTACGGGGCACCGTTTATTTTCTCCAACTTTAACGGGACTTCCGGCGATATTGATGTGCTGACGCACGAAGCCGGTCATGCGTTTCAAGTGTATGAGAGCAGAGGTTTTGAGGTGCCGGAGTATGGGTTCCCAACCTATGAGGCGTGTGAAATTCATTCCATGAGCATGGAATTCTTCACATGGCCGTGGATGGACCGCTTCTTCGAAGATGAGGCCGATAAATACCGCTTCGACCATCTCGCAAGCGGACTTATCTTCATTCCTTACGGGGTTACGGTTGATGAATTCCAGCATTTTGTTTATGAAAATCCGGATGCAACGCCGGCCGAACGGAAACAGGCATGGCGCGAGATTGAGCGGAAATATCTGCCGCACCGGAACTATGATGATAATGCGTATCTGGAGCAAGGCGGTTTCTGGCATAAACAAGGTCATATCTTTAATTCGCCGTTCTATTATATCGACTATACGCTGGCTCAAATCTGTGCATTCCAGTTCTGGAAGAAGATGCATGAGGATCAATCCGCTGCATGGGCAGATTATCTGCACCTGTGCCGTCAAGGCGGAAGCAAGTCGTTCACCGAATTGGTGAAGGTGGCAGGCTTGATCTCTCCATTCGAGGATGGCTGTGTCACTTCCGTCATTGGCAGCATCGAAGCTTGGCTGGACAGCGTAGACGATGCAGCTCTTTAAATCGTAAATAAGCATGGCTAAGACATGCAGGGTAACACGATGAGTACTATACTCAGGTGTTTTTCCTGCATGTTTTTAATAGAGAGCATCTCTAAATATGCCTTACTCACTCGTGGCTCATGGATTAGGAGGATTTGAATATGATTACATACAAACCGCTAAGCGCGCTTCCAATTCGGGAAGTATCGGAGCTCTGGAATCACTCATTTGAAGGGTACATGGTTAACGCCACGATGCCGCTGGACCGCTTCATTGCCCGTATCGGAAATGATGGTCTGTGCATGGAGAGATCACTCGCTTGTTACATGGATGGCGTACCGGCCGGCATCGCCATGAACAGCTTTCGGGAGGAAGATGATGTTAAGATTGCACGTAACGGCGGGACGGCGATAGCTCCCGATTTCCGGGGGAAAGGAATCGGCAAGAACATGATGGAGAAAAACGAAGAGCTGTACGTAGAACAAGGCGTCCATCGTGCCTACTTAGAGGCGATCAGCACGAATGCGCCGGCGATCCGTCTTTACGAAAGCGTTGGGTATGAAATCATCGACCGGCTTCTCATCATGACGAATGAACAGTCCATGGAGCAGCAGCGTGCGCAGGATGCGTCTTCAAGGTATACGCTGGTCAGAGGCCTAGCCGCGGAGACTGCCTCCGTAGACTTCTATCGATCCGGTGAAGTCTGGCAGACAGACGCTTCCAGTATCAAGGACGGCGAATGCGTTATTGTATATGAAGGGGAAGAACAGGTAGGCTTTGGTTTGTTTAAGCGGGTGTTCGATGCTAAAGGTCGTTTGACAGCAATTACGCTGTTTCGCTGTGAGGCCGCTCCAGGACACCCCAATGCAGAAGCTGTGATGAAGACGGCGGTACTGGAGATGGTACAACCCGGTTATGCCTGCAAGCGATCCGCATTCAACATCCGGGCTTCGCATCAGGAACTGGTAAACGTGCTGCAGGAGCTTGGATTTACGAGCTCGATGGAGCAGGTGCTTATGGTTCATGAATACAGCACTCCATAGGTTGAATGATTATTTGTAAAGCTCGAAAGGAATTGTGTTCATGAGAAAAAACACGGATTTGAGCCTGTTCCCCGCTCTCTCGAATGATATCCATTGGGGTGTAGTGCGAGCCAGATTTGCCCTTGGCGAAGATTTCGAAGAATCGATGGTCAGCAATGTCACCATTCTTCCATTTGACGGGGATCGCTGCATTATTTTTCAGGTAGAGGACGGAAGCTGGGAGCTTCCTGGAGGAACCCTGGAACCCGGGGAGTCCTATATGGATGGACTTAGACGGGAAGTGAGGGAGGAGCTGGGTGCAGAACTTGAGTCGTATCGGGTCTTCGGCCAGTTTCGTTGTGAATCCAGCAGCAAGACTCCCTATCGGCCGCATATTCCCCATCCTCATTTTGTCCGATTGGTAGGTTACGGAGATGTACGCATCGTCGGAGAGCCGCTAAATCCCGAAGATGGCGAGCAGGTCATCGCGGTAGAGGCGGTTGATTTGGAGGAAGCTGTTAAGCGATTTGAAGAGACGGGCAGGCAGGATATTGCTGATCTGTACAAGCTGGCTTATGCCATACGTCAAGCAGACCGTTCGATTTAGTTAAACGATGAACGATGAGTTGCATACTAGGTTAGGGAGGGAACGATTGATGAAAGAAACAACCACCATCTACCTCGTAAGACACGGACAGACCGAGTGGAATGTGCAACACCGATTTCAAGGACATCTGGATTCGCCGCTGACGAAGCTAGGCATTCAGCAAGCGGAATGGCTCGGCGAAGCCTTGCAGCATGACCCTATCGACCTCATTTACTCGAGTACGAGTAACAGAGCATTCCATACAGCCGAGATTATTAGAGGGAACCGAGATGTGTCGGTTACGGCTTGCGATGAATTCAAAGAAATTAATTTGGGCGTATGGGAAGGACAGATACAGGAACGGATCGGCGAATTATATCCTCAGCAGTTGGATCATTTCTGGAATCATCCGGAGCTGTTCGGCGTCCCGGGCAGCGAGACTTTTCATGAGGTCAGAGAACGAGCGGTGAACAAGCTTGTCGATATTGCCGCATCGAATCCAGGCGTCAGCATTTTGCTGGTCACGCATACCGTGGTGGTCAAGCTGTTAATGGCTTATTTTGAAGGGAGAAGCATGGACCGGCTGTGGGATCTGCCATATATCCACCCGACGTGCCTGAGCAAGATTGAACTGACGGATGAGGTGCCTTCCATCCTCCTGCATGGGGATGTCAGTCATTATAGGGAAGAACAGGGTGTGTAAGGATCGTTCAATGGGCAGCTGTGGGAGGTTAAGCCTGACAGATGCCAGCAAACGCAAACAACTTCTAGGATGTGAACAATGCTGTGAGATTACCTTATAAAATAGGATATGCCGTTACATTGGTATGGCTGGTTTGGATTGTGTACGGGTATGTGAATTACGATGTTATGGCAGACCGCGGTCAGCTCTCCATCGTCCTGCTGAGCGCTGTGATTGGCATTATCCTGCTTCCGATTTATTTTATATCCGTGCTGCTGTTCTATGTTTACAAACGAGGTCCGAAAAAGAAGAAATAAGGGGGGCGTTATCTTGAGGGATCGATATCTATATTTGCTTGGAGGACATTCCTTTCAAACAGAGACCAATAGACAATTTGTAGAGCAAGCGGGCGGTTCCAACGCTAGAATCGTTTTATGCATAATGAACAGACCGGGCTGGGAGGAGTATGTTCCCCTGTTTCAGCAGATGTGGACAGAATCAGGTGCCCAGGATGTGCAGGTGATCGTTCCTGATGAGGATGGGATCCTGGACATGGAACAGGCCGAACAGGTGTTGTCACAGGCCACGGGGATATTTATTGGCGGGGGCAACACGGAGAAATACCATCACTATTACGCGACCGGTCGTTTTAAAGATCTGCTGATCAACTGTTATGAGAACGGTGTTCCCATTGCGGGGAATTCGGCAGGTGCCTTGATTCTTCCGGAGATCTGCCTCATATCGCCGCTGGATAATGAACAGAGCGTAATGCTGTTTAAGCAAGGGGTAGGGTTACTTTCGAATGTATTGATCAGCGTTCACTATACGGAGTGGAGCGACCAGTCCAACCTGCTGGAGGGTATGAGAACTAAGAAAGTGAAGCGCGGGATTGGTATCGATGAACAGGCCTGTGCCGTTTTTATCAATGGGCAGCTGGCGTATGCTTTGGGCGAATCCGTCCATGAAGTCATCTTCGAGGATTTTGATCCGGATCAATATACGATTGTAAAGAGGCAGTCCCATAAGTAGGTTTACTCACTAGGCTGATGATTCGTCAGATTAAAAAATGTGTCAAATGAGGAAATGGCGGTGCTCAGGATGTTATCCTTGCACCGCTATTTCTTGCTCTTCGGTCCGTTGCTGCTTGCTTGACGCAGATTTTGGGCAAACGAAAGCCATCCGGCCTCTAGACTCAACTTTCGTCAGTCCTCGAAGCAGAAATCAAGAAATGGTTTCTTTTCGTATGTCTAACGTATGTTTTCGCACAACGTAGCGGAGAGGACGAAACGATTCCGGACAAGCGAGAGCGGTCGGCTAAAAGTTTTCCACAGGAAAGCTCGCTTCGGAAGCATATGCTTTGTCCCCGAATTTCTTCCTTGCTTCAAACCATTCCAAGAAATTTGGGGGCAACAGCGATGGGAGGAACGATTCGTACACGGAGCGTCTCTTAACAGGAAAAAAGGGGCATTCCGCCAGATCCCGCTAACGGGAAGGATGCCTTCATGAAAACAATAAGATAAGAATGGTTTTTTTATCTCAAGTGTGTCAAGATAGTACGAAAAATAAGCGACTGGGGGGACGTAGGGTATGATCTATCATATGATTTCTAAGGAAGACTGGAAGGCAGTACAAGAGAATAGATTGTACGAGCCGCCGAGCTTACAGACGGACCGATTTATCCACTGCTCCACAGAGGAGCAGGTCAGCGGAGTAGCCAATATGTTCTATACAGGTAGGACGGATCTATTGGTGCTGGGTATTCAAGAAGATCAGGTGGATGCGGAGATTGTATATGAGGACTTATATAAGATGAACCAGTTGTACCCGCATATATATGGAGGGCTGAACCTGAATGCCGTCCAGAAGGTGTATCATCTTGAGCCGGATGAGGTGGGGTTATTCACGTTTCAGGCTTCTACCGAGCTTGAATATAGAGGATAAAGTGATATGAATATTAGCTGATACCAAGGAGGGAAAACAATGATACTCGAAGTGGCCATGCTGCAGGTGAGACCAGGTCTAACGGCAGATTTTGAACGGAATTTCCAAGTCGCCTCAGGGATCATCTCCAAGATGGAGGGTTATATCCATCATGAGTTGAAGCGGTGCCTGG
The DNA here is from genome assembly GCF_049316025.1 of Paenibacillus sp. NPDC058898. NCBI lineage: Bacteria > Bacillati > Bacillota > Bacilli > Caryophanales > Paenibacillaceae > Paenibacillus > Paenibacillus sp. NPDC058898. The sequence continues at coordinate 728,052 of NZ_JBMOSM010000003.1, read as the reverse complement.
AGGATCCACATAAATATGTTCTAATGGTGAAATGGGAGACGCTGGAGGATCACACGATAGGGTTTAGGGGATCGGCCGAATATCAGGAATGGAAAGAATTGCTGCACCACTTTTACGATCCATTCCCCGTCGTTGAACACTTTGAAGATGTATAAATAAAGCAGCCGTTAAGGCAGGTGGTGGAGATGAATCTGGAACATCTTATAACGGAGGTTTACGGCAGTCCGCCGCTAAAGATCGAACTCATGTCGTTTGGCCATACCAATCAGGTGTATCGTGTGACATTATCAGATGAACAAATCATTCTCCGAACCAATCGCAATCCCGGCGTCCTGAAGCATACAGCGGACAACATTGCGATTCTCTCTTCATTAGGGTTGCCGGTACCAAGAGTGATCCGAACGGATGTATCCTTGGAACAGGTTCCCTTTGCTTATATGATACTGGAGCACTTTCCCGGACGGGACCTCCGATATGAGCTTGAGGGAATGACACATGAACAATTGGCTGAACTTGCCGTACAGATCATTTCATACCAGCGTAGAGTGTCAGAGCTTTCCAGGGGCACCGGATTCGGTTGGGTTCCGATCGGGGAACAGGGGCCTTTTTCATCCTGGACACAGATCATTGATCGTGATATCCGCAATCACATAGATAACATTATCGATGATGTTACTCCGGAAACCATTGTCCTATTGCAAAAAATGAAGCAGCGTTACATGCCTTATTTCGACCAAGTGGAGCCAATCTGTTTCCTTGATGATCTTACGATCAAGAATGTGATTGTATCTGAAGGCAAGCTTCAGGGTATCGTTGATTTCGACTGGGTTTGCTATGGGGACCCGCTGTACATGATCGCCCTCACCCAGACGGCGGTGGTCTCCGATATTGGAGATCAGGGAATGGCCTACGTGGAGGCGCTATGCAGGCAGTGGGGAGTGGACCAAGGGCAGCGGGCGCTGATTGATTTCTACTCCGTTGTTCATGCCCTGCAATTTATCGGCTTTCATCAGAGGGAGCAGAACGATGTCTGCAAACAGCGAATGGTCTCATTCATATTAGACAAAATAAATAGCGATACAAACAAGAACCGCATGAGCTAAGTTAGCCCATGCGGTTCTTGTTATCCGATCAGGCAGTCGGCGTGAATCCGACCTTCGGTTTGTCTCGTTCCTTGGTATTCACCGAAACGTAACGAATGGCGGTTAAAGGTACATACAGCATCTCGTATTCATCCTTATACCGGATGAATTGTTCGCCTACTTCCTCAAGCGTGCCGCTCCGCACATAACTTCCATCTGTAAAATAAATACTTACTTCCTGATTCAGCAAACTTTTCAGCATATACAGTCCACTCCTTGTGAATAAAATAAAGTATCGGGGCTAGCGGTGTTGGACATGATTTCGAATAGCGTTACAGTTTAGTGACGATATCGTCAATGATCCCGTATTCCTTCGCTTCTTCTGCTGACATAAAATAATCCCGCTCCATATCTTTTTCGACACGTTCGACCGATTGACCTGTCCGCTCGGATATAATGTGCGCCAGCTTCTCGCGGGTTTTCAAGATGCGTTTAGCCGTAATGGCAATATCGGTGGCCTGCCCCTGTACACCACCCAGCGGCTGATGGATCATGATCTCGCTGTTCGGCAGCGCAAGACGTTTGCCTTTGGCCCCCGCCAGCAGCAGGATCGCGCCGTAAGAAGCGGCGAAGCCCGTGCAGATGGTGTTGACTTGAGGTTTGATAATCTGCATGGTATCGTAAATCCCAAAGCCCGCAGAAACAGAGCCACCCGGACTATTGATGTACATGTGGATGTCCTTCTCAGGATCCTCAGCTGCCAGAAACAACAGCTGTGCGATAATACTGTTAGCGATGGCGTCATCGATGGCTGCACCCACAAACACGATCCGATCCTTCAGCAATCTGGAATAAATATCGTAAGATCGTTCGCCCCGGTTGGTTTGTTCAACAACATAAGGAACAATATTCATGGTTTCATCCTCCATATTCGTTAGGTTTTCTGGTTTCAGCAAGTAAACGAAGAGGCAGCCGCAAAAGATACGGAGAAACCACGAAATAAAAATCGAAAACGAAAGTAACGAAATGATGAGTTCGTTCGTTTACCTATAAGATATCTTACCGAGATGAGGAAAGGAGTTGGCTTCCGATGACGATATATCGACCGAGCGTCTCCCCTTCGGCTGATCTGAGTCTGGAGGAATTGAATGCGACCCTGCACAGATATTGTCTGTCCCTTACAAACTCCTCATGGGATTCCGATGATCTGGTGCAGGACACTTGGATCAAGGCACTGGAGCATATGAAGCAGCGGAGCCATGTCAATCCCGAAGCGCTGCTGCTTCGGATTGCCAAGAATACATGGATTGATCGGGTCCGCCGGGATCAGACCTATAGACGAATTCTGGATGAGAAGCTGGAACATGTTTTGCCTATGGAAGAAACGTCGAACGAGAACAGCAAACTGAACATCGAGTTCGCTTTTCAATGGCTGCTGGAACACTTGTCGCCCCTGCAGCGAACAGTGCTGCTGCTTCGTGAAGTGTATGAATATTCGGTTTCGGAAACCGCGATTAAACTGAAAACAACGGAGGGCGCGGTGAAAGCGGCCCTTCATCGTGCCCACAAAGTGCTGCAATCGTTGGATTCGGAGGAAGAGGAACTTATCCTGACCATGCCGGAGGAGGAGGAAATGACGCTGAATCTTCGGGCATTGGCAGAGGCATACCAATCCGGAGATGTTGAAGCGGTCGTAAGACTTATTCAATGGAACAGCAGTGAAGCATCTGCCATCGGTTGCATGGTTCCGATGCAGGTTCAAACCCCGAGCGCAAGTTATATGATGTACGGCGGGTATTCGTCCGATATGAGAATGGCCGCGTAAAGCGAAGATTGGAGCAGGTTGATTATACCCTTAGCCTCTCACTTATGCATTGACTCGTGAGAGGCTTGCTTATTGTATGCGTTTGTTATTGCTGCGTTTAAATAAAATTAAAAAAATTGAAATATAGAATGGAAGCTTGAAGATCAGATTTTGTTGCACTTTTTAAATTAGGTGAATTATCTTACATTTGTGTGCCGAAGCATTTCTGGGCTTCTGTGTGTCTGTTATGGGGCTATACATATAACTTTAGGAAGATGTGAAAATCGCGATATAATTATAGGATATAAGTCTTGTCAAATACCTAAGACAAGGGGAGGAAAAATAGCCGGGTCATAGATGGTCAACCCCGCGCCGTATACAGAAAATAGCGAGTCTCCTGGTTATGAGAGACTCGCTATTTTTGTTGCCGCTATATGCGGCGGCGACCGGTTACAGCTTCACCCAGGCGACTAGCCCGTCGGGCTGATCGGGATTAATGCCGTGGCGTTCGGCGCTTTCCAAAGCGGCGATTTGCGAGATGAAGATGAACGGAATGCCCTGTACCGCGACGTCAAGCGGACTGTCTGTAATGATGGCGAGATCGACGATCTCTTGCGGTACCACGGACTCATGATCGGCAAACGCGATGACGGTGGCGCCCCGCTCTTTGATATCGCGCATTAGGTTGCGCTGATGGTCGACGCAGCTGCTAGATAAAGCCGCGATGACGAGCGTGTCCGACCCTACCGTGACCATCGGGCCGTGGCGTACATCCAGGAGATGGTAAGCGTGGGCTTGTGTCTTGGCAATTTCGGTCAAGGCGATCGCGCCTTCGGCGGCCAGACCCTGCAATTCACCATCCGCGAGTACGACGGCATTCGTCCAGGCGAAGTTAGCGGTCCGGCGGATGCTGTTCTCCACACGAGCCATATAAGTTTCGCCTAGATGAATGGCCTTTTGCATATCGGCGATCAGGGCTTCATCGTTTCCAAGAAAGGCGCCAATCAGAAGATTGGCCGCATACAGATTAGTTACGGTGCGGGTTTGGCAGACGCTATGGTCGAATGCCCAAGGCAGTTCCAGCGAGAAATCAGCCTGCTTCGACAGCGGGGAGCCCTCCACGCAGGAAATGGTCAATACAGGAGTAGGCTTCTCTCCGGTCTGGACCAGGCGCAGCGCTTCGACCACTTCGCTTGTGCTGCCGGAGCGCGACGGGGCGATGACTAAGGTGCCCTCCAGCATGGAGCGGTAACGGGATGAATGAAGCATCAGGTCGCCGGCGGCCAACGAAATCGCAGGCAAGCCTGCGCGCATACGGAAAGTGAAAGCGGCTGATTCGCTTAAGCAATAGCTTGAGCCGGAGCCGACAAAGGTAACGGAGGTGATCGATTGCGCTTGGACAAAGGCGGTAATCTCATCGCGCTTGGCTAGCATATAATCGTAGGTCATCTGTAAGGCCTTGTATTGGCCTTTGATTTCATTATACGTCAAACTCATAAAAGTAACCTCCTGGAAATGAAATAATGACGATTTATTTCAATTTTATAATCATTTCAATCAAAAATGCAATATATAAGATCAATTAAGTTATTAAAAAGACTTAAATATTGAAAAACGAACAAAAATTTTTATAAAATGATTGATTTAATCGATATAAGAGATTATTATGATCATAAACATCAAATTAATTACTTGCTTCTGCTAATGCAATTTCCTAGTGGAAGGGAGGCGCTACTGTTCAGACAGCTGCAGAATGCGACCTTATGATTTGCAAGCTCGGTGCTGCAGCGAAAAATTAATAAGGGGGATATGCATGCCACTCATCTCATCTACTGAAATGCTGCAAATTGCACGGAGGGACAAATATGCCGTCGCCGCGTTTAATGTGCACACCCTGGAAATGCTTCAAGCTGTGGTTGAAGCGGCGGTCGAAACGGACTCTCCGCTAATTATTCAATCCACGGTCGGGACGGTCAAACATCTGGGTCCGGATTACATTGCCCATGCGGTTAAGACCGCTGCGGACCGGACCAATCTTCCGATTGCTCTGCATCTGGATCATTGCACTGATTTCTCGACGATTATCAAATGTATACAGGCCGGCTACACCTCAGTCATGATTGATGCCTCTATGCACTCTTTTGAGGAGAATGTTAGACAGACCTGCAAAGTGATGGAGGTAGCCCTGGCTTCCGGCGTGAATGTGGAGGCGGAACTCGGTAAGGTCGGCGGCGTTGAGGATGATATCGTCGTGGATGAGCAGCATGCTTCATTGGCCGACCCCGCAGAATGCAGCCTGTTCGTTGAGCGTACGGGTGTAACGACATTGGCGCCCGCCATCGGAACGGCCCATGGCATTTACAAAGGCAAGCCGAATATTGATTTTGAGCGGATTGCGCGTATAGCGGATCGTGTAGAGGTTCCATTGGTGCTGCACGGCGGGTCAGGCATTCCGGCCGAGCAAATTCATCAGGCGGTATCGCTGGGGATGTCCAAGGTGAACATTGCAACCGAGCTGCGTATTGCGTTCTCTGATGCGATCAAAGGAGTATTTTCGGCCCATCCTGAAGAGAATGATCCTCGTAAATACATGGTTCCGGCTAAGGAAGCGGTCAAACGTCTGGCTATGGAAAAAATGCAGCTCTGCGGAAGCATCGGCAAAGCCGGCGTTGCCAGATGATCACTACGGTTACGCTCAACGCAGCCATTGACAGAACTTATTATGTCAGCCAATTTCGCGCAGGCGAAGTGCATCGGGTGGCCCGTCAGGTCGACGAGCCGGGGGGCAAAGGCAACAATGTCGCCAAGGTGATCCGGCAGCTCGGCGGGCAAGTGACAGCTACCGGCATCATCGCCGGCGCGAGCGGCACATTTATTGAGAGCAGCCTTGCAGAACGAGGTATACAGACCGCATTTGTCCAGGCGGCTGGAGAGTCGCGGGTCTGTCTCAACATTCTGGATGAATCCAGCGGAAGCTCGACCGAACTGCTCGGACAAGGGCCGAGCATTACGGAAATCGAAGCTTCCGGGATCAAGGAAACGCTGCATAGGCTTGCCTTGCAATCCAGCGTGGTCGTACTGTCCGGCAGTCTGCCTGCGGGCGCGGGGGACGGTCTGTACGCAGAGCTGGTCGGTATCATCCGGTCCGCAGGCGCGCGAGCCTTCCTGGACACCAGCGGGGCGGCTTTAAGCGAAGGGCTGCTCGCACTGCCGTACTTCGTGAAGCCGAACGAGCAGGAATTAGCCGGTTGGCTGGGACGCGAACCGCGAGGGACAAGTGAATGGACTCAGGCCGCGCAGATGCTGGCAGATCAGGGAATTGTTCAGGTGTGCGTTACGCTCGGCAGCCGGGGAGCGATCGCGATCCTGGAAGGAGAAGGGTATCTGGTCACGCCTCCGGTCATCAAGAGCGTGAATACGGTGGGCTGCGGCGACGCCTTCGTTGCCGGTATGGCGTATGCGGAAGAATGCGGCGATTCGGCCGTGAAGAGGCTCCGCGTGGCCGCCGCTGCAGCTGCGGCGAATGCGATGTCGGATCGAGCGGGAGACATCGACTACACACTTTTCCGTGAATATGCCCGGCAGGTCAATGTTCAAGTTTTGTGAATGCGTTTACAACTGATTTTTTGCAGGATTCAAGTTCATTTCGGCATATATTGCAATCTATCCTTTCATCCTCCAAAATAGAGCTAAAACGGGTTACGGCCCCAGTTATTTCAAAGGAGAGAGTTATGCAATATTCAAAAGGTGAACTCCGCAGAGCGAAAACGCTGGAACTAATAAAAGAGCACGGAAAAATATCGTTACAGGAAATTATCGAGGTCGTTGGCTGCTCGGAAGCCACCGCAAGACGCGATTTGGATATGCTTGAGAAATCAGGAGGGATTATCCGCACCACCGGAGGAGCTATTTATGAAGGATTGCTGATGCAGTCGGCAGCGGAATTGCCGTTTGCGGATAAGCGCGATTTCAAGCGGCAGGACAAGGAACGAATTGCCGAAGCCGCAGCGAGTTTGGTGGAAGAAGGAGACATCATTTGCCTGACGGGGGGTACAACGACGTTCTTTATTGCGAAAGCTCTGAAGAGCCGCCGTAATATCACTATTGTCACTAATGCGGTGAACATTGCTTTTGAGCTGGCCGATTCCGAAGACATCCAGGTGGTAGTGATTGGCGGCGTCATGCGTGCCAAGAGCTATGAGTTAAGCGGTCCGCTTGCGGAGAATGTGATCGACAGAATTAATGTTACGAAGATGTTTCTCGGGGTAGACGGAGTATCGCTGAATCACGGATTTACGATGCATTCCGAGCTTGAAGCCCGTATTGCCCAATTAATGATCGAACGTTCCAGTGAAGTATATGCTGTATTCGACCAAAGCAAGCTGGAGAAAAGCGCTTTGTTTACCATTACTCCCTTGAGACAGGTGACGGGAGTAATTACGAATAAGCAGCCCGAGGGTTGGTTTGAGCAAGCGTGCAGGGAACAGCAGATTGCCGTACATACAACCATAGACCATACTGCTTCTACCTAATAGCGCTTTCTTCTCATGACCTCCCCCTCGCGAACAGGCCAATATACAGGTTATGGGAGGATATATTGATGCGATATTCCAAGTTTATGCTGATGATTGCGATGTTTTGTGTTGTATTTACCGCAACAGGCTGTTCAAGCGGGGCCAATTCCGGCAGCAACACGCTCGCAGATTCGCAAGACAAGGGCAAGGTGAAGCTGGTGTTTTGGAGCCATCAGGAAGATTCGATTGTCAAAGCTTACAAGAAGTTGATCGCAAACTATCAAACTTCACACCCTGATGTGGAGATTGAAATTCAGACCTTTCCGTATGACGTATACAATCAGAAGCTCAAAGCTTCGTTCTCCGCTAAAAATCCACCCGATATTGCCGAAATGTTCGGCACATGGGTTCCTGAATATTCAAAGAACAATATGCTAGTCGAAATCCCCGATAGTGAAAATGTAAAGAAAGAGTATTATGACGCCCCGCTCGGCGGGTATCTGCGAGACAATAAGCTTTATGGGTTGCCGCTTGAATACAACATTGAAAACGGCGGAATGCTTATCCATCCGAAAATGCTGGAGGAACAAAGCCTTAAGAGCCCGCCGTCCACTTGGGCTGAGCTTGTGGATTACGCGAAAAAGTTGACCGTCCGGGAAGGCGACGCGATCAAAGTTAAAGGCTTTGACTTCGTGTCAAAGGACAATATCACCTTCACTTTCCTGTCTTTGATTCTGCAACAGGGCGGAACCTATTGGGGCGAGGATGGACATGTCAATTTCGGTACTCCGGAAGCGAAGCAGGCAATGTCCGCATTAGTATCGCTGGTTGCCGATGATAAAGTGGCGGATTTTACCGCATTCGGCGGGGAGTTGGATACGTCCGACTATTTCTACCAAGGGAATTCAGCTATGACTTATCGTGGTCCCTGGGCTATCGCCGTGGGGCTGGGCAGCTATAACGTAAACGATTTTGAATATGTGCCTGTGCCGTCCTTTACGGACAACCCGCCTGTCTTCGCGGCTGAATCCGGCTGGGGGCTTACGGTGGCACAGAATAGCAAACAGCAGGAAGCTGCGCTTGAGTTCATCCGGTACGTCTCGGAGAATGACAACCTTGCTGCTTGGAATACAGACACCTTTACGGTTCCAGCCAAAAAAGAAATAGCGGAAAGCCCTGAATTTTCGAAAAATAACCCTTTCATGAAAACTTCGTTGGAAATATTGCAGCTAGGCCAATGGATTGGCCCTGTAGCGGACCGGGATTACTTCTTCAAGCAAGTGAATGACAACTTTCAGATGATGGTAAGCGGGCAACGAAGTGTGGAGGACGGACTGGCGAACATCGAAAAGGCCATAAACGATAGTCAAGATCAACATAAGTGATAGGGGTGTTCTGGTATGAGTAATGGCATACCCACCAACAGGGCCGGAAATGTTAGGGCGGCAGGCGAGATGGTGGGATCCAGGGGGAAGCGGAAATTTATCGTCATTTCGCTGGCACCGATTTTGCTGCTGTTCGCTGTGTTTGCTTTCCTTCCCATTGCATGGAGCCTGGGATTGTCCGTGTTTAAGTATGATCCGCTCAGTTCGAATGCATTGTTCGTAGGAGCGGAAAATTATATCCGCATGTTTGAGGATGCCGTCTTTCTGAAGTCGCTGTGGGTTACCTTCAAATTCGTGGCGATTACCGTGCTGGTCAATATCATCATCACGCTACTGATTGCTTCGGCCATCCAGCGGGTCAGAATTCGCTGGCTTAAAAATTTGTTCCGAACCGTATTTTTTCTCCCGACGATTGCGCCGCTTGCAGGGACGGCCATCGTATGGAACACCATGTTCAATTATAACAACGGCCTGTTCAATATGCTGTTGTCCAAGGTGAATGTCGCCCCGATCGAGTGGCTCAGCGATCCGCACTATGCGCTGTATTCCGTCATTATGATGACCCTGTGGGCCGACATTGGCTATAACATCGTCCTCTTCATAGCCGGTCTTGATTCTATTCCGGACATGTACTACGAAGCGGCGATCCTGGAAGGCGCGAGCCGCTGGCATATTTTCCGCCGGATCACGCTGCCGCTGCTGCGCAGAACGATGCTGTTCGTCTCCGTGACTACGGTCGTCTCTTATTTCCAGGCATTCCCTCAGTTCCAGATCATGACCAAGGGGGAGCCCTTCAATGAGACGCGGGTGCTGGCGCTGCATATTTATGACCAGGCGTTCTCCAACTCGAATATGGGATACGCCTCGGCTATGGCGACCGTGTTCCTGGTGATCATTTTACTGGTCACTTTGCTGCAACTGAGATGGGGACGTACCCAGTGGGAATATTGAGAGGAGGATATCTAGCCTATGCCTTACAGACGTAGTGTTTGGGACGGGGTTCTCATCGCGGTGCTGGCGGTAGCCGCCTGTATTATGCTGCTGCCTTATGCATGGATGGTGCTGTCCTCACTGAAAAGCAATCTGGAGATCGTATCGGCGAACAGCGGGTTTCTCCCCCGGGAGGTCAGCCTGGACGGTTATCGGACGGTCTTCCGCGATGCGCCATTTGGACAGTGGCTGTTCAACAGTTTGGTGACCTCCGTGGTCATTACAATCACCACTTTATTTACCAGTTCACTTACGGGGTATATTTTCGCCAAGCATCAATTCAAGGGGAAGAAACTGCTGTTCATTCTGGTCCTGGCCACGATGATGATTCCGTTCCAGGTCATTATGATTCCGACCTATCTTATTACGGCAAAGCTTGGATTGGTTAACAATCTGATGGCGATTGTTTTGCCTAATCTGGTCAGCTCATACGGTGTGTTTCTGGCCAAGCAATTCATCGAGGATATTCCGCAGGAGCTGTTGGATGCCGCAAGAATGGACGGAGCGGGCGAGTTCAAGGTCATGCTTCGCATTATTACGCCGCTCATCCTGCCGATGCTGTCGGCGCTGGGGATATTCACGTTCATGAACTCATGGAACAATTACCTGTGGCCGCTGATTGTGTTGAATGATACGAGTAAAATGACCGTTCCGCTGGCGCTGGTGTATTTTAACGGGACACATATGGTCAATTACAACGTCGTCATGTCTGCGGCTGTCTTGATTACGATACCGGTTATTATTGTATTCCTGATCTTCCAGAAGCAATTCATCAAAGGCCTGACGATGACAGGCATGAAATAAAGAGAAAAGGCGGGGAGAAGAGCTATGACCAAAATTTCAATTATCGGTGCAGGCAGTGCGTTTACTCAGGAAATCACCATGGATATCCTCTTGATTGAAGGACTGGAGGGCGGCACGATCGCTTTGGTCGATATCGATGAGCAGCGGCTCGAGATCGCGCGCAAGCTGGTGCTTAAAATTATAGAAATGACGGGGAAACGCTGGGAGGTCATTGCCTCCACGGACCGCAGGGAAGTAATCGGCGGTTCCCAGTTTGTGATTAACCAGATTGAGGTCGGCGGGTTGGAGACGGTCCGTTATGAATATGAAATTCCGCTGAAATATGGGGTCAATCAGTGCATCGGCGATACGTTGGGACCGGGCGGCCTGTTTAAAACCCTGCGCACTCTTCCAAGCTGGATGGAGATCGTTCGGGATATCGAAGAGCTGTGTCCGGATTGTATGATACTTAACTATACCAATCCTATGTCTGCGGTTACGCTCCTGACTTCCCGGATCACGGACATTCCGGTGGTCGGACTGTGCCACTCCATTCAGAACACGTCCAGCCAACTGGCGGAATATACCGGAATTCCTTATGAAGAAATGAAATGGAGAGCCGGCGGAATTAACCACATGTCCTGGTTCGTGGAACTGACGCATGCCGGAAAAGACCTGTATCCTGTCCTGCTTGACAAAGTAAAGGATCCGGAGCTGCTGCGGCAGGACCCGGTCCGGTTTGACGCGATGAAGTACCTGGGCGCCTTCGTCTCGGAATCGAGCGGCCATTTCTCGGAGTATATTCCGTATTACCGGAAACGCCAATCGCTAATTGATCTGCACTGCAATTCGGGCTATAACGGTGCAACTGGTTTTTATGCCGATAATTGGCCCATTTGGCGCAAAGAGAACGATGAGAAAATCGTTCAGCAGTTGGAGGGCAAGGTTCCGCTGGAGCTGCAATCCAGCAATGAATACGCAGCCATCATAATTGAGGCTGTATTGAAGAATGAGCCGAAAGTGATCTACGGCAATGTTCCTAACCGGGGTCTCATCGAAAATTTACCGTCCGACGGCGTAGTTGAGGTGGCGTGCATGGTTGATCGTAATGGCGTCAATCCTTGCCGTTTCGGGAGACTTCCTGAGCATCTTGCCGCATTGTGCCGCTCGAACATGGCATTCTTTGATCTGGCGGTGGGAGCTGTGCTGACAGGTGATAAGGAAATGGCCCGCCATGCGCTAATGGTGGACCCGCTGTCCGCAGCGGTCTGCTCGCTGGATGAAATCAGCCGTATGTTCGAAGAGCTGTACGAGGCGGAACGGGGCTTTGTTCCGGTATTGAAATGATGGAGTCCAAGGCTGCAACACCTGTTGTTGTCGTTGCCGGTGAACTGAACGTGGATATCATTGTTTCCAGCGAGGATGTCATACCGGAATGGAACCGGGAGAAGATGGTCGACGGATTCGAAGTTGTGCTCGGCTCCTCTTCGGCGATCACGGCCTGCGCCTTGGCAAGCCTGGGAGCAGATGTAAGGTTTGTCAGCGTGGTAGGGGATGATGATTTCGGCAAGTTCTGTACGAGCGAACTGGAGCGTATGGGTGTCAATACGGAGCATGTCGCTGCGTTGCCGGGAATCAAGACAGGCGTCACGCTATCCTTCTCCACACCCGCTGACCGGGGATTGTTAACCTATGCCGGAAGCATTCCGCTATTGACGCCGGACTATATTCCGGAGTCGTTGCTAAGGAAGGCAACTCATCTGCACTTCGGCTCCTATTATTTGCAGGACGGGATGAGACCCCATTGGCTGGAGCTATTCAAGCGGCTGCGTTCGGGCGGCGTCAGCACTTCATTTGATACGGGCTGGGATGTAGGCAATCAGTGGGATCGCGAGGGAATCAGCGCGCTGCTCGCGGAAACGGATTTATTTATTCCGAGCGAGGATGAACTGCTGCATATTTTCCCGGCGGACCGTGTCACAAGTGTGCTTGAGACTATGCTCCCTCCGGTGGCGGGAATGGCTGCGGTCAAGCAAGGCTCTAGAGGGGCGTCGCTGCGCCAGCATGACGGAACCGCGATATCAGCCGAGCCGTACGTTGTAACTCCGGTGGATACGACAGGGGCGGGCGACTGCTTCAACGCGGGGATCATTTACGGTTATTTGCAAGGTCTCGGCGGTGTGGAACTGCTGCAATTTGCTAACGCATGTGGGGCGCTATCGACCCTTGGGATCGGCGGCACCGGGAATCTACCGACCACGGAAACCGTATTCCGTTTGCAGGCAGGGCATGCTTGATTAGTGAACTTTTGGCTTACGTAATCAAATTAAAAATGGGAGATGAGAGATTGTGTTGAAAATTGGCAAAATTTTGCTGGCGGGATTAAGCATGGCTGTACTGGGTTTAACAGTTTGGAATGTGCAACCCCCCGCCGTTTCGGCGGCAGGCACCGAATATTATGTGGCGACGGGCGGCAGCGACTCCAATCCGGGGACGAGCAGTGCGCCATGGAAAACGCTTCAGCATGCGGCTGACGAGGCTGTTCCAGGCAGCACAGTCTATGTTCGGGAAGGCGTATACAATCAGAAGTTGAAGATAACACGCTCCGGTACGGCTTCACAAGGCCCCATTGTCTTCTCGAACTATGGTTCGGAGAAACCAATCATCGATGGTACTGGACTTTCAGTCAATGGGATCGAAGGGCTTATCGAGATGACCGATGTTAATTACATTACCATTCAGGGCTTTGAGATTCGCAACTATACCACGACTTCCAGAAACGTGATGCCTGTGGGGATTTATGTCCACGGTTCAGGCGGCTTCATTAATCTGACCAACAACAAGATCCATGATATCAAGAGCACGGCCACGCCAACCGGCAGCGATTTGCTTGGCAGGGATGCTCATGGTATCGCCGTATACGGTACAAAAGCTCCGGAATCGATTCACGACATTACGATTCACGGCAATGAGTTGTACAATCTTGTCCTGGGTTCCAGCGAATCACTGGTACTGAATGGCAATGTGGATACCTTTGCGGTGACGGACAATCTCATTCACGATAACGACAACATCGGGATCGATATTATCGGTTTCGAGGGGAAAGCGCCGAATGCAGCTTATGATCAGGCCCGTAATGGCTTGGTGAAGGGCAACCGGGTATACAACATTTCTTCCAACACCAATCCTTCTTATGGGAAAACGCTCCCGAATAACAGTAATTCAGCCGGCGGTATTTATGTTGATGGCGGCAAAGACAGCATCATTGAGCAGAACTACAGCTACAATAATGACATCGGCATTGAAATTGCCTCCGAGCATGCCGGCAAAGCTACCAGCAATATTACGGTTCGCAGCAACCTGGTGTACAGCAACCGGCTGACCGGTATCGCCATGGGCGGTTACGATAAACAGCGCGGCTCAACGGTGAATTGCAAGGTGGTGAACAACACCGTGTACAAAAACGATACTTTGGGCGATGGAAGCGGCCAGCTCTATGTTCAGTACGATACGCAAAATAACGTGATCAAGAACAATATCTTTGTGGCCAGCTCTACGGACGTGCTGATCTACAACGAATACACCAAGAATTCCGGGAACGTCGTCGATTATAATCTATACTTCGCTCCCGGCGGCAGTGCTGACGCATACTGGACATGGAAAAATAAAGATTACACAGGCTTCTCCGCATATAAAGCGGGAACCGGTAACGACGTGCATTCTTTGTTTATAGATCCTAAATTTGTCAACGCTGCCGGAGGCGACTTCCATCTCCAGTCTTCGTCCCCGGCGATCGATGCCGGATCGACGGATACGGCCATCATCGGAACGCAGGACATTGACGGGCAGCCAAGAGTGCAAGGGAACGCTGTGAACATCGGCGCATATGAGTAGAAGTACGATGAAGGGAATGCATAGGGATGGGGTTTGCCCCCTATGCATTCCCTTTTCCAATTCACATCCAGTGTGACAAGAGCGAGAAAGTAAATGATTAGGTAATGGCTACCATGAAATCATATGAACGAGCAGATGTGCAAAGCTGCTCGTTTTTTTTGGTGCTGGATTTCCATTTCATGTGGATTCCTGCTGGAAGATATAAATGAAGAATTTCAATGAATCGCTTCCGGTTGTATACTATAACCAAGTAGAATCGTTAGGAATGAGGGATTAGGTTGCAGACCAAAGTGAAGTTGTACACCATGTGCATGATCCAAGACGGAAGCCGAATCCTGCTGATGAATAGACCGGATGCCAAAGGATTTCCCGGTTATATTGCGCCCGGTGGCAAAGTGGATTTTCCGGAAAGCATTGTCAACGGAGCCATTCGGGAGGTGCGGGAAGAAACCGGCTTGATTGTAAAGGACATCATCTATAAAGGCCTTGAGGAATCGTGTGAGCCGAATACAGGGCTGCGGTATATGGTGTTTAATTATTTGGCCACTTCCTTTGAAGGGGAATTGCTGGAGCATCCACCTGAAGGGGAGCTATTATGGGTGGACAGGGAAGAGGCATTGAAACTGCCCATGCAGGATTGGTTTAAACGCCGGTTTCCTTTGTTTTTTGAAGAGGGTACATTTGAATTAAGCGAGATTTGGGACGAGAAGGCAGGGATTGTTCTGGATGAAACGGTCAAGCGGTATCCGACTGGATTGCCCCAGGCGGCGGGTGTCGTTGATTAACGAAGGGAGCTGTGCGGTATGGCGGTCAGGGCGGTGTTTTTCGATTTGTACGAGACGTTAATCACGGAGTTTGCATACGGCAAGCGGTTATCCAAGAGATCCTATGACTATATGTATAGACTCGGTTTATCGGAAGCGGAGTTTAAACAGGAGTGGAGAACCCGTTTCGAGCGAAGAATGAATGGGCATTTTCCCGACTATCATTCGGTAATCCGTGACATTCTGGTTTCGCGGAGTTTGCTCTATCCTCAGGAACACGTGGAGTTCCTTTATCAGTCGAGAGTCAGCGAGAAGAAAATCCCTTTCAATAGGATATCGAATGAGATATGCAGAATGCTGGAACTTTTGCGTAAAAGGGGTCTGAAGCTGGGCTTGATCAGCAATTGCTCGAAAGAAGAGGTAATTTCTTTTTGGCAGAGCGAATTGGCACCCTACTTCGATGACGTCATCTTCTCTTATCAGGTTGGGATAGCCAAGCCGAATGAAGAAATCTATCGATTAGCTTGTGAGCGCTTGTCCGTAACACCGCAGGATTCCCTGTTTATCGGAGATGGCGGATCGGATGAGCTGAGAGGCGCTCGCAGCGCCGGTTTAAGGCCGTATCATGCTTACTGGTACAATACGTTTATTGAGAGCGAGTACGAGAAGATCCATCAACCGCTGCATGTTCTGGATCTTATCGAATCTTCCACAGAAATGGAGTCGCCGGAGCCATGAAACTGCAAGCCATTAACCATCTTTGTTTTTCCGTTTCGGAATTGGAACGGTCCATCGCTTTTTACAGGGACGTGTTTGAGGCCAAGCTTCGGGTCAAGGGGAGAAAGCTGGCTTATTTCGATTTGAATGGACTGTGGATTGCTTTAAATGAAGAAGATCTCGATAGAAGCACCTCGAATAGAACGTATACGCATATTGCCTTTACCTTGGAAGAGAAGGATTATGAAACAACGATGCTGCGTCTGCAAGCGCTACAGGTGGAGATTCTGCCGGGTAGGTCAAGGGATGTGAAGGACAAGAAGTCGATCTACTTTCTGGACCCGGATGGGCATATGTTCGAGTTTCATACGGGCAGCTTGGAAGACAGGCTGGATTATTACCGCGCGGATAAAGAGCATATGATCTTTTACGATGCCGAATAGTTAGCAGAAACGAACGATTCCAATTGCAGATCGAGGAGATGAGCCGATGAACCTTGCCAACCGTATTACGATAGCCAGAATGCTGTTGATTCCATTATTTATTCTTTTTTTTGCAGAATACCCATTATGGTTGACCGAGAAGAGCGGCTTTTTCGGATTCATTCATGTTTATGGAACCAACATCGCGCTGGGTATATTCCTTCTTGCTTCGGCTACGGACAAGCTGGACGGTTATATCGCGAGGAAATACAATCAAATTACGAATCTCGGAAAATTACTGGACCCGCTCGCGGATAAACTGCTCATATCGGTCGCCTTAATCATGATGGTTCAATCAGGGATGGTTGCGACATGGATAGCCGTTGTCATCATCGCGCGGGAATTTGTTATCACAGGGCTTAGGATGGTCGCATCCGAGCAGGGAATCGCATTGTCCGCTGACAGTCTCGGCAAATTGAAAATGGTGCTTCAGGTGGTAGCCATTGCGGCGGTATTGTTGGATAATTATCCGTTTCAGCTCGTCACTATGATTCAAGTGGACGAATTTCTTATGCTTGCAGCAGTAGCCTTGACAATATACTCGGGCATCCATTATCTGTTGAACAATTATAAACTCATAAAATTGAACTGATTAAGCAAGATGACCGTTTAAACCGGCTTGACTGACAGGGACAGCTGTCCACTTTATCACGCCGGATTTTTTCGGGATTCGGTGTTGGGAAATTATCCTACTTTGTGCCTATTTTGGCGTCAGAAGGTAACGATTTAATCCGGGACTGTCGATATAGAGATAGACTGAAAATAAGCCTGAGAGACAGAAGGTACAAAGGAGAGAAATAAATGAGCTTAAACAGAAAGACAACGAAGATGTTTCTTGTCGTTGTGATGATGTTGGCGATGGTTTTTCCAACCAGCGTATTCGCCGCCTCCGGGGACGTAACGTCGATTGAATTTGATACGAACGAGAGCAAAATTTACTTAACCGTTAAAGAAACATCGGAACAACTTCGAGTATTGGCTAACATTGAAGGCTCTTCTACGAAGAAGGATGTAACCAATGAGTCGACGTGGACTTCGTCCAACACGAGAATCGTAAAGGTTGACGGTGGACTCATCATTCCACTGGAGAAAGGTACGGCCCGAATCACGGCCAAGTACAAGGGCGCGATCAAGACGATTGACGTAGACGTAAAATTTGCCATTGACGAGTTTAAACTGGATCAGCCGGATAAAGTGGAACATAAGCTTGGAACGGAAGGTCTAACCGTTAAAGCATTGGCTGACGGAACGAGCGACGTAACCACGGAAGCGAAGTGGACCACTTCCGACGACAGCGTAGTGAAAGTAAGCAAAGGTGAACTGACCCTTGTAGGTTTGGGAAGCGCAACCGTGACTGCGGAATACAAAGGACTGAAGGCTTCCTTCACGGTCAAAGTCGTTGCACCTTACCAGAAGCTTGCGTTCGTTCCGGGCGAAGATCTGGAGCTCTTGGTTGGCGATGCGCCTGTTGAGCTGAAAGTATTCGCCAAGCAGTCGGAGACCGATACAGGTATGGACGTAACGGACAAGATAGAGTTCAAATCGTCCAATTCATCCGTAGCTGCGATTGAGGACGGCAAGCTAAAACCGGTTGCGTTGGGTAAATCCACGATCAGCGTGAGCTATCTGGGTTCAACGGCCAAACTGGATGTGTATGTGCGCAATCCTTATGAAGCTTTGATTCTGGATCAAACGGATTTCGTCAAGAATCCGGTTCTGTTTATGAATGATTCGATTACGGTACAAGCCAAGGTTCGTAACGCGGCTTCCCAATCCATTGACGTGGCCGGGGAATGGACCTCATCCAACCCGTTGGCTGTATCCGTTAACGGCGGCGTGATTACAGCGAGAGCTTCGGGAACCTCTAACATCAAGGTGAGTTACTTGGGAATCAGCAAAGAATTCACGGTAAAAGTATATCCGACCGTGACCAAGTTTGAGGCAGCCGATACGGAAGTGGAAGTGCTGAAAGGCGAATCCAAATCCTTTCCTAAAGTGACGGGAACGCTTCTGGACGACGAGAAAGAGGATTTCAGCAGCGCGGTTAAATGGACTTCCAGCGATGAGAACGTGGTAACGACCGAAGACGGCAAAATTAAAGCTATCAACGCGGGTACTGCAACAATCACCGGTAAGATCGGTTCCAGGGAAGTAGCTTCGTTGCCGGTTACCGTCAACGAAAAAGTGCTGGTTCTACTGCCGGATGTAGAAGAGTATCAGCTGGTTATGGGCAGAAGCATTGCACTGCCGAAAGTAAATGCTGTATTTGAAGATGGCAAGGAGAGCGATGTGACCTCCTCCGTTGAATGGTCACTGACGGGTTCGGCAGCTGTCATCAAGGACGGTACGCTTAAGGGATTAACCAAAGGTTCGACGACACTGAAAGGAACTTACTTGAATAAAGACATCAAGATTCCGGTAGTGGTTGAACAGGAAGTTGTAAAAATCGTTGTAGAGCCCGAGAAAATCGATCTCAACATCAAGAAATCCAAATCGATTAAAGTTACAGGCTACTACAGTAATGGCAAGACGGTTTCTCTCTCCTCCAAGATGAATTGGAGCTCGTCGGACAGCGCGATTGTGACGGTTTCCAAAACGTCTGTTAAAGCGGTTGCCGAAGGTACGGCTACGATTACGGGTTCTTACCAAGGCAAAGAGGCTACAGTTAAGGTAAACGTAGTTCCGAAATTGAAGAAATTGACGGTAAGCGAGAAGAAACTGAATCTGAAGCCCGGTGACGTTAAGACTGTAACGGTTACTGCTGAATTCGATACCGGCGCGAAAACAAATGTTGGAGACACCGCCGTTTGGACAACCAGCAACTCCAGCGTTGCCAAAGTAACGAACGGACGTATTGAAGCGATCGCGAAGGGAACCGCCCGCATTAAAGGGCAGTACAATTCCAAGACCGTATCCATCACCGTCTCTGTCAAATAGATCCAATAGAATAGCAGCAGCCCGGCTTTTTAGTTGCCGGGCTGTTGTTTTTGCTATGGGTTGTCTCGTTGCGGATATAATCGTAATCGTCGTTTTGAGCGCTATGGATTACAACATGGTTTGTCTCCCTCATAAATTGGCTCAATTGTGCGCTGGATAACTCATCGTTGTTGTCATCAATAAAGAAGTAGCATACATCCAGATGGTCCTGTTCCAGCCGGAGTAATGAAGTCAGAAAATGGTCCAGGATTTCAGGCTTCTGCCGTATAGGACTGCCGAGTAGAACACGTCTGCGTTCCTTTGCTTTCATAAGCTTGGCCTCTCTTGGTCACTTTCGAGCTCCTGCAGCTTGTTTCGGAAATATTCTTGGTTAGCCAGCATCGTCTCATCGCCTGGACGATAGACAAGCGCCTTCTCATTATGCTGATTCGCAAGAGCATGAGCTCCGATCCGGTCATAACAAACGGCCAATTGCAGATGAGGCAGCCAGGTCGAGAAGGAGGGATTATGAAATCCCATGTAACCCGGAGGCAGCTCAAGCTCGGTTGCTAGTTTATACCAATATATGGCTGTGTCATAGTTGTTTTTTACGAAAAAATGGTAACCGATGCGGCAGCAGAATTCTGACCGTGGTGGCGCATAATGCAGGGATCTAATAGAGGATTCAAAAGAGGCTTGCCCGTTTCCGAGCTCGTGATGGCAATCGGATAGCCTGCTGCAGGCAGAGAGGATATCCTCAATCCAACCTTTTTCCGTATGTAAAAATTGGTCGTAATAATCAATAGCCTTCTCGAATTGGCCGTGATCCTTTAATTCATTCGCATAATAGAATAAATCTCGCGGTGTGAACGATTCGTCAGCAGTCTCTCGCTTCTCGTAGATTCTAAGGTTTCGGCCAGTATCGGGATCATGTTTCGAGCTGAGATGGTTAACCGCGACATCGCTATTGATAATATTGCCGTAGACCTCTAAATACTCATGGACGGGTCCGATCCATCGGAAGCCTCGGTTTCGTTTCACAAGACGGTTTCGCCGGAGACTGAAGGTGACATTACCAAATTCGTCTGAGCTTAAATGATAGAGCATAGTAACGGAATCAATGTCGGACGTAAGATTTTCTTTTAGCGCTTTTAACTTGAGCTGGTCTTCTTCCAGCAGTATATCGTCAGCATCGAGCCATAGGATATAGTCCTGGGTAGCCTTACTAAAAGCAAAATTTCGTGCAGCCGAGAAATCGTCAATCCACTCAAAATCATAGATGAACTCCGTAAAGGATTCTGCGATTTCTTTTGTACGATCGGTAGAGCCTGTATCGACAATGATGATCTCATCCACGATGTCGGCAACACAGGATAAACAGCGGTTTAAGACGAGTTCCTCGTTTTTTACGATCATGCATAGACTAATAGTGTTCAATGAAATTACCCCCATGTATGATTTTGATTCATAAGAATATGCCAGATATATATTCAAGTGGGCTTACGAAATGAACCGTATGAAGGAAGCTGTTTGCAAATTTGGTCTGGATTTAACAAATCCCCCATGGTAAAATTTTCACTAAATTTCGATGCTAAATCCTGGACGGTGCAAAAAGGAGGATCAGAGAAACATGAAATCAATAAACGTACTTCATTATGATGCATTCTCGGTGCAGCCTAACAAGGGAAATCCTGCCGGTGTGGTCTTGAATGCGGATGATCTCACGGAGGGAGAGATGCAATCCATCGCCCGCAGCGTTGGATTCAATGAAACCACCTTTATCTTAAAGTCAGATCAAGCAGATATTAGACTGAGATATTTTACTCCCGGTCATGAAATGAACCTGTGCGGCCATGCCACTATGGCATCCATGTATGCCTTGAAAACCAAGGGACTGCTGTCGGAAAAAGAAACCGTGTGGATTGAGACCAAAGTGGGCATTCTGCCCATAGAGTTTCAAAATGCCGAGGGCCAGTTAACCATGAAGATGAAGCAGGATCATCCTCAATTCATATCTTATGAGGGAGATGTGGACCGCTTGGCATCATCCATAGGTCTGAAACGTGACGATTTGGACTTAAGTATGCCCATCGTGTATGGAAGCACGGGGATCTGGACATTGTTGGTGCCGATAAAAGGGTTGGAGCATTTTGAGCGGATGGTCCCTGATAATGCAGTGTTTCCGGACATTTTAATAGAAAATCCTAAAGCCTCACTGCATCCTTTTTGCCTGGAAACGATGGATGCGTCTTCGTTCATGCACGCGAGACATTTCTCATCGCCGTACTCTGGGACCGTGGAGGATCCGGTAACTGGAACTGCATCGGGGGTAATGGGAGCTTATTATTTGACTTATCTGAATCCTGAAGTATCCTCCGCTCAATTTAATATTGAACAAGGCCAGGAAATGGGGAAAGACGGGAGAGTAAATGTTCAAGTGAATCGCTGGAAAGAGACCATGGATGTCTATATATCCGGTACAGCGGTGTTCGTCAAGGAGTTCCAAGTTCGTTATTGATAGATGACCAACGGATGATAGAATCGTCTTCATAAGTTAATAAAAACGAGGAGTGCGACTCATGCAGGAATAAGAAGAAATAAAGATTTATCCCAAAGTGACCAAAATGCTAATAGGCTCTCTGGCGTTTGTACTGCTAGGTAGTGGATTAGTATACGGTGGGATTACATCGGACAACGTGGTTATCTCCATTGTCGGAATCATCTGCGCGTTGTTTTTGGTGCCGGACTGGTGTTTGCCATCACAAAGTTTTTCCAATGGACCCGGCACCCTGCCTGGAGGCGGAAGCTCATGAGTATAAATAAAGGCATGACGGGTTATATCGAAGATGGAATACGTCCAAGTCGAACCCGGATCAGATGATGAAGGAGGAGATCATGTTATGAAAACATTTAAGCCAGAGATGACGTTGGATATGGCGGTAAGTCATCTGAAGTTTATTGAAGGGGAATCGGTAATGAATGTCACCCCCATCGAGATGGGGGAACTGAGTAAGGTGTTCAGTTACCGCAAGGGCGAAGCCGATTATGTCATTCATTTTAAGGATAATGGGGACAGCCTTCATAAAGCGCTTAAAATCTACGATATGTACGGCAAGCAATCTTTGCCCATTCCCCGTATCCACAAGATAGGGAAAGTGGAGAATATTCACTTCTCCATTTCGGATAAAGTATCCGGTACGCCGATAAGTGCTCTTGAGCCGCCACAAATTCGAGGGCTTATCCCCGACATCGTTCATCAATTCATGCGAATCCGTCAGATACATGTCGGGGATTCCCATGAGGGTTATGGCTGGATTACTCCGGAAGGCAAGGCTGTCCATCGTTCATGGCTGGACTACATCACGTCTGTTTTCGATGAGGAGCAAGAAGGGTTCTACCATGGATGGCACAATCTGTATGAGAACAGCTTTCTGGAAAAAGAGTTTTTCGAAGAAATTTACCAAACGATGATCGAACTGGTTCGTTATTCGCCTCCGGAGCGATATCTTGTACATGGAGATTTCCATTTGGGCAATATGCTGGGAGAGAACGAGAATGTAACGGGGATCGTGGATTGGGAGATGGCCATGTTCGGCGACTTCATGCTGGATGTCTCTGTTCTTCATACGTGGTACCCGATGATTGAGTTTCCGAAAAGGCTGCAGCAGGCGTTGGAGCAGCAAGGCGTCAGTATTCCTTATTTTGAAGAGAGATTGTTAGGCCATCAGTTGTTCAAAGCGCTGGACGGACTTCGTTTTTATGCGAAGAAGGATGATCCCCACAGCTATCAGTTCATGAAAAACCAAATCATGTCTCTATTAAGTCAATAGATCCCTACAGATTTTGCTTAGGGGAACGCATTTTGACAGATATGAGAAATTGGCAGATACCGAAGGAACCGGGAAGAAGAGAGAGTTTGGTGTTTTTCTGAAATCATCTTACGATTCCGCGAGTTCTATATATGAATGGAACATCTTCTATGAGGAAGGTGTTTTCTTTTTTGTTCTCTATTGAGGAAATGGTATATTGTAAGAAACAATAGATATCATGGAAGTTTATTATGTGGATAAAACAAAGAGAAATGAGCTGATTCTATTCTATGAAAAAGATCGTGTTGGCCGGTGGAACTGGCTTTATTGGAACTTATCTTACGAAAAAATTCACGAATGAACAGCAAACACAAGTTCTTATGATATCCCGACGGAAGGGTCATATCGCATGGAACGATCAAGAAGCTATCGTTGCTGCCCTGGAGGGGGCGGATATGCTGATTAATTTAGCAGGTAAATCGGTCAATTGCCGTTACGATGAGAAAAATAAGGAGCTTATAATCAAATCAAGAGTAGATACAACGAATATACTCGGCAGTGCCATCGAGGCATGCCATACTCCTCCGCGTACATGGTTTAATTCCAGTACGGCTACGATTTATCGCCATGCGGAAGATAAGCCGATGACGGAGGAGCAGGGCGAAATCGGCTGGGGCTTCTCCGTCGAGGTTGCCAAGGAATGGGAGCGCGCTTTCTTCTCATTCTCGCTGCCTCAAACAAGACAAATCGCTTTGCGTATTGCCATCGTACTGGGACCGGGCGGCGGCGTCATGACTCCTTATGTTAACCTGGTAAAATACGGACTTGGTGGCGTTCAAGGTACGGGCAAGCAAAAGTTCAGCTGGATCCACGTGGAGGATCTGTACCGCATGATTCTGTTCTTACAAGAGAGGGCAGAGCTGAGCGGGGTTTTCAATTGTGCGTCTCCCTATCCGGTTACGAATAAGGAATTGATGGAGCAGCTTCGGCTTTCATTGAATCGCAGATTGGGATTGCCGTCACCTAAATGGCTGCTTGAGCTGGGCGCCCGGCTTATTCAAACCGAAACGGAACTCGTGCTGAAGAGCCGCTGGGTTATTCCGGACAGACTCTGTAAGGCAGGGTTTCATTTTACATACGATACGCTGAATAAAGCACTGGCTGACATCTTGAAGCGATAAGAGGATTCTGACCGCGCGTCGTGGTTTTCGCATCGTAAAAAATGATTGCATATGCCAACGGAACGGATAGAATGATTTTATTAGATGAGAGAGAGGGAGTATCCTATAATGAACCCTGCGTTTTCCATAATAGAGGTCGATCCATTAGAAACCGACATGCATCATCAATTAACGGAATTATTGATTCGGGTAGTTGAAAATGGGGCATCGGTAGGATTCTTAGCTCCGCTGTCTTACGATGAAGCTTTCGCTTACTGGGAGGATGTACTTGGCCCAGGGGTTACCCTGTGGGTTGCCGTGCAGGATGGGCAGATGATCGGCACGGTTCAGCTGCAGTGCGCCATGAAGGCGAATGGTAGACACCGGGCCGAGGTAGCGAAACTGATGGTGGATCCTGCATCCCGTCGCGGCGGCATCGGCAGAGCGTTGATGCTGCATCTGGAGCCGAAAGCCAAGCAAGAGGGTAGAACCTTGCTGGTCTTAGATACCCGGGAGGGGGACCCCTCCAACAAGCTGTATCAGTCTCTGGGTTACATCCAAGCTGGAGTCATACCCGATTATGCCATATCCTCTAACGGCCAACTGGACGGGACGGTGCTGTATTACAAACGTATCTAAGCCACGAAGCGGAGGGATTGGATGAATCGAGATGAGCGATTCTATCGCAAATGGACGGCGATTCGGGCAAAGGGAAAAGGCAGGTTTGTGCTTTCACGGGGCCTTTTACATGGCTTTTTATTATATATTGTGTGGGCTGCAGCCACCTGGTTTCTTGACAAGGACAAGTTTGATCCTGATTTTTTTATAACACGGTATTATTATTATTTTCTTATCTATATGATTGTCGGTTTCATTATTTCTAGCGGAGCATGGAGAGGCCAAAACACCCGCTATGACAATTTGACCCGTTATTATGAGAAACAGCGGAAGAAGAACTTGCCGTAGCGGCGAGTTCTTTTTTTTGATATCAGTAAGGATAAACTTCAAAGTATGGGCCTTCCTGATATGGCACGAAAAATATCCCGGTAAATGCGGTCAGTTTTCTGAGAATGTACGTCGATAGACGTTTTTGAATATCGGCCGTCGGCATTACTAGCCTTTCCGCACAAAATGGTATACTGTTTTTTAGCAGTAAATAGAGAAGGGATTGTGGTTATGGGTTACCAACTGACCGAACGGGTGATCAAACTATTATGCGGAAAGACCTCCTATGATCGTGGCGGGGTTTTATATAGAGATGGACATGTAACGATGCTGAAACAAGATCCGGACACTCGAAAATACGAGGCAGAAGTGACGGATCAGGAGTTGGGTATCGCCTATGCCGAGATTGACTCGAACGGGGATGTATTCACCGAATGCAGCTGTATCGATTATGGATTCTCCCGGAAGCGGTGCAGACATATTGCGGCGCTGCTCCTGAACATCCGTGATATTGAGCAAACGGTGGAAGCTCCGATACGCCCTTATCCATCGTTATTACATCCTTCTGGTAGCGGAAATACAGAAGACGGGCAATTAACGCCTCGGTATTCTCCGGAGCATGACAGAAGCTCGGATGAAGGGGAACAGGATGCGCTGCTCAGCAGCCAGCTGCTCGGATTGTTCTCTTATTCCGAAGGCCGGAGGGCCACGGCAGCGTCCAGGTTTGACACCCGAGAAGTTCTGGAGATGGAGTTCATCTTCAAGTTATATCCTTACGGAAATCGTAAATACTTGTTCGGCGTAGAGCTGCGAATAGGTAAGAAACGACTGTATATCGTGCAGCGGATTCGAGAGTTTCTGGCGTGTGTAAAATACGGCAAAACCTGCATGTTCACGAAGAATTTCACGTACGATCCGGAGCTGCACAGTTTTAAAAAGGAGGATGATGATATTCTCCAGGAGCTGATTCGTGTATACGAGCATGAAAGCATGTTTAAACAGTCACTGGACATGTATGCTCCGCATGGCAAACACGGAAGCGGTGACCGAATGCTGATTATTCCTCCCACTTTTTGGCCCCAAGTAAGGGAACGATTATCCCATTCGAACCATTCCCTGTTGTCTTTGGACGGGATCCTCACGGATAAGCTGGAATTCGTTCAAGATCCGATCCCCCTTCAATTCGAGTTTGATGAAGCCGGGAATGATCAATACCTGATGAAGATCGAGGGACTGGAGCGAATGATCGTTCTGGAAAGTTACGGACTCGTCATTGTGGACGGTAAGCTTATTCAGCTTGAATTGGATGCTTGCAGAAGACTCTCCGAGATGAAGCAGCTGCTTGAGAATGCGAATAAACCGCATATCCGGATTCAACCTGAGATGATGGAGTCCATTATGGAGCGGGTGGTTCCGGGACTGATGAAGCTTGGAAGTGTCCATGTGGCACAGACCGTATCTGACCGCATTGTCAAAACGCCTTTAAAAGCGAAGCTCTATCTGGACCGGGTGCGTGGCCGGCTTTTGGCCGGACTCGAATTTCAATATGGAGAAATCACCATTAATCCGTTGGAGGGGCATCGCGCCATACGCAGCAGCAGCTCGATCCTCGTTCGCGACGGAGAGCAGGAGCAGCGGATTCTTGAGCTCATGGAGAACGCCTCCTTTGCCAAGACCGATGGCGGTTTCTTCATGAACGATGAGGATGCCGAATACGATTTCCTGTATCATACGATCCCGCAGCTGGAGAAGCTGCTGGTTGTTTATGCAACGACGGCCGTGAAGGAACGGGTGCTTACTGAACCGATGGGTGCCAAGGTGCGGGTGGAGGTCGACGAACGGACGGATTGGCTTGAATTGAAGTTTGATATGGAGGGGATTCGGGAAGCCGAAATTCGGGAGATCGTCAAATCGCTTGAAGAAAAACGCAAATATCACCGGTTGCCAAACGGCGCGCTGCTTCCGCTGGAAAGCGCCGAGTTCCAGGCAATGGTTGCTTTAATGAACCGGGTAGGGCCTTGGTTATACGAAGGGGAGGGCTCGCAGTTCAAAATGCCGGCAGTCCAAGGACTTCAGCTGCTGGATTGGGAAGATTCGGGGTCAACGGTCCAGCTTGGCCGATCCTTGCGCCAAATGCTGCAGCATGTGAAGAATCCGGATCATTTGGATTTTGCCGTGCCGCCGAGCCTTGAAACGGTCCTACGGGATTATCAGAAGTTTGGTTTCCAATGGATGAAGACGATGGCCCACTACCGCTTCGGTGGCATCTTGGCCGATGATATGGGCCTTGGTAAAACGATTCAGAGCATTGCATTCATTCTGTCAGTACTTCCGGAGATCAGAGAACGTAACGAACCTGCGCTGATCGTGGCGCCGGCCTCTCTGCTCTATAACTGGCATAATGAGCTCCAGAAGTTTGCGCCCGAGATCAAGGCCATCATTGCCGATGGTACGCAGACCGAACGGGCTAAAATCATACAGAATGCGGGGAACGATGATGTCATCATTACTTCTTACCCGCTGCTCCGCAGGGACGTTGAGCGCTATGCGAAGCTGCCGTTCTTAACGTTAATTCTGGATGAAGCCCAATTCTTCAAAAATTACACAACGCAAACGGCTCAGGTAGTCAAAACGCTGCATGCCCGTTATCGGTTTGCTCTGACAGGTACCCCGGTCGAGAACCGACTTGAGGAACTATGGTCCATATATGATGCCGTTTTCCCGGCACTCTTTGGAGATCGAAAAACGTTTCAGGAATTGCCGAAAGAAACCGTGGTGAGGCGAGTGCGCCCCTTCCTGCTTCGCAGGCTGAAATCGGATGTGCTCAAGGAGCTGCCGGAGAAGATAGAGACGGTTCAGACATCGGGCCTGCTGGTCGAACAGAAGAAGCTCTATACCGCCTATCTTGCGAAGTTAAGACAAGAGACGCTCAAGCATTTGGCGCAGGATGGCTTTCAGAAGAGTCGGATTCGCATCTTAGCGGGCATTACTCGTCTGCGCCAGATCTGCTGTCACCCGGCCCTATTCGTGGAGGGCTATGAGGGTAGTTCGGCCAAGTTTGAGCAGCTTCTGGAAACCATTGAGGAATGTCGGCTTGCGGGAAGACGGATGCTGGTATTCTCCCAGTTTACGGGGATGCTGAATCTGATTGCCGGGGAGCTCGGATATCGGGGGATACCGTTTTTCTACTTGGATGGACAGACTCCGGCATCGGAGCGAGTGAAGCTGTGCGAACGCTTCAACGAAGGAGAACGGGAAGTGTTCCTCATATCACTGAAGGCAGGCGGAACGGGGCTAAACCTGACCGGGGCCGATACGGTGATCTTGTATGATCTGTGGTGGAACCCTGCTGTAGAGCAGCAGGCGACGGACCGGGCACATCGCATCGGACAGAAGAAGGTTGTGCAGGTGATACGGCTGGTGGCTCAGGATACCATCGAGGATAAAATGGTCGCTCTGCAGCAGAAGAAGAAGGATCTGATCGAGGAACTGGTTCAACCGGGAGAAGAGTCGCTTCCAAGCTGGACCGAGGCGGAAATCCGGGAGCTGCTGACGCTTCAGGGTTAAGCCTCTAAGAGTGTGGATGGGTGCAGGGGATAAAACGCTGATATAATAGCTGTATGTGATTTATGTAACGTATACTCCAGTTATAGAATAGGACGGTTTTTGGGATGATATCTTTTTTACTAACGTTAAAACGTCTCTTCAGCGGTCTATTTCGAGCGTTTAAGCAGCGGTATTTTGTAGCGTTGTTTGTATTGATCGTCATTATGCTGATATCGGGTACGATGTTTTATACCAAGCAGGAAGGGTTATCCGTGCTGGATGCCCTGTATTTCTGCGTAGTGACGTTGAGTACAGTAGGTCATCCGGAATTCGTGCCGCAGACACCGCTTGGTAAAACATTCACGATGGTGTATATTGTCGTCGGTACGGGTTTATTCCTTGGGATGGCTGGACAATTGGCGTATGCCTTAATCCGAACGAATCAAAGGGATGAGAAGGACTGAATTCCTAATGGAAAAAGGAAACATTCCAGGCGTTTGAACTGTGAACCGATTGGGGAAGGTTCAGAGAAAACCGTCCTGGACTTAACTAGCAAGCAAATGACCTCGAATTCGTCGAGGTCATCTTTTTTTATGAACACTGATATCGCTTTAGTTGAGCTGTTTACCCTATTGGACCGTTACCGCAAAATAAAAGCTGGCGCGTCCCTGCTCCAGAGGCCATGTACAATGAATTTCGTACAGGTACGAGCCGGGTTCTGTCGGTACGGTATATCCGTCGATATCAGGATCCGTCAGGTTTAGGATGGTGAAGCCATCTATTCCTTCGGGTGGCGTTGTTTTAATGTCCACGCCGCCTTGGACTACAACGGGTGTTATATCCTTCAGCTCCGGTCGGACTGCATCCGTCATCGAACACTTATCCCCGTTGCACCATGAATAAAGGTACCAGCCTCGCTGCACCGCGATTTCGGTGCCGTCGATTGTAACCTTGGGCAGCGGAGGTTCGGCAGATTTTACCCACAGGGTTTGGATGGCTTTGCGGGCATTTTCCTTTGAGATCGGTTTTGAATTCTCTGACCTCGATCCGACATAATAGCCCGTACCGAACACAACGATTAGCAGGATTACATATAGAACCGATCGGGTTTTCTTCATGTAATAAAGCCCCCTTAATATATCACTCGTCTCATAATCAGGCGGAAAATATGTTATAATTTTGAAATCAAACACTTCCATTATAAACCAATCGTGGGTAGCAGGCGTTATATATATGAGAAGAAATCGAAGAGGGATGAATCTATGACACTAAAATGGTTGGATTGGGCAAAAGAGATACAGGCGATCAGCCAGGCCGGACTGGAATATACGAGGGATGTCTATGACAAGGAACGGTTTGAGCAGCTAAGGGAGCTCAGCATCAAGATCATGCAGGAGTATACCGAAGCAGGCGACGAGAAGATCCGTACGCTCTTTGCGAGTGAAACCGGATACCAAACGCCGAAGGTGGACGTCCGCGGCGTTATTTTTCAAGAGGGGAAGCTACTTCTGGTGAAGGAAAAGGCCGACGGGGCTTGGGCATTGCCGGGAGGATGGGCGGACATCGGTCTATCGCCTGCCGAGGTTGTTGTGAAGGAAGTGAAGGAAGAAGCGGGGTATGAGGTACGCGCAACGAGATTACTGGCTGTATTGGATAAGAAGTTTCATAACCATCCGCCTTCGGCCTTCCATGTGTACAAAATGTTCATTCAGTGCGACATTACAGGCGGAGCTGCAGGCGTGGGAACGGAGACGTCTGCGGTCGGTTTTTTCCGGCTGGACGAACTGCCTCCACTGTCTGAAGAACGGAATACCCAGGAACAACTGCAGCGAATCTTTGAATTCGAGAAACAGCCTCATCTGCCAACTTGGCTGGATTAAACCATATAACAAAGGAGCGTAGACAATGTGAAGGGTTTTAAAATTTATAAGGACGTACCGGATGAAACGGAAATGAAACGTAGATATAATGGACGGATTAATATTTTCTTTTTTAGTGCATTTCTTATCTTTTGCGTCATTATCATTCGCATGGCCATATTGCAGTTCGTAGAGGGACCTGAGCTTGCGAGTCAGGAAATCGGCGGAGAGCAGAAGCACTTCCCGCTGCAGCCGATCCGGGGGTCCATCATCGATGCATCCGGCACGAAGCTTGCTTATTCTACAGCTTCGAACTCTTTATATATTACGCTCATGAAGGATTACAGCAAGAAGACGGACAAGGGAAAAGCGAACAGGCCGGAAGCCGTGGAAATGGCGAGACAAATCGTCCAGGCGTTTAACAAGTATGGGGATCCTGAGGCGGAACCGATCACGGTGAAGAAAGTGATTGACGACCTGGATTTGGAATACAACAAGCAGCATGGTTATGAACCGAGACGCATCAAGACGGATCTGACGAAGGAAGAGATCGCTTATTTCATGGAGAACCGCGCCAAGTTCCCCGGCGTCCAGATTGTGGAGGAGAATGTAAGGCATTATGATCCGGATACGGTTGCGGTTCAGACAATCGGATACTTGCGGAAGTTCGGAGGTTCCAAATCCGTAAAGGATTATGAGGTTATCGATCAAAGCAACAAGGATCAGAAGAATCCTGGCTTGATCTACACGGAAGAAGAGTCGGTGGGGTATGACGGATTGGAACGGATGTATCAGGAAGAACTGCGCGGCAAGAGCGGTTACCTCAGCATTCCGATTAATCCGCAGAATATGGTGGATGGCGTACCGACGATGGTCCCTCCTGAAAAAGGCCTTAATATCCACACCACGATCCATAAAGACATTCAGCTTGCGACAGAGCAGGCCATTATGGATCGGCTTCAATATCTTCATACCAACCCTGTATCGGGTAAGCTTCATAAGGATGCTGTCACCGGCTACGCCGTCGCCATGGAAATTGATACTGGCCATGTTGTCGCGATGGCCAGCATGCCGGATTACGACCCGAATGTTTGGGAAAGCGGAGGCAAAATTACACAAGATGTCGTGGACTCGTCGGGTAATGGTACGATCACGATATACGGGTCAGGCAGATCGGGACACGGGTTCGAGTCCATGATTTTCCTTGGTTCCGTTATTAAGCCGCTGACGGTGTTGATCGGGTTAAATGAGGGGTTGTTTGGCCCTAACTATACGTATAACGATCAAGGGTACGCCTCGATCGGTCGGGAAGGAAGCGAAACGAAAATCCGGAACTCGAGCGGCCATAGAATAGGGCCTATTAAACCACAACAAGCGATTCAGCAATCATCCAATGCCTTTATGATCGATATGATCGGCAAGGAGTTAGTTGGCAAGTACGGCGGGGAGAAAGGCGTCAAAAAGTGGGATGAGTATATGGAGCAGTTTGGTCTTGGAGTAGTAACGGGGAGTGGTTTGCCTAAGGAGCATAAAGGACTGAAAAATTATACTGATACAAAAGCAGCGGGAAGTAATCTCGCGGCGTTAGCCTACGCTTCCTTCGGTCAACAGGGTAAATACACCCCTCTACAGCTTGCTCAATACACGGTGATGCTGGCGAATGAAGGCAAGCGAATCAAGCCGCAGCTGGTCAGCAAAATAACGGATCAGAATGGAAAAGTGGTCAAGGAATTCGGGCGGGAGGTCCTTAATGAAGTTGATTTTCCCAAGCAATACTGGCAAATCATTAAACAGGGGATGAATACACAAGGTATCGCGGGTTTCGAAGATTTTAAATATGATTTTGCCCGCAAAACAGGTACATCCGAGCAATCATATAAAGGTGTTAACCTTGATAACGGCGTTTTCATCGCCTTTGCTCCGCGCGATAATCCGAAGCTGGCGGTGGCCGTCGTTGTGCCGGAAGGCGGCTTCGGCTCGCAAAGCGCTGCACCGATTGCGAGGAAAATATTCGACGCTTATGATGAAGTCTACGGACTTGACGGAACGCCGCATCCGAAGAAGACTGAAGAGCAGAAGAAGGATAGCGGCGAGGATGAGACAGAGGACAATAGATAAGAACCGTAGTCGCAGAATCGCGTTAAATTGCATATAACAAAAAGGCAGGCTGCAGAGGCGAACTTGATCCTCTCCAATCCTGCCTTTTTTTGTATCGCATTTAATCAATAAGGATTGTCCTTGATCTTCAGCATCTCTGCCAGAAAGGTTAAGACCAGCCCTTGACCCCAGCCTTGTCATCCGCTTATCCGGCACGCCTCTGTACCCTGCGGTATCCTTCATGACGGCCGTTCCCGCAGATACGCCGGTAACGGTGCCATCCTCGGTGATCTTGGACAATATGCCGTCAATCGACTTCTGCGTGACTTTGCTTATGTGGTCGGTTATTTGAACAAGGAGAACGGTTATTTGAATTTATGTTCGGAGGCTCCCAATCCATAATGGAGTTAGCCGAAATTTTAACCAGCTGGGTCCTGAAGGAATCAAATCCGTGTTTATGTGGGGGAAGCCAGGGGAGTTTCTTCTGTTTCCGCAGGGCGTCATGGACTCAAGAGCGCGGTGCGGTCCGACTGGCTGACATGGTGGTTGGCGCTCTGAAGGCGCTTGGTCACCAGCCGTTGTCTCTGTTTCTGCGTTAGCACGATGGGGTGGATCGAGGATTAAAGGAACTTTCGGAGTCCATAGCGAATGTATTATTATTTAAGCACCCTAAACCATGAGTTGTTAGGAGCGAAACGCATGTCAAAAGGCGAAAAACATTGGATTATTCCGGACGGGTATATCCCTCCTGAAAGCAGCGGAGAATTATCCAGTCATGAATCCGTCTGTGTCTTGAACTTATCCGAGCAGGACATTGTGGTTACGATACATGCTTACTTCGAGGATCGTGATCCATTGCTAGGGATGAAAACCATCGTACCAGCTAGAAGAACCAAGCACATACGAACCAGCTCGCTACAAACGGACGGCGGGCAAGGCATTCCTCCAGGTATTCCCTATGCCATGGAGGTTACAAGCAGTGCACCTGTATTTGTTCAGTACAGCCGTCTCGATTCGACTCAGGCCGAGAATGCCTTGATGAGTGTCATGGCGTATCCGGTAACCCGATCCTAAGGAAGGTGATTGTATGGCACAGAATGTAATATATACCTCAGAGCCGCCTGAGGATTTTCGTCAACTGGAAGTTTTGTATGCTTCGCTTGGTTGGAACTCTATTCATCTATCCGTTACCGAATTGAAAACCATGTGTTTGCAAAGCTGGTATGCCATCTATGCATATGAAGGACAGAGACTGGTAGGTATGGGACGTTTGATTTCCGATGGGGTTATTACTGGCGTTATATGCGGATTAGGCGTGCATCCGGATTATCAGTCCAGAGGGATAGGCAGCGAGATCCTCCATCGATTGGTTGAACATTGCGAGAAGTCCAGGGTCTTCCCGCAACTGATGTGTGAAGAAGGGCTGGAGCCATATTATGAGAAGCTGGGCTTTCAGCGATTCACTATTGGAATGAAGAAGAATATACAGCGAACTCATTCATCGGCTGTCCCATAATCTTTGACCGTTATTTTCACCTCACACTTGATCGGAACCTCACTAAAGGTTTGATCCCAATCTTTTTTGGCTGCTTTCCATACATGAGGATACTTAATTCTCAATTTGTTTCCGAAGCCGGCAACGTCCGTTCGGTATTCATGTTGAATTTTATCGAGTACGGTCTCTACTAGACGTTCCACATCTTCTTCAATCGTTTTTTCCACTCTTTTCAAAAAGCTAGTTTCAATGGTTTTCTCCGAAACCACCCAATGCTCGGCAATTCTTCCTTCGGACTCGATTTTTAAATCAAACGAGATGTTGTTCCCGTCCACATGAGGTTCAATTTTACTTTTCATTGACAAAACTTCGTATATAAGTGGCTCACCTGTCTTTTTATCAAAGGTTTTAACTAAACCGCCTTTCCCTTTTCCGGTTATCAACGTTATGCCCTGTATTTCTTTTTCATTCAAAAAACCACGTAGTTTTCTTGTTTTTCCTTCAATGACGGCTGCTCCTCTAAATTTTGTTTCTCCATTCTGCGAGACAACATTTTGTAAAAGAAAGCTGGCTCCGGAATGCAGCTTCCCCTCTATTTTGGTAAGTGTAGTTGGAGGCAAAATTTTGGTGGTTCTTCCGTGACCGTGTGTCATTTCAACGAGCCGGAATGCTGGAATATCCATCGGTTTTTTCGATTCTAATGTTTTACTCGCACCGTTTTGAGCGATGAGAAGGAGGGCGCTTGGTCTCATTTCCTGCTCCCTATTATAAAAATCCAAAATCCTTTGCAGATCCAAAGTACGTGCAAGATCCTCTCCAATGATGATCACTTTTGAATGTTCAGCAAAGGCACGCTTGTCGATTCTTAATATCATATTACGTAAGGTCGGCAGGATCGCGTCTCCAGT
Organism: Paenibacillus sp. NPDC058898; assembly: GCF_049316025.1. NCBI lineage: Bacteria > Bacillati > Bacillota > Bacilli > Caryophanales > Paenibacillaceae > Paenibacillus > Paenibacillus sp. NPDC058898. Next base: position 692,902 of record NZ_JBMOSM010000003.1, on the reverse strand, counting down.
TTCAGTAACGTTGATATAAGCTTTTTGATGTGATGAACTGCTTTTTGTTTCTTTACCTGTGGTCTCTGCGGTGACAAATTGATTGGTTATCGTAATTCGATCCCGTTGAGGATGCCAGCCCGCTTGTCCCGCTGACTCTTCCTGCGCCCCCTCCTGTTTTTCCAAATCCAATGAAGTGCCTACAATAAGGCCCAAATCTTCGATTTCTTTATTGCTCCAGCATCCTGTAAGAGGTAGGAGTATAAGAACCAACAGCGTACTTATGAGGATCCGTATCGTGATTCGCTTCAAGCTTTTCCACCTCTCAATTTCGATACTAGAAGTAAGATTATTGGCAGTACAGCAAATAATAATAACGCGACATTGCCGATGAAATCCCCAAGCTTAAAGAGGTCATTGATATTTTTGGGAGTCATGGAAATGATGTAAATAACCGGGATCAAGCCATATATAAATGGATGAATCTTCTTTTTGAACAGCTGCGCCAGCCCTAAAGCAGCCGCATAATAGGTAATGGTAAAGGTAGTGAATATTTGCATAATCCATATCACAAGCAGCAAAGATTCAAACCGTTCAAAGATCAAACCGGGGATTTCAAAACTACGCATAAGATCGAGTGTAGGCCATGTACTCGTGACCACTCCATCGATCGACAGGGCTCCTATGACGATGACAACGGTGATGACGTAAAAGAGCAAAGGGATGGATAGTCCGATTAGAACAACTTTTACGGCTTTGTCCGGCTGTTTCATAAACGCTACAAGGAGCAGCATAATTTCGGGTCCTAAAAATGCTAGAGCAGTTGTCTTTATTCCTTTTAGCATGGGGCCAATTCCCAACCCTAATACGGGACGGAGATTATCAAGCTCAAATATGCCTAAACTCAAAAAGGCAACCAGTAAAAAAATGATGATCGTAATAGGGAATATGATTTCAAACAAACGAGCGATCGTGTTTAATCCGCCTATGATCAGATAGAGACCTATCCACATAAACGGCAGGATGATGGCCCAGGTGGGGGTACCTTCCAGCAAAAAAAGGCCGGTTACTTCTGCCATAGTTCTAACTTCATATGCAGAAATGGTAAAAAAGTAGCCGATAACAAATAAACTAAGGAACCCGCCTACCCATTTTCCTACAATTTCTTGGTTATATTGATAAAAGGTTTTTTCAGGAAATCGCTGGTTTAATTTCACGATGATCACCCCTACGAGCATTGCGATCATCCCGCCCAAAATAACGGTGATCCACACATCGGGTGTTTTCACCTTCTCCACAGATGTGCGGGGGAGGGTGAGAATCCCGGCAGCAAGAATATAATTGACGAGGATAACCGCTGCTTGCGAAGTCGTAATTTGTTCTTTTGAACTACCTATCATGTTGGTTTATTTCCTTTCATAGGAAGCTATCCTTAGCTGATGGAATCTTTCTTATGTATCGCCTTCCGAAGGCGTTTCATCTTCAGAAGTGGCATACGAATCATAAAGTCTTTCCAATCACTTGCTCGATAAGGAACGATCGGAGTGATAAAGGGAACACCAAAACTCTTCAACCTTACTAAATGGCTGCAAAGGAAAAGGAAAAACAGAACGACCCCATATAATCCAAACACAGCAGCGAAAAACATGGCTACAAAACGAAGCATGCGAAACGTAATTCCAGCGCTGTATTGAGGGATGGCAAAGGAAGAAATGGCAGTTAACGCCACCACGATCACCATAATTGGGCTGACAATCCCCGCTCGTACGGCGGCTTCCCCTATGACCAATCCACCGACGATGCCCATGGCCGGACCAATGGGTTTAGGCAATCGCAGGCCACCCTCCCGCAGAATCTCGATCGCTACTTCCATGATCAGTGCTTCGATTATGGCGGGAAACGGTACGCCTTCTCTCGTGCCCATGATAGACAAGGCCAGTTTGGTTGGGATCATCCCCTGGTGAAACGAGACAAACGAAATATACAAGGAGGGTCCAAAAAGCGATATAAGGGCCGCGAAATAACGCAATAGGCGAATGAGAAAACTCGGTAACCAACGATCATAATAGTCCTCTGGTGAATGCAGCATCATACTTAATGAAACCGGAACGATCAAAGCGAAAGGCGTCCCATCTAACAAGATTGCAACTCGTCCTTCCATCAAGGCACTGTAAACGCGGTCGGGACGCTCCGTATTCTGTACTTGAGTAAAAGGACTGAGGTAATTATCCTCGATCAGCTGCTCTACATAGCCTGATTCCGGTACATCATCTATCTTTATTTTTTTGATTCTTTCCTGGACCTCTTCCACCAAAGCAGGGTCAGCCATATCTTTGATATAGGCGATGACAAGTTCTTTTTTTGAACGTAGTCCTACTTGAAACTTGATGATGGATAAGTTGTAGTTGTCACCATGCTGTCGTAAAAGGGCAGTATTATCACTTAACGATTCTGTGAAACCTACCCGTGGGCCTCTAACCAATGGTTCCGAAGAAGGTTCTTCAATACTGCGTGATTTCTCTTTGGTTGTACCGAGAATGAGTACATTCTGCACGCCATCCACTAGCAGTGCGGTCGAACCTGTCAATATTTTGGACACCAAATCTTTTACATGATGTGTTTCTGTTACTTCACTAATGGTAAGAACTTGATTTTTAATAAACTCTTTAGAAACGGCCCCTTGCCCAAAAGATGGATTCTGATTATTTTTTTCGCAGAAGCTCACCATAAGAGATTTCATGATGTGTTTGTCGATGAGTTCTTTATCCGACAGTCCATCTACGAAAATGAGGGCCGCACAAATGCCTGTGCCTCCAATATGAAACTCCCTAAAGTGTACATCCGAGTTATGGCCGATTGCTTCTCTTACCAGTTCAAGATCCAAGGCGAAATTCCCCGTAAAATGCTCTAATGAGGCTTGAGCAGAACTCAATGTTTTGCTTTTTTCATTCTCATGTTGTTTCATTGTTGATACCCGCCATTTCCTCAGTCTTCCTTTGAGTTATGAATCCATTTAAAAAACCTTGAGATCATATACAGAATTACCAATGCGATGAAACCCTGCATAAAAACCTTCCAATCCGGAAGGTAGGAAAGCACCATTTTCCACATGTTGATCCCCCTGCTAAGTCAACATTAGCGTCGTTTAAACATAAACCTCTATAATTCCATTATGATCTAAGCAACAACCGTTTAAACTTAAAACATCGACGATGCGGGGGTACATTAGACCATTGAAAAGTTAGGCTTGGCCAAAGTCACAGGGTACGGGAGAGGGAAATAATGTTAAAATAACATCAGGCGGGTAGCTTGATGTTAGGAGGTTTCATAAGATGAAGACAATATCAGTAGGAATTATAGGGACCGGATTTGGCGGTACCGTTCATGCTCCCATTCTTCAGTTGCACCCGGGTATTGAGGTGAAATCCATTGCTAGTGTCCATCGACAACGCACGGAGGACCGCGCGTGGAATGGAATTCCGTATTACAGGAATTGGCGTGACATGCTGGAGAGTGAGCCGTTGGATTTGGTATCGATCGTATCGGCACCCGTACATCATTATGAAATGACGATGCTCGCCTTGCAGTCCGGCCACCATGTCCTGACAGAGAAACCTCTGGGCATGAATACGGAGCAAACGTTACAAATGCTGAGAGAGTCGGAACGGCTGGACCGACATGCTTTCGTTAATTTTCAATGGAGATGGACGCCGATTCGGCAACAAATAAAACAGATGCTGCAAGATAAAAAGCTGGGAGATATTCAGCATATCAAATATACAGGGAGCTTCTCCGGATACTCTGTACTGGCTAATTCTTACCGGGGATGGGAAGCCCGCCGCGAGGATGGCGGTGGATTCCTGTTTGCGATCGGTTCGCATATGATAGATTCACTCCTATGGTGGATGGACGAAGAGATTACGGAAGTGTACGGTGACCTGAGAACCCAGATCCCTGCCTATAAGGGAGATGCAGGGCTTGAGTTCAGGGACGCTGAGGATGCCTTTACCTTTTCGGGTCGTTTTAAGGGTGGAACCTCTGTCCTTGCGGATGTGTTTTTCCCGGGAATTCGCGGAGTCGGTTGGACGCTAGAGATCTACGGAACGAAGGGGACGCTGAGGATGCGAGATGACCATACCCTCGAATGCAGCTTTGGCGGGGCATTTGAATCTATCGATATTGAGACGTTCCAACCACCTGCTGATCTGGAGGCACCAGCGGCACACTATTATAACGGCTTTTATCAGATGATAGATGGGATATACCACAGTATAACTGCAAACCAATCAACGTTGAACATGCCGTATTTCGTGGATGGCCACAGGGTACAAGCTGTTCTGGATGCAATTCGTCTGTCGTCCGAGACGCACAGCCGAATCAGCGTTGATTATGGATCCATGATTCGGCATGGATAAGAGGAAAGTCAAAGGAGGGGCAAAGGCATGATTCCGAGGCGTTTACAGGTAGGGATGTGGGATCACTTTACGGAAGAACGATGGGATGAGCTTGCTGACCAGCATATCAGCGGGATGGAAATATGCAGCTTTCCGAATCGGGAGGCATTATTGCAGGTCAGCGATTATTGCTGCAGCCAGCGGATCGCTTTCGGTGTGCATGCCCCGATTCTCGGCGACGCTGGATTTCGATTACCTCAAGTTAATGCCCCAGAGTCCGGGGACTTTCAGGAAGCACTAGAACAAATCTCGTCCGAAGTTCAGTTAGCATCCAGTATGGGCGCAGATTATATGCTGTTCCATTATCCATTTTATCCGGTCTTCCAGGAGCCCTTTACCCCATATCCGAGACTTCCCGATCCTGCACATCGTTATAGTTACAACCAATTGAGCAAAACAAAATTCCGGGAAATTTCCAAGCGGTTATTTGAGTTCCTCTGTGAGCTGCAGCTCCGTTATGGGCAGCGCATTGTGCTGGAGCATGATTTTTTTGGTGATTACGAGGATGTGTTTGTGGATAGCTTTCACGCTTATCCTGAAATCGGGTTTGTGCTGGACACGGCCAGGCTTGATATTACCCGCAGGGCCTTTCACGGGTTTGATCCGTATCATTTTCTTGATCGGATGGCATCCCAGGTTTATTTGGTCCATTACAGTAACGTATTTTATGATGAGGACAAGTTCACGCATCATCTGCCTGTCCTGCCGGAGCAGGATCATGATGTGAATTATGGAGATGCCTACGCCTATTTGCGGTATCTTGCAGAACGCAATTCACGGTTTCATGTAACATTTGAACACAAAGCCAGTCTCATCACTCAACAGCAGCTGCATCAGATATATAGTCGGACGGTGTTGACGCTGGAAGAGCAGGGAGGGCACGTACTAATTCGATCGTAAATCGGATAGATATAAAGAGTGGGCTAGAGCTTACAGACTCAATTGGCGACAATACAGGGTACGGCGTTTGAACTGAACATCAGGTGGGGAGGAGCCCTCTATGATACAGAGCTTGATCGTTGTGTTTGTCCTGACGATGATTATTCATACGGCGGAAACCTTATCATACTCTGCAAGATATGCCGGGGTGAAGCTAAACAAGATTGCTGTTGCCTTATCGTTGACGGGGATCATTGTGCTGGTTTCCCGAACATCCAACTTAGTTCAAGCCCCGCTGACGGCCAAGTTTGTTGATTATGCGAAGGTGGATCCTTCGTTTGACGTGCTTTCCTATTTCAGGGCGATTTTGTTAGCGGCCTCGATCGGAACGATTGTCGCAATCGCGTTGTTTCCCACCTTCGTCAATCTGTTCAGCAGAGTCATCAGCAAGCTGGAGGTCGCCGGATCGATTCCGAAGCTGGTATCCAGTGTGACCATTGGACAGCTCAAGAATACAAGGCATTACATAAGAAAGCCCAATTTGAAATGGAGTCAGTTTCGTTACTTAGGAATACCTAAACGGTTTATTATGCTGAATATTGTGGTCACCGCTTTTTACACAGTAGGTGTCCTGTCATCTCTGTACGCAGCACATCTCGTTCCTCAGTACAGCACCACGGCATCCCAAGCATCCGGACTGATCAACGGAATTGCAACGATTATTTTAACGATATTTATCGATCCCCAGCTTGGTTTGATTACCGACAAGGCGACTCGGAACGAGGAAGCGAGGGACCAGCTTGGCAAAGTATATACGATGCTGATGGTTTCAAGGTTTTTTGGGACCATGCTGGCACAGCTGGTGATCATTCCGGCCGCTTATGTGATCAGTGAGATTGTGAAGTGGATATAAGGACTATGGTTGTGGTTAGAAAGTCAGAGGAGAGAGGAAGAATTGTAATGACTCGTAAACGTGTAGTTATGGAATCCGTGCTGTTTGCTGCAGCGATATACATAGGCTATTTTGTATTTATGATCCTGCAAGGCCTGGTGCTAACACAGAGACATGTGCGGGATCTGGATTTGACCAAGCAATATGAACGGGCGGAATCCCTCCAGGCTCAGGTAGCTTTTGGAATGATCGAGCGGAATAGCGAATGGCTTACCGTGGCTGCAATTGGAGGCTTTATTGTATTGGGCAGCTTATATGGATGTGTTCGATGGATGTTGGCAAAACGAAGACCGCAACCCTAATATTGGATTTTCTAGAGAGCATAAACCCTGTCATGGATTTCCGTCCAAAGCCAGGGTTATTTGTTTTGAAAAAGAAAAATCTAAAGATGATTGGGTCACCCAATTACCCGGTGTATGTCTTCAATCAGGCAATAAATATCTCCATAACGATGATGTAAGCGCTATTTTTATGCTTGACAGCCTTTTACGATGCGTTTATGCTAAACATGCGGTTAATTGGATCACCCAATTATCGTTTGCGCAAGTAGGGATAGAGAGGGTAGTCATATGACCATTAAGAAGATTAAATATCATCGGGTGTATGAGGATGTTATCGAACAGATCAAGAATCTGATTCTGGAAGGAAATCTGGCTCCGGGTGATGTTCTTCCGACTGAACGGGAGCTGGCCCAATCGTTTGGCATTAGCCGCGGGACATTGCGGGAAGCATTCCGCATTCTGGAGCGCGAAGGACTGATTGAAGCCAGACCCGGCGGCGGGCGCTTCCTGAGTAAGGCACTGGATGTTGCCGAGGATCGAAGCCGCATACTGGACAATATTGAACGTGCGACTATCATTGAGTTGTTAGAGGCGCGTGAATTGTTCGAGACAGGAATCGTGGAGCTAGCGGCCAAGCGGGCAACCGATGAGGATATCGCCGAGATTGAGGCAGCCTTCGCGACGTGGGGGGAGATTGATCAGAATGCGGAGGATCGTTCGAAGCCGGATCAGGCGTTTCACCTGTCAATTGCTAAAGCCACGCATAACGTGGTCCTCGTCAATATGATTGAATTGCATATGGATTTGCTTCAGCGGACGCTGAGCAAAACAGCCCAGATTCCGGGTCGCAAGAGCGAGGTCTACGAAGAACATTTACTTATTTTGCAAGCTATTAAGGAACGCGATCCGGTAAAAGCAAAGCTGGCTTTGCTGAACCATCTCAGCCGGGTTAAAGAAAACATACAGAAAAACTACATTCATGTTTAAGAGGGGAGAAACATACCCCTTTTAGCACAAATTGGATAATCCAATTATCCAATGGTCATGGGTGAATATTTTGGTAAAGAGGGACTGCAGATGAATACAGACATTCGAATTCTATCCCCCTGCGGCATGCTGGGATATGGATTTCCTGAACAATCCTTCATGAACGGACTGAAGTTCGAGCTGCACGGCATCGTTGTTGATGCAGGCTCAACGGACGGGGGACCGCATAAGTTGGGTGCCGGCGTATCGATCGTCAGCAAGCGGGCGGTTAAGAAAGACCTGGATATTATGCTCACGAACGGTTTGCCCCGTAAAATTCCGATCATCATCGGCTCGGCCGGCGGCTCGGGCGCACGGACCCATGTGAAATGGACACTCAACATCATTGATGAAATTTTGGATGAGCGGGGACTTCAGGCCAAGGTGTCCGTCATATGGGCCGACTTCACCCGGGAGGAAATCCATCAGGCGAAGGAAGAAGGGCGGATTAAGGCATTAAGTCCGAATATTCCGCCACTCACCCGTGAGTTGATTGACTCCACCAACAGCATCGTTGCCCAGATGGGACATGAACCTATTGTGGAAGCGCTTCAACAGGGCGTGGACATCATCGTCTGCGGCAGGGCGTATGATCCTTCGCCTTTCGCGGCGATCGGGATCTACCACGGCAAGGACCCGGGGCTATCCTATCATCTGGGCAAAATATTGGAATGCGGCGCATTGTGCGCGGAACCGGGAACAACCAAAGACAGCATTCTTGGCACGATCAGCGACGATTCGTTTACCGTTCAGTCGCTTAACCCGGACCGGACGTGCAGCCCGACCAGCGTTGCGGCACATACCTTTTATGAGAAGGAACATCCTTATATTCTGCATGGTCCCGGATTTACACTCGACTTGGAGAATTGCCGCTTCGAGGAAGAGGAGAAAGGCGTCGTGCGCGTAATCGGCAGCCGGTTCCTTCCGGCAGAGAAATATTTCATTAAGCTGGAAGGCGCTAGGCGCGTCGCTTATCGGACCTTCGTGGTGGCGGGGATCCGGGATCCGATCCTGATCGGGAAGCTGGAAGAGGTTGAGGAATATGTTCGCAATCAGGCACGGGAATATTACCGGGAAATTCCGGAATCGGATTATCAGATTCAATTTTACAACTACGGCAAGAACGGTGTACTCGGAAGCAAGGAGCCTGAGTCGTTCGTCGGACACGAGGTCGGCGTTATGTTCGAAGTGGTGGCCAAGACGCAGGAGTTAGCGAACAGCATCTGCGCCACGGTGCGTTCCACCTTCCTGCATTATGGATACGAAGGCCGTAAATCAACGGCAGGCAATCTGGCTTTTCCCTTCGCGCCAAGCGATATCGAGTTCGGTCCTGTCTATGAATTCTCCGTCTACCATCTGATGGAAATGAACAATAACGCTTTTCGGATAGAGCATCGATAAGGAGGATCAAACCATGACTCAACTCGGCGATTTGGCGAAGGTGCTGCGAAGCAAAAACTCAGGCCCCTTCGAAATTACTTTAGACGTGTTGTTTGATTCCAAAGAGCAATATGACAAAGTGAAACAGTCCGGCATCATTACAAAACGGACGATATGTGAGCTGTATCAGATACGGGAGGAGCAGATTCATCACCTGGTATTTTTCGACCAGGCGCTGGGTTTCAAAATCACGATGTCGCGGGATATATCGTCCGGCAGTGTCGGCGACCGCGACGTGTACGGAGCCCAGCAGCATGCTCCCCTCATGAAATTATCCATTGAACATCTGGAGGAGGGGTAAGCCATGAAGGTGTTGAGACGCTTAAGGCAGGATTGGGTACTATACGCGATGCTGTCGCTGCCTCTGCTCTACTTTTTTATCTTTCACATCATTCCGCTATACGGCATGAAGCTTGCCTTTCAGGATTACCGGATTCTGGGGGATCATGTGTGGGTCGGGTGGAAGCACTTTAAGACGCTATTCAGTTCGCCCGCCTTCACAAGCGTACTGCAGAATACCATCATTATCAGTTTGATGAAAATCGTATTTGTATTCCCGATTCCAATCATGTTATCACTGCTTATTAATGAAGTTCGAAGCTCGAAATACCGCAAATACGTGCAATCCGTGGTTTATTTGCCGCATTTTCTATCCTGGGTCGTTATTGCCGGGATCTGGATCAGCCTCTTGAATCCTGCCGAAGGCGGAGTCAATCTGATTGCGAATTTCTTTCAACTGCCATCCATTGATTACATGACCAGCAAAGAGCATATTCGTTGGGTGCTTGTATTTTCCGAAATCTGGCGAAGCGCCGGCTGGGACTCCATCATCTATCTGGCAGCCATCATGAAGATCAGCCCAGGATTGTATGAAGCAGCCAAGATTGACGGGGCGAGCCGCCTGCAGCAGATGAGGTTCATTACGCTTCCTCATTTATACAGCACAGTTGTAACCGTCTTCATTCTGAATCTGGGCTTCTTCATGAATGCTGGTTTCGATCAAGTGTTTAACTTTATGAACGATTCCATCATTAGTAGGGTGGATATTTTGGACACGTATGTGTACCGAATCGGTATCGGGAACGGACAATTTGCTTATGCAACCGCAGCGAGTCTGTTCAAGGGCGTTATCGGTATCATCCTCATCCTGGGCACGCATTTCATCTCGAAGCGCTTCTCGGGCAAGGGCGTCTGGTAAAGGAGGGATTTACGATGAGACGACTGGAAGTTTCGAAAATCGTTATTTATCTTATGTTGTTTGTGTTTACGCTCATGGTATTGGTTCCTCTCCTGAATCTGCTGGCGCTATCCTTAACCGATCCCGGCAAAGCCCATTTGATGGGCGGACTGGACATTTTTCCGAAGGGATTCTCAACGATCAATTACCAACTGTTATTGTCCAATCCCTTGATTACGGGCAGTATTCTGAATTCGGTATGGATTACCGTAGCGGGTACATTCCTGAATCTGCTGCTGACCTCCATGGCAGCGTACGTGCTGGCCAGAACCGAGTTTATCGGTAAAAAAGTTGTGTTGTTCTTTCTGATCGTCATTATGGTGTTCGAGCCGGGCATGATTCCCGAATACCTGCTGGTAAAGGATCTCGGACTGATGAATACGCTAACATCACTGATCCTGTACAAAGCGGTCAACGTGTACTATCTCTTTATTCTAATGCGGTTCATTCAGGACATTCCGGAGGAGATTCTGGAGGCTTCCCGAATCGACGGCGCAGGTCATTTTCGCTTATATAGTCAGATCATACTGCCGCTGTCCAAACCGGGGCTGGCGACATTGGGTTTGTTCTACGGGGTATATCACTGGAACGAATATTTCAGAGCCACGCTCTACATTTCGGATCCAACCAAATGGCCGCTGCAGGTTGTACTCAGACAATTTGTTGTCCGCAAGGATAATACGTCCTTGATCGGCAACCAAAACATGTTCGACAGCTCGATCAACTTTGATTTTGCTTCCCTGCAGGCAGGTACGATCATGATTGCGATTGTACCGCTGTTATTCCTATATCCGTTCATTCTGAAATATTACGCGAAAGGCGAACTGGAGGGCGGAGTGAAGGATTAAGCGGGAAGCGAAGGCAGCTAACTTATAAGGCATGAATGTTCAAATTCAAAAAAGGGGAGAAAGATGAACATGAAAAAATTAAGCCTGTTATTAATCGTTGCCATGCTGGTTATGGTCATGTCGGCATGTACATCGAAGTCAAACACGCCGGGAGCAGGTCAAACTGAACCCGGAACCGCCCAGTCTGACGGGACCGGGGATCCGGTTACGCTGAAGATCGTGTACAAGGATGAAGGAACGGCAAACCCCGTTTCGGTTAAATTCTTCGAGACATTGGAGAAATCCCTGGCTGAAGACGAAGGCTTGAACGTGAAATTCGAGCTTGTGGATCTGGCACAAGGCAGTTATGCCGAGAACCTGAATCTGCTGCTGCTGGGCGGAACCATTCCGGATATCATCTATTTCCAGGGCGGTGACCAGCAAATTGCCGATCAAGGTCTGTTGGAAGATCTGACACCTTATATTGAAAATTCAACCTACATCAAAAATATCATGGAGCCGCACAACAAGACCCGGATGGCAAGTTATCCGTATCTGCTGTGGATCAAACCGCTCGCACCTAAAACACCGGTCATCCGGGCGGATTGGTTTAATGCCATGGAGAGCTCCAAGGCCTTGATGGAGAACCCAAGTGTCGACAATTATTATGCCTTCTTCAAGGAACTGGTGGAGAAGAAGCCGGGTGAAGGTAAGCCGAGCTACGCGCTGACGGCAGCAGGCGATATTGCCGAGATCAACTTTATTTTCAATACGGCTTTCGGTTTGGATACGACTTGGCTCAAGAAGGAAGACGGAACTTATGAGTATTCCAAGGTTTCTCAGAAAGAAAAGGAAAAGCTGACGTTCTACAATAAGCTCTACAAGGAAGGGCTGCTGGACCCGCAATTCATTACAAAGCAATGGGATACCAAGGAGGACGCCTTCTATAAAGGGGAAGCTGCCGTTATCACGGGTACAGCCGGTAAAATCATCGATTTGTATGATGGAAGAATGCAGGAACTGGGCGGAGATGACGCCAATCTGATCGTCCTGCCGCCGGCCAAGGGCGAAGCGCAGGGCTTCGGGGCAACCGACGTGACGAAGGAATCCAGAGGGCTTGCGATCTCTTCGCAGTCACCGCATAAAGACGTAGCGTTCAAGGTCTTTGATTACCTTGCAAGTCCGAAGGGGCAAATGCTGGACCGCCTCGGTTTCGAAGACGAGCATTATAAGGTCGTTGACGGCGAGATCGAGCTGAACGAGAAATACTACAGCGAATGGTATGCGCGTTTCTGGGAGCCGACCGAGATCAAGTCCGAAACGCCTTTGAAAACGCCGCTATTGGGTGAGCCTGGAACCGAATCGTTGAAAATGGCTACCGAATTCTACACGGAAGACAACAATTTCATCATTCCTGAGCAATTCATTGCGAATTGGGATGCAATGAACAATCTGTACAAGGAATACTCGACGGACTTTATTACGGGCAAGAAAGACTTGTCCCAATTCGACCAATTCGTTGAAGCCTGGAATGCTGCAGGTGGTGCAGAAATTACGAAATATGCCAACGAAAACATCAAGTAAGGAGCCTATGACTATGACTTCGTTTCGTGACCGGGTGAGGGGCGTGGTGATATCCACCGCGCTCGGAGACGCAATGGGAGCTCCAATCGAGAAATTGACGTACGAGGAGATCAAGTCCAAATACGGACGCGTGGAATCTCTTATGACAAGATGGCATAAGATGGATCTGCCCGCCGACGTCCGGCTTGGACGGGTAAGGGGCGACGGGATTGTCACGGATGATACGCTGATGACCATTGCGCTCATGAATGTTTATCTTACTGAAGGCCGGCATCTGGATGCCTATGATATGGGCAATGAATTCGTGAAGGAAATTGCGTTCCGCAAGACGTTTGTCCCGGAGCTGAATGAGGAGACGTTGATCATTGACCGGTTGTTCTATCCGGAAAAATACATCTTCATGCGTCATGTGTTGGCCAATTGCGATCCGAGAGAAGGGGGCATCGGGAATATGGTGAACTGCGGGGCGGCGATGTACATCGCCCCGATCGGGATCGTCAATGCCGGTAATCCCAAGGCGGCCTATGATGAGGCCATCCTGTTTGCGATGGGTCATCAGAGCAGCTACGGTCTGGAAGCCGCAGGCGTTCTGGCTGCTTGTGTGGCGAAGGCCTTTGAGCCGGGGGTGAGTGTGGACGATATTGTCCGCACCGCGATCAGCCTGGCAAAAGACGGAACGAAAGCAGCCATTGTGGAGATGACGCAAGCCGCGCGCGATCTGCGGCAGGAGCGGGATGACATGGACAAAGTGATCGAGGTATTGCAAGCGATCATGCTTAAATATTCGCCGATGGGCGATGACGTGAGCCGCCATATCGACAAGGTCGGCATCCCGAGCAACCATTATACGCCAAGCCGCCTATGGTCGATTGAAGAGCTGCCGATGGCACTAGCGTTTATCGTTCTCAACGACGGCGATTACTATCGTTCGATTCTGGACGGGGTTAACTCCGGGCGTGACACAGACTCGATCGGCGTTATGGCCGGGGTCATCCTGGGCGCCATGTATGGTTGTGAGGTTATCCGCGAGGAAGATATCGAACAGCTGAATAAGGTGAATCGCTTGGACCTGTGCGCCATCGCGGACAGGTTCAGCGGCATTGCCGCGCAGATCATTGAGGATGATCTGCGCATCAATGAATCTCGGAAGAATATTGTGAGTCCATAGTTTTTCACAAGCTATTGCAGCTTAGCGGATGTAGAGGAATGGTTGATACAGGAGGGAGAGCAAATGATACCTAAACATTATGTAGAGACGGTATATGCAGGATTCATCGGTATGAACATTGGCATCAGACTCGGTGCCCCCATCGAACCGGTTGCTTGGACTTACGAACGCATTCGGGATGTGTACGGCGATATCCGGGATTACGTGAAGCCGTACAAAACCTTTGCCGCGGACGATGACGCAAACGGTCCGGTTTTCTTTATTCGCGCGCTGTATGACGATGCGACGGACCGCGAGCTTGAGCCTGAGGATGTGGGCAAGGCATGGCTCAACTACGCAAGGGAAGGGATCGGCATGTTTTGGTGGGGCGGCGAGGATATCAGTACGGAGCACCGTGCTTATGTTAATCTGCGCAAAGGCATTTCAGCCCCCCGCTCCGGTTCGATTGAGGTCAACGGCACGGAGATGGCGGAGCAGATCGGCGGCCAGATCTTCATCGATTCCTGGGGCCTGCTGTTCCCGGGTCAGGCGGAGAAAGCGGCGGATTATGCGGAAAAAGCCGCCAGTGTTTCGCACGACGGCAACGGGCTGTACGGCGCCCGCTTCATGGCTGCTTGCATAGCCAAAGCCTTTGACGCTTCATCCATGGATGAGATTATTGCGGAAGGACTTCGCATGATTCCGGATGACTCCACCTATGCGCGCGTGGTCCATGCGGTGATGGACTTCCACCGGGAGCATCCATCGGATTTCCGCGCTTGCCGTCAATATTTGGAGGATCACTGGGGATACGATAAGTATACTGGCGTATGCCACATTATCCCGAATGCGGGCGTGTGCGTGCTTGCCCTTCTGTATGGCGAGGGGGATTTTGCGCGCACGGTCGAGATCGCATCGATGTGTGGCTGGGACACCGATTGCAACGCCGGAAACGTGGGCACGATCCTTGGCGTTTACGGCGGCCTGGATGGGATTCCGGATCATTATCGCAAGCCGATCAATGACTTCATCGTGGCTTCCAGTGTATCCGGTTATTTGAATCTAGTGGATTTCCCGACATTTGCCAAAGAGCTTGCATTGCTTGGCTATCGCCTCAATGGAGAGAAGGCCCCCGAAGCGTTGGTGTCGCGGGTGAAGCAAGGCGAGGTGTATTTCGATTTCGACCTGCCGGGGTCCACGCACGGCTTTCGGACAAGCAATTCGTTCAAGACGCCTGTCTTGCGCCATTCAACCAAGAATACGTATGATAGCAGAGGATCCTTGGAAGTGGTCTTTGACCGATTGGTAGAAGGCGACAGCAGCAAAATCTACTATAAACCGTTCTATCGCCGGGCGGAGTTTAACGATGAGAAGTATAAGCCGACCTTTGCGCCGCTGGCCTATAGCGGACAAACCGTATCCGCCCACATTTATGTGGATCAGTGGGAAGGCGAACCGGTTACCTTGACTCCGTATGTGCGAAATACTTATACGCAGGAGGAAGTGCGTTTGACAACGTATACTCCAGCGTGCGGAGAGTGGAACGCGGTTGAATTCGTCATTCCGGATACCGAAGGCGCCATGATTGATGAAATCGGCTGGATACTCGAGAGCCCGTCGCCGCTCTTGAACCGCGCTATCGGTAGTTTGTTCGTCGGGCAATTCCGCATCACGGGAGCGGCGGATTATTCGATCGATTTTGCCAAGCAGGCCAAAGAGTTCGCTTCTGTCACTCCATTCTCGCATCATCGAGGAAACTGGGAGCTGCGTGAGGGAGCCCTGCATTGTTTCTCTGAAGGGGATACCTCGTCTTATTCCGGCAATTATTATGCCGGAGATATGGAGATTGAGGCGACCATCAAACCGATATCCGGCACCAGCCATTGTGTTATTGCAAGGGCGCAAGGCGTCATGCGTCATTATCTGGCCGGCTTCGACGGCCCGAACGCCGTATCGTTTATCAAACAGGATTTCGGAATCAAGCGTTTGATCACGGCAAAATACGATTGGGCATTGGGTAACGAATACCGCCTGAAGCTGGTGTCCGAGAGGGACAGGTTCATCTTGTATATTAATGGAGAGAATGTGCTGGAATGCAAGGAAACCGCCTATGCTCACGGCATGTTCGGTTTTGGTTGTCTGGAGGATGGCGAGAACGAGATCAAGGAAGTTCGCGTCCGTACATTCGAGCCGAAGCCGGTTTAACAGAAGGGAGCGGGTTAACTTTGCGCAAGCTGGTTGTCATTGGCAGCATTAATATGGACGTTGTAAGTAATGTAGCGCAGTTCCCCCAGCCGGGGGAAACGATTCACAGCAGGGACGCACAGTTTTTTCCCGGAGGCAAAGGGGCAAATCAAGCTGTGGCCGCAGCCTTGGCAGGTGCCGATTGCAGCATGGTCGGCGCCGTGGGCCTGGATCCTTTTGGAAGCACCTTGGTTGCTTCCTTGGAGGAGCGCGGCGTTGGCGTCTCGTCCGTTCTCGCTAAGGCAGGCACATCCGGAATCGCGATCATCACGGTCAACGAGGCGGGCGAGAATTATATCGTGTTGTCGGAAGGAGCCAATGGGCGGTTGACCGAAGAAGATGTTGCGACTGAGGTGAAGTGGGATGGAGTATATGCTGTACTGCTGCAAAATGAAATTCCATGGCAGACGACGCAGTATGTTATCCAATCGGCCAACAAGGCAGGCGTTCGCGTCTGGTTGAATCCGGCGCCTGCGCGAAAGATCCCTCATAACGTGTTGCCGCTGATCGATACATTGATTGTGAACGAGACGGAAGCCGAAGTGGTAAGCGGCCTGAAGGTGGAGGACACTGCTTCAGCGGATGCGGCTGCAGCGTCGATTATCGGCAGAGGCACCTCCAACGTGATCATCACCCTTGGCGAGCAAGGCTGCTTCTATGGGAATGCACAAGGTGATCGTTTCACCGTTCCGGCTTTCCGCGTCAGACCCGTGGATACCACGGCGGCAGGAGATACCTTCATCGGTGCTTATGCGGCAGCTTGCACGGAGGGGCTGGAAACGGAAGAAGCGCTTCAGTTTGCAACTGCAGCGGCTGCATTGACGGTGACCCGGCCAGGCGCACAAGCCTCCATACCGTCCAAGGAAGAGATTGTGGCTTTTATAAATAAGTAATTCGTTGCACAAGCGGGAGGGCGTCTTCGTTGCCTTCTCGCTTTTGTTATCTTACCCACTCGTTTTTCTAATGTGCGACGGAGGCGTACCATGAGGGCGATCCACCATCTATTCCGGATCTGATGAGGTTGCAATGGTTGTGAGCGATGGTATGTGAGATCTAAATGGAGCTGCCCGACATGTTCTGCTGAACCCTTTCATATAAGTAAGAGTGATAATAATGAATCTATGAAATGGGGTATCTGACTAATGGCAAAACAAAAAAGAGGCAAATCCTTGTGGAACCTACCAACTCGCGCGCGCGGTACATGTCCGGTGTGCAAGAGTACCCGAACGAAATTGTTGTATCCCCGAACCAAATCGGACGGGACTGCCCTGAAAGTGTGCAAGCGCTGCGACGGCGCTTCGCAGGAGCGGGTGGACGCGGCTGTGTAGCTAGCACCACTGGACTTGATTGTTCGGTAGTGAGATTATTTCGTGCATGGCTGTCCGAAATCCGGCTTATAAGCTCTCTCACATGAGCATACCGAAGTCAATCTGGCTCAAGTTGAAGCAGTTATGGCGCATGCATGCTCAGATTTCTGTCCAACATGCAGCTCGGGTATCACCCGCTGCGTCCCATAATCCCTGCTCTCTCTTGCCGTTCAGGGATTATCTGGAATATAATAGTTATATCTATGAGTGTGCATAGACCGTTTCCTTCTCTTCGTGAAGCGGTCTATGCTTTTTTACACGAATACAGGATTGTAGGGTACGCTCTTATTCAAGTTGCAGCTAACTAATATAAGAACATGTGGCAGCTGAATGGTAAGAGGGCTGAGAAGAATTTAGGTCATTGGCGGTGGATGGTATGTTAGAGAAACGGTTAAAGGAGTACATAAGCCAGCATCAGCAATTGATGACGGATTTGGACATCGTTCGTGACTTAGGGCTGCCGCAATGCTATATTGCTGCAGGCTACATCCGAAATTATGTGTGGGACTTGCTTCATGGGTTAGAAGGGACGGATCGGCATACGGATATCGATGTGGTGTATTTCGATCCGGAAGATGTGTCTGAAGCGCGGGATATTCGATTGGAAGAGCTTCTAAGAACAACCACGGGGAACCCGAAATGGTCGGTCAAGAATCAGGCCAGAATGCATGTGAAGAATGGAGATGAACCCTATCACTCAACCTATGATGCGTTAGCTCATTGGACGGAGACGGCTACCGCGGTCGGGGCAAGGCTGAACGCCGAAGGAGAGCTTGAGCTCTGCTGTCCTTACGGACTGGAGGATTTATTTGCGCTTCGGGTTCGCAGATGCCCTAACTTTCATAAGCGACGCTATTATTTGGAGCGGGTAGGAAAGAAGCAATGGAAGGATCAGTGGCCGCAGCTAACGATAAGCGAAGATTAGAAAAAGGTATCCTAGCAGGAGTTGCAGTGAGCAAGGAAATGGTCTTTGTTCGTATGGAATTTATAGAGTGACCTTATAACGGCCAAAACAAGGGGATATAGCATGGACATATTCAACCGCGCACGTGAAAAGGAAATATCGTATCACGAGACATTGTACGAAGAAGCCGTACTGTTTCAACCTGGGAGCTGGTTAGCCAAGCCCGTTCAGACGGTCCTGGATCATTTGGAATTATTGCCGTTTCATGAGGTGCGGGTACTGGATCTAGGCTGTGGCGTCGGGCGTAACAGCATCCCGGTTGCGCGGCGGATCCAAGCGGTTAACGGGAAGGTCATCTGCGTGGATCTGCTGCCATCGGCAGTTGACAAGCTGCGGCAGTATGCCGAATTGCATGGCGTAAGCTCAAATCTTGAGGCACTTGTGGCAGACGTAGAACACTATGAAATTACCGAGGATACTTATCATTACGTCATCGCATGCTCATGTCTGGAGCATATGAGCTCCGAGGAAGCCTTAGTATCCAAGATCAAACAGATGCAGGCTGGAACCGTGGAGCAGGGCGTACATTGCATATTGATGAGCACCGAGGTAAAGGAAATCGATCAGGAAACGGGTTTGGAGGAGGCAGGCTTAATCGAGTTGAATCTATCCGCCGACAAAGCTTTTTCCATCCTTGATGAGCTGTATTCGGAATGGGAGATCTTAACGAGGCGGCAGGTGCAGCAGGATATTCAGGAAGTGAAGGATGGGAGAGACGTACTTTTCCGAAGTCAATGGATTACCTTCACTGCAAGAAAAGGAGGTTGTTGACCGTGGTGAAACATACGCATCTCGGTGTTTATGGAATACTGATTCAGCATGATCATATCCTGTTGATCCAGAAAGCGAGAGGACCGCACAAGGGGAAGTGGGATTTACCGGGCGGCTCCATTGAGTTCGGAGAAGAGCCGGAGCATACGCTGCAGCGCGAATTTTTAGAGGAAACCGGGCTTTCTCCGATTAAGGGGAGCATTCGGACGGCTGTATCTTACACGATCGTATATCTGTATGAGGCGAATCAGATGGAAGAGCTGCATCACATCGGTATCATGTATGATGTCGAGCTGTTGGATCTTCAAGCTGTTATCAAAAAGGACGGTGACGGCCAAGACTCATTAGGGGCCAAATGGATTCCCTTGGAGTCATTGGGGGTGTTACCGTTAACACCGTTTGTAGAGATGATGATGGAGCCCGTATTAAAGGGTGAGGCTCATAAAGAAGCAGAGGTCGAAGGATGACGACTATCTATTTTGTAAGACATGCGGAATCTCCTTTTATCGATGGGAAGGAAAGGTCGCGGGGATTGTCCGCGGAGGGCTCCCTCGCTGCGGTTCGAGTCAAGGAATTGCTCCTGGGTGAAGGGATTGACGTTATTACTTCAAGCCCTTATCAGCGAGCCAGGGACACGGTCCAACCATTGGCAGATGCTTTAGGACTCCCGATTGCGGAGCAAGAGGACTTAAGAGAACGGAAAGTCGGGGATTTTCAGGGGCATTCCTTCCTCGATGCCAAAAAGATACTGTTTCAGGATCCAACCACGTCCTTTCCCGGAGGGGAATCCAGCAAAGCCGCACAAAGCCGAGCAGTCCAGGTGCTAGAGGGAATCTTGAATACGCATATAGGAAAGCGTGTCGTGATTGGCACGCACGGCGACATTATGACACTTATGCTGCACCATTATGATCAACGGTTCGATTATCATTTCTGGCAAGGAATGACGTTGCCTGATATATATCGAGTCGAATTTGCAGAAGGGCGGCTTGTGAATATCGCGCGGTTATGGAGCGAGTCATAATGCAGGTGTACTTGACATGATACAAAGGAGAGCTGTCCCATATGAAGGGTCTGCTCACACGGACGGTTCGTCAGATTAAAAAAATGTGTCCAATGAAGAAATGGCTGTGCCCAGGATGGTATCCTTGCACAGCCATTTTTTGCATTTTCGGTTCGTTTCTTCTTCGAAAGCAGTAGACATGATGTATGGAGGCCTGTACCCTACTTAAAATTTGAAAATGTTGATCGTTTTTTGCAGCCGGAAGACGGCATTATTCATCGCTTCTGCTTCCTCGGCCATCTTCTGGATCGATGAGATGCCCTCATTCATGGATGCCGACACCTGCTCCGTGCCTGCGGCGGATTGCTGCGTAATCGCCGATATATTCTGAATTGCGGAAGAAATGCTCTTCGCACTTTCCAGCATGGATTCGCTCTCCTTGGAGAAAGCGGCGATCTGTTCCGAAATATACTGCACACTGTTTACAATCTCCATGAACACCAGCTCAGCTTCACGGATCATTTCGGTTTGCTGCCTGACGACCTCTTCATTAATTTTTATGTTCTGAGTTGCATGTTTGACGTCCGATTCGATGCTCCGTACGAGATTGAATACTTCTCTAGTCGATGATGTGGATTCCTCAGCCAATTTACGCACCTCTTGGGCGACAACGGCAAAGCCAGCGCCATGCTCGCCTGCCCTTGCCGCTTCAATGGATGCGTTCAAGGATAACAAGTTGGTCTGATCGGCAAGTTCCGAGATCGTCTCCGTGATCTGCGTAATTCCCCTGGCGCTCTTAGCCAGCGCATCAATGGATTCCGAGACCTTGGCTGTTGCGTCAATATTACGCTGCATCCCTGCAGACTGCTTGGCAACGGAGTCCCTTCCTTGCTCAACCAGTCCCAGCGTTTCGATCGAACGGGTATTCATTTCCTGGGTTGAATGCGTATAATTGCTGACCTTCTCTTCGATCTCACCGATGGAATGTGTCATTTCGGCTACGTCTTCCGATATTTCGTTCGCGCCGACGGCCAGCTCATTGGAAGATAAGGAGACTTGATTCATCACTTGAATGAGCTCCTGGTTTTTAATCGAGATGTTGGAGCTTGACGACATGACCTGGCGGGTGATATCCGAGGTTTCCTGCAATATTTTTCGAAGCTTGTCCACCATGCTGTTGAACGTTCGGCTGAGATCGTTCATGCCCCCAACCTCTTCTACCTGGAAGGTGAAGTCGCCTTTGGCGATTTTGGCGGAAACGCTAGAGATCTCCGCAAAGGAATTGGTAAGCGTTTTCTCAATAAGACGAGAAAGAGGAAAAGTAAAACCGGTTAGTGCCACAACGATGACCACGCCAATGATTGCTTTACCCATTAGAATAAATGCAAGCAGCATTGGAACCGCAAACAAAGCGGCAATGAGAAAACAGGCTGCGGTAATTTTTCGCGAGATAGGGAGTCTGTTGAACCATGCCATAAGAATGAGTCCTCCTCAACAACATAGGATATATTTACCATGATTATAGCATCGACAGGCAAAACTAGATATAACGAATTGACAAAAAGTGTTGGATTAGGTCGAAAGGACTGAAATTGAGGAGGGAGAGGGGATGCGCAGCAAATATGCGAATCCCCACTTGATGCACAGATATGAAGTGATTTTATTTTACAGCCCGGAATAAGGCGGAAGCGAGATAATCGGTATTATCCAGGATCATGCGGTCATGCTTGAACAACGTTTCCCAGAGCGCCACATCGAACAGGAGTCCTTTATCGCGCTGTTCAAATGTATCCAGATGACGTGTTTGCTCTTCCTTTAACTGGTCATTGAAGTGGTTGTACTCCAGAATTTCTTCCTGTTTAAACCCGCAAGCCAAGAGGGAGTCCGCCCATTCTTCCCTCATCATGAGATTAGGAATTCCGAAGAATTCGAGCAGTTCCTGAAGTTTTGCCTCCGGCATGGGTTTATCAAGCAGCAATTCTCTGTCCTGCAGGACGCCTCCATGATCCAGAACGCGGTAATATTCGGGCAGTGATTTCGTAGTATCCGTAAATACGGTAACGGATTCGGCCATGATTAGGTCGAATTGGTTGTCCTCGAAAGGCAATGCGCATACATCCGCTTGTTGGAACTGCACGTCGATTTCCATCGCTTCGGCTCTTGCACGGGCTTTTTTGATCATATTTTCGTTCAGGTCAATGGCCGTTACTTGATACCCCATCTCCGAAAGATGGCATGCGGTTCTGCCCGTTCCACACCCGACCTCCAGAATGCGGCTGCCCGGTTGAATGGGATAATTCTTCAGCATTCGGAGGGTTGCCTCGAATCCTCCCGGGTGGGCACTGCCCATACCTAATTTGGAGAGCATATGAATATAGTTCATCTCATCTATCCCTTCTTCCTTGTCATCAACATGAGGGTAATCGTTTATTTATTTACCATATGATTCAGGTACGTTTAGGGTTTTAGCTGAATTAGATATTTTGAGCCCTTTTTTCGGGAGGATCAGAATTATACTGGAGGAAACGTCATGAGGATGGAACCGGTAGAGGCAGCGGAACGCATCATACAATACGATTATCCCGACTGTTTGCTTGCTGTGCTTGGCGGCAGCGCGAGCAGAGGTGAACATAATGAACAATCCGATTTGGACATCATAGTCATTGAACGGGATGGTCATGATTTCAGCAGGAAGACGATAGAGGCACATGGGTGGATCGCGGAAATATTTATTTTGTCTTTATCCTCCTATCGCGAATATTTCGATGAGGGAGTGAGCGCGGCGAATCCTTCATTGCAGCGGATGGTCGTAGAAGGGACGGTGCTGCACGCGCTGCCTGAGGGGGAAGAGGTGCAGGCGGAAGCCCGAAGCGACTTGAATTACGGACCCATGCCCTTGATGCTAACCGACATTAACGAATACCGTTATATGCTAACCGAGTACCTGCTGGATTTGCAGAGTCCCCGAAGGGATGCCGAAAAGTGGTTTACGGTGCACAAAATAGCGGCGATTCTCTGTGATTTTGTACTTAGGGTGAACCGGGAGTGGACGGGTGAAGGGAAAACACTGTTCCGTCTGTTCAACCGCTATGACTCGATCTTGGGAGAACGATTTGAAGCAGCGCTCACGGCGATGTATCGCCAGGATGATCCTTCAGTTCTTATGGCATTCACCGAGGAAATGCTCCATCCGTACGGAGGCAAGCTTCTCATTGGTTATGAGGAATAGAATATCCTTGCCAATATAAAAAGAGGGGTACATTAGCCGTGACACTAGCACGAGACGGGAAATACTATAAAAGTGTGATTACATCACGTCATTCTTTAAATCCAGGAGGGGATCTTCATGAGCGGAGTATATGGCGGCGGTGGATGGAACAATTCAGTAGGAATTATTTTGGTTCTCTTTATCCTGCTCGTAATTATCTTGAGTGCTTGGGTTTAAACCGTCAAGATTCTTGGCAGTAGTGACAGAAGCCCGGCGATTGCCGGGCTTTTGTCTGCCTCAATAAAGCTCAATTCGATGCGGCTTTGACCGAAGGGCTGTGTGCGGACACAACCGCAGTCATGACCAAATGGCTGCTGTCGGATTGAATCGCATGTAAAAACGCCTCTTCAAGGGATCCAAACACCTGGGCCAGTGACCCATCTAATCGGCTGGCGTAATGAACGCTTCCGGCGAATGTCCCGGCTGCCTTCGTACGATTAACTTCACTGTAGATGACATCCATGTAGTCATCGGTCCCCATGGGGTAAAGAGCGAATTGGCAGGCAGTCTCAATATCGGCATGTTCCCCGATGTCGTTGTTTAAGAGAGTCGAATCCTCGGTCATATATACATCGGCGTCCGTATCTCCGGGGCAACCGATGGAATATGTACCATTAAAAACGGTATGCACGCCACTCGCTGCAGCATAGGCGAATATCGCCCTTGTCACATCAAAGACATGCTCTGCACGTCCACGAATACAGGTGCTCACATCATCTGTCTGAATCCATACCTTCCCTGTATCCACGGAACGTAGTGCGCCCATGATGACCTCTACAAACCGGTCCGTCATGGGAAATACCGAGAACCGGCACCCGACGATCCGACTGGTTCCGCATACAAGCTCATTCATTGTTATTTCCTCCCCATGATATAAGTCCACGCAAAAAAAACCGCACCCCGTGAAGAAAGTGCAGTTATGCCTACGAAAAGAAATAAACATAAATGCTACACTTCCCCACGCTAGTATGACCTAGATCGGGTGTTAAGGGTTAACGGCAAACCGCCGTCTCTCAGCACATGGCACCCCTAGTACAGCCAACATCCTATGTAGTTGGTTATCGCAAGTTTGCCCGGAGCTTCTGTTATCTTAGAAGTTCGAGGGTTCTTACTTGACTAATTGTATCGCTTAGTGATCGGTTTTTCAATCTTTGCCCATTATAAAAGGACCGCCTATCCAAGTTGCGGGAACTTAGGGAGGCGGCCTTTTTTCATCTATTTAATTAGTTGTATACTTTTACGCGATCTTCAAGCGGTGCAAATTCTTTTTCGCCTGGTTCAGCAACCGGCTTACCGAAAGGCATTTGAGCAAGCAGCTTCCAGCTTTCCGGGATGTTCCATTCGGATTTTACTTTTTCGTCGATCAGCGGGTTGTAGTGCTGCAGGGATGCACCCAGACCTTCTGCTTCAAGGGATGTCCATACTACAAATTGCAGCATGCCGTTGGATTGGTTGGACCATATCGGGAAGTTGTCGGCATAAGCGGCAAAGTTTTGTTGCAGCCCGGCAATGACGTTGTTGTCCTCGAAGAACAATACCGTACCGTAACCAGCGCGGAATGCGCCCATTTTGTCGGCAGTGGATTTGAATGCTTCTTCATCGCCAACGACTTCCTTCAGGATGCCTTCCGTGATATTCCACAGTTTATCATGCTGTTCGCCAAGCAATACAACGACGCGTGCACTTTGAGAGTTGAAAGAAGACGGGGTATACTTAACCGCTTCGTTTACGATTTCCTGAATACGCTCGTCCGAGATAACGGATTCTTTGCTAATCCCATAATAAGAACGGCGACTTTTGAGTGCAGTTGAAAAATCTTTAGACATTGAAAAAATTCCTCCTGGTGTAATCGAATTTGCATACGCCTGATAAGAAGATGTCCTTTACTTCAAGCAAATATGCATGTTGCTTATTTAGCAATATTTTTAATTATCATTCCATATTAACTTACGTTTAGTTAGGAATAATATTTATGTTAGTATATTAATATAACTTAGAGTAATTGTCAACGACTTTTGATTAAATATAATTTCCCTTATCTATTAAATATGAATTGAATCCGTTTGGCTTTTTGAGAAGCTTCATTATATGGAGGTTTAAACGAAAGGAGTGCTTCCTACCTGAGGATATTAGCTATGTCTTCTCGAAACTTCATATTATGAACAATTCATGAACAAAATATACAAGTATGAACAAATTAATTGATTTTGATTCTCAATTACCCTTGTCGAGCCAGAATGAGGATGATATAATGCATATCAGAGCGCGATTGATAATCAATCTCAATGAGAATGGCGTTGGAAATTGCGAGATCCCGGATATTTTAGAGACATACGCATAGAAGGAAGAGACATGAAGATTAGATACTTATTTGCAGCCGTTGTGGTACTCTCGATAATCTCATTATTTATTGGAGTTAAAGATATCTCGCCACTGCAACTGTTCTCGATGACAGAACAACAACAGCATATTATGCTTGTAAGCCGGATTCCTAGGCTTGTCAGTCTTATATTGGCGGGTGTCAGCATGAGTATCTGCGGATTGATCATGCAGCAGCTCAGCCGCAATAAGTTCGTATCGCCGACCACGGCAGGTACGATGGACTCTGCCAGACTGGGGATTTTGGTAGCCATGCTCGTCTTCACGACAAGCGGTCCGCTTATCAAAATGCTCGTGGCATTTGTATTCGCTCTGGCAGGAACCTTTATCTTCATGAAGATACTGGATCGGATTAAGTTCAAGGATGCGATCTTCATCCCGCTCGTAGGGCTGATGTTTGGTAATATCGTGAGTTCGATCGCCACCTTCTTTGCATACAAATATGATCTTATTCAGAATATGTCCGCATGGCTTCAGGGTGATTTTTCCATGATCATGAAGGGCCAGTATGAAATGCTCTATATTAGTATCCCGCTTTTGATTCTGGCGTATCTGTTCGCCAACAAGTTTACGGTGGCCGGAATGGGAGAGGAGTTTGCAACCAACCTGGGTCTTCACTACCGGAGAGTTGTGAATCTGGGATTGGTCATCGTGGCGCTGGTTACGGCATCTGTCGTGCTGACGGTCGGCGTGATTCCGTTTCTTGGTCTGATCATACCTAATATTGTCAGTTTGTACTTAGGAGACCACTTGAAAAAAAGCCTTTCGCATACCGCGCTGCTGGGGGCCGGGTTCGTACTGTTCTGTGACATCCTGGGCCGGATCATTATTTATCCCTATGAAATTCCGATTAGTCTAACCGTGGGCGTACTCGGAAGCGGTATATTCATTTTCTTACTGATGAGGAGAAAGGCTTATGACTTATAAAGCCAAACTCGGCCTGTTGGCCGCAGCGGCAATCATCCTGGTGGCAGTCTTTCTGTTCATTGATCTTGGCGGCAATTGGGATTACGCGCTTCCAAGAAGAATCAAGAAGGTGCTTGCCATCATTCTGACCGGCGGAGCGATCGCTCTGTCTACCACGGTGTTTCAAACGGTCACGAATAACCGGATACTGACGCCAAGCGTTATGGGATTAGATTCCTTATATGTACTGATCCAGACCACCGTCATCTTCGTCTTCGGATCCTTCACGCTGTACAAACTGGGCAGCAACGTTAACTTTCTGATCAACGTCGGCGGGATGATCCTATTCGCCGGAGTCTTATATAAGATTCTGTTCAAAAGGGAAGGAAACAACATTTACTTCCTGCTGCTGATCGGCATGATTTTTGGAACCCTGTTCTCGAGCATGTCTTCTTTTATGGAAGTGTTGATTGACCCGAACGAGTTCCAGTTTGTGGCCGACAAAATGTTTGCCAGCTTTAACAATGTGAAGACCGAGCTTCTGGTCCTGTCGGTCATTGTCGTTGTGCTGACCTTGCTGTACTTTGCCCGATTTGCCAAGTACCTGAACGTGCTGGCGCTTGGCCGTGAGCAGGCGATCAACCTCGGCGTGAATTATGATTATGTTGTGAAGCGGCTTCTGATTGTGGTTGCCGTTCTGATCTCGGTGGCTACCGCTTTGGTAGGGCCGATCACATTCCTCGGGCTCCTGGTTGTCAATGTTGCGTACGAAGTTATGAAGACGTACAGGCATTCGTATTTAATTGCAGCATCCATACTGATTAGCATTATTGCACTGGTCGGCGGACAATTGGTTGTAGAGCGAGTATTTACGTTCTCTACAACGCTCAGCGTCATCATCAATTTCATCGGCGGTGTCTACTTCATATACCTGCTACTAAAGGAGAGTAAAGCATGATCCAGGTTACGAACGTATCGAAAGTGTATGGCGGCAAAAAAGTCGTTGATAACGTGTCGGTTACGATCCCGAAAGGTCAAATCACTTCCTTTATCGGCCCGAACGGTGCCGGCAAGAGTACCTTGCTGTCCATGATTAGCAGATTAACAGGGAAGGACAGCGGACAAATTACGGTGGACGGTAAAGAGGTCAGCCAATGGAAGAGCGGCGATCTGGCGAAGAAGGTTTCGATCCTGAAACAATCCAACCATATCAGCCTCCGTCTGACGGTGCGTGAGCTTGTATCCTTCGGTCGTTTTCCTTACTCTCAGGGCAGATTGAACGCAGAAGACGAGAAATACGTAGATGAGGCGATCTCTTATATGGAGCTTGGGGATATGCAGCATAAATATCTTCATCAGCTCAGCGGCGGTCAGACCCAGCGTGCCTACATCGCGATGGTTATCGCCCAGAATACAGAGTATATCCTGCTGGATGAGCCTCTGAACAATTTGGACATGAAACACTCCGTACAGATTATGAAGATTCTCAGAAAGCTTGTCGCTGATCTGAACAAGACGATTGTAATCGTGATTCATGACATCAACTTCGCTTCCTTCTATTCGGATTACATCGTGGCATTGAAGGATGGAGCCATTGAAAGCGAAGGGAAGACCGAGAACATCATTCAGAGCAATGTGCTTCGCGGAATCTATGACATGGACATTGAGATCGAAGAGATTAATGACAATCGGGTATGCGTCTACTACGGCTAAGCGGCATGGTAGGAGAGAGTAGAGGATAAGGATTCTGGGGGAACAGAAGCACGGAATCCTTAATCATAGACAAGGACAGGGCTGCCTTGGATACAGGACGGCATGGTTTAGTCTGTTCATATTAAATTACATATTCAACCATAAGTTCAAATATATGTTGGATTGTTAAAGCTTTTAAATATAAAAATGGGGTGTGAAATAATGAAAAAATGGTTAGCTTTATTTATGGTAGCAATGTTCACGCTTGTACTCGCGGCTTGTGGTCAAGACGATAAAACAAGCGGCACGGGTGGAGGAGATGCAACTGGAGATACATCGGCTGCAACCGAAGAAATCACGATTACCCATCAACTGGGTAAAACACCAGTGAAGAAGAATCCTTCCCGCGTCGTTGTTTTCGATTTTGGTATTCTGGACTCTGTCGATAAACTGGGCGTTGAGGTTCTGGGCGTACCCCAAGCGAATGTCCCGGCCTACCTGTCCAAATTCGAAGACAAGAAATATGAGAATGTGGGCAGCTTGAAAGAGCCTGATTTCGAGAAAATCAACAGCATCAACCCGGATCTGATCATCATTTCCGGCAGACAGCAAGATGCGTATGATGAACTCAGCAAAATTGCCCCAACCATCTTCCTGGGTGTGGATACAAGCAAATACATGGAATCCTTTAAAGCAAACATGAACACGCTGGGTCAAATCTTTGGTAAAGAAGCAGAAGTTGAAAAAGAGCTTGCTACAATTGACGAGAACATCAAAGCTTTGAATGAGAAAGCTACAGCAACCGGCAAGAAGGCATTGATCATCCTGGCTAACGAAGGCAAAATCAGTGCATACGGACCAGGTTCCCGCTTCGGTATTCTGCATGACGTGTTCGGTTTCAAAGCTGTAGATCCTAACATCGAAGTCAGCACACATGGTAAAGACATTTCGAATGAGTACATCGTTGAGATGAACCCGGATTATCTCTTTGTTGTCGATCGCGGTGCTGCGGTTGCCACAGGCGAAGGGGATTCAGGCGCTAAAGCGGTCGTTGAGAACGAACTTGTGAATACAACGAACGCGGCGAAAGAGGGTAATATCGTTTACTTGAACCCGGATTTCTGGTATCTTTCCGGTGGCGGCCTGACGTCCGTATCCGAAATGATCACGGAAGTAGACGCAGCGATTAAATAAGATAGTGAAGCCGTTATGAATATAGAAAACACTGGAGCTTTCACATGAGCTCCGGTGTTTTATTTTTTTTGCATTAGGGTAAGTGGGTAACGGATAATAAGAAGGACGAATCGTGACCTAGAAGATGATGATCAATAGACACTTGCAGCCTGAAGAGACGATGAGGAGGTCTTTACTATGTTTCGAAATCAAGTCTATATTGCTGGACAATGGATTCAGACCGAAGAACAGATGGATGTATATAATCCGGCGGATGGCAAGGTGATAGGTACCGTGTCCAAGGCTGGCAAGAAGGAAGCCGCCCTGGCCGTCGATGCGGCAGCCGATGCTTTTCCGGCGTGGTCTCGCAGAACGGCGAATGAGCGAGGGGAACTGCTGCGCCGCTGGCATCAGCTCATAGCGGAGCATACGGATGAATTGGCGCGGATTATGACCACGGAGCAGGGGAAACCGCTGAAGGAAGCAGCAGGCGAGATACAATATGCCAACAGCTTTGTGGCCTGGTATGCGGAGGAAGGCAAACGAATCTACGGCGAGACCATACCCGGATCATCCAGCCGCCAACGCATCATCGTAACGAAGCAGCCCGTTGGCGTCGTAGCAGCGATTACGCCGTGGAACTTTCCGGCATCCATGATTACCCGTAAGGTGGCGCCCGCTCTAGCAGCCGGATGCACGGTGGTGATCAAGCCATCTGGTGAGACGCCGTTTACGGCCATCAAGCTGGTAGAGCTTGCCGATCAGGCTGGTATTCCTGCCGGGGTCATTAACATCGTAACTGGATCTTCAAGCGACATTTCCAGCGTGTGGCAGGCGGACAGCCGTGTAAGAAAGCTGTCTTTTACAGGATCAACCGAGGTGGGGAAACAGCTGATGGCCGGAGCTGCCGCTAACGTCAAGAAAATATCGCTGGAGCTTGGCGGTCATGCGCCGTTTATTGTGACGGATCAGGCTGACCTGAACCAAGCGGCTGCCGGATTAATCTCCTCTAAATTCCGCAATGGGGGACAAACCTGCGTGTGTGCCAACCGGGTATATGTTCAGGAAGGCATTGCGCAGGCGTTTGCCGCGAAGTTTGCTGAGCTTGTCAAGCAATTGAAGGTAGGAAATGGACTGGAGAACGGCGTCGATATTGGTCCTTTGATTAACCGGGACGCTGTGGATAAAGTCGTAAGACAGATCAAGGACGCGGAAGAGAAGGGCGGCGTCATTCTGGCAGGAGGTCAAGCATTATCTGAGCTGGGTCGCAATTATGTTGAGCCGACGGTCATCATGAACGCAACCGATGACATGGAGTGTATGAATGAGGAAACTTTCGGCCCCCTTGCGCCCATTACCACTTTCCGGACGATAGACGAAGCGGTGCAGCGAGCCAATAACAGTCCTTATGGCTTAGCCGCCTATGTATTCACGCAGAATCTAGGCGAAGCGGTCAACATTGCGGAATCGCTGGACTACGGGATTGTGGGCGTGAATGATCCCGTACCTTCGACGGCGCAAGCACCATTCGGCGGATTCAAAGAGAGTGGACTGGGCCGGGAAGGCGGGCACTACGGAATGGATGAGTTCCTGGAGGTGAAGTATATTTCGCTTGGTTTATAAGAGCGGGGCGAGTATATCATTGCACAAGAATGCGAAACGGGTGGATTGACAAGCATATATGTTACTGCGCTACTCCATGCCAATTCAAAATTAAGGGGCATGCTCAAGGTTTTCAGACCATGAGCATGCCCCATATTATTATGCTTGTAGGATAACGGGTTTTCCAGTTTCCGCAGATTCATTGGCCGCAAGCGTCACTTCCAGCGTCTTGAAGCCGTCTTCATAAGATGCCAGCACTAGGCTCGGATCGTTGTTACGAATGGCGTCGATCAAGGCGTTGGTAAGATTTTTGTAGAAGTCCGTTTTGCTCCGATACACGATCTCTTTCTCCTTCTCTACAATGGAGAGCGTGGTTCCGTCCAGAACGACGCGGAAGTCGCGGCCCATGATCTCGATTCCGCTGCGGTGATCGAACTGGATAAATCCAGTTTGCATATGGCCGACAGCTCCGGAATCCAACACGAATTGGATGGCGCCCACATCCGGAATATCGAGGTCCGGGATGTCGTCTACCAGAAGCAGCTTCATATCAGCATACAGGCGGGTGATATCGCCGCACAGGTAGCGAACCAAGTCCATGGTGTGCGTGGATTGCTCAACTAGCTGTCCGCCAGATAATTCCTTTTTGCGCCACCAAGGAGTTGGTACAGGTGTTGTAATGTAGTGGGCGCGAACCATGCCGATTTTTTTGTCCTTGAGAAAGTCTTTGGCAATCGCAACCGTGTCCAGGTACCGCAGACAGTAGCCGGAAGCTGCAATGATTCCGCTTTCAGCAATGACCTTGGCTTTGTGGCGGACGGACTGGGCGTCCAGTCCCAGCGGCTTCTCCACCATGAGGTGAATGCCCTTCGCGGCTGCCTGTTCTTCGATATCCCCATGGCAAAATGGTGGAATGCACACATACAGCACATCCAGATGTTCTTGCTCCAGCATCGTGCTGCCGTCCGTATAGTAAGCTGTGCCGTACAGTTCGGCCTGCTGCTGCGCTAACGTTTCATTGGTATCGCATATTGCAGCCAGCTGAACGTGTTCGTTCCCGTGAAGGTTTTTGATATGGACGGCGCCCATGCCTCCCGCTCCTAGCACGCCTGCTTTAATCATAGGTTGCCTCACTCCTGATCGTATAAGATGTTGGTTACATATTCCGGTAACTCGATTACTCACACGTGATTATAGCCCCGCTATCCATATTATTCAAGCACTCATTTGAACCTAGATTGACGGATGCGCAATGATAAAAAGCACAGAAGAACCTCTCAAATACCACGACGCCTTCTGTGCCGCTGCTTCGAATGAAGCATAGGCCTGTACGCCATGTCTGTCCGCTAACTCTGCTGCGCTTCCTCCACCCGGATACCCGCAACGCCAGCAAGCTTAACGCCCGGGATCGAAGCATAGGCGGCACCATGGGTTCTTCCCATGGTGCCTGCTCCAATAACTAACACCTGTAACATTTCCGTACACTCCTTTTCTGCATGGTTCGAGCGATCCGAGTGTTATCCTTTAATCCCGTTCATGGCGATCCCTTCAATAAAGTAACGCTGAAGGAAGATAAACAGAATGATGATGGGAAGGGTAGCCATTAGGGCGCCTGCCATCAGCAGCGGGTAATCGGTGGAATGTTGTCCCTGGAAGCTGGAAATCCCGATCGAAAGGACGCGCATCTCCTCAGAGCTTGTCATGATGAGCGGCCACAGAAGATCGTTCCATGAGGCTAATATGGTGAAGATCGCCAGGGAGACGAGAGCCGCCTTGGATAAAGGCAAGTAAATATTCCAGTAAATCCGGAAGTAACTGCAGCCGTCAATTTTGGCGGCTTCCTCCAGATCCTTCGGCAGTGTCATAAAGAACTGTCTCAGTAAGAATGTACCGAAGGCGCTGAATATGCCGGGTACGATCAGCACATAGAATGTGTCCAGCCAATTGAACTCGCGCATGATGACAAAGCTCGGAATCATAACGACCTGGGAAGGGACCATCAACACGGCCAGGAGCGCGAGAAAGATGGCGTTCTTGAAAGGGAATCTCAAGCTGGCAAATGCATAGGCTGCAAGGGAGCACAGAATGAGTTGGCCAGCCGTCCGTCCCACCGTCACGATTATGGTGTTCAAGTAGTAGGTACCGAAGTCGATGGTTTGGATGACCCGCAGGTAGTTGTCCGGGTGCCATTCCACAGGCAGCCATTTGGGCGGAACGGACATGGAGTCCGCAAAGGACTTGAAGGATGTGGATATCATCCACAGAAACGGCATAATCATGAGCAGCGCCCCGACAGCTAACAGGATGTGGACCGCTAGACGGCTTGCTTTTCCCGTATTGGTTGAAGTATTCACATCTACACACCTCCTGTTATTGGTAGTGGACCCAGCGCTTCTGAATATACATCTGGACCATGGTGATGATCAGAATAACGATAAACAGAATGAAGGCCTGCGCTGAAGCGTAACCCATGTTGAAGTATTTGAAGCCATCTTCCCAGATGCTGTATACAACCGTTCGGGTGGATTCCAGCATCGTGGTCTGTTGATCCATCATGATGAAGATCAGGTCAAACACCTGGAACGAATTGATGAAAGACATGACCAAGACAAAGAACAAGCTGGGCGTGAGCAGAGGAAGTGTAATTCGGAAAAACTTATACAACGTCCCCGCTCCGTCAAGCGAAGCCGCTTCATAATAGCTGCCGGAGATGCCCTGCAGACCGGACAGCAGAATGACGGCATTGTATCCGATGCTGCTCCAGACACTGACAAGCACGATGGAGAACAAGGCGAATCGCTCATCGAACAGCCAGTTGGGCTGCGGCAGGTTCATGACGCCCAGCACATGGTTGATCAATCCGAATTCGGAGTTGTATAACCATTTCCATACCATGCCGACCGCGATCGGCATGGTGATCACGGGAATGAAATAGAGGGTGCGGTAGAAGACCATGCCTTTGATCTTCTGGTTCAAAAGCACGGCCAGCACCGTTGCGAGTGCAACGGATAATGGCACCGTACCGACCGTATACAGCATCGTGTTGAGCAAGGAACCGGTGAATTTGTCGTCCTTCATCAAATTTGCGAAGTTATCGAATCCGATGAATTGTGGTGAAGTTAATCCATCCCACGACGTAAACGACAGGAACAGAGATGCTGCGGAAGGTGCCATATAGAACAGACCGAGGCCCAGCACAACAGGAAGAATGAAGATATACCCCCAGACAGCTTCGTGTACGGCAAGTTTCCCAACTTTTCGCTTGGTTGTTGTTTTAGGAGGTTCTGTGGTCACGGTGATGGGAGAGCTCACAGGCTGCACCGTCCTTTCTTAATTTCCGTATTGGGCGTGGCCGCTTGTCATTTCGTTTCTGTCGCAAGGATCGCATTCATCTGTTCGCCGGCATTTTTCAGTGCTTCTTCAAACGATTTCTTTCCGAGGAAAGCCGCCTGAATTTCCTTCACTTCAGCGTCTTGCCACTCTGCCGTTTTCTGGGATACGGGATAAGGTACGGCGAACTCCAGGCTGTCCACGAACACCTGTAGATCAAGAGATGGGATGGACTTCAGCCAGCCGCCCTCCGTGCCTTTGTATGCAGGCATCGAGAATCCAGATTCGGCGAGTAATTCCTGACCTTCCTTGCCGGAAAGAATCTGAATCAGCTCCCAGGATTCCTGCTCGACCTTCGTCTTGCCGTTGATGGCCCAGCTGAGTCCATGAACGATCGATGCCTTTTCCTTGCCGGCAGGAAGTTCAGCGACACCGAGTTTATCGCCGAGAAGCTTGTATAACTCGGGGGAGTTAACCGAAATCCCCGGGAACATAGCGGCCTTGCCGGAGCCGAACAATTGGCGGGACTTCGTTTCAAGCTGCTGCTGGGCGCTTGGGGAATAACCCTTTTCAATCAAGCTCTGCTCCCACTGGAAGGCCGATAGCGCTTCGGGTGTATCAAATCCGGATGATTTCTTATCGTCCGAGATGACGTATCCGCCCGCTTGAGCAATGAAGTTGTAGTATCCGATCTGGCTGTCGATCGGCGCGATGAAGCCATAAATGCCGTTCGATTTATCCGTCAGTTTGGCTGCGTTCTCCTCGACGGTTTGCCAGGTCCAGCTCTTGTCGGGATAAGGCAGACCTGCTTGGTCAAACAATTCTTTATTGTAAAAAAGTCCAACGGAATCCTGGAAGTAAGGGAGTCCGTGAAGTTTACCCTGATAGGTGTACATATCGACGAGCGCTTCGGTATAAACCGAGGTGTCCAGACCGCTTTTCTCAATTAGGGGAGACAGGTCTTTGATCAGACCGGAGGAGGCATAGGAATGAAAGTTAGGACCGTTCATCCAGTAGACGTCAGGACCGCTGTTGCCGGCGAGGCTGGTTTTCAGCTTGGTCCAATAATCGGCCCATGGGGTGTAAGTCACTTTCACTTCAACATTCGGGTGCTTCTCATTGAAAATTTTAATGGACTTGTCCAGCGTGTCCCGCACATTTTCGTCCCATAGAGCGACGCTGATGACCTTCTTGCCGTTTTCTCCTCCAGAGGCATTGCCGCCTCCGCAAGCAGAGAGTAACGCGGTGAACACGAATAATACCGAAATCAGGACAGACATTCTTTTTTTCATCAGATAACCCTCCTTGAATTCACATGGTTTTTGATCAAGCGTGGTTGGTCGTACGGCTTGTTCGAAGTGAAGCGGACCCCATATGCGCCCCCTTTATGTAAGTGATGTAAAAAGCAATAGTTATTCCATAAGTCGAAAAAAGTTAACATCGATATGCTATCTTTCTTGACAGAACAACCAGCTTCTATTGCGAAAGATTATATAATCCCCTCGATTATTTTTCAAGATAGCGATTTCAAATCCGTTTAAATTCTTTTTTTCACAATATGAGAGAATCAGCATGAGATCTAACGTTACATCTTATTTCGAGTAATGGAATAAGTTTTTATTCAGTTCTGGAACATGTTATAGTGATTCTATCCTCATTTTTCCGATACAGAAAGTCGCACTATGCGAAGAAACGATAGAGAGGTTGAGCTTGCTTGAACAATATGAAAAAAGGTGACCATAAGCTGATTCAGGCATTAAACCGGTCCATGGTGCTGAACAAGATCCGCACAGAGGGACCCATATCCAGAATCGATCTGGCCAAAAAAAACAAGCTGAGTCCCTCCACGGTCGCCTCAGCCGTACAGGAACTCATCAAGGAAGGCTACGTTTCCGAGATTGGAACGGGCTCCTCCAGCGGAGGGAGAAAACCCATTCTGCTTAAATTCAATCCGGATAATCATTATTTGTTCGCTGTAGCGATAACGAATTCGGTTATGATGCTGGCCCGCATGAATCTGGAGGCGAAGGTGCTCCAGAAGGAAACGCATCCTCTAGCCGGGCTCCAAGGAGAAGCCGTTATCGAGCGGCTGCTGAGCCTGATGGACAATTTCATGACAGGCCAAGAAGACTTAGAGCGGTGTGTCGGGATTTCCGTTACCGTGCCGGGTATTGTGAGTGATAGTCAGGGCATGGTGCACTATAACACGAAACTTCGCATGACCGATGTTCCGTTGAAACGGATTATTGAAGAACGCTATGGACTGCGCACCTGGGTGGAGAACGATATGAATTCCGTTGTACTGGCTGAACGCCGATTTGGCGATTACGCATTTGCGAACCTGATTTATATCTCCATTGGCGACGGGCTTGGTTCCGGTATTTTAATTAACGATCATCTCCTAAGGGGCAAGCATGGCGGTGCCGGCGAATTCGGGCATACGAGCGTAAACCGCAGCGGCATCCGCTGCGAATGCGGCAATGTAGGCTGCTTGGACAGTTACATCAGCTGGATGGCCGTGTATTCGCGAATTATAACGGCAATTGCAACGGGGAGACCGACGTTAATCCAGGAGCTCAGCGGGGGAGATTACAGTAAAATTGTTCCGTCCGTATTCAAGGAAGCTCTTCGCAGAGGGGACAGGCTGGCGAGGGATCTGAATGAGGAAGTGGCGGAGCTTCTGGGAGCAGCCATCGTCAATCTGGTCAATATGTTTAATCCCGAAGCGCTAATCCTGGGCGGGGAAATGGCGCATGGAAATCCGAATTTGCTGGAAATGGTCCGCAGCTATATAGACCGGCATGCGCTGCCGATTCTGAAGGAGGACATGGTATTCGGTTTGGCCTCCCTTGGCGAGGAAGACAAGTTAATGGGTGCGGCCTCAGTCCTGTTGCAGGACTTGCTAGGTTTCTCGCTTACGGAATACTGGATTTGACAACGTTTCCACCTGCACGTTATCTTTGGTTAAATGCATATGCGGAAGGGGAGAAGTTGATTGGAGCAGTACATTCTGGCGCTTGACCAAGGAACAACAAGCTCGCGCGCTATTCTGTTCAACAAGGAAGGAGAAATCGTACACTCGGCTCATAAGGAGTTTCCGCAGTATTTTCCCAAGCCGGGCTGGGTGGAGCAGAATGCCAATGAAATATGGGGCTCCATTCTTGCGGTCATTGCGACATGCTTATCCGAAGCGGGCGTGAAGGCGGATCAGATTGCCGGAATCGGAATTACGAATCAGCGGGAGACGGCCGTGGTTTGGGATCGGAATAGTGGCGAACCGATATACCACGCCATTGTCTGGCAATCCCGCCAGACGGCGGGCATCTGCGAGGAGCTGATTGCCGCCGGACATGACGGGATGGTTCGGGAGAAGACCGGACTTTTGATTGACCCTTATTTCTCGGGAACGAAGATCAAATGGATCCTCGATCATGTAGACGGTGCCCGTGAGCGGGCCGAGCGCGGTGACATTATATTCGGGACCATCGATACCTGGCTGATCTGGAAGCTGTCCGGAGGCCAGGCGCACGTGACCGATTATTCCAACGCATCGCGAACGATGCTCTACAACATTCATGAATTGAAATGGGATGAGGAGCTCCTGCAACTCCTAGATATCCCCATGGCCATGCTGCCCGAAGTCAGGCCTTCTTCCGAGGTATATTCCAATACCGTTTCCTATCATTTCTTCGGTCGCGAGGTTCCAATTGCCGGAGCAGCCGGCGATCAGCAGGCGGCGCTATTTGGGCAGACCTGCTTCTCGGAAGGCATGGTGAAGACGACCTACGGAACCGGCAGCTTTATGCTGATGAACACCGGCGACCAGCCCGTAAAATCCGAGCATGGGCTGATCACCACGATCGCCTGGGGACTGGATGGCGGTGTACAGTATGCGCTTGAGGGCAGTGTGTTCGTGGCCGGCTCGGCGATCCAGTGGCTGCGCGACGGTCTTCGGATGTTCCGGGAGGCCAAGGACAGTGAGCCCTATGCGCGTCGGGTCAACTCAACAGAAGGCGTGTACGTGGTGCCAGCTTTTGTCGGACTCGGCAGTCCATACTGGAACAGCGATGTCCGAGGGGCCGTATTCGGCCTGACGCGAGGCACGTCGAAGGAGCATTTTATCCGTGCAACCCTGGAGTCGCTTGCGTATCAAACTCGGGATGTCCTATCCGTGATGGAAGAAGATTCCGGCTATGGCATCACATCCCTGCGGGTGGATGGAGGGGCTGTATCCAACACGTTTCTCATGGAATTCCAAAGCGACATCCTGAATGTTCCGGTGGAACAGCCGAACATTACGGAGACAACGGCACTCGGTGCCGCTTACCTGGCTGGGCTCGCTGTCGGCTTCTGGAAGGATCAGGAGGAAATCTGCAGCAAATGGAGCATGGGGCAAAGCTTCAAGCCAACCATGGAGGAAGACGTAAGGGAGCAATTATACAGCGGCTGGAAAAAAGCCGTTTATGCGGCAATGGCTTTTCATTAGCATTTTCTATGGTATAATGATCATTAAGTGAATACATGTCTGGAGACTTGGAGAGACCACTAGGCGCGGAATACCTCATGATATGGGGTTTGTTACTGCGCGTTTCGTGGTCTCTTTTTTGCTGTCTTTTTGCATTGGAAGGGTAACGATAGATAAAAACAGGGTAAATCATACTGGGAGGGATTCATTGTGAAGCAGGTACAGTCGTTTTCAAGTTTGGAGCGCAGGCATCGATTTCAAGAAATTGCAGAGGCAACCTTCGATCTGATTGTTATCGGAGGGGGCATAACCGGTGCAGGGATTGCGCTGGATGCGGTCACGCGCGGGATGTCAGTTTTGTTGGTCGAGATGCAGGATTTTGCCGCAGGAACGAGCAGTCGTTCGACCAAGCTGGTGCATGGCGGCCTGCGGTACCTGAAGCAGTTTGAAGTTGGCATGGTGGCCGAAGTTGGCAAAGAACGGGCTGTTGTGTATGAGAATGGGCCGCATGTTACCACGCCGGAGTGGATGCTCCTGCCGATACACCGGGGTGGCACCTTTGGAAGGTTCAGCACCTCTATCGGGCTGATGGTGTATGATTTCCTGGCCGGCGTAAAGCGGGGAGAACGGCGTTCCATGCTGTCGGCATCCGAGACGCTGAAGCGGGAGCCGCTTCTGAAGCAGGAGGGCCTTAAGGGCGGCGGTTATTATGTGGAATACCGGACGGACGATGCCAGGCTGACGCTGGAGGTCATGAAGGAGGCAGCCGCCAGAGGGGCGGTTCTGTTCAATTACACGAAGGCCGAATCGTTGAATTATGATGCGAATGGACGAATTACCGGTATCACCGTAAGAGATATGCTGGGTGGCGGGGTCAAGTCCGTATCCGGAACCAAAATCGTAAATGCGGCAGGGCCCTGGGTGGATCAGGTGCGCGAAATGGATAAGTCCAAGAAGGGGAAAATGCTTCAGCTGACCAAAGGGGTTCATCTGGTCATCGATCAATCCAAGTTTCCGCTTCGTCAAGCGGTGTACTTCGATACACCTGACGGCCGAATGGTGTTTGCTATTCCCCGCGACGGGAAGACCTACGTAGGCACCACCGACACGGTCTACAAGGCCGATCCCGTACGTCCCTTGATCACGGTGGAGGACCGGGATTATATATTGAAAGCCATTCATTACATGTTCCCTGGCGTGAAGCTAAACCCGGCAGACGTTGAATCGGGATGGGCGGGAGTCCGGCCCCTGATTCTGGAGGAAGGCAAAAGCCCGTCCGAAATTTCACGAAAGGATGAAATTTGGGAGTCCCCGTCTGGCCTGATTACCATTGCCGGAGGGAAGCTGACCGGCTATCGCAAAATGGCCGGCACCGTCGTCGACCTGGTTGCGAGACGGATCCAAGAAAGCGGCGGGAAAGCGTATGGTGCCTGCGTAACGAAGAATCTGCCTATTTCCGGCGGTGAGGTTGGCGGCTCGGCCCAATTCCCTGATTTTGTCCGCAAGCAGGCGGAGATCGGCGCCGCGCAAGGAATTGACCGTAAGCTCGCCGAGCAGTGGGCGCGAACGTACGGCTCCAACGTGTCGGAATTGTTCCGCTTGGCCAAGGAGGGCTCCGAACAGGCGGAAGCAGCGGTGCTTCCGGTATCGGTGCTGGTTCCTCTGATGTATGCGATTCAGCATGAGATGGCAGTGAAGCCGGCCGACTTTTTTATCCGTCGCACGGGTTCCCTATTATTTCATATCGATTGGACGAGAAAATGGAAGCTGCCTGTGATCGATTATATGGCTACGGTACTGGGTTGGAGCGAGCAGCAGACACTCGAATACACGAAGGAACTGGATGAGGAGTTGGTCTCGGCCACACAGACTACAGCAAGCGATCAATCGGCCCCGGCTCCACTTTTGCAAAACTCTTCTAAAACGAAACTTACGTCTTAACCGGTATGTAATTTTAAACAAACGGGGTGAGGGGGGAGAGGATGACTCTAATGACAATCCCTCCTCAAATATAGAAGTTAAGGGCACTGGTATGATAATCTATATACGTTCACACTTGAGAGGAGAGATGACCCGATGAACCACAAAGCGTATGAAGGATCATATCACGGAGAGCGCGCGGTTTGGCTCCAGCACGGCCCTTACGAAGCGGTGATATTGCCCGAAATCGGAGGCAATCTCATCGCTTTTAGGGATAACGAAAGCGGTTACCGGTTCCTTCGCGAACCGGAAGCAGACGAAATGGAAGGATTCAAATCCAATCCGGGCGTTCACGGCATTCCTGTTCTCTTTCCGCCTAATCGTTATGAGGACGGCCGGTTTCCATGGAATGGACAAACCTATCAGTTTCCGATCAACGAAGAAGCGACGGGCAATCACCTCCATGGCTTTTTACATACAATTCCTTGGAGCGTCGAGGAATTTGGCAGCAGCGAGGCTGAAAGTTACGTGGTGGTTTCGGTCACCATTGATGAGGATCATCCCGTGTATGCCATGCTTCCGCACCAGTTCACCTTCCGGCTTCGCTACACGCTGAATCAGGATGGTTTGGCCCAGCATGTGTTTATAAGGAATCAGGGTACCGGCAGCATGCCGTGCCTGCTAGCCTTCCACACGGCGATCAACGCTCCGTTTGCACCCGGGAGCACGGCGGATGACTGCGTCGTGAGAATTACCATGGGCGAGCGGTGGGAAATGAGTGAGCGGATGCTGCCGACTGGCAAGTTCCAGACTCTGACGCCAGAAGAAGAACTGCTTCGGACAAGCGGCGTAAATCCTTATTTCGATTCGATGGACAACCATTACACGGCCGTTCCGCAAAATGGCAGAAACCGCATGGAATTGACGGATACCAAGCTTGGCAAAACGTTCGTTTATGATGTCGGCAATTCGTATAAGCAGTGGATGGTATGGAACAACAAGGCATCCCGGAAGTTCTTCTGTCCCGAACCACAGATCAACCTGGTGAATGCACCGAACGTGGACTTGCCGGCTGACGATATCGGCTTGTTCGGTTTGGCTCCGGGCGAAATTTGGGAAGCAACCTCCAGGCTGTATCTTAAGGATTAAGGATTAGTCTAGGCTTTTCCCTGAAAAAAAGCGTATGGATTGCCGCGCCCGAATACACAGGGCGTTTACAATCCATACGCTTTATATTTATAGGACTCCTTCTTCAACTGCCAGCCGAAGAAAAAGGTGTTTGTTCTTGTTTACGGCGGCGACTGCGTTTCAAGCGATCCGGAATGACAAAAAAGGCGGCATACATAAGGATAAACAGCGCGAGTGCGATGAGCTCCTCAACGAGGATGTATACGGGATGCGGTCCCAGCAGGTCTAGCAGCGAAGCCGTGTCCGGCTTGTGCATCAGGAACATATAATTCGAGCCGACAGCGAGGTTGACCAGACCGACAACGGCTGCGGATACGTTCAGGAAGACCATCGTCCAGGCAATGGATTTCCAGGTTGGACGGTATCCTCGAACCCATGTCATGTACAACGCCGTCAATATGATCGCGATATGAACAACGAAGAAATGAAAGAACCGGAAGTGGGGAAAAGGGTAACCCAGATTGGGGGTTAATATAGCTTGTAAGGCCCCTCCAATTCCGGCAAAGTAAACTAACGGATATAGACGGCGTTCATCCGTAAGCAGGATGGCGATGGAGAGAAACAGGGTCAAGCTGCACAATTCCAATGGAAGCGAAGTGGCAGGGTCCCATATTCCCGTTGACGCATACCAGATATGAAGGGAGGCTTCGGGTAACGAAAGTGCAGCAAGCAGCCCCCATCTCACGGTCTTTTGCAAAGAAGGCTTGGAGGCGATTGTAGTCCTGAACAGGTACAACAGCGAGCCAAGGGCGATAAATACCATAATGGCTATCCAATGTTCAATGGAGAAAGCAGTAAAAACTTTCGGATATTTCGGATCAAAATAGGGACTGATGCGCAATCATCCTCTCTATGTTCATAAGCCTTTAATTTGATATTACCATAATATGGGGCAAGTTAGGGGTAGGATCATACCCTTGCATCCCTATCGATCATCAGGTACAACCAGACCAGAATACATACATTTAAGTAGGTAAGCAAGGTGAAAATCATACCGTTATAGATTATGACGATGGAAGAGAGGTGTATTGATTGTGAGTAAACGACAGGGAGCCAAACGTTATGCATTTCTCCTGCTTAGCTTAGTGCTGATCTTCAGCTTAAGCGGGCTTGTTCATCCCGGAGAGGTCGAAGCAGCCAGCTCGAAGTACAAAAAGTTCTTCGATATCAGCAAAAAGGGCGCTCCTATTCCTGGTTACTCCGGGACCAAGGAGTGGATTCCGCAAGGACTGGCTCTCGTTCCGAGCAAGAACTGGATTATTATCTCGCATTATTGGGGCAATAAGGACAGCAATCAAGCCAGCAGCATCTCGATTACAAGCAGCAAAACCAGCAAACGTATCAAAACACTCTATTTGTATGAGAGCGGCAGCAAAAAGCATACCGGGCATGTCGGAGGGCTTGCGGTTAGCAAAAATCATCTGTGGGTAACGTCCGGCAAAAATGTGTACAAAATTCCGCTGAGTACAATGAGCAGCAAGAAAGATTACAGCGATATTGTCATGACTCCATATGCGCTCGGCCATAAAGCATCCTATGCCACGTATTTAGACGGCATTCTATGGATTGGCGAATATATGGATGGTGAGGATCAAGGAGGCAAACAGTGTGCGCCGGGACCTAAGGGCAAACTGCGAGGTTATCCATTGACGTCCAGCGACGGTTTCCCGTCGAATCGGAAGGCGACCTATATATGGAGTACACCTGACCGTATACAAGGGGCGGTCGTGACGAAATCAAGCGTTGTGTACAGCC
The DNA here is from genome assembly GCF_049316025.1 of Paenibacillus sp. NPDC058898. Lineage (NCBI taxonomy): Bacteria > Bacillati > Bacillota > Bacilli > Caryophanales > Paenibacillaceae > Paenibacillus > Paenibacillus sp. NPDC058898. The sequence continues at coordinate 649,069 of NZ_JBMOSM010000003.1, read as the reverse complement.
AATCCTGCGGCCGCAACAATGCAAGCAAATTGCTCATATATACTCGTGGAGCAAAGGGAAAGGCTGCGGCTACGCCGCTGACGATGCCTCCGATGTCCGAGAATATTGCGATGAGGGGTAATGATCTGTACGTTCTGTTTGAATCCGGTGCCCGGAAGTACAGAAACGGTGCAATGCCGCTGAAGCATCTGTACATACTCAATGCTAAAAAACTGAAGCTTTAACCCTGTAAACCAAAAGATCCCGCTTCCGGTTAACGGATACGGGATCTTCTGTGCTTGACGCCTGATTCTGAAGAGAGCGCTGCTCTCAAACAGGCTGTTTTACTTCAGCGACAAGGCGCTTGAGTGCCTCTTGCTTCCATCTCGGAATCCGAAGATGTTTGGCAGAAGGTGCCTTCTCCCCAAAGTAAACGATGCCTTGTTCTACCGTCGTGATTTTGTCTACGTTAACGTAGCAGTTTCCGCCGACATGATAGAACTGTTTACCGGAGAGCAGGGATGCAATTTTTTCGGCAGTCATTCTCTTTTTAATGTTATAGTTTCTGCCGTGAAAGCTGACCAAACCGTGCGATCCGGTTTTAAAGAACAGAATGTCTGTCTCCACCACGAAGTCCTCATACATGTTGCGGGATTCCGATACGTGCTTCATCATTCTGCTTCCCCCTTTTCCAAGATCAACATTTGATAACGCTTACATTCTAACATGTTTTCCCTGGGGTTTAAAGAACTTTTTATTTCGCATTAAAAAAAGCCCTTACCTCAAGGGTAGGGGCTTGGACTAATATTTATGGTGCAGCAGGTGCTTCCGGTGTTTCCTTTGCAGGATCTGCAGGCGTTTCAGCCGGAGTTTCTTCCAGCGTATTGGTGATGGTTGCTTTATCCTTCAGCTCTTGAATATAAGCTGTGGATTCGGAATAAACCTTCTGGTTCTCAAGCTGACTGCGGATCTCTTCCTTTTTATCTTCAAGGGTAGGGTTCGTGGCTGCTTTACGATCGGTAACCTTGATGATGTGGTAACCGAAGGAGCTCTTCACCGGGTCGCTGATTTCGCCCTTCTTCAATTTGAACGCTGCTTCTTCAAATGCAGGGTCCATCTGGCCGCGTCCGAAGAAGTTCAGGTCGCCGCCGGTTTCTTTCGTAGCATCTTGGTTCTTCTCTTTGGCAATCGCTGCAAAGTCGGCGCCTTCCTTCAGCTGCTTCTCGATGGCTTCAGCTTCTTCCTTGGTCTCGACCAGGATGTGGGATGCGCGAACTTGCTCAGGCGTAGCGAAGCTTTCTTTGTTTTGATCGTAAATTTCTTTAATTTCTTCATCGGTGACTTTGATTTTGTCGGCCATCAGTTTTTTGAGCTCGACCTGGGTTTTGGTTTGCTTTTTCAGGTCATCGAGCGTCATGCCGCTTTGCTGAAGAGCACTATTGAATTGATCCTCGGACGGGAAACTTCCCTTCAAGGTGTCCACTTCTTTATTGACGTCAGCATCGGTCACCGTAATGGATTTCTTCTTCAACTCCTGCTGAATCAATTCCTCTGTGATCATGGAATTGAGTGTTTGTTTGCCGCCTGCGCTGACAAGCTCGTTGTATAGATTATCCTTGGTAATGTTAACGTCATTGACTTTAGCTATAGCTTCATTGCCGGATCCCTTGGCAAACGGAGGGACAATCAGGACGACGATTAACGCTGCCGCCAATACCAGCGAAGCGATCATCCAACCTTTGCTTCCGTTGCCGCCGCCACCTGCAGGGGACTGTTCATCGTTAAGCGGTTGATCCCCTGTTGGATGCATGAGTGCAGGCTGTTCGTTCTCATCCTTGTGAAGCTCGATCGACTCAGGATAGGTTGAATCTATTCTTTCTTCTTCATTAGACAAGCTGCCCGGATCTTGTTGATTATTCTCTTTCTCTTTCTCTTGGGCTTGTCCTTGTTCATCCTCGGGTTGCCCCGGATGGTTTGGCTGCAAATCGTTATCTTTCATTTAATGATTGACTCCCTTCGACTGCATGTAATAATGAGTTAGTTCATTCTTTAATCACTTTACCAGATAAGCCAAGGGTTTACCTTAAGAAAAAATAAAAATTGAAAAGATAATCGAAAAAGTTGGAGCTGGGTCTACAGGATCAGCATTCCCGCTATACCGCATATAATTCCAAGCAGGACCACGGCAGCAACAACAAACCACATGACGTTCCTCGGGAATGAGCGTCTCACCATGAGAAGAGATGGAAGACTGATGGCCGGCAGGGTCAGAAGGAGCGCTGCGGCCGGGCCCGCTCCGAGGCCCGCGGCCATAAAGGCCTGAATGATCGGGATTTCCGCAGCGGTTGGAATGACAAACAGCATTCCCATCACGGAGAAGAAAATGACGGCCAGCAGCGTGTTTCCAGCAGCAGCTCCCAAATGCGGGAACATCCACACTTGCAGGGCGCCAAGGAGAAGCACAGCGATAAAATAAGCCGGTACCACCCGAATAATCATATGACCGATGCTGGCGAACCAGCGTTTCCACAGTGGACGTTCATCGAGTTGTTCAGTGCTCTCTGGCGCGTCAATCTCTACTGGATTCGCCTCTTTGGCAAAGCGGTTAGCCAGATAACTGACGCCAAAGGTCAGAATGATGCCGAAGATCAAACGCAGCGCGGTGAATTTCCATGACAAAACAAACGTCATAAACACGAGTGTCGCCGGATTGATGGTCGGGTTACCGATCCAGAACGCGAGGGCGGAGCCTACGGACACCTTTTTCTTACGCAGACCGATCGCGATCGGTGCTGCGCAGCAGGAACACATCATGCCCGGAATGGAGGCGATTCCTCCAATCGCCGTGCTGCCGAAGGTGGTTTTGCCTAGTACGCGGAGCAGCCACTGGGAGGGCAGCAGCGACTGGATCAAGGTCCCGAGCAGGATACCGAGCACCGCCGCTTTCCAAACTGCTTTAAAATACGTGACCGCATATTCCCAGGCTGCTTGCCAAGAAGGCACGGCATTGCCCGGGTCCAGGCCTAATATGGAAGAGCCAATGCTGTGCTCCATAATAGCTTTGAGCGCTTTATCGTAATAAGGCCACCATTTTACGTAGGTTAGCCCTGTTGCTGCAATGATGATGAAGATGGTGATGAACCAGATGGTTCTTCTGCGATCCGAATGATCAAAGGCCATTCTGCCGTCGCTTGAGTGATTCATGATCTATATTCCCCCGATGTGTTGTGAAATGATTTACATATCCAATCAATTAGTATATCACATTGCGGACAGAACGAAGAAAGATATTCCCGGTAATTGCAAGAAATAGGAAGACCATTAGACTTGGAGCAGCCGATTTCTTATAATATAGATATTGTGTGTGATCACAAGTGTTAGTAAACGGACAAATATCAGATTATCCCCCGGGTAGATGAGACGTTTTTTATGCATCCACGCCGGGGTTGTTGCATGTGTTTTGTTAAAATTAACTCTTAAGACGAAGGGAAGACCCGTGATGAGTCAATCGGAGAAAATAAAATTAACCTCGTATTCCTCTAAAGGAGGATGCGGATGCAAGATCGGACCTGCGGACCTGGCACAGGTCATTCGCAAGCTCCCGCAAGCCGAGCCGAATCCCAATTTATTGGTTGGTTTGGATACAAGTGATGATGCTGGCGTATACCGCCTCACGGATGAGTTGGCTATGGTTCAGACCGTCGATTTCTTTACGCCGATTGTGGATGATCCCTATGATTTTGGACAAGTGGCTGCAGCGAATGCCATCAGCGATATTTATGCCATGGGAGGCAAACCGTTGACTGCCTTGAATATCGTGGCATTTCCGATCTCAACGCTGGACAAGCAGGTATTGACGGATATTTTGAGAGGTGCGGGGGATAAATTGAAGGAAGCGGGGGTAACCCTGGTTGGCGGGCACTCCATCGATGATAAAGAACCAAAATTCGGCCTTGCTGTTACAGGTACTGTCCATCCGGACAGAGTAAGAACCAATGCCGGTGCTAAGCCAGGCGATGCATTGATTTTGACCAAGCCAATCGGCGTGGGTATCCTGACGAGTTCCATCAAGAAAGATCTGTTAAGCGATGAGGAGATTCGCCGAGTTACCGCCGTGATGGCGGCATTGAACAAAACGGCAGCCGAGCTCATGGAACCTTATGAGGTGCATGCGTGCACGGATGTGACTGGTTTCGGTCTCCTTGGCCATGCGCTTGAAATGGCAAAAGGAAGCGGCACGGGGATCCGAATTTCTAAACCTTCTGTTCCTATTCTGGAGCGGGTTCGAGAGATGGCCGATGGTGGTGTTATTCCAGGCGGTACAAAAAACAACTATGATCACGTGAAGGATGACGTGGATTTCCCGGACAGCATGGACCAGATTGATAAGTGGATATTGTGCGATGCCGTTACTTCAGGAGGACTCCTCATTGCGGTTGATGGCTCGCAGGCCGATCAGCTTCTGTCAGAGCTTCGCCATGCCGGTCTGGAAGCAGGAAGAATCGGTGAGGTCGTGGATAACCATCCGAATCGCATTGTCGTTGAGTTATAAAGGGAATCGGGTTTTGTATCAATAAAGGAGCGAACAGACATGTTTCAAGACATCACCGTAAAAGAATTAATGGAACTGCAAAGCAAGAAGAAGATTACTTTGATAGATGTCCGTTCCCCTTCGGAGTACAGGGATTCCACCATTCCGGGAAGTCTGAACATTCCGGTCTTCAATGATGAAGAACGGGCGGAGATCGGGACGATTTATAAACAGGTGAGCGTGGATGCGGCTAAAGAGCGTGGACTTGCCATTATGTCGGCCAAGCTCCCGAGCTTTGTGAAGCAATTCAAGGAGATCGAAGGGGATAAGGCGGTCTATTGCTGGCGGGGCGGCATGCGCAGCCGGACCGCCGCAACCGTTCTCTCTTTAATGGATATCCATGTCAACCGAATTACGGGTGGGATTAAGGCTTACCGGAAGTATGTGCTGGATACGCTTGAGCATAAGAGTCTGGACGCGGAAGCATTTGTCCTTCATGGATTGACAGGCACAGGCAAGACCGCAGTGCTTAAACAGCTTCAGCAGGAAGGCTACCCGGTCGTGGACCTGGAAGGGCTGGCAGGACATCGCGGCTCGATCTTTGGACATATCGGTCTCCAGGCGAATAATCAGAAGACGTTTGATTCGGGATTGGTTGAGCGGCTGAAGCAACTGGAATCTTCGCCGTATTTGTTATTTGAGGCGGAGAGCAAACGGATCGGCAAAATTGCCGTTCCCGATTTCCTCATGAAGAAGAAGGAGTCTGGGGTAGCCATCGTGTTAGAACTGCCGATGGCCGAGCGTGTTCGTCAGATTCTGGAGGATTACAACCCTGCTGCTTTTAAAGAGCAATATTTAGCAGCCTTCCAGTTAATCAAAAGCAGGATCCACACACCGATCGCTGCGGAAATCGGCAAGTCGTTGGAAGAGGGTCGATTTGCTCAGGGAATACAACTGCTGCTCGAGCATTATTATGATCCCAAGTATAATCACTCTTTCAGTCAATATGAGGGAAGCACGCCTATCGTTGTGGCGGTGGACCGGGTGGAAGAAGCGGTGGTTGCGGTTAAAGATATATTGCGGAATCAAATGCTGCGGAAGACAGGCGCGTAAGGTAGCAAAACAAAGGCTAATGTGACAAAGTAAATCATAAACTATGCGCCTGCGTTGGCATTGACCGCTTTTATTGTAAGCTGGTTATGATTGGAACTAGTATGGAAAATCGTCCCTGAAGTATGAGCCGATACCAACGTACCGCTTATACTAAGGGGCGATTTTTTTTGGCAAAGGCATTCTCTTTAAATAGAGGATAAAGCTTCGGATATAGGAGTATCTCCTGAAATCAGATCGAAGGAACGACGGAAGGTATTTTCTTCATCCAAGGATAACAGAATCGTTCGTGCTACATCCTCGCGCGGAATTGATCCGCCCTGGATATCCTCCGCAGCGGTAATACGACCGGTACCGGGTCTATTTGTAAGTCCTCCTGGACGAATGATGGTGTACGTGAGGCTGCTCTGACGAAGCATGCGATCCGCGTAATGCTTGGCGGCGTAATACGGTTTGATCTCCTCATTCCAAAATTCCCGATGATGGGCTTGAAGCGCACTTACCATCACAAAACGCGAAACAGATGCCTGCTCGGCGGCTTCGATCATTTTTGCGGCTCCGTCCAGATCGATTAACAGGGTTTTGTCGTATCCGGTAGCTCCGCCTGAGCCGGCAGCGAATACCACCGCCTGGCAATTCTTCGCCGCATCAGCAAGCTCCTCGACCGATCCTTCCAGGTTCGCAAGAACACACTCTATTCCGGCGGCTTGATATGGGGCGGCCTGTTCCTCTTTTCGTACCATTGCTCTCACGGTATATCTTTCATGGTCTTGCAACAGATGTGTAAGCTGTTTGCCGATTTGGCCGTTGGCACCGACAACGAGAATCTTCATGTGGACACGCTCCTTTACGGTAAAAATTTCCTTGAAAGAGTAATCATTGCGATTTTGACATAGACTACGGGATATTTCATGTATATCCCAAATGTACTTTCCTTTATCTCGGGAAAATGATATTATCTTGTTTTCACCAATTGACACGGTTTCGAAACAAAGGCAAAGGAGAAAAGAGAGTTGAGCGGACAGAAGCTACACCCGACTTCAGGAAGACAACGCTGGATTTTTCTCATATCGATGATCAGCCTCATAGGATTTGTCACGCTGGCAGCTTTGGTAAAGCGGCAAGGCCTGGAAACGTTTGACATGGCGATCATAACAACGGTACAAGCCTGGGAGCAGCCGCTTATCACAGATATCGCCATCGGGCTGTCGTTTATAGGTTCTATCGGACCGGTGATTATGTTATGTCTGATTGTAATCGCCGTGCTATATTGGGTACTGGGGCACCGCGTGGAGATCCTTCTCCTTATTGTGGTCGTCTTCGGTTCATCTATTCTGAATGTATTATTAAAATGGGTATTTCAACGGGCAAGGCCTGACATCCACCGCTTAATTGAAATTACGGGATATAGTTATCCCAGCGGACATTCCATGGCTGCCTTCTCGTTCTACAGCGTGTTGGCTTACTTGCTGTGGAGACATATCGACAGCAGGGCGGGGAGAGGAACTTTAATATCCATCTCCGTCGTCATGATTCTGGGCATCGGACTAAGCAGAGTCTATCTTGGGGTCCATTATCCAAGCGATATTCTTGGCGGATATTTGGCTGCTTGCGCTTGGCTTGGCTTTCTGGTCCGATCTTACGAGAAGAGGATGGGGAAGCGGGCCAACCCGGAAGATAGGATTGGATCAGAAACTGCATAACATTGGAAGCGCAAGGGTAATTCATGTAATAGCGGTTCAAACGGAGGAGTATGTATCATGGTGTGTATCCATAGATGTGAAATTGAGTTCGGTAAGGAGGGCTGTCTGTGGCGTTTGGAGCAAGAATGTTCAAAACCGGCTTAGCCGTGACGCTGGCTCTTTATTTAGCCATGCTCTTTGACTTTAAATCCCCTGTTGTTGCCGCCATAGCCGCGATTTTTGCGATGCAGCCATCCATATATAGGTCGTGGAGGTATTTCCTGGACCAGCTGCAGACCAGTACGCTCGGTGCGATTCTGGCGATGCTCGGAGGATACTTTTTATCGAATCAGCCTATTTCCGTCGGTTTGGTGTGTGTTTTAGTGATTATGATTTGTATGAAGCTGAATATGGGTGAGACCATCGGACTTACACTCGTCACGGTAATATCTGTGATGGAAGCTTCAGGTCAATGGGATTTTGCACTCAATCGCTTTATTCTGACGATTATCGGTATCATATCTGCATTTCTTATCAATATTCTTGTGTTTCCCCCGAAACCCAAGGAACAGTACATCACGCGGATTCATATTGTATTTGGCAAAATGTCACTTCTGCTGCGCACGGCCATCTCTCATGAAATGAAGGATTCGGTGTATCGTGCGGAGAAGAAGGAGCTGGAATCGGCGATCAAATCGTTGTCCGACAAATACAATTTGTTTGAGGAAGAGCAGAGGAAGCTAAAGCGGGCCAAGTACAGTCAAGCAAGACAGCTAGTGGTGTATAAGCAATTGCTCCAATCCCTTCGTAAGGGGTATGAAGTGCTGGATGCGGTGGAGAACCACTATTTTCAGGCGGAACGATCCGAAGGAATCGACGAGAAGTTTGATCATAATCTAGAGCGGTTAATGAAGTACCATGAGCATATCTTGTGGAAATTCGAAGATAAACTGAAACCGAATGAGGACGAAGCTGAGACCATGGCGGAGAACAATGAAGCGTTTATGGAGCAGGTGATGTGCGGGCCAGGCGCCAATGCCGGGGGGCTTCGGCTGTCAGTGGTGGCTGCCTCCATGTATGATTACGGATATCAGCTTGACCGGCTGAACCGGGTGGCGGATCATATCAGCCGCGTTGCGGATGATAAAGAGCAGGATGAAGCCTTGTTCTCGTGGCTGCGTAAATAAGTGACGTTCACCATGAGGGTGCCGATCAAGATGCCATATTTGATCGGCTGTTTTCATGCACCAGGATTTAGGATGATTTCTCTTGGCAGTGAGCTTTGGGAATGGTATTGTATATAAACGCAAAAAAAACCGCCCGGTGGGTCGGTTCTGAAATTCGATGTTGAATTATACGGGGCTCATTGTTATAATTAGCAATGATTTGTCATTAAAATTAGGATTCGTGGTTAGAATATCACAATTGTATTATAACACAGGCAACTTGCGCTGTCAACCAGTATATTAGGGGGATGAACAAATGGCTATCAGCGAACAGGATTGGAAAGAAGAACAGGCACGGGTAACGGAAGTGACAACGAAAATCGGTAATAAAATATCTCAGCTGGAAGCGAGCGTTGGAGATATCCGTGAAGTCGTTATTGATATGCGAAAAGACTTTTGGGACGAAGTAACGGTCAACTTCAGCAACCCGGACGATTTGGGTGAAACGTCCACCAACCTGAGACAGCAGTCGCAGGTGCTCGCGGAACGTGAGCATGCTCATCTGCAATCCAGCAAGCTGCTTAAAAAGTATAGAAAACTTGTGGAATCCCCTTACTTTGGACGCATCGATTTTCAAGAGGATGGAACCACGGAGACGGAAACCATTTATTTGGGGACAGGATCTTTTTTGGATGAACATATGGAGACGTTTCTGGTTTACGACTGGCGGGCTCCGATATCAAGCTTGTATTATGACGGGGCACCGGGGCAGGCCCAATATGAAACGCCATCGGGTACGGTCAAAGGCGAAATGCTGCTTAAGCGCCAATTCGTCATCCATGACGGCGAGATCAAGGTATTGTTTGATACCGGTGTAACGATCGGGGATGAGCTGCTCCAGCAGGTGCTCAGCCATAGCGCGGATGATCGGATGAAGAGCATCGTAGCTACAATTCAAAAGGAACAGAATGCCGTCATCCGAAACGACAAAACCCGCATGCTGATCGTTCAGGGGGCTGCTGGCAGCGGCAAAACCTCAGCGGCACTGCAGCGAGTGGCCTATCTGTTGTATAAGTACCGGGAGACGCTTCGGGCCGATCAGATGATTCTGTTCTCACCGAACCCGCTGTTCAACAGTTATGTATCCACGGTGCTTCCGGAGCTTGGCGAGGACAATATGCAGCAGACGACCTTTCAGTCCTATCTGGAGCATCGGCTCGGCAAAGAGTTTGAGCTCGAAGACGTGTTCACGCAGACGGAAACCCTGCTGAATGCGGACGATTCGCCGCGTTACCGGGCACGGCTTCAGAGTATATCCTATAAATCCTCGGGTGCTTATCTGGACACCATCAGACGATACAAGGAGCTGCTGGAACAGGACGGGATGCTCTTTAAGCCGGTCGTATTCCAAGGTAAGGTTATCGTTAGCTCCGACGAAATGTCCGCGCAGTTCTATGGTTATGATGCGGCGGTTAAACTTGCTGGCCGTATCGACCTCATGAAAGAGTGGATGCTGAAACGCCTGTCGGAGTTTGCTCAGAGCGAAAAAGACGCCCCGTGGGTGGAGGAGCAAATCCAGCTGCTGGATACGGAGGATTACCAGCGGGCCTTTCAAACGATGAGACGTAAGCAAAACCGGAAGGCAGACACGTTTGACGATTTCGATAAGGAAAGGGACGTCCTTGCCAAAATGGTCATCAGCAATCGGCTCAAGCCGGTCAGACGCTGGATCAAGCGGTTCCGTTATGTGGATGTGAAGGGCATGTATCGAAAACTATATACGGATGAATCGTTATTTCGCCGGGCGGCCGGAAATTTGGAGATGCTCCCGGATTATTGGGAAGAAATCTGCAATCTTACCGTTGCGTCACTGGACAACAAATCGCTGTTGTATGAGGATGCGACTCCGTTCCTCTATCTGAAGGAGCTGCTTCAAGGTTTCCGCACGAACACGTCGATTCGACACGTCATTGTTGATGAAGTACAGGACTATTCCGGATTCCAGCTGGAATTCCTGAAGCGATTGTTCCCACGAGCGAAAATGACGGTGCTGGGAGACCTTAATCAAGCGATTTATGCACATGGAGAGGCACTCGGCAATCTCGAAAATCTGGTAAGTCTGTACGGCAAGGAGGATACGGAGGTTATCAATCTGACGCAAAGCTACCGGTCCACGTATGAAATCGTTGATTTCACGCGGCAGATGATACCGGGCGGGGAGCGGATCGTTCCATTTAATCGAAGCGGCGAAGCTCCGCGTGTGGTTGCGGTGAACGATGAAAAACACCTGCATGCAGCGATAGTCTCTGATATCCGTGAACTTCATGAACAGGGATTCCAGTACGTCGCGGTGATCTGCCGGACAGAAGAGGAGAGTAGACGCGTACACGAGCAGTTGTCAGCAGATATACAAACACGATTAATTGCCAAAACCACTCCGGCTTTTGAGAAAGGAACGCTTGTCGTTCCTGCCTATTTGGCCAAGGGCGTGGAATTCGACGCGGTGATCATATACAACGGCTCTGAGGATGTGTACCATCGCGAAAGCGACCGCAAGCTGTTCTACACCGCATGTACGCGTGCCATGCACAAACTTCATGTGTATCATATCGGGGAAAAAAGCCATTTTATCCCGGATGAATATTAAATGAATAAAGGTCTGCCTGAGCCACGGCTTAGGCAGGCCTTTTTTTCATGATTGTTATATGAAATCCAAACATGTTTCATGGAAAAGGAAAAAAACGGAAACCTATTTAGGGTGAGATAGGGAGTATGCTTTGTACCATAAGGAGGGAGTTATCCAATATTTATGATGATTTGACCGGTGATTAATAATTTTTTTCAATAATTTTCGGAATAAGTGCTTTCTCGACCGCCGTGTCTATTCATTTTGGACACAAATTTGACGAAAAAAGGATTGGGGGTCTATTACTTATATCAAAGGTCGGGTGCTTACGGATGAAGATAAAAACAAAATTAATTCTTTCGTCTACGATTCTTGCAACGGTTACGGTGGTTATCGTAATCATCGCGTTCATCACTTCGAACATGACGGAGAAGAGGTTCAGCGAAATTATTGAAGTGGATCAGAAGGTCATTTATAACCTGACGCAATTGGAGACCCTATTGACTGGTGTCTCTAATGATGAGCGGGGCTACCTATTGACCGGAGATTCGACCTTTGCAGATTCATTGAAAGCGAAACAGGAGTCGGTTGCCAAACTCATGGCTGAAACCAAAGGCTTGATGATGGCTGAGGAAGACCTTAAGGTGTTTAACGAGATTGAAACCGGATATGTCATTTATTCTGAAGCCGTTAACGAGGTATTGAGCAAATTGGGGTACGATACCGGTTTTTACAAGGCTGTGCCGTTCCGGGTATATGAAGCTGCCTTTAACAAGGAACGCGAAGTGCGAAGGTCCTTCAGTACGCTTATCGCACAATTTACCGTAGATAAAAATGAAGCCTTGACTAAACAGGCTGATCAAATTGCGGCCAGCAGCCGATTTCAGAATTTGATCATTATGCTGATCGGAGTCGCAGCCGTTGTTTATTTTGCTATACAGGGATATCTTCTTACTCGCTCGATCCGTCCGTTAAACCAGATGAGCAGTCAGCTTTTGAAGATTGCCGAAGGCGGCGGTGATCTGGTTACCCGATTACAGATCAATACGAAAGACGAAATCAGGGCGGTTGCCGACGCCTACAATAAACTGGTTGATGGATTCAGGGTGCTTGTCGTGCAGGTACAGGATACGGCTGGCAAAGTTGGTGTCGCAGCTTCGACGCTGCACTCCACGACCGAGGAAATCCGTCAAGCTTCTCAGCAAACCTCTGGGATTATGGAAGAGCTGGCGGCCGGGGTAGAAAACCAGCTTCAGGATACGGAGGAAACGACAGCTACGGTAACGGACATGGCGGAAGGCATGAAACATATCGCGCATGCCGCCCAAGGTGTCTCCGGATTGGCAGCAACGACGAACCAACTTGCGGCTGAAGGGGAACAGGCACTTATACATACGCTGGCTCAGATGGAAGGCATACGCACCAGCGTGGATCAATCTGCGCAATCGGTGCGGGCGCTCGGCGAAAAGGCCTCCAACATTGGAGCGATGGGACAGATCATAATCGAAATTGCAGAGCAGACATCACTACTTGCCTTGAATGCCTCCATTGAGGCCGCTCGGGCAGGTGAGCATGGCAGAGGTTTTGCGGTTGTAGCGGCTGAGGTCCGAAAATTGGCTGATCAGGCCTCAAACTCTTCCGTCGAAATCAGACAATTCGTCCATGAGCTTCAGCAGGATATTGTTGATTTGGCCGGCGTCATGGAGCAGGGCACCCGCGAAGTGACCGAGGGTATGAACGTGGCACAAGGAGCCGAGAGAGCCTTTAAGGATATTGAGCAATCCGTCGGCGAATTGAACGAACAAATTCAGAGTGTCACTGTTGCAACTAAACAGATGGACTCCGGAGCAGGAGAGCTTGTTCATGCCATCCGCAGAATTCAGGAGGTCACGGAGACAACGGCAGGTGGAACCCAAAGCGTCAGTGCAGCCACGGAAGAGCAGCTGGCCTCTATGGAGGAAATTACAAATTCCGTTGAGGATTTGAATGTAATGTCCAGCAAGCTGCGGCAGTTGATGTCCGGCTTTAAAGTATAAATAAGGAAAAATTGCATATGGGAAAAAACGGCCACCTTGCAATCATGCATATTCTGGGCAAAAGAACCTACAATATGGATGACAGATAACGCAAAGGTGGTCTTCTCTCATGGAAAACAAGAAATGGGATCTGGTTGCCCTTGCATCCATACCACTCATCATGACCTTGGGCAATTCCATGCTGATTCCCATCTTGCCGCAGATTTCAAAAGCTCTGGGGATCAGTTCCTTCAAAGTCAGTATGCTTATAACGGTATATGCTGTTGTAGCCATCTTACTGATTCCGATTGCCGGTTATTTATCGGATCGGTATGGACGAAAGAAGATCATCATCCCCAGCTTAATTATTGCGGCATTAGGCGGAGCTGTCTCGGCTGTGGCAGCCTGGATGCTGAGTGGGACGGCAGCATATTACGTTATTTTGGCGGGACGGTTTCTGCAGGGGATTGGTGCTGCCGGGGCATTCCCCATTGTCATTCCGCTTGTCGGTGACATGTTTAAAGAGGAAGAAGAGGTCAGTAAGAGTTTGGGTATTATCGAAACCTCCAATACGTTTGGCAAGGTAATCAGCCCGATACTGGGTGCCCTGCTCGGAAGTTTTATTTGGTTCTTGCCCTTTATAGCTATTCCGATTCTATGCTTGATCTCTATCGTGCTTGTCATTTTTCTTGTGAAGACGCCAAAGTCAAACCATAACGATAAACAATCCATTCGTGAGTTTTTGAAAACAACCAAGCAGGTTTTACACGAGAAGGGAAGATGGCTGTATGCGATATTTGCCATCGGCGGCATCGCGATGTTTGGCGTGTTCGGCGTTCTTTTCTATTTGTCGGAAACGCTCGAAAGCACTTACCATTTACACGGTGTGGTGAAAGGGCTGGTGCTTGCGATTCCGCTAGCTTTGTTATGTCTTTCATCTTATTTAGCCGGTAAATTTACGGGCAAAAATAAAGCGGCTAAGAAGTGGACCGGTTTCGCGGGCATGGCCATTTTGACGGCTTCCTTGATCGTAACCGGATTTAGTGCACAGATCTATTTTGTAGTCGGCATGATGACGCTTGGTGGCGTCGGGATCGGGATGGTACTGCCATGCATGGACACGCTGCTGACGGAAGGTGTTGAGAAGGAGCAGCGCGGTACCATTACCTCCCTATATAGCAGTATGCGTTTTATCGGCGTATCGCTCGGTCCGCCAGTTGTTTCACTGCTGCTCGGGGCGAATCATTGGGTCCTGTTCGGCACGTTGGCAGCCGTTGCGGCTGTAGGTGGCCTGCTTACATTATTCGCCGTGAAGCCGGAGGCGAAGGAAGACGATACCGGAGGGAATTCATACCGAGTGGATTTCAAGAAACCGCAGGGCTTGAAAAAGAAAGGTCTTGTCCATAAATAATGGACAAGACCTTTCTCTCATATTCGGGTACGGATCGGATGCTAAAAAATTGGATTCGCTTTCGAACCCCCGTTATCCTGCAACGGTGGGTTCGGTATCCTCAAGCTTTGATGTAGCTTTAGTGCGCGATTTGCCGGTTGCCTGCATGACGATATAAATCAGGATCAACAGCACTAGCGCAATGGCTGAATATCGGTACATGATCGTGTACGAAGTGGATTTGGCGATGGAGCCGAGCGCGATAGAGCCGATAGCGACACCGAAATCCAGGGAGTTGAAGAACATGCCGTTGGCCATGCCGCGCTGGAGCGGATGAACCTCCTGGATCATCCAGGTCTGGATGGACGGCTGCATCGCACCGAAGCCAAGGCCATAACATAATGCCGATAACAGCATAATTCCCGTCGATGAGGCGAAGGTCAGCAACAACAAACCGGTGACCATCAGAACAGCAGCGGGTATAACCAGCGCCTTGTGTCCATAGCGGTCATAGATTCTGCCGGAGAACGGCCGTACCAGAATGATGGCAATGGCATTGAACAAGAAGAAATATTGGGGATTCCGGAGGTGAGCCTCGGTGCCGAACAACGCCATGAAGCTCAGCAGCCCGCCGTACGTAATGGACATCAAAAAATTAAGGACGCTGGGTAGAATCAGCTTTTTATTGAATGAGCCCTTCGGTTGTTCCTCCACTCGAGGTTTAACTGCTGAGGGGCGCTCCGTGTTTCGTTTTGCCGATTTTAACGTCAGAACGTAGGCGAGTGGGAAGATAAGTACATTGATGATGACGGTGATGACCACAAGCGGTGTAAAACCCCCGTCTTGCAGGAGCGTCAAGCCGATCATCGGGCCGATCGACATGGCGAGTGTAGTGGATAATCCGAAATACCCCATGCCCTCGCCCAGTCGTTTGATAGGAATGACGTCTGAAGCCATCGTAGGAAACGAGGTGCTTGTCATGCCAAAGCCGATGCCAAACAAAACGCGCATCAGCAGCAGAAAGGCGATGCCGGATGCCCAGTAATAGCCGAGCGTGGCTGCCAGTGATATCAACAGCCCGACGTACAGAAGCAGGCGCAGTTTTCCCTTTTCCAGCGCTTTGCTTGACACGAAGCGGGAAGCGATCGCACTGAAGGCGAACAGGCTGGTTATAAGGCTGACCTGAAGCGGGCTTGCCATAAACGCCTCTTTGGCGTATGCGGGCAGCGTGGTCAGCATCATCTGCAGGGTCAGGAACAGAAACAGGTTGCTGATCATCAAGGTGATGAATTCTTTGGTCCATAATCGTTGTTTCGAATTTATTTCATTCATGTGAAACATCACTCCTGTTATTCTCTAAGTTGTGTATGTTGGTATTGATGCGTGAGAGTGTGTCCCAGAACATCTCTAATTGATGATCGTCAATGCCTTCGATTAACTGGCTTCCGCACTGACTTTCGATCGTTGTGGTTGTCTCGATCAATTGTTTGCCTGTATCCGTCAAATAGAGCTGGAAAGCTCTTCGGTCGTTTACCGAAACGGATTTGCGGGTGTATCCTTTTTTCTCGAGCAGATCCAAAATGCGGGTAGTGGTCGGTTGGTCCTTGTCCGCTTTGGCGGCAACTTCCTTTTGATTTAACCCTTCGTGCTCTCCGATGTGGTACAGCACCAGCCATTGCTCAGGGGTGATATCATAGGGCTTCAAGGCGTTAGCAAACAAATGGGATGCGCGGCGATAGGTGTAACCCAGATGAAAACCGATGGAGGGGTTGCGTTTAGGTACTTTCAAGAAACAAGTCACACCTTTCATTTCAATTTTTCAAAAATAGTTGTCTAAACAATTATATGTCTGACATGCAAATCAGTCAAACCATTCAAAAAATTAATTGTCTGCATGACAGGGTTTCGTAAAACGATGTGGAATATGAAAAATGGAATGATAACATAGCTCTAACAATTGCGAGCTATATTTATAGTACAAACCAATTTCTAACCACTCAGGAGGAAGTACAAATGTCACAGTTGATTAATTTTGCACACCGCGGGTCATCGGCTATATGCCCCGAGAATACGATGGCTGCCTTTGCCAAAGGCTTGGAGCAGGGAGCTACCGGGATTGAAACCGATGTTCAGATGACGAAGGATGGAAGGCTGGTTCTGATCCATGATGAGAGTGTTGCCCGTACCACGGGGGCTGAGGGGCTAGTCAAAGATTATACATACGACGAACTGGCCAAGTTGGACGCAGGCTCATGGTTTGGAGCGGCTTTTCAAGGGGAACGGATTCCGCTGCTGGAAGAACTGCTGGAATTAACGAAAAACCGTGGCACGATCGTGAACATTGAGCTGAAGAACGGGTCGATTCAATATCCTGAGCTGGAAAAGCGCGTGATCGAGACCGTAAGACACTACAAAATGTCAGAGCAAATCGTCATCTCAAGTTTCAATCATTATTCCCTGGTGGAGTGCAAACATATTGATCCTGAAATCCGTACCGGCCTGCTGTATGGAGAAGGGTTATACAAACCGTGGGAGTATGCCAGATTGGCTAAAGCGGATGCGCTTCATGCATACCATCGCGCAGTTCTACCGGAATGGGTAGCGGAAGCGAAGCAGCATGGTGTTGTCTATCACCCGTGGACTGTCAATGACGAGGAACAGATGAAAGCCTTGATCGATGCAGACGTGGCGGGCATTATTACGGATTATCCGGATGTACTCGGGGGATTGCTACAAACCAAGGGAGCGTGACTTTGTGAAAAAAACATGGCTGCTGGGCTTTGGCTTTTTCAGCATTAGCATTACCTGGGCGCTCTACAATGCGTTTGTGCCCTATTTTCTGGAGGATTACATATCCAGTGTCGCACTGATCGGTTTTTTTATGACGATCGACAATTACTTTGCCTTGTTCTTGCAGCCATGGATTGGAAGTCGAAGCGACCGTACTCATACCCGGTATGGCAGAAGAATGCCTTACCTGCTCATCGGAATGCCGCTTGGCGCTCTGTTTACCGCAATCATTCCGTTTCACACCGGGATGGCAACATTGATACTGTTCATGGTCCTCATGAATCTGGCTATGAGCCTGTATCGTTCGCCTACCGTTTCACTAATGCCGGATATTACGGAGGAGAAACGACGCACGAGGGCCAACGGCATCATTAACTTTATGGGCGGCATAGGGTCTATACTGGCTTTTGGCGTGGGCTCGGTACTGTATAGCGCTCATCGCTCCCTACCTTTTATTGCAGCGGCCGGCATAACGCTGGTGTCGTTGTTCATTTTGAGAACATTTATCCAGGAGAAGCGCGACGCTCCAGGCTATCAGGCTCAGACGGAAGCCAAAACTAAAGTTTCCTTTAAGAGTCAGCTCAATCGGACGACGGTGCTGCTTTTGGCGGCTATATTTTTCTGGTTTGTCGCTTATCAGGGAGTTGAGACGCTGTTTACTCTGTACGGGAAGAACGAGATGGGGCTAACGGAATCGCAGGCTTCCTTTTCCTTAACGTTTTTTTCACTCGCCTTTGTTCTGTTCGCCATTCCAAGCGGATGGCTCGGCGGTAAATTCGGCAAGAAACGGATGATTCTGATCGGCGTCAGCGGGCTGTTGATTGTCTTTGCGCTTGTACCATGGGTTGAATCAATGCTGTTGCTCCGTGTATTGCTGACTGTTGGCGGGTTATTCTGGGCTTGCATCAATATTAACTCCTATCCGTTTATCGTATCTACCGGATCGGAGGACAGCATTGGGACGCGGACAGGAATGTACTATTTGGTATCCTCGCTGGCGGCGATCTCGTCACCGCCTCTGCTGGGCAAGCTCATTGATGGCATGGGATATTCGATTCTGTTTTATTGTGCCGCTGGCAGCATGATGCTCGCGCTGATCTGCGTTCTGATGATTCGCCATCAGGAAACGGCAAGTCCTGGAAAACCGCAGACCGCATCTGCCAGCTTGTCCTAGAAGATTAGTTTTTTTGATAACCGAAGGTTCGGCTCCTGCTAGTTCGTCCGTGCGGAATAACATTGACGAGAGCCTGCCAGGACAGGTAGAATCTAATATCAGATAGATTTGAATTAGAATATGCCGGCGAAGGTGCAGGAGCTGATTCCAAGGTTGACTACGATTTATGATATTGCCAAGAAAACAGGCTATTCGCCTACAACGGTGTCCAAAGTCTTCAACAACTATCCGGATGTCCGGGAGAAGACGAGAGCCAAGATCCTGGCAACCGCGAAGGAAATGGGCTATCTTCCAAACGCAAACGCCAGATCGCTTACAACGAAGCGATCCTGGACCATTGGTATTCTTTTTGTAGAAGCCACTGGAGCAGGGATTCGTCACCCCTATTTTGGAGCTGTTATCGAAAGCTTTAAGAAAATTGCCGTATCCAAAGGGTATGATCTGATGTTCATCTCCAAGGATGTCGGCGGCCGAAGAAGCAGTTATGTGGAGCATTGCAAAATCCGAGGCGTCGACGGTGTGGTCGTCATTCTGTCGAGCAGCGAGGATCCCGATTTCCAGGAGCTGCTGGATAGCGGCATTCCGTGCGTCATTCTGGATTCGTCACCGGAACATGTGCATTCGGTTTACTCCGACAATATCGGAGGGAGCATGCAGGCACTTCGGTATTTGCATTCGCTCGGACATCGCAGAATTGCCCATATATCGGGCGGATTGAATACGTTTGCAGGCGAACAGCGCCAACAAGGCTATGAGCAAGCCCTTCGGGAGCTTGACCTGGATCTAAGGGGAGAGTACATAACCGGCAGCGATTTTTTCTCCACCGAGAGCGGATACGAAGCCATGAAGAAGCTGCTGGGGCTTAGAGAGAGGCCGACTGCTGTTTATGCGGCAGGTGATCTACTCGCACTTGGAGCGATTCGTGCCGTTCAGGAACATGGCCTGCATGTACCGGGAGATGTGTCCATCATTGGTTTTGATGATATTGAAATGTCCCGTTACATCACCCCTGCGCTAACGACCATACGCCAGGATACGGAGCAACTGGGCACCGTTGCGGCGGAGCTCCTTCTTTCTTCCATCGAAGAGCAAGACGCAACAGTAAAGTCGGTTATGCTGCCAGTTCAATTGATTATCCGGGAATCCTGCCACCCGGTCACCTAGGTGAAATATAAGGCAGGACTCATTTTTACCATTTTTCGAAACCGGTTTCGAAAATAATCGGACTCTAGAGTTGAGTCGATTATGACCCATTAAAGGAGGATCTAACATGTCAAATTATCGTTTTGAGAAGGATGCCTTTGTTATTGAGCAGTATGATCTTGCCAAACCGTTTTCCAGCTTTCTGCCGGGTATCGCAGGCTTGAAAGGAATTCCGATGTGGACCTTTTATGTGAATCGGGGTCAGGGAATATGCAGCTTCGGCATACGCGATAAGAACTCGCCAATCATGGAATTTTCCCCGGCGAATATCTCGTATAAGAATGTCTCGACTACCGGTTTCCGTACGTTTATCAAGATGGCGGGGACAGCGCCCGTTTATGAGCCGTTCCAATCCTTTCAGCCGGATTCCAAAGCGAAGAGAACGATGCTGATTCGTCAGAATGAGCTGGTCATTGAGGAGGAGCATGCCGGTAACGGACTTCGCACTTCGGTGTCGTATTTTCAGCTGCCCGGTGAGGATTTTGCCGCCCTTGTTCGCGAGGTCAGCGTAACGAATATCGGAGCCGGGCCTGTATCGCTTGAACTGCTGGACGGCATGCCGGAGATTCTGCCTTACGGTGTCGAGAATAGCGGGTACAAGGAGGTCGGCAATCTGCTGCGGAGCTGGATGGAAGTGGAGAACTTGGATCAGGGGATCCCGTTCTATAAAGTTCGCTCCAGTACGCACGACGAGGCGGAAGTCAGCGAAGTTACGAGCGGTCACTTCTATCTGTCGTTTAATCAGCATGGGAAGCTGCTCCAACCCCTTGTAGACTTTGAGCTGATCTTTGGCGGAAACACTTCCTTGATCCACCCTGATCGATTTGCTGTGAGCTCGGTGGAAGCTTTGATGAACGCCACGCCTTATGCCGTGAACAAAGTACCATGCGGATTCAGCGGATTATCGACTCAGCTTAATCCCGGGGAGACGGCGACCGTTTATACACTGGTTGGTCATGTGAACGATATCGGTAAAATCAATAAACGTTCCAAAGATTTGTGTTCTCCTGCCTATATCCTCCGTAAACGCGAGGAGGCCTCGGCGTTGACCCGGAAATTAACCGAGGATGTGGCCACCAAAACGGGATTACCCCTATTTGACGAATATAGCCGTCAGTCCTATCTGGACAATTTTCTGCGGGGCGGATATCCATTCCTATTCGATAACGGGAAGGAAGGGGCCGTTGTCCATCTATACTCCCGCAAGCATGGGGATCTGGAGCGGGATTATAACTTCTTCTCTCTTGCGCCGGAGTACTATTCACAAGGGAATGGCAATTTCCGGGATATGAATCAGAATCGACGAAATGACGTGTTTTTCAACCCGAAGGTGGGCACGTTCAATATCCGGATGTTTTTCAGTCTCATTCAAGCCGACGGTTATAACCCGCTTAGCGTAGAAGGGACGAAATTTCGCGTGAGTGAAGGGAAGGAGGAGGAGCTGCAGGAGCTGCTGCGCGCTTCCGCGGCTGAGGAAGATTATGAGAAGCTGACAAAGGCATGCGCCGGGGACTATACGCCAGGAAAAATCATCAACGCGATTTCGGATCAAGCCATCAGGTTGGAGATTAGCGAGGAACAGTTCTTATCCGGGCTGTTGACGATATCCGATCAGCATTTTGCAGCTTCGTTCGGGGAAGGGTTCTGGTCGGATCATTGGACGTATAATATGGATTTAGTTGATACCTACTTGAATATTTATCCCGACCGTTATGAGGAACTATTGTTTGAGGAGAATACGTATACGTTCTTTGACAGCCCGGTGTACGTCCTTCCGCGGAGTGAGAAGGTTGTGATCAGTCAAGGAGGCAAGGTTCGGCAATATGGTGCTCTGCTGGAGGACGAGGAGAAGCTGAATAAGCTCGGCAGAAAACGGAACGCGGCGGAATGGCTGCGGGTAGATGGCGGATTAGGCGGCATGTACCGCACGAATCTGTTTGTCAAAATGATCTCATTGTCCCTCAATAAAATGGCGACACTCGATCCTTACGGGATGGGGGTAGAGATGGAGGCGAACAAGCCGGGCTGGAATGACGCAATGAACGGCTTGCCGGGACTGTTTGGATCGGGTATGAGCGAAACGATGGAATTGAAGCGTTTGGTCGCATTTATCGTGGATGCGGCCGAGCGGTGTGGCCATCAAGTGATTCAGGTACCGGAGGAGATCGCGTCTTACTTAGGTAGTGTATACGAAGCCGTACAGCAATATCAGTCCGGCTCATTGGATTCATTCGGTTATTGGGACTTGGTAGCGGGGCGGCGTGAATCCTATCGTGCATCGGTCCGGTACGGGATCAGCGGTCTGGAGGTTGAGTTGTCGGTGAAAAACGTGAAGGTCATATACGCGGCATTCTTGGACAAAATCGAAGAAGGGATTCAGCGTGCCGAGCAGATGGGAGGCGGGATCGTGCCAACGTATTTCCGCTTTGAAGCCGAACGCTTTGAAGAGGTTCGGGATGCAGCGGGGAACCCAGTGATCACCCGCTATGGTTTGCCCGCGGCAAAAGTGCTTGAATTCAAGGCATATGCGCTCCCGCATTTTCTGGAGGCACCGGCCCGCGGAATGAAGCTCGCTGATGAAGGCCAGGCGAGAACGATGTATGATCGGATCAAGGCTTCCGATCTGTATGATCCCGCGCTGGGGATGTATAAAACGTCCGTCAGCCTGGCAGGCGAAACCGATGAAATCGGACGCATCCGTGCATTTACGGCCGGGTGGCTAGAGCGGGAATCCGTATTTTTGCATATGACCTATAAATACTTGCTTTCATTATTAAAAGCCGGATTGTATGACGAGTTTTTCTCGGAAATCAAAACATCCCTTGTCCCTTTTCTGGACCCGGCGGTTTATGGACGCAGCACGCTCGAGAATTCCTCGTTCATTGCCAGCAGCGTCAATCCGGATCCTCACGTGCATGGACGAGGTTTTGTGGCAAGGCTTAGCGGTTCGACGGCCGAATTCCTAAGCATGTGGATTACGATGATGGCAGGGAAGAAGGTATTCCGTTACGAAGGCGGCCAGCTTCAGCTGCATCTGAACCCACTGCTTCCGGCTTGGCTGTTTGACGAGAATCAAGAAGTGTCGTTCACCTTCCTTGGTTCCGTCAAGGTGACGTATCGCAGCGAGCGCGCAGCAAATACGTATGGCCAGGACGGCGTTACGATTCAGCGATTAACTCTCATCACGGTGGGAGGGGATTCGATCAAGGTGGATGGACCCCTCCTTACAGGAGCGTTGGCTCATGAAGTTCGGAACGGGAACATCCGAGAAATTCATGCTGTATTGAAATAGAGGGAAACGAACGCCAAACAGGCCACCCGGCAAGAATCGGGTGGTCTATTTACTGTTATTTGAAGTTCTGTTTATTCATTAGGGGGCTTCTTGTTATCGCTTGACATGGTTGAGCCAAACGAAAGGCCGATGGCGGCACCGATCGTTATGCCGATAGCGATATTATCCATGGCAACGCCAAGGGCTACGCCAACGCCGATCCCCATGCTTATCCCAAGGGCCATGTTGTTCTTTTTCTTTTCCATACGGCCGTCACCTCCATCTGTATTATGTTGATCCAAACAAGCGCTTTTCCTTCTCAAGTTGCTGTTGTGCTTATTATAGAGGATATTGGACATGGATGCCGGATATCCAGTTCTTTCATGTTTCTTCGCTTGCAAGTCCCAGTGTTGCAACCCATAATAGATATATCGATTTCAAGTACATATAGATTCAACATCTTCGAGTGCGAGGAGGGGGTTATCATGCAGTGGATCGCCATGCTGACGATGCTGATTGATCATGTAGGACTTGTGTTTTTTCCGCATCAGGAGATTTGGAGAATCATCGGCCGCATTGCTTTCCCAATCTACGTCTATGCTCTCGTTCAGGGGCACCGCTACACTTCTTCGAGACCCAAGTATATCATTCGGCTGGCCGTCATTGCGGCAATCTCCCAAATTCCCTATCAGCTTGCGCTGGATCTTAAAGGGTTGAATGTAGTCATTACCCTGGTAGCTGGAGCCATCGTTTTGTATGTGCTGGAACGATCGGATTCCCAGCTGTTATCATGGATGATTGTTGTTGCCGCCTGTGCGCTAATGAGCGAATTTCCGTTTGATTACGGAGCTTACGGCCTGCTGTTGATCTTGATTTTCCGATATGCCCAGGCCAGCTGGCTTGTTCCGCTTCATATTGTGTTGAACCTGTTATTCTGGTTCCTTAATAACTGGGAGCTTCAGATGTGGAGCGTCATCCCGACGGCTGTGATAGCCTATGGTCCGCATGTATGGAAGAAACTAGAGTATATGCGGGTGAGTCGCTGGGTATGGCGTTCATTTTATCCTCTGCATTTACTGATTATTGCGTTATTACGGGTGTTTTTATAGAGAAGAACTCTTTAGGTTAATGCCTGATGGATGATTATATACAAGGAGAGACATACATGTTCAATATCGCAATTGCTGCCTGCATTCTATTGTTCGCGGCGGCGGGTTACATCGCATTCATGAATTCCAAATTAATTGCGGATAAAAAACGGGAAGCATACATTCCTCCGCCTGCTTCGGAATATACCGTTTATATGACGCTTCAGTTCACGGAGGAGGACAAAAGATCGATGAGTCCCATCGGCGTCATGGAATTTCGCGATCCACAAGGCATGATGAAGGTATATCTTTGCCGGGTCAAGAATGAGTCGGAGGATTTGAAGCTGGAGCAAGCCGGCAATGTGTTTCTTCATCATTTGACGAAGGCCAGGGATACCGGCACGCTGATGTTCTACCGTACGGTGGAGGAAGCGCTGCAAGGAGCGGAAGAGAAGAGTTTGACCGATCGACTGTCTGCAGCTGCGAAAAAAAAGCCCAGAACAGAATAGGCAAACAGGGTCAATCCACCCACTTGCGGGGTAATAGAGAAATAAAAGACCGAAAGGAGATTTTCCGAAATGAAAACATTTATAATCGGAAGGACATCGGTCTCCGTCTTTATAGGCGATATTACGACATGGACGGGCGACATTATCGTCAATGCTGCAAATTCGGGACTGCTGGGTGGAAAAGGCGTGGACGGCGCAATTCACAGCGCCGGCGGCCCGGAGATCATGGAGCAGTGCATGGAAATTCGCAAGCAGCAAGGCGGCTGCCCGCCAGGCAATGCCGTGATTACCGGTGCAGGTCGGCTGCCTGCCCAGCATATCATTCATACGGTCGGCCCGATATGGGAGGGCGGTGGACGGCGGGAGGAGCATACGCTGGCGGAATGCTACCGCAACAGTCTCTTGCTTGCAATCGAGGTGGGTGCCAGAAGCATCGCCTTTCCTAATATAAGCACGGGTATCTATGAGTATCCTAAGGCTCCGGCATGTGATGTTGCGTTAAAGGCGGTTACGAAGCTGCTTGAGGAAGATTTGCCGGATAACCGCCTGGATCGGATTGACTTCGTTTGTTTTTCTCCTGATAATGAAGAGCTCTATGTCCATTGGCTTGAGCAGTACACACAGGAGAAGGAGGCGCAAATATAAAATAACCCCACAAAGTGGAGCCTATGCTTCGATGCTTATTCCAAATACTTTGCAGGGACCCCCAAAACAAACCTCCATCGAGGCCTTATGAAGGATGAGCGACCGCGATTCAAAGGTAGGTTTTTGCGATTATATAATTGTTCAGCTCCGCTGAACAATTATAAATTCTGTAATCTTAATGAAAGTCAGGGGCGCAGTTAGCGCCCCTGACGTTTGTCAGTCGGCTTTACATATGATAGGATCCGCTTGGCTCAAACAGTACCCATTCCAGCATCATGATCATATCGTCGAGGCGGGCTTCCTGATTGAGAAGGGAGGCTCGCTCCGGACTGTTCTCTTCGAGAGCGGCCAAGCGGGTTTGCAGGTTTTTCTGCAGCTTAAGACGAAAGAGGGGTTCACATGACGAGTGAATATTATATGAAGAAAATGGCGGCAGAGCATGCCGCCAAGTATGTGCAGGATGGAATGAAGATCGGGCTGGGCACAGGCTCAACCGCTTATTACGCCATTCTCAAAATCGGCGAGATGGTCCGGTCCGGCCTCTCGATCCAGGCCGTGGCTACCTCTGAAGCTTCGGAGAAGCTGGCGATGGAACAAGGAATATCCCTGACGCCCATACATCAGATCGATCGCTTGGATCTGACGATTGACGGGGCTGATGAGCTGGACGACCAGCTGCGGTTAATCAAGGGAGGGGGCGGAGCGCTTCTCCGCGAGAAGATCACTGCTTTTCACAGCGAACGGCTCGTGATTGTGGCAGATGAAGCGAAAGCCGTAGCTCAACTCGGCGCTTTTCCGCTGCCGGTTGAGATTGTCCCTTTTGCTTATGAGTGGACAGTTCGGTCACTGGCCCAGCTTGGCTGTAAGGTGCAAATCCGTTGTAAGCAAGATGAAAGGTTTTATGTTACGGATAACGGGAATTATATTGCTGATTGCCGGTTTCAGCATATTGCCCACCCAGAGGAATTGAGCTCCCGGCTAGGCGTCATTCCGGGCGTGGTTGAACATGGGCTGTTTATCGGTATGGCCGACCAAGCGATCATAGGCTGCCAGGATGGAACGATACGGATACTGCATTCCGGGAGCATAGAAGCAAAGAATACATTTGACAGTTGATCCGGCGTTCATTAACCTTAATAACATGATATCTCTCGGAGGGTGAAATATGTCGGATATTCAAGAACACGAGGATACCCCGTTACATTTATTGGTTGTCCTTGCCAGAGCTTATAACGCAGTTATGACACATTCGAATCGCAGCATCAATAGTCACGGATTGAACTCCACCGAATTCGGTGTATTGGACGTACTCTATCACAAAGGACCGCAGCCGCTGCAGAAAATTGGGGAGAAGGTGCTCATCTCCAGCGGTAACATTACATACGTGGTGGATAAACTTCAAAAGAAAAACCTGCTGGTTCGCCGGGCTTCCGCTGAGGACCGCCGCGTTATTTATGCTGAGCTTACCGCAGAGGGACAAGAATTCTTCGAAGCCATTTTTCCTCAGCATCAGGAATTGATGGTTAAGGTGCTTAGCGGTTTGTCGGAGGACGAGCGAGCGCAGGCGGCGATGCTGCTGCGCAAGCTGGGAATCAGTGCAGAGAAGATGTTGTAGACCTATACAAGTTTTAGATTGGAGATAAGTATGCTTAAAGATATAACGGTGCAAGCGATACAACCCGAAGTAAAGGAACTGCTCAGTTACTCGGTATTTCCGGATCCGGAAGCGGTGGATCAGGCTGCAGCTTCTTATCAGACGGGCCGCAGCCGGTTGTTTGGATATGAAGAGGATGGGCTTCTCTTAGGAGTCATCGGTTTTGATATCGATCAGGACGAGCTTACCATTCGGCATCTTGCCGTTCTTCCGGAGAATCGCGGAAAGGGATATGGTCGCGGATTGATTTTGGAGCTGCTCCTTGAGGTTCAGCCTAAACCGGCCCGCGTGATTGCGGAAACGGACGAAGAAGCCGTAAACTTCTATCGCAGTATCGGCTTTGAGGTATACAGCTTGGGAGAGAAGTATCCGGGCGTTGAAAGATTCCGCTGCATCTACGAGGTGGAGGAGTCCGAAGAATAAGCTATTCAGATTAAAAGCATGTTTGCCGTCTTGGAGTGTAATTAAAATTGCCATTCAAGACAATAAACCCGTTTCGCAATGGCAGCATCCCTCATATAATGTCGTAACGAGCGGGGCAGGGGGTGAACATGTTGGTGTACCATTATACCGCTGTCGGCGATTCCTTGACCTTTGGGTTTGGGGCGATGCCTGGCAGCGGTTTTGTTCCGTTATACCGTCGGATGGCGGAGGAGAAGCTTCGCCAGTTCGTGGCCCATGAGAATCTCGGGGTCAACGGATTAACCTCGGATGAGTTATACGATCGGGTAGTTCAGCTTCCTACGTTTCGCTATCATCTGCAGCAGGCCCAGATCATCACGATATCGATCGGAGGCAATGACTTGATACGTGCGGTAAAGTCCACGGGAGGTCGACCGAATCGGGAGGTGCTGGACGCTGCCTTGTATCGATGTCAGAATCATGTGGCTAATATCGTCAAACATATCCGAAAAATAAAGTCACCAGTCAGCAAACCTTATTATATTCGCGCTATCGGTCTGTATAATCCATATCCGGCCTGGACGGAGGCGACGGAATACGTGATTCGGTTCAATCGGCATTTGATGGGGTTAAGCGACGGCTATTTTCGCGTAGCTGATATTTACACACAATTTTCTGGCCGAGAGAAAGAACTGATGTCGGTGGACGGTTTACACCCGAATGGCCGAGGGTACCGGGTGATCGCGGAACAATTAAATCGACTTGGGTACAAGCCACTTGCATAGAAAACCGAATGATCAAAAAAAGGGTGTCCCATGGTCTCTTGACCGTGTGGACGCCCTTTGGTTTATATATCATCACTTATGATTTATAATAATTTCCTAAAAAAACTTCGCACCGCCCATTTACGTTCTTGCCGTTTTTTGTATTTCGGCAGTGACCGATACACATCCAGCGATTCCTGATAGGACTTCTTGGCATCCTCATTCCTTCCAAGCGATTGATACATATAACCAAGCAAATAAAAGGCTTCGCTGGAGGAAGAGTGAATGGAATGGAACTGTTCCAAATAATGGAGCGCCTTCTCCCGATCCGAATCCCGAAATGCATCAGCAAGCCGAAGAAAAGGCCGGCCATATTTGACCCTGGGGTTAATCTCCAGGGCCCGCATAATATTCGCTTCCCCTTGTGTGATGCTGCCAGTATGCAGGCGTGCATTTCCAATATCGTCCCAGAATTCGGCGGAGTCTTCTAGACTGGATGCTATGGATTCCAGCAGCTTCAGGGCTTCCCCATACTTACGGCGCTCCAAGAGTAATCTGGCAAGCTCGTGTCTTGATGAAACGTCGCTGGGGCTAACTGCAATCTGTCTGCGCAGCTTGGAAATATTCCGTGCACGTTTGATTGGCTTTGTCAAACTGGGAAATACCCCGACAAAACGGCGATCCAGCACATACACGATGAGAAGCAGCACCAGGATCGCCGTAATCGGATTACCGAAGATGTAGAACAGAAATCCAAAAATGATGAGTTTAAACAAAAGAGATCCCTCAATTTCTATGTAAAGTTGTAACACAAATTATACCATAACATGGATTTATTTAGGTGGAAATACCATCGGTTCTATAGACCTTGAAGGCATGCGCATGTCGGAATAGGCCCTAGGTATTGAAAGAAGGTCGATGATAGCCGATAAAGGTAGTAAAGAGGTGATAATCATGGCGAAAAAGGGACAGACATTCCATCATTACAGTTTCGAAACGAAGAAAAAGGCAGTCGCCATGCGGCTGGAAGGTATGACTAAGAAAGAAGTGGCATCCGCCTTACAAATATCAGATATCGGACGGCTGAAAGTGTGGATGCGCAAATACCGTGAGTTGGGCGAGGAAGGTTTGGTCGATCGCCGCAGAAAAATTGTATATTCAGATCCTGAGACCGATCGGGATGAAAAAGAACAACTTTCGCAGGTATAGACAATTAGTGATCGCATGAGGCGTGGTGGAACGACGGTTAAACCACGCCTTTTTCATATCGGAATCAAAGGAAATGTTCAATCCAAATCCGGCAGATTCCAAAGCATGGGCTGATTCATTATTCTTAACCCGAACAGGCGGCAGCCCAGTTCATTTGAGCGGAACCAACATAACATGTGGTATGTTCAAAAAAGGAGGGATTCATGTGAGCGGAGTAGTAGAAGGATATGGTGGCTATGGATATGGCTCTTCTGTAGGTGCTATTTTGGTATTATTCATCTTGTTGGTGATCATTACTCGCGCATTTATCTAATCCATCTCTTGAGTGAACAAACCAATTGAATCAATAAGTGATACCGAGCACCATGAGCAGTCACAACGACAGACCGTCCAAAAGAGGAATGGCCTCTTCTTAGGGCGGTACTGTTTTTTTGAAGCGAGAATCGGCTTTCATGACTTGTCATGAATCATCGTTTTAACCGTCTATCAGAACATCACTAATAAAAACAGACCGCTCGAGAAGAGTGGTCTGTTCTTGGGAGAACGAATATTATCCGGTCAGAGGTCTGGCCCCGGCCTGTTACTCATGTTACATCATAATCAGTATAACTTTACCGTTTACGAAAGATACGATATCGAAATTCGAGTACCCCCAGGTTTCAATGGTTTTACCGCCGCCAGTGGTAATGTCCTTGGCTGCCGGGTTCCCCCATGAAAGCTGCACCTGTTCTTTTGTCATGCCGAGGGAAACCTGGCCTGCTTTAATCTGTTTCCAGACCGATGCGGACCATTTGTATTTTTGATAAGGATCGTAATTTAATAAAGAAGAACGGTCTGCAAACAGCTGCAGCACTTCCGAAGAGCGCATAGGATAGCTTTTCACTGTTTTTCCTGATGCCGTTTTGAAGATTACATTGAATTCGCCTTTGTCGTCCGGCAAAATGTCGGTTACCGATAATTTCGAGAAGCGTTCCAGGTCTTCGAAATCATTCACCCAATACGTTCTGCCGATGAATTTAACCAAGCTGCCTTGCATGGCTTTTTTGATCAAGCCAGCCGTTTCGTTAGAGACAATAGTCATCTCTGCATCGCTTCCGAAGGAGATATTCGCTTGTTTCCACTTGGTATCCCAGCTGATTTTCGCACCCAGAACATCGGATAACACGGCGGCCGGAATCAGCAGCTCGCCTTTGTCGGTGATCGGTGCTGCTTTTAGGAGCAGCGGACTATCATTCAGCTTGGCCTGGTTGCTGCCTGCTGTAAGCGAGAGCACGGTCTCTTCGAACTTGGCCTCCACGGCTCCGTTTTTGGTCGAGTAGGCGCCGCCCAGTGCCTGAATGACGGATTTCGCCGGCACCATGATATTCCCGTTGATCTGTTTTGCATATTTCAAATTGTTGCGCAGGCTGGACGATACCGTTATCGATTTGGACAGACCACCCGAGGTTACCGTAATCTGTGTCTTGCCAACGCCCGCAGACTTCAGTGTTCCATTCTTCTGCATGTTCATCAAATAAGGCTTCTCTATATCGATCTGGGCATCTTTAATCGGTACTTTGATTTTGGCCCCGTTCGTGTAAGTCTCCTGGATACTGACTTCCAGGATATCCCCTACATAAGGCTTGGCATCGGATACCGAAACCGATACGGCCTTAACGACAGGCACATCAACCGATTTGTTCTGTCCATCCTGGTGATGGATCCAGCTTCCGTCAGAGCGCTGCGCATAGAATCCCTCCGATAGATCCTTTGCATTTCCGTAAATGGAGGTTTTTACGATCCCGCTCAGTCCGGAGACCTGCTCCTTGAGCTTCCAGCGGTCTTTATACACTCCGGTTGTCCATACGGTTCCGTCTTGGAGCGTCACAATCAGAAGATCCGTCGGCTCATTGGAAGCATAAACGATATGAGCTGCATTCTGAGCGACGGTAACTGGTATGATGCGCCCGTTATCGTCAAAGTTGGACGTTTCGTATACAACCACGTCACCGTTGTCACGCAATAGGGCTACGCGCCCGCTGTGAACCGTCATGGATTTAACCCCTGAAGGGTTTTCCACGATGCCGAGCTTCTTGAATTGTCCATCTTTGTAGTTATCCTGCAGTAACAGCTCCCCGTTGGAGGACAAGGCGGCAAATTCTTGATCGGCATTGGCGATGAGCAAAATGCCGCTGAGGTTTTTTGCTTTTTCCGAGCCGCCCCATACGGTACCGTCTGACTTCAGCCAGTAGTAACCCGCTATCTGCTTCACGCCGCTTGTTCCCGGTACGACCTCGGGTCCCTTGCCGATATCCCATTCCACTAATCGCCCATCCTGCGTCATACCAATGCCTTCGTATTCATAACCGCTGATGGCTGCAACTTTACCCGGCGTCCGTATGGCATGTCGTCCGTCAATCAGGGACCACATGGAGCCATCGCTCATCAGGTAGGTGTTTCTTCCCGCAATATCGCTGATCTGGAGCCTGGACTCTTCGGCAGCAGCGATCCCGTGCGTCGTGCCCGCAAAGCCAAGTCCCACCAGCATGCTGAACAATACGAGAACATACAACGTTCTTCTCACTTACATGACCTCTCTTCACTGTAACATTAGGAATATTTTTCAAACAGATTTATTGATTCGACAAAATCGGTGTTATTCCTGCAAAGGTTGCGTGGCGTTATGATCTTAAAGAGGGGAACAAAAAAACGCTCGCCGGATATCCGGGAGCGTCTTGCCGGTTAAGCTCGCGATTGTATGATGAACTGCGTCGGTCTAACGGTGTTAAGTTAAGGGGATTGCCAAGGGGATCATCGGTAGCAGAAACCTGATTAAGTAATATCAGTTCCCCCTCAATAACAATAAAGCCTCGTATAAATCATTCTTCATCGTTTCGATTTTGGCGAATTTCCTGAACGGTGCTTCTGTGCTTTTATTCTGCGCTGCGGGGAGCGAGCAAATGTTCACAGTGCCAACTTAGCGGAACAAATACACAATGCCGGCGACCGCAAGAAATACGAAACCGGCTAATAAGAACCAGTTGGCTACTCTCTCTCTGGATGCGCGGTCGTCCTTGGATTCAGCATAGAAGTTGGCTCTTTGTTGGTATCCCGTAATAAACACTCCGGATAGAAGCGCTGCAATCAACAAGCAAGCCAATCCTGCATATAAAAACAGGTTCATCACGTGTTCCTCCCATCATGCCCTTTATCGTTAGAACGTTGGCTGAGAGGGATTGGTTATGCTTTTCATATAAGGTTAGGTGAACCGCCAGACTAGAAGGGGAATTTTGATGTGAAAAAAAAGGCATAAAAAAAGAACTAAATCCCTGTAATAGACATTGCCGTTACAGGGATTTAGTTCGGGAACCTCCGAAGAGATTCCCTCATGGGAGAGGAGAAACCGGACGAAGAGCTTATGGGGAAACGTAAGTCTTCTCCGCGGTTGTCTACGACATTCATTGATGTCGATATTTCAAGGATGCCCGGCTGCGGTAGAAATATACCTGACTTTGAAAAAAAATGGAGAGACGTTATGTTTCGTTTTTCATATATGGGATGATTGTGTTACGATAATTACTGTCAATGGCGTTGTCTTGGCAATGAATTTATAGATAATGAAACGGGTGAATGAAGCAGTGAGAGTAGTATCCGGAAGTGCAAAGGGCCGGCCGCTCAAAAGTGTGCCTGGTACAAGCACCCGTCCGACGACGGATAAAGTGAAAGAATCCATATTCAGTATGATCGGTCCTTACTTTGAGGGGGGCGTCCTGCTTGACCTGTTCGCAGGCACAGGAGGCCTTGGCATTGAGGCGTTAAGCCGGGGGATGGAACGTGCTGTTTTTATTGATGTGGAGCCGAAGAGCATCAGTACGATCAAGGATAATTTGAAGGCAACCAGGCTTGAAGAAGGCGCTGAGGTGTACCGCAATGATGCGGCACGAGCGCTTAAAGCGCTAGAAAAGCGCGGCTACAGTTTCGATCTGGTCTTTTTGGACCCGCCATACAGGTTTAAGAATGGTGATGAGCTGATGCTGGACATGGCAGAGCGAGGTTTGCTGCAAGATTCAGCTGTGGTGGTATTGGAATACGAATCAAGCTACAATTATCCTGAGAAATTTGGTGACTTTTGTTGTTTCCGAACTGCGAAGTACGGAGAAGCCGCCATATCGATATACCGTTACGACACAGCGCAAGATCAAGCGTCAGAGCTTGATGAGGAGGAATTACAGGATGAGAAATGAGAATACTAGTACATACCGTGTTGCCGTATACCCGGGAAGTTTTGATCCGGTCACCATGGGACATATGGATATTATCACACGCGCTTCCAAGCAGTTTGATCTGCTGATTGTGGCCGTGTTGAATAATCTAAGCAAGAACCCGCTGTTCACGATTGAAGAGCGCAAGGACCTCTTGAGACAGGAAACAGCACATCTTCCGAATGTGGAAATCGACAGCTTCCGTGACCTTCTGGCGAATTATATCCGCCAGAAGAATGCCCAGGTCATTGTACGGGGGATCCGCACGGTGACCGACTTTGAATATGAACTTCAATTAGCATCCACCAATCATAAGTTGAATCCGGATGCGGAGACGATCTTTATGATGACGCACCCGAAATATTCGTTCCTGAGCTCAAGTCTTGTTAAGGAAATCGCGCATTTTAATGGAGATACAACGGATCTGGTCAGCCCCGAGGTCCATGCCGCGATGCGCCGTAAATTTAGTGGCGATAACGGTCAATAAGACGGGAACACAGCCAGAACGCCGCTATCAATAATAAGCAGATTACGCCTTGAACCTGCAAGAATGAAGGCAATCCGCTCCAAAAGTTGAAGTGCTGATCCGCGTTGGCGTGATCCAGCGGTTCCGTTCGGAAGGCTGGTACGATGCCTGCTGATAGGGCGCTGAACGGTTTCCACATGGCCAGTGTAATCGCAAAGGCGAGCACCGAATGCAACGCTCGCTTCACCATAAAGTAACGCCAAGAGAGACCGGTTTCCTGCATCAGCGACAGGCTTTGCAGCTGAGCGCTGATTCCGCTCCATGCCAGTGCGGAGGACAGTACAGCCAGCTGCAATATGCCTGCTTGGAATGTCGATGAGCTGATGGATTGGGCTGCCAGATGGGCCTCCAATAGTCCAGATACAAGATAGGGCGGAAGCTGCGGCAGCAGGTGACCGGTCAATACTCTTGTCAGGACGGCGAAGAACAAGATAAAGCCGCCTGTCATCATTAAGGTTTGAACCGAACGGGTAACGGAGTCGCCCAGTAACTTGCCAAAGCTCCGTCCATCCCGCTGATGGGCCTTCAGAGCCGCAGTCGCTGCCCTTTTTAAAAGGGGACGTTGGGCAAATTTGCTTGATCGGACTTTATTTAACGATGCTATAAACTGCCGTGTTCCTTCTGAAGAAGCCGGTTTATGGAAAAGCCCGAATATCCAAGCGGCCAGCAGTCCGGAAATCCAATGAACGATCAGCAGCAGATAACCAGCTTCCGGTTGATGAAGCAGACCAGTTCCGATGACAACGAGAATGGTCATTGGATTGCAGAAGTGGGATAAAGCGGCGAGCCTTCCGGCCTCATCGGCACGAAGCTCGCCTTGTCTATACATTCCGGAGGCGGCCTGCGCTCCTGCCGGGAACCCGGCTGTCATTCCTGTTATAAGAACCCAGCCGCCAGCACCGGGAAGTTTGAATATTTTTTTCATCAAAGGGTCCAGCAGTACGCCAACTCCATGGGCCCAGCCATAGGCGATGAGTATTTCCACCAGAACGAGAAACGGCAGCAAAGCGGGAAATACGATATTCCACCATAGCTTAAGTGCTTGCAGGGTGGCTTGGAAGGCAGGTTCGGGCGCGCTGACGACAGCCAGTACAAGCAGGAAAGCGGCAGCACCCAGCAGGATGGTGTTCCACAGCCCGTTTGATGACTTGACGGCGTTGTCTTTATTCATAAGGAATCTCCTTTCAGCGTAAACATGGCTAGTACAACTTTATGCAAAGGAGACAACCGTCAGACCAAACTTGGTGGAAGGCTGGATATATAAGGCGGAGGGAAGGAAACTACATGAAGAAGTCTGTAAAACCGAATGGCTTAAAAATTGCGCTGTATTTATTAATGGTTGGGGTCATGCTGTACGTTGTCGTTTATATGCCGACCCCTTATCTTGTATACCAGCCGGGGAGCGCCGAGGAGGTTCGCCCCATGATCAATGTCGAGAAGAGCGATCCGGCGGAAGAGGGCACATTTATGATGACAACCGTGTCGGCAAGCTATGCCAATATGGTTTTGTTAATGATGTCTGCGTTTAATCCCAATTCGGAGGTTGTGAAAAAGGCCGAGAAAATGGGAGATCAGAGTAAGGACGAGTATGCAGCCACACAAGTGTATTACATGAATTCTTCCCAGTCCGCTGCAATGGAAGCCGCTTATCAAGAAGCTGGTATTGACTACAGTATCGAGCCTGCTTATGTATTCGTGATGTCGATCTCCGAAAAATCTGCTAATGCCGAGCATTTCCGGCCTGGCGATAAATTGATCAAGATTGATGGGCAGCCGGCAGAGGATAATGAGAAAATTGCCAGCCTGTTAAGCGAGAAAACGATCGGGGAAGTGGTGTCCGTGGAGCTTGAACGCAAGGGGAAAACCGTTAAAGAACAGGTTCAGCTTGTTAGCATTAAGGATGAGAAGACCGGGGCGGAGCGTCCGGGTCTTGGCGTCATGATTGCGACGATGCAAAGCGTAGAGCCGGCGAATCCCGATCACACGATTCATTTTGCGGATACCAATATCGGTGGACCTTCAGCCGGACTGATTTTTACCCTTGAAATTTATAACCAGCTCACCGAAGGTGATTTAAGCAGAGGTTATCGGGTAGCGGGAACGGGTACCATTGACAAATCAGGCGCCGTAGGTCCCATTGGCGGCGTGAAACACAAGATCGTGGCGGCTGACCGGAAGGAAGCCGATATCTTTTTTGTGCCGCAAAAAAATTACGATGAAGCCAAGAAGCGGGCGGACCGAATCAAAACAGATATGAAGTTGGTCCCGGTTGACGATCTGCAGGATGCAGTAGATTATCTGGAGCAGCTGCCGCCTAAGGGGTGAGTGGCGGCAGCAGGTAATCGCTGTAGTAATGGCGGATATCCGGCTTAGGGTGTCCGTTGGCGTATACGGCGGCTGCCATCAGGTCCCTCTCGAGCTGAGGATGCTCCAGCGTTGTCGGCTTCTGGATAACAGGTAGCGAGGCGCTCTGCTTCATTCGTTTCAGCAAGGAACGCCCTGTGTCGCTGAAGCCAAGGACCCTGATATATCCCGGACCTTTGGCCAGCTCCTCGCGATTCATAGATGCCTTGTCATGATTGAGCATGATGTGCAGGAGCATACGCTGAAGTTTGGTGCGGGTATAGCGTTTGGTCTTCAACGCTTCGAGGAGGGACCCAACCGTAGGCTGCTTCAACTGCGCAAGCATGCGCTGAACACGATATTCCAAGCCTTCGGTAACTTCAAGGAAGCCTTCAAGCTGCGCGGGTGTATGCGTGAGCAGGGATTGAAACAGCGGCTGACGAAACTGTTCCCAGTGGACGGGAGCTAGTCCGCTTTTCATTTCCCGCTCCATGATGTTGTGCGTGAATTCGGGGATGTAGGGTCTGGCTGCTTCCAAGCCCTGTGAAAGAATAATGTTACGGATGGCGGTTGCACTGGCAATGGACGAGTCTCTCGGCAAGGGATCGTGGTAGTGCGCGTTTTCTCTTGGAATGGTGTAGGGTGTAATGCGGCTGCCCAGGCGGTGGAGGGCAATCAGATAGTGCAGGCCCAAGGAATTGTTCGGCTGCGTGAGCAGCTCTTGCAAATGGGCAAGTGCTGGTCCGGACTCGCCGAATAGGGCTGCAGCGGCAGCACCGTAAGCGGACGGGAAGTTCATGCCTTCCCGGAGATGCCTTTCAATTTCGGA
The DNA here is from genome assembly GCF_049316025.1 of Paenibacillus sp. NPDC058898. Classification (NCBI taxonomy): domain Bacteria; kingdom Bacillati; phylum Bacillota; class Bacilli; order Caryophanales; family Paenibacillaceae; genus Paenibacillus; species Paenibacillus sp. NPDC058898. The sequence goes on along the minus strand of NZ_JBMOSM010000003.1, from coordinate 611,922 downwards.
TTGGAGCTCGCCGGATTCGCTGGCAAGCGAACGGGACAGCGGTAGAAGCTGCTCCAGCGTACCGCTCTCCGATCCGAAGGAAAGACAGTCCACCACCCCGGTAGCTTCCAGAATAGCTATCGCACCGTATGCAAACCATTCTGCAGGCTGCACGGCATAGGTTACCGGCAGCTCGATGCACAGATCCACTCCCATGGCAAGGGCCATTTCGGCGCGTGCGCGTTTGCCTGCAATAGCAGGTTCGCCGCGTTGGAGAAAAGGACCGCTCATCACTGCAACAACGGCATCCGCCCCTGTTACTTCTTTGGATTTACGATAATGCAAAACATGACCGTTATGTAAGGGATTATATTCAACGACAATGCCAACCGTCTTCATTAGTTTCAACTCCTTGATAAGAATATAACATAATTACAGGACGTTCCTGCAACAATAAGCTCATCGCCATATATGGGTGATAATCTCGTTGTAGCGTGAGAAATATCGGGGAAACAATCATGGTTCTTTAGGGTTATCCTGTTGACAAAAGTCTTTGGGAATCGGTATAATAATCTTTGTTTGTTTGGAGTGATGGATATGCTAATTCAATTTCGTAAATTGACAACCAGCGATCAACCGTTACAGTTCCATCAAACCGTGGATGTAAGCAATGCCGTTAAGGATCGGAAGGACATTATTGCTGTTCAGCCATTAGACGTGGATTTGACAGCAGCCTCATCGATTTCTGGTGCGGTGGATGTTCATGGAAGGTTGCAAGGCGAGCTGGAGATGAATTGCTCCCGCTGTCTGAAGCCGATCAGCGAACATGTGCACATCCCTTTTCATGAAGTATTCCAGCCGGTGGTAGATCCTGAATCGATTCAGGATGAGAATGATGACACTACATACGTGCAAGGTGAGAGTGTGGATCTCACTCCCTATGTAGAAGAAGCATTTTTGCTCCACCTGCCGCTAGCTCCGGTGTGCAAAGCCGACTGCAAGGGACTCTGCCCGAATTGCGGCAAGGACCTGAATGAAAGCACGTGCAACTGCGATACGGAAGTGATCGATCCTAGGCTAGCCGGACTGAAGGACTTCTTTAAATGATGATGGATTTGGCACCCGTGTTCAGCGGGTTGAATTGATAAGGAGGTGGGAACATGGCAGTACCTCAACGTAGAACGTCCAAAACACGTCGTGACAAGCGTCGTACACATTTTAAGCTGGCTGTGCCAGGCATGGTGAAATGCGAGCAATGCGGAGAATTGAAACTTGCTCATCGCGTATGTAAAGTATGCGGAACGTATAAGGCAAGAGAGATCATCAAACAATAATTTTTAAATAAGTAGTACTTCATCTTTGGTGAGGTGCTATTTTTTTTGTCTGAAGTCCCCCTTTCTTTTTAACGTGACATGATTTATACTTAACATTAGTACCAGGTTCTAATATTTGCGACTAATTTACATATATGTATGTTTGAAGAATGGCGGCTTTCATAGCGGCAGAAGGAGTTGTTTCGTCATCGATCGTTTATCCAAGAAAGACCGTCACCAGCGGCTGATTCAGCTGATCGACGAGAATCCCTTTGTTACAGACCGCGAGTTGACTCGCCAGCTTAAAGTGAGCATTCAGACGATACGCCTTGACCGTATGGAACTTGGCATCCCGGAGCTTCGTGAGCGAATGAAGCAGATGGCGGAGCATTCTTATGACCAGGTTCGTTCCTTGTCACTCGAAGAGGTGATCGGGGATGTCGTTGACTTGCAGTTGGACAAGAGCGGAATATCGATATTTGAAATCCGTGAGGAACATGTATTCAGCAAAACGCGAATTGCCCGCGGGCATTACGTGTTCGCTCAAGCCAATTCACTTGCCATTGCCGTAATCAATGAAGAAATCGCGTTGACGTCTTCAGCGGATATACGGTTTTTGAGACAGGTGCGTCTCGGCGAGAAATGCATTGCCAAAGCCTACGTTAGGTCCATTGCCGGCCAGAAGGGAAAGGCCAAGGTGGAAGTGTTTACTTATGTCGCTGATGAAATGGTGTTTCAGGGGAATTTCGTAATCTACCGATCTGCAGGAGAATGACATAAGTAAAGGAGGAAGTTTGGCATGAGAATTGCGATTGATGCGATGGGCGGCGACAACGCTCCCCAGAGTAACGTCGAAGGCGCGCTCATTGCTGCACAGGAATGGAGCGATACCGAGATCATTCTCGTAGGGGATGAAGCGCAGATTGGAGCACTGTTGAAGGACAAACCGTCCAATCTGAAGGTGGTTCATGCAAGTGAAGTCATAGAAGCGGAGGATGAGCCGGTAAAGGCTGTCCGCCGGAAGAAGGATGCTTCAATGGTTGTGGCGGGGCGCATGATTCGCGAAGGTGAAGCCGATGCCATGATCTCGGCAGGCAATACGGGGGCCCTCATGACGACCGGACTACTCGTCGTGGGCAGGATGAAGGGGATTGAGCGGCCTGCGCTTGCGCCAATGATTCCTACTCTCGATGGCAAGGGGATGCTCGCCTTGGATCTTGGAGCGAATATGGATTCGAAGCCTGAGCATCTGCAGCAGTACGCATTAATGGGCAGCCTGTATCGCGAGAAGGTGCATGGAATCACCAAACCTCGGGTCGGGCTGTTAAATGTCGGTACCGAGCCGGGCAAGGGCAATGAACTGACGAAGCATGCTTATCCGTTGCTGGAGGAGCTGCCCATTCATTTTGTTGGCAATGTTGAGTCCCGCGATGTCATGAACGGTGTTTGTGATGTACTCGTATGTGACGGGTTCTCGGGCAATATTTTGTTGAAATCGATTGAAGGAACAGCTGGCGCACTCTTTTCGCTGTTGAAGGAGCAGTTCAGCAAGTCTCTTAAGACCAAGATGGCTGCCGCCTTGATGATGCCAGAGCTTCGCAGCCTGAAATCGACGCTTGATTATAAGGAGCATGGCGGAGCGCCTCTGCTTGGTCTGGGCGGTCTGGTCGTTAAGAGCCATGGTTCATCGGATGCGAACGCCATCAAGAATGGAGTTCGCCAAGCGCGGACGGCGCTGCAGAACCGATTGGTAGAGAGTATTTCGAATGAAATCAGCGGGAAGTGAGTGAGGAAATGAACAATTTGCGTCCAGTCGGTATTATTGGCACAGGCAAATACGTACCTGAAAAAATATTGTCAAATCATGATTTAGAGAAAATGGTAGATACAAGCGATGAATGGATTGTCTCGATGACGGGAATCCGGGAACGGCATATTGCCGCTCCAAATGAAGCGACGTCGGATTTGGCTTACCACGCTGCTGTGAACGCGTTGAAATCAGCCGGAATGAACGCCGAGGATCTGGACTTGATTATTGTGGCTACCATTACGCCGGATATGTTCTTTCCATCGACCGCATGTTTGCTTCAGGATCGGCTTGGAGCCAAAAAGGCGGCGGCATTTGACCTGTCGGCTGCTTGCTCGGGATTTGTATACGGCCTGGCTACAGCTACAAATTTCGTGAAGACGGGCATGTACAACAATGCTTTGGTGATCGGAGTGGACTGCTTGTCCCGCATTACGGACTATACCGACCGTAATACCTGCGTTCTATTTGGCGACGGTGCCGGAGCGGCGATTGTCGGCGAAGTGCCGGAAGGCCGCGGGTTCCAAGCCTTTGATCTTGGTGCGGAAGGTGCAGGTGGAGCGCATCTGTACATTGAGGCAGGCGGTTCGAGATTGCCGGCTTCTGCTGAAACAATTAACACGAATAAACACTTTATTTATATGAACGGCCGCGAAGTGTTCAAATTTGCGGTACGGGTAATGGGATCTGCCACGGAAGCTGTATTATCCAAAGCAGGCATCGACAAAAAGGATATCGACTTATTCATTCCTCATCAAGCCAACATCCGGATTATTAAATCTGCCATGGAGCGATTGGAGCTTCCGGAAGAGAAAGTCATGATCAATGTTGATAAATACGCCAATACCTCAGCCGCTTCCGTGCCGTTAGCTCTTGTCGAAGCACAGGAGTCCGGCCGCCTGAAAGAAGGAGACAAGGTGTTGATGGTTGGGTTTGGTGGCGGATTAACATGGGGTTCCTCCGTACTTATCTGGTAAACATAACAGCTTTTAGGCCTAGTGAAATAAGAGAAGGGAGCTCACGATTTTGGGTAAAACAGCATTTATATTTCCTGGTCAAGGCGCTCAGTCCGTCGGAATGGGTAAGGATGCCTATGATGCGGTTCCTGCCGCAAGGGATCTTTTTCTAGCCGCGGATGATCAGCTTGGATTTCCGCTCAGCTCCATTATTTTTAATGGTCCTGATGAAGATTTGAAACAAACGGTAAACACTCAGCCAGCTCTACTCGCAACCAGCATGGCTTACCTGGAAGCCATTCGCGGAAAGGGGATCGAACCGGATTACGTTGCGGGCCATTCCCTCGGCGAATACAGTGCACTTGTATGTGCAGGCGTGCTTTCGTTCGAAGAAGCTGTGTCGATCGTTAGAGCCCGCGGAGAATACATGGAGGCAGCCGTTCCCGGAGGTCAAGGCGCAATGGCAGCCGTGCTTGGCGCAGACCGTGAGGCTTTGTCCGAGCTGTGCAAGCGCATTTCGGCAGAGGGACATGTTGTAGAACTTGCGAACATGAACTGTCCGGGGCAAATCGTCATCTCGGGTTCAGCTCAAGGCGTCGCAGCTGCTGCAGAAAGAGTGAAGGAAGCTGGCGGCAAGCGGGCTATCCCCCTGGAGGTTAGCGGACCCTTCCATTCGACCTTGATGAAGGAGGCGGCTGACCGGCTGGCTGGTAAACTGGAGCAGGCTGCGTTTAATACCCCTTCCGTGCCGGTAGTTGCCAATGTGACGGCGCGTTCGGTGGAAGATGCCGCTGCCATCCGCGGTTTGCTGGTGGAACAGGTATACTCCCCTGTGTTATGGCATGACAGCGTGGAATGGATGATCGCTCAAGGCGTGGATACCTTCGTCGAGATTGGTCCTGGCAGTGTACTCAGCGGTTTGATCAAGAAGATTGACAAATCCGTCAAAGTCATTAATGTAAATAGTCTGGACAGCGTCAGCAGTTTGGAGACCGTAGTATAAATAACGGTTGATAAAAACCAGATCACTCTGGAAAGGAGGAATAGGTATGAGTGAAGCTCTAAAAGGACAGACTGCGCTTGTTACGGGTGCTTCCCGCGGCATTGGCCGGAGCATTGCTCTTGGACTTGCTGATCTGGGCGCTAACGTTGCTGTCAATTATGCAGGAAGCGAAGCGGCCGCAGCCGAGGTTGTGGAGGCGATTCGCGCAAAGGGCGTATCGGCCATCGCGGTTAAATCCAACGTTGGACGGACTGAAGAAGCCGATGCCATGGTAAAGCAGGTGATGGAGACTTTTGGTCGAATTGATATCCTGGTGAATAATGCAGGGATTACTAGAGATAATCTAATCATGCGGATGAAGGAAGAGGAGTTCGATCAGGTGATCGAAACGAATCTTAAAGGGGTATTCAATTGTCTTAAGGCGGTGACGCGTCCCATGATGAAACAACGTTATGGACGCATTATCAATATATCCTCCGTTGTCGGAGCGCTTGGTAATCCGGGGCAAGCCAACTATGTTGCGGCCAAAGCCGGAGTCATCGGTCTGACCAAATCAGCCGCGCGGGAATTGGCTTCCCGCGGGATTACGGTGAATGCTGTGGCTCCTGGTTTTATCGATACCGATATGACACGGGAACTTCCTGAGGACATGCGGGAAGGCCTGCTTGGCGGAATTCCGCTCGCCCGACTGGGTCAGCCGGAGGAGATTGCCGGCGTGGTTGCTTTTCTAGCATCTTCCAGTGCATCCTATATGACTGGACAAGTGCTGCATGTGGATGGCGGCATGTATATGTAGACGCCGCTACTGTTCCGGCGCTGGCCGCCGGGCATTAAATCGTTTTCAAATGCCTTCTATGGCAATTTGAAGTCATATCTCGTATAATTACCAAGAGGAGGTGAGCCGGATGTCCGATGTATTGGAACGCGTGAAACGCATCGTTATCGACCGCCTGGGTGTTGACGAAGCCGACGTAACATTAGAAGCATCTTTCAAAGACGACCTTGGAGCTGATTCTCTCGATGTAGTTGAATTGGTGATGGAGTTGGAAGATGAGTTTGATATGGAGATCTCTGATGAAGATGCGGAGAAAATTACGACCGTAGGTGAAGTTGTAAATTACATACAATCTCATACCTAAGTCATTACAGTTAAGTCCCGTTCTTTAGCAAGACGGGACTTCTCCACATTCAATCCAAGCTTTAGCACGAACAAGTGATAGATTATTACTGCCTTCGTTATCATGAGTCTGCGTGTGCGGCTTCATAGATGGACGGGCAGTCCACATAGAGGTGAGTCTGTTTGAAACATAGAGTCGTTGTAACAGGAATGGGAGTCATGACCTCGATTGGTCAAGACCTGGATACATTCTGGAACAGTTTGATGGAAGGCAAGTCTGGCGTATCCCGCATCGAAGCATTTGATGTGAGTGATTACACAACGCAAATCGCAGCATCCATGAAGGATTTTAATCCTGAGGATTACATGGATCGCAAAGAAGCCCGCAGGATGGACCGATTTGTACAGCTTGCGGTGGCAGCCGGTTCGAAGGCGCTTGAGGACAGTGGTCTTGAAATTGGAGTGAATGCCGATGCAGAGCGTGTTGGCGTATCGATCGGATCGGGTATCGGCGGTTTGGGAACTTGGGAGGATCAGCATAATATCCTGCTCGAGAAGGGCCCGAAACGTGTAAGCCCATTCTTTATTCCGATGATGATCGCAAACATGGCCTCAGGCCAGATGTCGATCAATCTGGGAGCCAAGGGTCCGAACACCACACAGGTTACGGCTTGTGCTACCGGAACACATTCGATCGGCGATTCATATCGTCTGATTCAGCGTGGTGATGCGGATGTCATGATCTGCGGCGGGGCGGAGGCAACCATTCGTCCAACAGGGATGGCTGGTTTCTGCGCTATGCGTGCAATGTCAACCCGCAATGACGAGCCGGAGAAAGCCAGCCGGCCATTCGATACGGGCCGCGACGGTTTTGTAATGGGTGAAGGCGCTGGCGTACTTGTGATCGAATCCCTGGAGCATGCGTTGAAACGCGGTGCCAACATTTATGCCGAGGTGGTTGGCTATGGCCTTAGTGCCGATGCCCATCATATTACCGAGCCGGATCCGGATGGAGCAGCCCGCTGCATGAAGATGGCGATTCGTGACGCAGGCATTGCGCCAGAGGAAGTGGATTACATTAATGCTCACGGGACTTCAACGCCGGTGGGTGACCGCTCGGAAACGAAGGCCGTTAAGATGGCTCTCGGTGACCATGCCTATAAAGTGGCCGTTAGTTCAACCAAGTCGATGACAGGTCATTTGCTTGGGGCTGCTGGCGGCGTTGAGGCCGTTATCTGCGGACTGAGCTTGAAGAACCAAATCATTGCACCAACGATTAACCTGGAGGATCAAGATCCGGAGTGTGATCTTGACTATGTACCGAATCACCCGCGTAAAGCCGATTTGGATATCGTCATGTCCAATTCGTTTGGATTTGGCGGGCATAATGCTACGATTATCCTGAAAAAATACGCCGAGTAAGGGGACAGTGTGTTGAGTGGAGATCTGAAGCAGTTACAGCATAAACTTCAAATCCAGTTTCGCAATGCAATGCTGCTGAAGCAGGCCTTTACCCACGCATCTTATGTAAACGAACATCGCTTCAGTCAGAGCCAGGACAACGAGCGTCTTGAATTTCTCGGGGATGCTGTTCTGGAGCTGACGGTGAGCGAATTCTTATACAACCTATTTCCGGACCGTCCGGAAGGTGAGTTAACCAAGCTGCGGGCCGCTATCGTATGCGAGCCTTCCTTGGTTCAATTCGCTGTAGGTCTGGATTTTGGACGTTACGTTCTGCTAGGCAAAGGAGAGGAAATGACGGGCGGTCGAACCCGCCCGGCTCTTCTGGCAGACGTATTTGAGTCATTTGTGGGGGCGCTTTATCTGGATCAGGGATTGGAAGCGGTTCGCCGGTTTTTAAGCGACCATGTCTTTCCCACGGTGACCGTCAACGGTCGTCCGCAGATGAGCGATTATAAGACCGAGCTTCAGGAACTGACCCAGCATCACGGCATGGGCGCACTGGAATATCGTATCGTAGAAGAGCGAGGACCGGCACATGAGCGGGAGTTTGTCTCGGAGGTTTACATGGGAAGCGAATGTCTTGGACGTGGAAGCGGCAGATCCAAGAAAGAAGCCGAGCAGCAGGCAGCGGCAGTAGCCCTAAAGCAGCTGAAACGTGCGGATGCCTAAAGCTTCGCTGATGTGATGACAAACAAAGAGCAAAGAGCAGTCAAGCGGATAACCGGACCCGGATAGGATGACTGTTTTTTGCTCTTTTCGTTGTCTGTCTTTATAAAGGGACGCTGCTTATTACGTTAATGGACCTCGTCCAAAGACGGCGGTGAAGCCGATTCTACTTGTGGTACAATAGCAGGAGAGGTGATAGATCGAATATGTTTTTGAAACGGATCGAGTTAGCAGGATTTAAATCGTTTGCCGACAAGACGGAGATGGAATTTGTCCGGGGAATTACAGCCGTTGTAGGTCCGAATGGCAGCGGTAAGAGCAACATTTCAGATGGGATCCGCTGGGTTCTCGGCGAGCAAAGTGCCAAATCGCTTCGCGGCGGCAAGATGGAGGATATTATCTTTGCCGGGAGTGATGCGCGCAAAGCGGTTAATTATGGAGAGGTCTCCCTTACGCTGGACAACGAGGACCATGTGCTGCCGCTGGATTTTAATGAGGTAACCGTAACCAGACGGGTGCACCGCAGCGGGGACAGCGAGTATTTCATTAATCGGCAATCGTGCCGACTCAAGGATATTACGGAGCTGTTCATGGATACCGGAATCGGTAAAGAAGCCTATTCCATCATTGGACAAGGTCGCATTGAGGAAATTCTGAGTACACGTTCAGAAGATCGCCGGGGGATTTTTGAGGAAGCATCCGGGATCGTTAAATATAAATCTCGTAAAAAAGAGTCTGTACGCAAGCTGGATGAAACGGAGCAAAACCTGCTTCGTATCCACGACTTGGTCACAGAGCTTGAGGATCAGATCGGACCGCTGAAAGAGCAGTCCGAGAAGGCTATTCGCTACAAGGAACTTCGGGAAGAGCTGAAGCACAAGGAAATCTCTCTGTATGTGTATCAGATCGAACAGATACATACCTCATGGAGCGAGGCCAATGCCAAGCTGGAGCAGCTGAAGGAAGAGCAGCTTGCTCTGTCCACCGTTGTATCCGCGCATGATGCCAAGCTGGAGAGTGACAGATCGGCACTGCGCCAACTGGAGCAGGAAGTTGAGGATCTGCAGAGCCAGCTGCTCCAATTCAGCGAGCTGTTTGAGAAGAGCGAAGGCTATGGCGAGGTGCTTAAGGAGCGCCGCCGTAACCTGGAACGTACGCGCGAGCAGCTGGAAGAAAGTTTGCAATCAGGCGATCATCGTTTGGGAGAGCGCGTAAGCGAGCTTGCGAGCATGAAGAGCAAGCTGCAAGAGCTCCAGCAGGAATTAACCCAGGTGCGGGATCAGCTGTCAGCGGAAGAAGCGAAGCTGGTGGGCGTAACCGGCGGAATCAGTCAGCAGCAGGAAGAGAGCTTGAAGGGGAATTTGCTGGAGCTTATGAACCAAATGGCTCAAGCGCGGAATGAAATCCGGTATGCGGACCAACAGCAGGAGGCGCTGGACCGGCGGATGAATCGAGCACAAGAAGAGTCAGGTAAGTGGGAAGCCCTGAAAGAGGATTTGCTCCGCCGCAAAGAGAGTATCGATCGAAGCATTGAACGCTTCGGTAAAGAGATTGCCGACCTTCGCAGCGGTTATATCAGCGAGAGCGAGCGATATCAATCCCTGCAGAAATTACAGGAAGAGACGCAGGGAGCCCTTCGGAAATGGGAGCAGAAGCGAGAAGCGCAAATTTCCCGCCGCGATACCATGAAAGAGCTTCAGGACGATTTTGACGGATTTATGCTAGGTGTTAAGGAAGTGCTGAAGGCATCCCGCAAATCCGTGCTCCATGGCGTCCATGGTGCTGTGGCCGAGCTTATTCGTGTACCGGAAAAGCTTGAGCTTGCGATGGAGACCGCCCTTGGCGCATCGGTTCAGCATATCGTCATGGAGAATGAATCCGTATCCAGGCAGGCGATTGCCTTCCTGAAGCAGCGCCAGTTAGGTCGGGCGACCTTTCTGCCTCTGGACGTCATTCGTCCGCGGAATGTATCCGCATCCGACCGGCATTTGGCAGAAGGGGAAGCCGGGTTTGTAGGTTTTGGCTCCGAGTTGGTGAAGTATGATTCCAGATATAGCAACATCGTCGGCAGCCTTTTAGGCAATGTCGTCATCGCCGAGACCTTGGAGCAAGCGAACAAAATTGCCGCCAGATTCTCCTATCGCTTCCGTGTAGTCACGCTCGAGGGAGACGTGGTCAATGCAGGCGGATCCATGACAGGCGGTAGTCAGCACAAGAAAACGAACAGTCTGCTGGGACGCAAGCGTCAGTTGGAGCAGCTGGATCAGGAAATTTCGGAAACCGAGAAGCAGCTGGAGAAGCTGCAGCAGGGCATTGAAAGCGTCCGGAATCAAATGATTGAATCTCAGGATAAGCTGGACGAGCTCCGTAAAGCCGGAGACGATAAGCGGATTGAGGAACAGCAGGCTGCAGGGGACCGCAAGCAGCTTGAGCATGAGCTGCGCCACGTCCTCGAACAAGCCGAGCTGGCAGGGGAAGAGAAGAGCAGTCAAGAGAAGGAAGCCAAAGAGATTCAGGCAAGCCGTGAACGCGCGCAGAAGCTGTTGTCCGAGCTGGAGGAAGAAGAGAAATCAACCCATCTGGCCATCCAAGCTGCAGAGTTTGCCCGGAAAGCAAATGAATCGGCGAAGGAAGAGCTTCAGAGTCAGTTGACGAACCTCAAGGTTCGCGAAGGAAAGCTGGATCAGGAAACCTTCTCACTGGAGGAACAGCTCAAGCGCCTTCAGTCGGATGTCGACAACCATGAGAAGGAGCAGAAGCAGAACCGCACGATGCTGGCCTCCGTTCAAGCCGATCTGAATCAGAACGAAAGCGAAAGCGTGAAGCAGATCGAGGATCTGAACCAGTACAAGCTGAAGAAGGAAGAGGCGACGCAGCAGCTTGAATTCAAACGGGCTGCACGCACCGCGCTAAGCCGGAAGCTGGAGCTGGAAGAGAGCGAAACCAAGGAACAGCGCACGCAGCTGCGGTCCGTGGATGATCAGCTTCGCCAGACCGAGATTGGGGTAAACCGGCTCGATGTTGAGCTTGAGAATATATTGAAGAAATTAAGCGAGGACTATGAGCTGAGTTATGAGCTTGCCAAGCAGCGGTATCCGATTCCGGAAGACATCACTGCCGCTCAGAACGAAGTGCGTGATTTGAAGAGGTCGATAACTTCCCTCGGAGATGTGAATCTTGGGGCCATTGAAGAGTATCAGCGTGTCAATGAGAGATATCTGTTCTTGAGTGAGCAAAAGGCGGATCTGGTTGAAGCGAAGACAACGCTGTACCAGGTCATTAAGGAAATGGACGATGAAATGTCCAAGCGCTTCAAGCTGACGTTCGATGCGATCCGGCGCGAGTTCGGCACGGTATTTACGAAGTTGTTCGGAGGCGGAAGAGCCGACCTGGTCCTGATCGATCCGGATCGATTGCTTGAGACGGGGATCGATATCGTCGCACAGCCCCCTGGCAAGAAGCTGCAAAATCTGCAGCTGCTCTCCGGCGGAGAGCGTGCATTAACCGCTATGGCGCTGCTATTTGCCATTTTGCAGGTGAAGCCGGTTCCGTTCTGCGTACTGGATGAGGTCGAAGCGGCGCTGGATGAAGCGAACGTGGTCCGATTTGCCCAATATTTGCGGGAGTTCTCTGAACAAACGCAGTTTATTGTGGTCACCCACCGCAAAGGGACGATGGAAGAGGCGGATGTGCTGTACGGCGTCACAATGGAAGAAGGCGGCGTGTCGAAGCTGGTGTCTGTCAAACTTGAGAATGAGGAAGCGGAGATTGCCTAATTTAACATAACGACATGGAGGGTACGTATGAGCTTTTTTAAGAAGTTAAAAGAGAGCATTTCCAGCAAAACGGAAAACGTAACAAAACAGTTCCGCGACGGACTCGAGAAAACTCGGAAGGGTTTTATCGAGAAAGTGTCGGACCTGGTGATTCGCCGAAAAAAAATTGATGAAGAATTCTACGAGGAATTGGAAGAGATTCTGATTGGTGCTGATGTCGGCGTGAATACCGTGATGGATCTGATGGACGATCTTCGTGCCGAAGTGAAGAAACGGCGGATTGAAGACGCTGCCGATCTGCAGCCAGTATTGTCAGAGAAGCTGATGGGACTCCTTCGTGATGACAGCAGCAATGAGCTGCGGGAGAATCCGGATGGCATTACGGTCATTCTGTTTGTCGGCGTTAACGGAGTCGGTAAAACAACTACGATTGGCAAGCTGGCGCATCGTTACAAGCAGGAGGGCAAGAAGGTTTTGCTCGCAGCGGGCGACACGTTCCGTGCAGGTGCGATTGAACAGCTGGAAGTCTGGGGAGAACGGGTTGGCGTTGAAGTCATTAAACAGCAGCCCGGCTCAGACCCGGCAGCTGTTATGTTCGATGCGGTTCAAGCGGCCAAGCAGCGGCAAGCGGATGTTCTGCTCTGTGATACGGCGGGACGCCTTCAGAACAAAACGAATCTGATGGAAGAGTTGAATAAAATCTTCCGCGTCATTCAGCGTGAAATTCCGAGTGCTCCGCATGAGGTACTGATGGTCCTTGATGCGACGACAGGACAGAATGCGCTGAGCCAAGCGAAGCTGTTTGGGGAGAAGAGCGGCGTGACCGGCCTCGTATTAACCAAGCTGGATGGCACGGCTAAGGGCGGCATCGTGATCGCGATTCGTCAAGAGTTGAATCTTCCGGTGAAACTGGTAGGCTTGGGAGAGAAAATGGGCGACCTCCAGACCTTTGACTCCGAGCAGTTCGTTCATGCCCTCTTCGCGGGTTTGATTAAAGAAGAAGAGAATGCTGTAGAACAACAAGACTAGACACTGGTCTAATCGAATATGTATATAGAAGGACCGAAAGATATACTTTCGGTCCTTCTTCATGTTCGGCTCGATCTGCGGGCACATGCTTTTTATGAAGAGACGATCCGAACAAATTCAATTGAACGAAGCGGGATGATGGCCGTATCTGTAGGAGGACCATAGATAATTGGCGGTACTTTTAAGGTGATGGTTCCTTCGCCCACTCTGGTAAGCGTGCCAATGATCACATCTCCGGACACCGTTACTTCAGTTTCCGAGCCGATAAATCCCTGCAGCCAATCCACGTAGCGCATATCGGTTAACCTCCTTGCCGTAATGAAAGTTTGAAGCTGAGGATCCAGCATCATTCGAAGGAATTACTGAACGGAAGTAATATTGGCGAATGGAATCAGCACAAGGTCACCAGATGCCTCACGGAGCTGAACACCATCTTCAGCAGTAGCCAAAACGACCCCTTCCAACGTGACAAACGTTGTGCTGACCCGGACTTGTTGGCCGGTACGGACTTCGAAAAATTGAGTCAGCTCCGGATTAATCGTTAAACCCGTGAGGACCTGACTTTCCAATGATTCTACCCGTTCGGTTAATTGGCTGGTTTCCTGGCATAGAAGTTCGACCTGCCGTGTTAACATCTTGACTCGCCTTGCAAGTCTTCTGCAGAACAGGAAGCAACACATAGTCATTCTCCTTTCTGTATTACCAACGGTTGTGCTCTTCGATATGCTTCTTTAAATCCAGAAGCGAAGCAGTGCTTTCTTCCTCCGCCGCGCGGATCATGGGCATAATCTGCTGTACATGACCAGGGCCGTATTTAAGGAAGGTTTCGGTTTTATCGATCAGAACATCCAGTGGTTGACGATAATCCGTAAAGTACTGACCGAGGTGAAAAGAGCTCAGCAGGCTATGCACTTTGCTCATGGTGCTAAGCGCCAGTACAGGCTTGCCGCCACGTAAAGCGGCTAGCGACGGGTGAAGCTTGAAAGATATCAAATAGTCGACAGATTGAATGAAACGGTAAGTGAGCTCAATGTCCATAAGAAACGGCAGCGTCTCAATGAAAGCGCCAGGTGTGGACTCCTTTACCTTTTGCTGCAATTGCAGACATGTGTTGTAATCGGAGTACGCGTTGCCCGGATGATGAATGACCGGGATAAGGACGGCATGATAGCCTTTGGCGATAAGATGTGCCAGCAGTTTGGTCATGTTGTCCATCGGAAATGATTCATAGGAAAACACAACGACGCCAATCGTTGGACGTTTAGAGAAACGTTTCACCGGGATATCGGGCTGACGATAACCGAATACCATGTCAGGGGCTGTTTCGACATTCCGGTGGAAGCCTGCCCGTTTGGCGATGGCCGACGATCGTTCATCCCGGAACACCGCGTGGTTGGCCTTGGAGATGATATCCCGATAGGCGGATACCTGCTCTTCAGGCCAGGTGTGTTCGGGGTAGGCATCCACAATGCCGACGCCATAGACCCAAGTGGGCTGTCCTACGAGCTGAGGGGGGAAGTAATAGGGACTGAACGAGTAGGGTGTAATTAAATCTCCGCCACCGATGATGAAGGCATCCGTCTGACGGGGATCCAATCGGGAGTTCCAGGGATAGACGTGATGATCATGGAATACTTGGCGAAGGGTGTGAAGAAATAAATCATCACCGAAGTTTCCCATTCCATAGTACCCAGAAGCGGCAATATGCATGTACGTATCACCTCCTTTTCAAGCGCTGTCTAACTCTTGTGTGCTTGCTGACACCAGGCTTCGAAGAGGCCGCGGTTACGTTGGCTGGTACTGCTGCCATAAATGACGCGATGATACAATACGGCATCGACCTGAATCGGTGAGCTGTGCTTAAGAAGCCTGGTAATGACATCGATATCTTCGAAGATGCGTCCGAAGCGATCCTCCCGATCCCACCAGCCGCCAATGTCGATTAGGGATGACTTTCGATACATACGGGGGACGAGCGGGTGGCCGTGTAGATTCGTTTGATTTAAGGAAGTAGACCACGCCGAATAAAGCTTGCCCGAATCAACGTTTCTTCTCCATAGAGGACCGAGCTGCCGGGTGCGTTCCCAGCATCCATACCGGCCCGTGGCCATCATGCTGTCCGGATTGTTGTCAAGCGCTTTGGACAGGAGTGCGGCCGCATCGGGAGCCAGCCAGTCATCGCCATCCAATTCCAGAATATATTGACCCTCTGCTTCGAAAAGCAGCCGATTCATCATGATCGCCTTTCCGCGGTTACACGATTGAGACAGAACCCGAATTCTGCTGTCAAGATAAGCACAGGCTTCCTCCAGACTATCGTCTTCAGAGCCATCATCACCTATTAGCAGCTCCCAGTTATCGCTTGATTGTGCCAACACGGAACGGATGCTCCAGCCTAAAGTGTTCTTCATATTGTGAATGCTCATAAGAATGGAGACGACAGGCTGCGGGGGAATTTCAGGGGATAAAGACCCTTTGGAGCTGGTGGTGTTATCTCGCATCCTTGTTGCGGACAGAATAGGGAGAATATACTCCAGATCCTTTTGATACGGGGGATTTTGCGTTGGGTCCAGATGCATCGTAAGGCTTGAGTCTTCAGGCAGCAGATCGTAAGGCAGAAATTTGGCAGCCGGAAGCCTGTTATTCCAGTAGGTAAGAGCAGCAAGTAGCCAGGATTTTCTCCAATACAGCGGGGCACCGTTCATGCATATACAGACAATATGATCTGGAATTGGGGTTGGCATCGGAATGGAAGTCTGTGCGCTCTTATTGGAAAAGGACAAGCTACCGCCCCATAGAATCCACTCACGGTCTATTTGTGAGATTTCCTGAATAATTTGTTCACGATAGGTAAACGTATCGGTGGCTCTGTAGCCGAATGGCTGCGTACATAGTTTGGCATAGGGTTTCAATGGGAGCTCATGCCTTTGTCCAGGATGGCCTGCCGAATCACTTGATCGGCTTTCAATCCGCGTTCAACCCAGCGATTCTCTCTGGCGTAGGCAATGCGTGCCAGCTTATGCTCTGCTGTATCCGGGTGATGCAGCATGGAGGACAGCTTGCCCAAGAAATCATCATGGGTTGTCGCTGTGGTAACATGCGGCTCCATGGCAATGCATTCCGGCAGAGCTGTTGATAGTACGCGAACACCGGATGCCATATACTCGTACGCCTTGATTGGATTGGTAGCCAGCGTAATCGGATGGTATTGGAAGGGGATCAAAGCAACGTCAATATGAGTCAGATAACGTTTGAGCTCCTGGTGCGGCTTTTCACCGAGTATATGCACATTGGGAAGCTTCGAATAATCGCCGGAGCTGCCGTAAGGAGCTCCAATGGAAACGAATTGGACGTTTGGAAAACGAAGGGCCGCCTTAGCAAACAGCTCATGATCTACCCAATACGCCCAGGCGCCGATATAAGCGACAACAGGACCCGGAGGGAGATCGGCGGGCCTTTCACTGAATGGAATATGAAAAAATGAGAAGTCAGCGCCATTCGGGATCAGGGTAAGCGGTTTATCCGGATAAGCCAGGGACAACCGGGTGTGAATCACCTCTGCGGTACATACGACATGGTCCGCTTCATCAATCATTTTAGGTTCATATTTTGCCCAATGCGGAAATTCATCACAGCAGTCGTAAATTGTGATGTCGGGTTTGAAAAGTGTAGAAATGCGCGTACGGAGTTTAGACCAGGTCGTCCAGACGACAATCGGATGTTCTTTGCGAAGGGCAGGCAGTTTTTTGTGCAGAAATGTTTTGGTATCTGTGAATAGGAACACATTTGGTTCAATTTCTTTGAACTCCTTATCCAGCGGTGCCAGGTTTTCGAAGAAAACCTGATGACCAAGCGCGCCCAATTGAGCCATTAGCTGCTGCGGTCTCTGTTTCATATACGACCAGTTCATCGTTCTCGGATAAATGATAACAGCCAAGAGGTTTCCTCCTTTCTTTGTACTCGGGATAATATATGCATTGCTAGCTTCATAGAATTGGACGAATGAGCCGAATGACCAAAAAAATGGTTGATTTCTACAAGCATATTCATGACCGGAACGAATCTATCAATTTTCCATATAATGCTTAAAATATGAGGTTCAGATCTATCTTTTCATATAAAATGAGGGGGAGTGAAGGTTCGTGAATCAGAAAAATGTTCTTGTTATATTCGGAACGCGGCCGGAAGCGATCAAAATGGCACCTTTGGTTAAGGAATTGGAGTCAGCCCCGGGATTAACTCCAATCGTAAGCGTAACCGCCCAGCACCGGGCGATGCTGGATCAGGTGCTTCGTTTTTTGAAATCCAGACGCAAACGGATCTGAATATCATGAAGGAAGGGCAATCCTTATACAGTCTGAGCGCTGATCTGCTAAAAGGGATGGAGAAGGTATTCCAAGCGAGAAAATATGATCTTGTGCTGGTCCACGGGGATACAACGACAGCATTTATCGGTGCTTTAGCAGCTTATTACGCGAAGATTCCGGTGGGACATGTGGAAGCAGGGCTGCGGACGTATGATAAATACGCGCCGTTTCCAGAGGAGATGAACCGCGAGTGGATCGGCAGAGTGGCGGATATGCATTTTGCCCCGACGGCACTGTCCGCATCAAATCTCAAAGCTGAGAACCGTTCGGCTCACGTATATGTAACGGGAAACACGGGAATCGATGCGATGAAGTGGACGCTTCAGGCTCCTTTTGAGCATCCGATACAGCGCAAGTTACGGAAAAATAGCCGACTCATACTGATGACCATGCATCGCAGGGAGAATTGGGGAGAACCGATGAAAGGGGTGTTTGAGGCGGTGAAGCGGGTGATCCAGAAGCACCCTGACATTGAAGTGATATATCCGGTCCATCCGAACCCTGTGCTGCAGGAGGCGGTCGCGCAAGAGCTTGAGGGGCACGAGCGAATCCACTTGACCGAACCGCTCGATGTGGTAGATCTGCATCATATCATGCAGCGTTCCTATCTGGTCTTGACGGATTCCGGCGGCATACAGGAGGAAGCGCCGTCACTAGGGAAGCCGGTTCTGGTACTGAGGGATAAAACCGAACGCCCGGAAGGATTGACGGCCGGTACCCTAAAATGCGTCGGCACGAAGTGTGAAGTAGTTCAGGCAGGAATAGAGCAGCTGCTGACGGATAAGGAAGCGTACCGCAGCATGTCAAAAGCCCATAATCCGTTTGGCGACGGCACTGCGTCCCGCCAAATCGTCAGCGCCATCCAGCAATTCTTCCAATCGCGGGGCGGCTGATATAGTGGGCGGTTTTGATTTTGCATGCCCGCAGCGCGTATAATGAAGTATAAGATTTCAAGCGAAAGGATACCTGTTATGGCCAATACTTACACATATCCACGCAGAGAAGAGATAGCGAATGCAATAACACATGGCATAGGAGCGGCACTAAGCGTTGCAGCACTGGTGCTCCTGATTGTTTTTTCAAGTTTGAAGGGCACTGCCTGGCATGTGGTTAGCTTTACGATCTACGGATCGACGATGCTCCTGCTGTATTTGAGCTCAACGCTCGTACACGGCTTGAGAGACGGGAAAGCTAAGGATTTCTTTGAGTTTATGGACCACTCCTCCATTTACTTGTTTATCGCAGGGACGTATACGCCTTTCCTGCTGGTTGCCATACGGGGAACGCTGGGCTGGAGTCTCTTCGGGATCGTATGGGGCGTTGCGCTGTTTGGTGTCGTATTTAAAGCATTCTTCGTCAAGAAGTTTCTGTTCCTCTCCACGGTATTTTACATTGCGATGGGCTGGTTGATCGTCATTGCCTGGAATCCGTTAACGGCGGTTGTAGCGCCGCAAGGTATGAATTTGCTTGCCATTGGGGGCGTGCTGTACACACTGGGCACTATATTCTATGTATGGCGGGGTTTTCCTTACCATCATGCCATCTGGCATTTGTTTGTGCTGGCGGGTTCGATTCTCCACTTTTTTGCGATACTGATCTACCTTCTTCCTATCGGTTGAACGGGCAGGATGAAGGCTTCCTAAACATGAAGAAGGATGACAAGGGAAATGGCTTGACATCCTTCTTTGTTTTTTGTATGATAAGGTTCGTTAAGCGAACTGTAAAGTGTTTTTCCTTGACGAGGGGGGTGCCCTTAAATGAGTCAGGAGAATCGGCTCGAGAAAACGAACCGGATCAATTTGCTGTTCGATTTCTATGAGCAGCTGCTGACAGAGAAACAGCAGACCTTTTTGAAATATTATTTCCATGATGATTTTTCCCTTGGAGAAATCGCAGGTGAATTTGAGATTAGTCGTCAGGCCGTCTATGAACATATCAAGCGTGCAGAGCAGGTGCTCGAGTCCTATGAAGAGAAGTTGGGGCTCCTGAGCAAGCATGAGACGCGCATCCGGGAGCTGGATAAGTTTCGGGAAATGGTGGAGAGTAGCGACCTGGGTGAACATGATAAGAATGTAATGACCGATATGGTTGAACGATTAAAAGTATGGGATTAAGTATGAACGGAGGTGGCGGATATGGCGTTTGAAGGATTGACCAGCAGACTACAGAATGTGTTCAGCAAGCTTCGTGGTAAAGGCAAGGTGTCCGAAGAAGATGTAACAGCCGCCATGCGTGAAGTAAGGCTCGCGCTTCTCGAAGCCGACGTTAACTTCAAAGTGGTTAAGGATTTCGTATCCAAAGTAAAAGAGAAGGCCATCGGCAAGGAAGTGATGGACAGCTTTACGCCCGGCATGGTGATCATTGACATCGTTAATAAAGAGCTGACGGAGTTGATGGGAGGAAGCCAAGCCAAACTGGCGAAGAGCAATAAGCCGCCAACGGTCATTATGATGGCCGGTTTGCAAGGTGCCGGTAAGACAACGACTTCGGGCAAGCTGGCCAAGCTGCTTCAGAAGCAGAACAGCCGACCGCTGCTTGTTGCCGGCGATATCTATCGTCCTGCTGCGATCAAGCAGCTCGAAGTACTCGGTGATCAGATCAACGTGCCAGTGTTCTCCCTGGGAGATAAGACAAGCCCAGTGGAAATCGCGAAGCAAGGCCTCCAGCATGCCAAAGATAATGGTCACGATTATGTCATTATCGATACTGCCGGTCGCCTTCATGTCGATGAAGAGCTGATGGAAGAATTGAAGCAGATTCACAGCGTCGTAAATCCTGACGAAGTTCTGCTTGTCGTTGACGCAATGACGGGTCAGGATGCGGTGAACGTCGCGGAAAGCTTCAATCAGCAATTGACGCTGACAGGTGTCGTACTCACGAAGCTGGACGGGGATACCCGAGGCGGTGCCGCCCTCTCGGTTAAGGCTGTTACCGGATGTCCGATCAAATTCGCGGCGCTTGGCGAGAAGATTGATGCGCTGGAGCCGTTCCATCCAGAACGGATGGCATCGCGGATTCTCGGAATGGGTGATATGCTGTCTCTTATCGAGAAAGCACAATCGAACATTGATGCAGACAAGGCCAAGGAAATGGAACGTAAAATGCGTAATGCCGAATTTACGTTCGAGGATTTCCTGGAGCAGATGGATCAGGTCAAGAAGCTCGGTCCTCTGGATCAGCTGATGGATATGATTCCGGGCATGGGCAAGATGAAGCAAGCCAAGGATCTCAAGGTTGACGAGAAGCAGATGGGACGCATCGAGGCAATTGTCCACTCCATGACAACAGCGGAGAAGCAGCAGCCTGATATCATCAATCACAACCGTCGTAAACGGATTGCGGCAGGCAGCGGAACCTCGCTAGCTGAAGTGAACCGGCTCATCAAGCAGTTTGATGAAATGCGCCGCGTGATGAAGCAGTTCTCGGATATGATGGGTCCTAAAGGCGGCAAGAACAAAGCGATGAAACAGCTAAAAGGCTTGACCGGTGGGAAAGGCATGAAGTTTCCATTCCGTTAAGTCTCGGTCATATCGAATGGACATTTTTTGAAGGAGGTGAATTTTCAAATGGCAGTACGTATTCGTCTGAAACGCATGGGTGCTCACAAGGCTCCTTTCTACCGCGTGGTGGTTTCTGATTCCCGTTCCCCACGTGATGGCCGTTTTATCGAGGAAATCGGTTATTACAATCCGGTTGCTCAACCGGCTGAAGTTAAAATCGATGAAGAGAAAGCACTGAACTGGCTTCAAAATGGTGCGCAAGCATCTGACACGGTTCGCAACTTGCTTAGCAAAGCGGGCGTAATGAAGAAGTTTCATGAGCTGAAGCATCAGAAATAAGACTGATCGCGAGGGTTATCTATGGAAGAATTAGTTCGCGTTATTGCTAAGGCTTTAGTGGATCATCCAGAAGATGTGACTGTGAAAACCGTTGAGAAGGAGCACTTGATTGTATATGAGCTGTACGTGCATCCTGACGATGTCGGGAAGGTCATAGGCAAACAAGGGCGTATCGCCAAATCATTGCGTACAGTCGTAACATCGGCGGCGGTTAAAATGGATAAACGGGTGACCGTTGATATCATTTCTTAAAATATACGAAAGGGGGTTAGGATGCATGTCCTAGCCCTTTTTCGTACATGCTGAAGAAATCAGCCGGTCAAACCAGCTTAGAACGTTTATTAAGTGATGCAGGAGGAAGACCATGTCTGAAAAGTTGTTAACTGTAGGGAAAATCGTGAATACGCACGGCATCCGCGGGGAAGTTAAAGTCATGCCGCATACGGATTTTGCCGACCAGCGATTTGCTCCAAAGAGCCAGTTGTATATTGTCCCGGACAAGGGGAGCAAGATTGAAGTAACGGTGGATACATCTCGTTTTCATAAAAACATGTATATCGTTAAATTCAAGGAGCTGCATGGCATCAATGATGCTGAAAAATATAAGGGCTCGCTGCTGAAGATCACAGCGGATCTTCAGGAAGAGCTTCCGGAGAACGAGTACTATTTCCATGAGATCATTGGCTGCAAGGTGATGACCGACGAAGACCCTGCCGAGGAGCTTGGCTTGATCACCGAAATTTTGACCCCAGGCGCGAATGATGTGTGGGTTGTCAAGACACCTGAGGGAAAAGAAGTTCTCCTTCCGGCCATACCGGATGTCGTACTTGATGTAGACAAGGAATCGAAGCTTGTTCGGGTGCATCTCATGGAAGGGTTGTTATAGTCGATGCGGATCGATGTGCTGACGCTGTTCCCCGAGATGTTCGATGGTGTGTTTCATTCGAGTATTCTGGGTAAAGCAGCCGAAAAACAAATTGTGAACTTGAATGCCATCAACTTCCGCCAGTATGCCGGAAATAAGCACAGTCAGGTCGATGATACTCCATATGGCGGCGGTGGGGGGATGGTGTTAAAGCCGGACCCGATTTTTGCTGCGGTAGAGGATATCCTTGCTTCGGATACGGATGAAATTTCGAATCATGAGGATGGGGCTAATCCTGTCGGAAAGATTCCAGTGGAAATTTCCGGAACAGCCAAGCCTCCGCGAGTCATTCTGATGTGTCCGCAAGGAGAGACCTTTACGCAGAAAAAGGCCGAAGAGTTGTCTCAGGAAGACCATCTGGTGTTTATATGCGGTCATTACGAAGGTTATGATGAACGGATTCGCGAGTTTCTTGTTACCGATGAGTTATCCATCGGGGATTACGTGCTTACCGGTGGAGAGCTGCCAGCGATGGTTGCCATTGATTCAGTGGTCCGATTGCTGCCGGGTGTACTAGGCAATGAAACGTCAGCGGTGACGGATTCATTCAGTACTGGCCTGCTGGAATATCCGCACTATACCCGTCCGGCTGAGTTTCGCGGCTGGAAAGTGCCGGATATTTTGTTAAGCGGTCATCATGCAAATATTGACGTGTGGCGTCGGGAACAGGCGCTTAAGCGGACATGGGAGCGTCGCCCTGAGTTGTTAGACAAGCTGGAGTTGTCCAAGCAGGATCGGGCATATTTAGACAAGCTTCAGCGAGAAGCGGGATCCTCATAAGCTTTTTTGTTTAATCTCACGAACAGATCTGTAAGCACAGGTCTGTTCGTTTTTTTTATTTCTTGAATGTGGCTAGTATGTAGTAATTTGCACGTTTCATGTTTGCACCTGAGAACAAAATTCGTATGAATTGAATAGTGTGATAAATAGGCGTTTGCGGATGCATTAATCGTAAGGGGTGAAATCGATTGAGGCAAGAAAGAAGGAAACGTAGGAACAGCAAGGTTGTAATTCAGGGACTTACACCCGAACGAATCCGTGTCGGAAGGAACCAAGCCACTCCATTCGTTACATTGATCCGTCAATTAACATCACTGTTACACGCATTTGTGGAACAGCCGGTTAACGAGGATTTCACACTTATCAAAATACAATTGCAGAGCCTTAACGATCTGGTCTCGGAAATGAGGTTCTCGCTGCGGGAACGGCGGGGTCTTAGGCAGGTTGTACAGCAAATTGCAAGGATTTCCAATTCGGACAATCTGGAAGGGATTTTAACAAGATTGAATGAAGTCATGACGTTGTTTCAAATGTATGGAGAACGAATCGGGGTCGGCGGCGAGATAGGTCCGGATATCGCTGCTTTGCAAAATGGTATTCAATCAAGGCTGGATAATGCGTTTCCGAGTGCGGATGCTGTCCCTCTAATCAATTTAATGAACAATCTGCCTTTTTACATTATGAATGCAACGACGAATCCAGGGGCCGGGTCTCGTCAGCAGCTTACTGAAGTACTTCAGGGAATTAACCAGCAGGCTGCGAGATTAGGGAGTTCCGGACAACAGCTGGGCAGGCTGCAACAAGCAACGGATGGAATTAATGCATCGTTGCAGAATGGGGCGTCGCCTGAACATTTGAATGAACAGTTGATCAACTATACGAATGCTCTTTCAGGAACGATAGCGACATTAAGCATTCCGGTGGCTGTCCAAGATGCTGCTCTGCAATCTCTGCCAGCTGTTGCAAGGACGAGCGCTGAAAGTGTTCAAGGTCTCACGATCCAGGAAACGTTGGAAGGCGTGCCAGGTAACGATCAGCCTGGCGTGATTGGAGCGACAGGAGCCACGGGTGTGACTGGCCCGACAGGCATTGCAGGTGCTGCAGGATGGCACGGATTGGACGGCGTGCAGGGAGCAACTGGCCCGACGGGTGCGGTGGGTGCTACAGGTCCAACAGGTCCGGAAGGACCGCCAGGGGCACCTGGCGGGATAACAGGAGCGACCGGACCGACTGGTGAAACCGGTGCGACTGGAGCAGTAGGCGAGACCGGGGCAACGGGAGCCACTGGAATAACAGGCGCAACTGGAGGGACGGGTGAAGTAGGTGCTACAGGAGCAACAGGCGTTACCGGGCCAACGGGAGCTACGGGTCCGACAGGAGCGACTGGAGAAATTGGTGCAACAGGAGTCACAGGAGCAACGGGAGTGACTGGATTAACAGGCATGACCGGTGCTACGGGTGCAACTGGCGCTACAGGGCCAACGGGAACTGCAGGACCAACAGGTGTAACAGGCCCGACTGGAGCAACCGGAGAAGTAGGTGCTACAGGAGCAACAGGCGTTACCGGGCCAACGGGAGCTACGGGTCCAACAGGAGCTACGGGAGCAACCGGTGTAACAGGCCCAACTGGAGGGACGGGAGAAGTAGGTGCCACAGGAGTTACAGGAGTAACAGGAACAACGGGAGTGACTGGATTAACAGGTCCGACAGGTACTACGGGAGCAACTGGCGCTACTGGGCCAACGGGAACTGCAGGACCAACAGGTGTAACAGGTCCGACAGGAGCAACCGGAGAAATTGGTGCAACAGGAATTACAGGAGTAACCGGAATAACAGGTTCGACTGGTGCTACTGGAGCAACCGGTGTAACAGGCCCGATTGGAGTCACTGGGGCAACTGGAGCAACTGGTGGTACTGGGTTAACGGGAGTCACAAGAGCCACAGGTCCAGCAGGTCCAACCGGTCCGACGGAGGCGAATACGCTTATCGGCGGCAGCGTGTTGTATGCCAGTAATGGAGTCACTCAAAATGTGGCTACTAATTCACCTGTAACATTCTCGACGAGCACACTTCAAGGTGTAACATATAATGGTACAACGACGTTGACCATTGTGACAGCGGGTTTTTACTATTTAGATTGGCAGATATGGCTCGAAAATGGCCAAACCGCTCCCAACACGTTCGGAATCGTCGTGAATGGGAGTATAACCAGTACGGCGAACATGAACTCGAATTCAACCACTGCCGAGGTATCAGGATCTGCGGTCATCAATTTAAGTGCCGGTAACACCGTAGGGCTCTATAATTTATCGCCAGTCAGCAAAGCGATTAATGCTCCTCAAACTGGCGCAAGGATTTCTATCTTTAGAATTGGCTCTTAGCCCAGATTTGTATACTTCAGTGTCATATTTTTTAATATTGCTGATACAACTCCTGCGTTGATGGGTAATATGTAACTGGAGAATCACTTGAGAACTGGGAGGCATCTTGTCATGGCAGAACATCGACAACAACATGAAGCGAAAATAGAAGAAACAACAAATACAGAAGTTCAATTTCAAACGGTAGATGACATCCTTGAATACTATGGCAAGCGTCATAAGGGCATGCACGACTCGAAAGAAACCGTAAATTAAGGTGAGGCTAACCGCTTTCGGCATGATTTTTCATGCTGGAAGTGGTTTTTTATGGACCAGAGCTAGGAGGAAAAGCTGGTTTCTGCATGAGGGTGTAAAGATAAAACACTTGATTCGGTCTACAAAATATGTTATCATTTCTTTTGTTGTGAATACGGTGGTCCGCTGCGGATAATGAAGGAAATACATAGAGTTTCCGGAAGATGCAAGAACACCTGTGTGAGAGGAGGGAGTCATAGATGAATATCGTTCAAGCGATTACTCAAGAACAACTTCGTAAAGATATTCCGAGCTTTCGTCCTGGTGATACTTTAAAAGTACACGTTAAGGTTATCGAGGGAACTCGTGAGCGTATCCAGTTGTTTGAAGGTGTAGTAATTAAACGTCGCGGTGGCGGAATCAGTGAGACTTTTACCGTTCGTAAAATTTCTTACGGTGTTGGTGTGGAAAGAACTTTCCCAATCAACTCGCCTAAAATCGATAAAATCGAAGTGGCTCGCCGTGGTAAAGTGCGTCGTGCGAAGCTTTATTATCTTCGTGAACTGCGCGGTAAAGCAGCGAGAATTAAAGAAATTCGTCGTTAATTACAAGGCGGTAAAAGGGGCTTGTGCGTATATACAAGCCCCTTTTGTATATCCAAAAATCGCTATAATGCGAAAGCGATCTATAGAGAAGGACGGTGGGTTATGGAGAAAGATCAACACCAGGAGGCAATTGAAACCAACGTGGGGAAACCGGCCAAAAAGGCTAAGAACGAGCTTGTAGAATGGCTGAAGGCTCTTCTCATTGCTCTGGTTCTCGTCGTTCTCATTCGCTGGCTTCTCTTTAAACCGTTTATTGTGCAGGGTCCATCCATGGAACCTAACTTTGTATCCAATCAGAAGCTGATCGTCAATGAGATTTTATATGATATCCGTAAACCCGAGCGTGGAGAAGTTATCGTATTCCATGTTCCTGATGAGGGCAGGGATTTCATTAAACGCGTGATCGCAGTTGCTGGTGATACGGTTAAAGTTGAAGGCGATAAAGTGCTTGTCAATGGGGAGCCTGTGAATGAAACCTACATACAGGAAGCGATTGATCAAGCCCATGCTGAAAACAGATTATACAATAACACAGATTTCCCGAACTCGTTCGTTCAGGATGGTGTTGTGCCAGATGGTCATGTGTTTGTGATGGGAGATAACCGCTCCAACAGCACGGACAGCCGTATGATAGGATATGTTCCTTTGGGGGATATTATCGGGCGAGCAGACTTGATCTTCTGGCCGATTAAAGACATAGGGCTCATCAACCATTAGCCAAGGCGCTAAAGAAACGATGAAAGTTTGCAGTGCAAAGTAGAGGTGACGACGTTTGACAATACAATGGTTTCCCGGACATATGACCAAAGCGCGCCGCCAAATTCAGGAGAAGCTGAAGCTGATCGATGCTGTAATTGAACTGACCGATGCGAGGCTTCCGCTCTCAAGCCGAAATCCGATGATTGACGAGATTTTGCAGGGCAAGCCGCGGCTCATTATTATGAATAAAGCCGATTTGGCAGATCCTGAGGTCACAAGGCAATGGCAAGCCCACTTCAAGGAAAATGGCCTAACCGCCTTTCCTGTAGATGCATCCACAGGGACAGGTGTTAAGGATATTCCGAACCAGATTAAGCTGCTGCTGAAAGAGAAGATCGATAAACAAATAGCCAAGGGCATGAACCCGCGAGCTATGCGTGTGTTGATTGTAGGTATACCGAATGTAGGCAAATCCACGCTGATTAACCGTCTTGCTGGTCGTAACATTGCGGAGACGGGAGACCGTCCGGGTGTCACGAAAGGACAGCAGTGGATTAAGGTTGCTGGTGGTGAGATGGAATTGCTGGATACACCCGGCATCCTGTGGCCAAAATTCGAAGATCAGAATGTAGGGTATCGTCTTGCGGTAACCGGCGCCATCAAAGAGGAAATATTGAACGTAGAGGATATTGCCTTTTTTGCGATCAAATATTTCTCCAACTATTATTGGGAATCGATGAGCGAACGTTTTGATCTTAAGGAGCGCCCAATAGATCTGGATAACCCGGATGAAATTGTGGCGATAATGGAAGCGATCGGAAGAAAACGAGGCTGCATCGTCAGCGGAGGAAGAGTCGATCTGGAAAAAGCCTCGAGCATTTTCCTACGTGAACTACGCGCAGGCAAGCTTGGGCGTTATTCGATGGAATCCCCTTATTGATTCAATAGGGTGAACGAGAGCTATCCTCCACTAGTTTAAACCAAAAAATAACCATTCTGCCGGTTAACGGCGGAATGGTTATTTTTTATGGATCAGATCAGGAGGAGATTAGACTGCATTGATTCTATCTAGTTTAACTCGGTAGATACTCTGAAGATCGACTTCGTTTGGATGTGCGTGACTTGTTTGGACCGGCATTTTCGCATCAGCTCCAGCAGGAAAGGGAGGTTAAAGGGTGACGCTCTGTGGCGAGTGTGATAATCTAGAAGAGTTACTAGATTGATAGAACGTGTTTGAAACACCGTATGTACAGACATCAAACAAGCGGTAATTCGGGACCAAAGGGGTTAAACCTATGACAGATTTATTAATGTACGAGCGTGAGTACTGGAGCCGTTATATACATATTGCAGGTATTGACGAAGTAGGCCGCGGCTGTTTGTTCGGCGATGTGGTCGCTGCGGCGGTTGTTTTGCCGGAGGGGTTAGTGATTGAAGGGATCAATGATTCGAAGAAACTCAGTGCCAAGAAGCGGGAAACCCTCTATGATCTCATTATGGAACAGGCGCTGGCGGTTGGCGTTGGTTTGGTGGATGCGGAAACGATTGACCGAATTAACATCAAACAAGCCGCAAGGCTTGCCATGAAGATGGCTATGGAGCAATTGGCTGTTACTCCCCAGTTTCTGCTTGTTGATGCCGAGAAGGTGGATTGCGATATTCCCCAGCGTGCCATCATTAAAGGCGACGCTAACAGCCAGTCCATTGCTGCCGCCTCCATTATTGCCAAGGTCACTCGCGACAGATTGTGCGAAGGGGAATGGGAGACGCGTTATCCGGAATACGGAATCGCCGTACATAAAGGCTACGCTACCAAGTTTCACCGTGAACAGCTGCAGCTGCACGGACCTACCGCTATGCATAGAAGAAGCTTTCTGAAAAATATGGAGATTGAGCAATTGTCCTTATTCTAGATTTCAATGCAGCCCGCCCTCGTCAAAAGGCGGGCTGCTGCCGATATATAAGGTAAACAGAAGGTGTGGGAGGAACTATCGTGAACATCGGATCGTTGATTCGTGGCCTCCTGGGAGAGCAAAAGCCGGGAGACGCCAAGATGTTGGAATTAAAACCGGGTCAGGTCGTTCGCGGTGTTGTTATGAACGTATCGGAAGACGGACAAGAAGCCGTGGTGCAGATCCAGGGCGTTCAAGTGAAGGCGAAGCTGGAAACGCCGCTTCGAGCCGGGGAAACTGCCCTTCTGCAAGTTCAGCCGCCGGGAGAGGGAGGGACGGCCGTTCTCAAGCCGCTTAGTCAAACGCCGGGACAACCGCTGTCCCCGTCTTCCATGGCTGAGGTGCTGGATTTTGCCGGTCTTCCGGATACGAAGGAAAACCGCGAAATGATCCGGGGTATGCAGAACGCGGGAGTTCCGCTAACGAAGGACAATATCGCCATGTTCCGCGAGGCATTGACCGTGAAGCCTCCGCAGATTCCCGCGGCGGAATGGGCGGAGTCGGCTGCGATTGCGTTTCACCGCGGACTGCCGATTACCCCCGAAAGCGTGAAGGGACTGCATCAAGCGGTATTCGGGCCCCAACTGCATCAACTACTGCAGTCGTTGGAGCAGCAGCTGGCGTCTGCTTTAAGCGCAGGTAGTGGAGGTTTGGTGGATGCGGGGAAACAAGCAGCATCCGGAGCACCTCCCACGGTTGGCGGTGAGGCTTCCGCTGGCAGTGTCACGCAGGCCGGCTCAGGTCAGCAAGCGCTGCTGACCAAGCTGCAAGGCCTGCTGCAGCAGCTGCGCGGCGAGCTCGCGCAGCCATGGGCCAGCGGCGGCACGGCAACGCCTGCCGCCGGTCAACCCGCCACCGTGGCCATGGGCCCGGCGGCAGCTCCAGGCGAAGGTGCCGCAGGCCCTTCGCCAAAGCCGCCCACCCCCAGCGCGGAGCCGTGGGTGGGGCGGCTCTTGAAGCTGCTCGGTGCGGAGCACGAGCAGCAAGCCCTGCGCGGGGCCGGTACGGGCCCCGCGGGCGAAGCGGCGCGCACGGGTAGCGCCGCACCACCTGCCGGGCAGCAGGCAGCCGCGCAGCCCGGCAGCAACACGGCCGCGGGCGCGGCTCCAGGAGCGAATGCGGCCGTGCCAGCACACACTCCTGCTCCAGCTGCGAGTGCTGCTGCACCGCTGCCCGCCGCAGCTGAGCCAAGCGCTGCCGCGGCAGGCCAAGCAGGCGGACAAGCAGCTTCCCAGCCATCAGCACCGGCCCCTAGCAGCAGTGGCGCAGCAGCGATTACACCTGGGGCTCTTGGCATGCCAGGGAATGCGGCGAATGCGAGCCAGCAAGCTGCTGCGAATGCTCAGGCCGGCGCTGTGAATCAACAGGGCTCGACGCAGCCAGTTGTGACATCCGGGCAGCAGAATATCGCCCAAGGCGTACAGCAAGCCGTTATGGCCTCAACGCCATCGGGTGAATCGGCGCTTGCCCTGCAAGACACACTGAAGGGAGTGTTGCTCCAGGTGTTGTCCAGCCAGGATGCGCCGCCTGCGCTAAAGGAAGCGGCACAGCAAGTCGTTCAGCATTTAACGGGCCAGCAGCTCTTGCTAAACACCGATCGAACAGCACCTTTCGCACAGGTTACCATGTTCATACCTCTGCATGGGGTCGACGGGGAACAGACGGCATCCGTACATATTCAATCCCGCAGAGGCCGAAAAGGCGAGCTGGATGCAACCAACTGCAGGCTGTTGTTCGACTTGGACATGAAATTTCTAGGCCCGACCTTGATCGATGTGCAGGTCGTTGACCGGATTGTCAGCCTCAGCTTTCGGAATGATCAGAGTTACGCCGCGGAGCTGTTTGAGGGGAAAAAGCAAGAGTTGGCTCAGGCTGTTTCGTCTATCGGCTATCAATTGCTTAGCGTAAAAACAGAACCGCTACCCTTAGTTGCACCGCTTACTTCAGACGCGTCCGTGCAGGGAACGGCGGCAGAATACACCCCGCAAACCTATAAAGGGGTGGATATGCGGATATGAGCAAGGAAGAGAAAGAGCAAGGACAAATAACGGCCATGAAAAAGGCGGTCGCCCTTAAATATACGCCTGGCGAGAGTGAAGCACCGATTGTGGTTGCCAAAGGGCAAGGGAAATTGGCGGAGTCTATATTAGACAAAGCCAAAGAGCATGGCGTCCCTGTCCAAGAAGATGCAGCTTTGGTGGAGATTCTCTCTAAGCTGGATCTGGATCAGCAGATTCCAGAGGTGCTATACCAGCTTGTAGCGGAAGTGTTAACATATGTTTATCGTGCGGATCGTGAAGCGAAGGATGGAGGGATGATGCCCTAATGAACTCGCCATCCGGTAAAAAGGACAGCCGCAAGCAAAAAGGAGCCGCTGCCGAAGAGCTGGCGGCCGCTTCCCTGATTGAAAAAGGATACCGGATTTTGGACCGCAATTGGCGCTGCCGCTTTGGAGAACTGGACATCGTCGCTGAAACAGGGGAGACCCTTGTGGTAATTGAGGTCAGAAGCCGAAGCGGAACGAATAGCTTCGGCACGCCTGCCGAGTCCGTGAATGCTCGCAAAGTGATGCAGGTCCGAAACACGGCCCAGCAGTACGTTCATCATAAGCGTTATTATGACCGGCCAATCCGTTTTGATGTTATCTCCGTTATGCTTCGCGCGGATCTGACGTCTGTCTCGATGGATCATATCGAGAATGCATTTTGATGGGTACGAGCCGAAGCAGCCATAACAAAGAAGGTGATAGGAGCTGAGCTCCATCACCTTCTTTGCGTATGACAGGTTTATTTTATGCAATAGGAGCAAACTTCCAGTCTTCATGAGTCATCGGCCTGATGACCATGGGCTATTGTCTTTCATCAACGAGTTGTTTCTTCGGCAGTGATATATTGTCGATCCAGCTGACGGTATTGAATCGCTTCAGCGATATGTTGGCTTTGGATTGCATCGGATGCCTCCAGATCGGCAATGGTTCTGGCTAGCTTCAGGATTCGGTCATAAGCGCGCATGCTCAGGCCCAGCGTATCGATTGTCGCTTGCAGGAGCTCTGCCGAGTCCTTGTCCAGCACCGCATGTTTCCTCAGGAAGCTGCCGAACAGTTCGCTGTTCCAGCTGAACGGGAGCTGTTTATAGCGTTCCAATTGAATCGTTTGTGCCGCATAGACTTGATCCCGCATTTGCTCGGATGATATAGGTATTGTGCTTCCCGGCCATTCCTTAGGCCGAGGCACGTCTACTTGAAGGTCGATCCGATCCATCAAGGGCCCCGATATTCTAGCGCGGTATGTAGCGATTCGGGTAACGCTGCACGTGCAGCGTTGATGGGGGTGATCACTGCCGTAATAACCGCACGGACAGGGATTCATCGAACAAGCGAGCATGAAGTGCGCAGGGAAGGTAAATACCGCTCGTGCCCGGCTGATGGTTACTTCGCGATCCTCCAGGGGCTGTCGCAGCACCTCCAGCACATGCCTCGAGAACTCGGGAAGCTCATCCAGGAAGAGAATGCCTTTATGGGCCAGACTGACTTCCCCCGGCTTCGGAATGGTGCCGCCTCCGATGAGCCCGCCAGCCGAGATGGTATGGTGAGGGGACCGAAAGGGGCGTCTTGTCATCAACCCGTCGGATGGCTTTAGCTTTCCGGCAGCGCTGAAGATTTTCGTTGTAGTCAACGCTTCTTGGTCCGCCAGCGGCGGCAGTATGGTGGGGAGGCGTTTCATGAGCATCGTTTTTCCAGTACCCGGGGGCCCAATGAGCAGAATATTGTGCATGCCTGCGGCAGCAATGGTCAGGGCACGTTTGATATGCTGCTGACCGATCACATCTCGATAGTCTTCCAGCTGCTTGTCCTGCAGGCCGTTCACATGGGTTCTGCTTGTATGCGTCGACCGATCATATCTGAGCTTTGACAGCGAAACGGTAAAGCTTGTAGTTCCCCCAGTTTCACTATCAAGGATGTTCTCATCGGGCTCTTCCTGGATAAGCTCCTTTAAATGCTGGAGCCCATAGACCTCGATCCCCCCGATCAATGCAGCTTCCGGAGCATTTTCGCGCGGGAGAATAACCCCGGCATACCCTTCCTTTTTCGCTTGCTCTACCATCGGCAATACCCCTGTGATGGGCCTAAGTGTACCATCCAGTGCAAGTTCGCCCAGGATCAACATTTGCCCGGCATTCGAAAAGGTCCATTGCTCGCTTGTTAGCAATATGCCGACGGCGATCGCCAGATCGAAGGAAGAGCCCTCTTTGCGCAGATCTGCCGGTGCAAGATTGACGGTTATCCGTTTTAAGGGATAGGTAAAACCGCAGTTTTTAATCGATGCCCGAACCCGCTCAATAGATTCGCGAATGGAGGAATCAGGCAGACCGATGATAGAAGTTTGGGGCAGCCCGTTCGCCAGGTCCACCTCCACCTGGATGACAACGCCGTCAATGCCGTGCAAGCAAGCGCTATGAAGTTTTCCGTACATAAATGAAAGCACCTCATTTCTGATATCAGTGGATTGAATCGCAATAGAACATCCAAGATTCGAAAAGGGTGCTTCCTCATTTTCGCTGTGTGACTCTAGTCCGTATTGTAAAATTTTCCTTCCCGACTGTCAATTCGCACTATGCAAGAAACTCCATTCAATAGGCAAGGGCCCATCCGTGGTGCGGGATCTGAGCGGTGAATGTACCGTAGTTCAGAAAGTTGCCACTTTTTCAGAATCGTAGCTACAGGCAATAACGGGAAGGAATGTCAATAGTCAACGCACGGGTTCGCAAGTAGAATCAAAATCATAAACGACATGCTGCCTTAAGAGCGGCTGGCGTTACATCATCATACATAAGGGAGAGGGCTCGCGTGAAAATTTGGAACCGAAAGCTCGGGTTGCTGGCATTAGCTGCCATTATAACCGGCACGTTATTGAGCGGATGCTCAAAAGAAAACGCGGTAAAGGAGGAGAATCATGAAAACGTCGCCTTAGGTAAGGAAGTCACACTAGAGATGATGACTTTTTCTCATACGAACTGGCCGTATAAGGAAAATTGGCCGATTTATAAGTACTTGAAAGAAGAAACCGGCATCTCCTTCAAGGTACAACCTGTGATGAGTGACTACACCACAACGATGAACCTGGCGATATCCTCGGGCGAGATACCGGATCTTATGATGGTCAACAGCCTGAATGCCGCCAACACGCACGGGGCAAGCGGAGCGTTTGTCGACTATTTCGAGCACTTGGATCAGATGCCGAACTACAGGAAGTTTCTCGAGGACCATCCGGAAGTAAAGGCAGCTATTCTGTCTCCCGAGGGGAAGAACTATTTTATGCCGTTGTATGGACTTGAGCAGCAATCCAGGCGGTCATGGCTTTACCGGGACGACGTATTCGAGAAACACAATCTGACGCCGCCGACCACCTACAACGAATTGTACACGGTTGCGAAAAGATTGAAGGAAATATATCCGGACAGCTTTCCGATTGCCGTGTTTAACGGTTTGAGTCCTCTGGTTAATATGGCACCGGCGTTTAACACCAATAGCAGCTATTATTACGATGATGAGAAGGACGAATGGCGCTACGGCCCAACAGAGGACAATTACAAGAAAATGGTTGAGTACATGAATAAGTTTTATGCGGAAGGATTGGTAGCACCTGACTTTATGGCGCATAAACGCAAGCAATTTAACGATCTGCTGCTTCAGAACAAATCGTTTATCGCCAGCGACTATATCGGCATCATGGATGAACTTCCGTTAATGCTTGGGGATAAGGCATCCGAGTTCAGTCTCGATTATATGGTTCCTCCTGTTGGAACTCCGGATGGCAAGTCCCACAATGTATTCGCCGGATTGCAGTCCGACGGCTTTGCGGTGGCGGCAAATTCCAAGGAGCGGGATCGGCTTCTTCAGTACCTCGATTTCTTGTTCTCCCCCGAAGGAATTGAATTGGCAACTTGGGGTAGGGAAGGGGAGACATTCACAACCGAGAACGGGGCTCGCAAATTCAACGTGGATTACAAAGAGTTCGGCGGCTTGAGAACCAAGACGGGCATCGCAACAATCGGGGCACATACGGTATTGGATATGACGGCTTATGAGTCCATGTATTCTCCAAAAATGCGGGAAGCGATGAAAATCGCGCCTGACCATGAAACGAAGCCGCAGCCAAGGCTCGCCTATACAAATGAAGAAAATGAAGTGCTGAGCATGGTCGGCGAAACCGTGAAAAAGTTCCATGAGGAGCAGATTGCCAAGTTCATTCTAGGACAGAAACCGATGGATGATTGGGATGCTTACGTGAACGAAGTGAACAAGCTTGGCGTGCAGCAGGTGCTGGATGTTCATAGGGGCGCTTATGAGCGGACGCAAAAGTTCCTAAACGAAGCCAAGTAAAAATTATACCTGCACGGATGTTGCCAGATGAGCGCACTGCTTTCCTTTCCCGGACCGGCTTTCGGAAGTATAGGCTGGTCCCGGTCCTTATGGGAAGGGGCCTGTAGGTCAGTTTTGATTTCGCTAAGGAGGGTACGTTTTTTGCAAGCACAGAATTCGAGTTTCTTGACGAAAGTGAAGCGGGACAAATACCTGCTGCTGCTTCTTCTTCCCTGTGCTCTGTATTACATCATTTTTAAGTATGTTCCCATATTCGGCATTTCGATCGCCTTTATGGACTACAACTTATTTAAGGGGATCACGGAGAGCGACTGGGTGGGGTTCAAATATTTCAGCATGTTTTTTAATACGCCTGACTTCTGGCCTGTTTTCAGAAATACATTTCTATTGGGGTTATATAAGCTGATTTTCGGTTTTCCGGCTCCTATTATTCTTGCGTTACTCATCAATGAGGTGAGCAAATCCTTTTTGAAGCGGTTTGTCCAGACGGTCAGTTATCTTCCGCATTTCATATCCAACGTGATTGTAGCAGGAATCGCGGTCATGTTTCTGTCCCCGACAGGTGGAGTGGTCAACCAGTTGCTCAGCGCAATTGGAGTCGAGCGGATCAACTTTCTGGTTGAGGCCTCCTGGTTTAGATCGATTTATGTAACGACTGACGTATGGCAGCATATTGGATGGGGCACTATCATCTATTTGGCTGCTTTGACGGCAATCGATCCGCAATTATATGAGGCGGCACGGATGGATGGGGCTAATCGGTGGAAGCAGACGCTGAACATCACACTTCCCGGCATCGCGCCGGCGATCGTGATTATCTTGATACTTGATATCGGAAAAATACTGGAGATCGGCTTTGAGAAAGTATACCTGCTCTCGACTCCGGCCACTTATGAGACAGCCGATATTATATCCACCTATGTGTACAGGGTCGGATTAACGCAAGGCAACTACAGTTATGCCACGGCAATTGATCTGTTTACCGGCATCATCAGCTTTATCTTCATTATCGCGGCCAATTCGTTCAGCCGACGAGTCAGCGGAAGCAGCATCTGGTAAAGGAGGAACGTGATGAAACCGAAATGGAACTGGTTTGACGCGCTCAATGCCTTGATTTTGTCCGGGATTGTGTTGGCGTGTCTATACCCGTTTGTTTATATGCTGGCCGTGTCCCTCAGTGATTCCGCATCCATCGCCTCCGGGGAAGTATGGCTATGGCCGAGGGGCTTCAACCTGGATATGTATCAGTATGTGTTCGAAGACGGACGGGTGCTGAAAGGATATAAGAACACGCTGATTTATGTGATTTCAGGAACTGCCATTTCTTTGATTGTAACGGCACTTGGGGCTTATGCGCTGTCCAAGACCAAGATGGTCATGGGCAAACCGATCTTGATGCTAATCGTCTTTACGATGTTTTTTAACGGTGGGATGATTCCGACGTTTCTGGTCGTGAAGGAGCTTGGCTTTGTCAATACTATATGGGGTATGGTGCTGCCCGGAGCGGTAGGCACCTGGAATCTGCTCATCATGCGAACTTTCTTCATGGGTATGCCTCAAGAGCTAGAGGAATCCGGAAAAATAGACGGGTTGTCCGAAATCGGAATCTTCTTCCGGATTGTGCTCCCGCTCTCCAAGCCGGTGCTGGCTACCATCGGATTGTATTATGCCGTCGGGATGTGGAATAATTTCATGGGGCCGCTGCTGTATCTGCGGGATGCCGATATGCAGCCGCTCCAGGTGATTTTAAGAAACATCGTGCTGTCGGGGCAATTGACGGGAACGGATGGTCCGGTTGTAGGCGATATCGTGGTGGTGGAGGATGGCTTGAAATTCGCTACCATTATGGTGTCCACCTTGCCGATCCTGCTTGTCTATCCGTTTATACAGAAGTATTTTGTAAAAGGGGCTTTGATTGGCTCGGTTAAAGGTTAAAGGTTAAAGGTTACAGGTTAAAGCGGCCGGCCGCTCACCTGTGTGTTATCGGATCCAGTTGGTTTTCCGGTAATCACCTGGTGTTTGGCCGGTTACTTTTTTGAACATGCGGATAAAGGAAGTGACATTGCGGTAGCCGATCCGGTTGCCTACTTCCTGTATCGGCATATTTGTTGTCTGCAGTAGTTCTTTCGCTTTTGTTATTCGAATCGCATTCAATTGGTCGCTGAAGTTGCTCCCCGTTTTCTCTTTAATATACCCTGACAGATAAGTAGGCGACATGTTGAGTTTAGAAGCAAGCTGTTCGAGCGATATTTCTTCAGCGTAATGCGACTCCAGATAATGAAAGACATATTGAATGATATCGTAATGTTCCTCTCGTTTCAGACGGATCGCATGGGCTGCATGGGCGAGCTCGTCGAGAAGGATGTCGCGGTATTGCTCAGGGGTCACGCTGTATGCAAGCTTTTCTGCGTAGTCCGGAAGTGCGTCGATATTGATTTTCAGCAGTTCTACTGTCCTTCTCATGCGGACCGAGACCGATTTGGCAAAGTGGCTTAGTTGATCGGCCGTGGCCTCTTGCCGCTGCAATCGATCCAGGGCGCGCTCAATGAGCGATTGGCAGCTGCTCTCGTTGCCGGCCTGTAAATTCACGTAAAACTCGTGCTCTTGCTCGGCAGTGAATCCTGTTATATCTTCACGGCGTTCCTTCTTCCAGATGATCTGGGTTTCCTCAATCGGCATGGCTTGTTGCAGGAGCGACATGGCTTCTGCATAAGCCCGGTCAAAATCAGAGGTTTGCTGGAACACGGACGAAACCGCAATATTCACGAGATAAGTGCTTTGATCTTGATCAAAAATCTGTTTGAGCTGACTCAGACACTGCTGCAGCATATCAGATTTTTCTTGAGTATACACAATGGACAAGATTTGCTTGCCCTCCATCTGAAGGGTGTGGGATAGGGGAAACGATTCTTGTATTTGCAGCGTGATCATATCTTTGATCTTGCCGGTTGCTCTTGTCATTAAGGCATCAAGCTGACGCGAAGGGACGTGCCGGTACCTCAACTGATAAACGATAACCATGAATGCACCCTCGCCGACCCAAAGCTCTTTGGCAGCGGCGGTATCAAGTGCAAAGTTTTTGAACTGGGCCAAATAATGGTAGCTGGTTAAGAGCGGTTTGGTATGGTCCATCCATTCCTTGATGCTCTTTCGTTCATGCTGCAAACCCTTCAGGTGGTTGGAAATGGCGCTGAATTCGGCAATGCTCCCTTGATATAGCTCCATCTCCGCCTGGCCCAGTCCTGTAACCATTCTCTTGAGCGGCCGATTGATTTTGCGGGAAAATACCCAAGATGCCAGAATCCCGATGAGCAGGGTAGCTGCAAATAACAGCACGGCAATCCAGTTCATGCGGCTGATGCTTTGGTTGAGTTCGTTATGCGGAATAATGGAGACGTAGGTGAGGCCGGAGCGGGTGCCCTTTTCGAAAAAGTAATAAGATCCCTTCTCCATCATCCATTCCGATTGGCCGTCCCATTCCGGCAGTGGCTGGGTTTTCACATCCGGGGCTGATTCGAACAGAATTTCTCCCTCCGAGTCCATCAGCAGAAAACGGGAACCGGTCATTCCTTTATAGGATTCATACCAGCTTTTCATATTTACGAGAGCTATGATCTTCCAGGGACTGCTCTGTACGTTTGTAATTAGAGGCATCAGGTGTAACTCGCTCTTCTCTGTCCCGATGGAGAAAATGCTGCTGGGAAGCATATGCAGAAAACCGGTTGTGTGATCTCTCTGTTTCCAGAACTCGTATGGATAGGAGTCGCTTATGTAGTAATGCTTAAACATGCGGTCATCGTCAACGATGCCATCCCGTTCAAGCAGGAAGGAATGATTCTGGTAGTAAATCATGACATTGTTCAAGTGATAGTAGGGCTGGCTTACCAAGGTCCGGATCTGATCCATCACCATATCCACCTGCAGATAATTGATGCCCTTCTTTCCGCCGGAATCGGCCTGCCTGCTGATATTGCCGACAAATTCATCGTGCTGAAGGTTGAGGAGGAGATTCTTCCAAGTAGAGTATTGTTTCTCAAATTGATCTACGGTATTTCGAATCAGGGTCAGATTATATTTGACAATTTCATTGTTTACATTACGGGAGTAGAATGTCATCGACCATAAATTGTAGGAGGAGAGCAGGAAAATCACGATGAGAAAATACACCAGCATTTTAACAAATAATGAATGGAGTGGAAAAAATGACTTCAACCAACTCATGCTGAATCTCCTTATGAATGCGTTCACTAATCTTTCAATCATTCTAACGGATAGCGGAAAAAGGATAAAGAGTTTTATTTTGCGTCACAGTTTAACTTAAATGAAAAGGGATTTAATGGTATAATAGTAATCGATATACTAATTATTTCGGATAGGAGAGGGAAGCGGGATGACCATATTATGGGGAAATATTATGATTATGCTAGCAGGATTGTTAGGTATTGCCGTTGTCGCATTGGGGATCATTGGATTGATACTCTTTGCACGGAAAAACAAATGATTTTTACATATTTCTCCAATTTATATCTGGAAGGAATCATACCCATGCCAAATAGAGTGGATAAACTGTGAACTTTTTAAGGTAAGCGTTTTAAAAACATGTTACAATAGCTTGGGTTTAATATATAAAGGTTGACAGGGTAATCTTTCATAGATTAGTTCCGTGTTAGCCAGCCTTGTTCCAGTCATGTTGATAGGAGGATTCGAGAATGAATATCCATGAATATCAAGGAAAACAAGTACTGAAGCAATATGGAGTAGCTGTTCCGAACGGCAAGGTAGCGTTTACGGTAGAAGAAGCAGTTGAAGCTGCACAATCTTTGGGCAGTCCCGTAACCGTTGTCAAAGCACAGATTCACGCAGGCGGTCGGGGTAAAGCCGGCGGCGTTAAAGTGGCGAAGAACCTGGATGAGGTTCGTGCTTATGCTGAAGAAATTCTGGGCAAGGTGTTGGTGACTCACCAAACAGGTCCGGAAGGCAAGGAAGTCAAGCGTCTCCTCATTGAAGAGGGCTGCGATATTCGCAAAGAGTATTATATCGGTGTGGTCGTTGACCGTGCTACCGGTCGTGTCGTTTTGATGGCGTCCGAAGAAGGCGGTACCGAGATTGAAGAAGTTGCAGCAGCAACTCCTGAGAAGATTTTTAAAGAGGTTGTAGATCCAGCGATCGGACTTCAAACATTCCAAGCGCGGAAATTAGCGTATTCCATTAATATTCCGAATGAATTGGTAGGGAAAGCCGTTCAGTTCATGCTGGCCTTGTATAAGGCATTTGTAGAGAAGGATTGCTCTATCGCTGAAATCAATCCGCTAGTCGTAACCGGGGACGGAAACGTCATGGCTCTCGATGCCAAACTCAATTTCGATTCCAACGCGTTGTTCCGTCATAAAGACATCCTTGAGCTGCGGGACCTGGACGAAGAAGATGAGAAGGAAATCGAAGCATCCAAATACGATTTGAGTTACATAGCTCTCGATGGCAACATCGGCTGTATGGTTAACGGCGCAGGTCTTGCCATGGCTACGATGGACATTATCAAGTATTATGGCGGCGACCCTGCTAACTTCCTTGATGTTGGGGGCGGTGCAACAACGGAGAAGGTAACGGAAGCCTTCAAGATTATTTTGTCCGATCCTCAAGTAAAAGGAATTTTTGTCAACATTTTCGGCGGTATTATGCGCTGCGACGTTATCGCTACCGGTGTTGTCGAAGCTGCAAAACAGCTGGGCTTAACTCGTCCGCTTGTTGTACGCTTGGAAGGAACGAACGTAGACCTCGGCAAGCAGATTCTGGCTGAGTCCGGTCTTAATATCGTACCTGCTGATTCCATGGCCGACGGAGCACAGAAGATCGTCTCCCTCGTTCAGTAATATTTCATTCCTGAAGGGGCATGGCACGATGGGCTTCGAAAGCCCTGCCGTGCGGTTGCTTTCATTTTCAAATAACAATAGGGGATGTGAATCAATCGTGAGTATTTTGATCGATAAAAATACAAAAGTTATCACGCAAGGGATTACAGGTAAAACAGCCCTTTTCCATGCAAAAGGCGCCCTGGATTACGGTACACAGATGGTCGGGGGAACTTCACCCGGCAAAGGTGGAACCGAAGTTGAAATTACGCTTGAGAACGGCGAAACCGTCAAATTGCCGGTTTACAACACCGTTGAGGAAGCCAAAGCCAAAACAGGTGCAACCGCTAGCGTAATTTATGTACCTCCGGCTTTTGCAGCCGATTCCATTCTGGAAGCTGTTGATGCCGAGATGGATCTGGTTATTTGTATTACGGAAGGCATTCCGGTGCTGGATATGGTAAAAGTATCCCGCTATATGGAAGGCAAGAAAACTCGTCTGATCGGTCCTAACTGTCCTGGTGTC
Source organism: Paenibacillus sp. NPDC058898 (assembly GCF_049316025.1). Classification (NCBI taxonomy): domain Bacteria; kingdom Bacillati; phylum Bacillota; class Bacilli; order Caryophanales; family Paenibacillaceae; genus Paenibacillus; species Paenibacillus sp. NPDC058898. Next base: position 570,273 of record NZ_JBMOSM010000003.1, on the reverse strand, counting down.
ATTACACCGGGTGAATGCAAAATCGGCATCATGCCTGGCTACATCCATACGCCAGGACACGTCGGCGTTGTATCGCGCAGTGGTACCCTGACATATGAAGCCGTTCATCAGCTGACAGCTCGCGGCATCGGACAATCCTCCGCCGTAGGGATTGGCGGCGACCCGGTCAAAGGGACGGAGTTTATCGATGTATTGAGACTCTTTAATGAAGATCCTAACACCAAAGCGGTTATTATGATCGGTGAGATCGGCGGTACCGCAGAGGAAGAAGCGGCTGAATGGATCAAAGCGAACATGACTAAACCGGTGGTAGGCTTCATTGGCGGCGCAACGGCGCCTCCAGGAAAACGTATGGGCCACGCAGGTGCGATTATTTCTGGCGGCAAAGGAACAGCCAAGGAGAAAATCTCTGTACTTGAAGCTTGCGGTATCAAGGTAGCTCCTACACCTGCTGAAATGGGCTCAACCCTGGTTAGCGTGCTTGAGGAGAAAGGTCTTTTGGAGTCTTGCACGACTCACTAGAACTAGATTCTTATGCAATCCTAGGCTAAGCCTATGGTTATAATTTAAGGTAAGCAACCTTTTATTTCCTGAATAGGGAATGAAGGGTTGCTTTTTTGCTTTTGATTTTATATTTTAAGGAGGTCCCGTTTATGAAGCTGGATAGCTTACTGCTCATCGCATTGCATGAAAGCGAAGGTATCGGATGGAAGACCATTAATCGAATCATATTGAACGGTGAACTGCATCAGGGGCTGCTGTCATATGATGCAAATGATTGGAGAGCCTGTGGCCTATCTGTCGAAAAAGCGAATAAACTGGCCAAAGATTTTTCTACCGTTGTCGAAAGAAAGCAGATCGATCTTTCGAGTGCGGATGATGTCGGGTTTCGACAACATGAAGCTGGGGTATGGAATTTGACAAACCGTTCAAAAATACGTATTATAACAGCCCTCGATGATATCTACCCGGACATGTTAAAATCTTCACCACAGGCACCCTGGGTATTGTATTGCATAGGCGATCCTCATCTGCTGTCGAGGCCGGGGATTGCGGTGGTAGGTACAAGAATGCCTACTGCATATGGGCGCAAGATTGCAACGATGCTATCCGAGGAGTTGGCAGGGGCAGGATTCATGGTTGTCAGCGGCATGGCCAGAGGCATTGATAGCGTAGTCCATGATACGGCTTTGCGAAGCGGGGGACCGACAGTAGCGGTTCTCGGAGCCGGCATTGACGTGATATATCCACCGGAGAACCGATCGTTGTATGAAGAAATCGCGGCAAAGGGACTTATCATTTCCGAATACCCGCCTGGCACCAAGGCGCTCCCGGGATTCTTCCCGCAGCGAAACCGGATTATTGCGGGACTCACGCTAGGTACTGTGGTGGTAGAGGCGGATGCCCGCAGCGGATCGTTGATTACGGCGGATTTAGCCCTGGAGGCAGGAAGGGACGTGTTCTCCGTTCCGGGACCTCTCACTTCACCCAAGAGTAGAGGGACCTTGGATTTGATCAAGCAAGGGGCCAAGATGGTCACGCAAGCTAGTGATATAATAGAAGAATATGATTCCTGGTTGCCAAAAGTGGCTTCGGATACATACAATAAGGAGCGGCGGGCCCCTCGTCAGGAGCATCCGGATGAACTAGCCGGGTTGACAAATGACGAACGACAAATATACCATATGCTCGAACAGGGTCCCGGGTCGCTGGATGAGATGATCGAGCGCACCCGGTGGGATTTTGGACATTTGCATTCAGTTCTGTTATCTTTAATCATAAAAAAGCAGATTACCCAATTACCCGGTGCTATATATATGATCATTTAATGGGAAAGTTTGAATGTTGGAGAGGAGGATGAACCTGTGGCGGATTCACTCGTCATCGTAGAGTCGCCTGCTAAGGCGAAAACGATTGGCAAATATCTCGGCAGCAAGTATATCGTGAAGGCTTCGATGGGTCATGTTCGCGATTTGCCGAAGAGCCAGATCGGGGTTGAAGTGGAAAACGACTTCAATCCGAAATACATTACGATCCGCGGAAAAGGTTCTGTCTTAAAGGAACTTAAGGATGCTAGCAAAAAGGTGAAAAAAGTGTACCTCGCAGCTGACCCCGATCGCGAAGGGGAAGCCATTGCATGGCATCTTGCGCATGCATTGGAGCTGGATGATACTCAAAGCCTGCGGGTTGTATTTAATGAAATAACGAAAACGGCCGTGAAGGACGCCTTCAAGACGCCGCGCAAAATTAACATGGATTTGGTTAACGCGCAGCAGGCAAGACGTATCCTTGATCGTCTGGTTGGTTATAAGATCAGCCCTATTCTATGGAAGAAAGTAAAAAAGGGACTCTCTGCCGGCCGCGTTCAATCGGTAGCCGTCAAAATCATTCTCGACCGTGAGAATGAGATAAGCGCTTTCGTTCCGGAAGAATATTGGACCATTACGGCTAAGCTGGCCATTAAAGGATCCGCATTCGAAGCCAAATTCACGCAGCTTAACGGCGCGAAGAAGGAGCTGACCAATGAACAGGAAGTCAATGAAATTCTCGAAGCGATTCGGGATGCTTCCTTCCAAGTCGGCGAAGTAAAAGAACGCGAACGTCAGCGCCACCCGTCTCCACCGTTTACGACGAGTTCCTTGCAGCAGGAAGCTGCACGTAAACTTGGTTTCCGGGCTGCCAAGACCATGTCCGTCGCCCAGCAGCTGTACGAGGGCGTCGAGCTTGGCAAGGAAGGCACCGTCGGTTTGATTACCTATATGCGTACGGATTCTACGCGCATTTCAGGCACGGCTCAAGAAGAAGCGAAAGAATACATCACCGAGAAGTATGGTGATCCGTTCGTTCCGGAGAGCCCGAGACAATACTCGAAAAAAGCGGCCAACGCTCAGGACGCGCATGAAGCGATTCGACCTACATCGGTGCTGCGGGATCCTGAATCCGTGAAGCCGTTCATGAGTCGTGATCAGCTTCGCCTGTATAAACTGGTTTGGGAGCGTTTTGTGGCGAGTCAGATGTCTTCTGCTGTGCTGGATACGCTTTCTGTGGACATTACCGCGGGCAAGACAGTCTTCCGCGCAACGGGTTCGAAGGTTCGTTTCCCTGGATTTATGAAGGTCTACGTTGAAGGCAACGACGACGGGACGACTGAGGAAGATAAATACCTGCCAGAGCTTCATAGTGGCGACATTCTGGAGAAACAGGATATTGAGCCGAAGCAGCACTTCACACAGCCGCCTCCGCGTTATACGGAAGCACGTCTTGTCCGAACGCTGGAGGAGCTCGGTATAGGGCGTCCTAGTACGTATGCACCGACGCTGGAGACGATCCAGAAGAGAGGCTACGTTGCCATCGAAGAGAAAAAATTCATGCCAACCGAGCTCGGTGAACTTGTCATCGAACAGATGGAGCAGTTCTTCCCGGAAATTCTCAATGTGGAGTTTACGGCGAACATGGAAGAAGACCTCGACCATGTGGAGGAGGGCTCCGAAGATTGGGTCAAAGTATTGGCAGAGTTCTATGAATCCTTTGAAAAGCGGCTTGAAGTAGCAGAGGAAGAAATGAAGGAAATCGAAATCGAAGATGAGGTTTCCGATGAGATCTGCGAAAAATGCGGTAAGCCATTGGTGTATAAGCTGGGCAGGTTTGGTAAGTTTCTTGCATGCTCAGGCTTCCCGGATTGCCGGAATACCAAGCCGATCGTGAAAGATATCGGCGTGGCGTGCCCGAAATGCAAGGAAGGTCATGTCGTGGAACGCCGGAGCAAGAAGGGGCGCGTCTTCTTTGGGTGTGATCGTTATCCCGAATGTGATTTTGTATCATGGGATAAACCATCAACGAAGCCATGTCCGAATTGCAGTAGTTTGATGGTAGAGAAGAAAAGCAAGCAAGGCATCAAGCTTCAATGTACTTCTTGTGATTATTCCGAAATGGTCGAGGAACAGGACGATGCAGCAGATTTGTAAGGCATACAGGGGGTAATGACTTTGACAGATTCACAGAGGGTTACGGTTATCGGTGCAGGGCTTGCTGGCAGTGAAGCTGCTTGGCAGATCGCTAGCCGTGGCGTACCCGTTACATTATATGAGATGCGGCCGGTCGTGAAGACGCCGGCTCATCATACGGACAAGTTCGCTGAGCTTGTATGCAGTAATTCGCTTCGCGCGAACGGTTTAACCAACGCAGTCGGAGTATTGAAGGAAGAGATGCGGATGCTGAACTCGCTTGTCATCGGTTCGGCAGACCGCAATTCCGTCCCGGCTGGGGGCGCATTGGCTGTTGACCGTGACGGTTTTTCGGGAGAAATTACGGAAACCCTGCATCAGCATCCTTTAATTGAGGTTGTAAATGAAGAAATTCAGCATATACCTGAAGAAGGCATCGTTGTTATTGCCACAGGGCCGCTGACTTCGCCCGCATTGTCATCACAGATTCGTGAGCTGATGGGTGAGGACTATTTCTATTTTTACGATGCGGCTGCTCCGATCGTGGAAAAGGATTCCATCGATATGAGCAAGGTCTATCTGGCATCCCGCTACGATAAAGGCGAAGCGGCATATCTGAATTGTCCCATGACGGAAGAGGAGTTTGACGCTTTCTATGACGCTCTTATCAATGCCGAAGTCGCTCAATTGAAAGAGTTTGAGAAGGAGATTTATTTCGAAGGCTGCATGCCGATCGAGATTATGATGAAGCGTGGTAAACAAACCGCCTTGTTTGGCCCCATGAAACCTGTTGGATTGGTGAACCCACATACAGGCAAGCTGCCACACGCTGTGGTGCAGCTCCGTCAGGATAATGCGGCAGGTACTCTCTACAACCTTGTCGGTTTCCAGACTCATTTGAAGTGGGGCGAACAGAAGCGGATCATTTCCATGATTCCGGGACTCGAGAACGCCGAAATTGTGCGTTACGGCGTCATGCACCGCAATACGTTTGTTAATTCGCCTAGACTGCTGGAACAAACCTATCAGGTGAAAACACGGCCTAATCTGTATCTGGCGGGACAAATGACGGGTGTTGAAGGATATGTTGAATCGGCGGCATCCGGATTGATTGCTGGAATCAATGCAGCAAGAGCAGCTCAGGGGCAGGAGGGGATTGTATTCCCTCAGGAATCAACCATCGGAAGTATGGCCTACTACATCACCCATGCAGATCCCGATAACTTCCAGCCGATGAATGCGAACTTCGGTCTTCTTCCGAGTCTCGAGAAGCGCATTCGCAACAAAAAGGAAAAAAACGAAGCGCTTGCGAGCCGAGCTCTTGACGGAGTACGAATATTTATTAATGCTAACGAACTAAATACAATCTAATCTTATTTTCTTAGGGAGGTCTTGCCATCATGGAAATGACTTTTCACGCCACGACGATTTGCGCAGTACGGCATAATGGCACAGCAGCTATTGCCGGCGATGGCCAAGTTACATTTGGTGAAAGTGTAGTCATGAAGCAGACCGCCAAGAAAGTGCGCCGTCTTTACCGGGGACAAGTTGTCGCCGGTTTTGCCGGTTCTGTGGCGGATGCAATTACGTTATTTGAGAAATTCGAAGGCAAGCTGGAAGAGCACCATGGAAACCTGCAGCGTGCCGCTGTTGAGCTCGCGAAGGACTGGCGTCAAGACCGTGTGCTTCGCAAACTTGAGGCTTTGATGATTGTTATGGATAAAACAGGAATGCTCCTGATTTCAGGCGGCGGCGAAATCATCGAGCCCGATGATGATGTGCTGGCCATAGGGTCAGGCGGCAATTTTGCCTTGTCGGCAGGTCGGGCGCTTAAGCGACATGCCGGACATATGGAAGCAAAGGATATAGCCAGAGAGGCACTTCAGATCGCTTCTGAGGTGTGTGTCTATACCAACAGCAACATTATTGTCGAAGAGCTGTAAGGATGCCATACAGTAACATATAGCCATATCAGGGGTGGAGGTATTCGCGATGAGTAAAGAATCGATGACGCCAAGACAGATTGTATCCGAGCTGGATAAATACATCGTAGGGCAGAAGGACGCTAAAAAATCGGTCGCTGTAGCCCTTCGGAACCGCTATCGCCGGAGTTTGCTTACAGATGACGAGCGGGATGAAATCGTACCGAAGAACATTCTGATGATCGGTCCTACCGGCGTCGGCAAAACGGAGATTGCAAGAAGGCTTGCCAAGCTGGTCCATGCACCGTTCGTCAAGGTCGAGGCGACAAAGTTTACCGAGGTTGGTTATGTTGGGCGTGATGTGGAATCCATGGTACGTGATCTTGTGGAAACCGCGATCCGGATGGTGAAGCTGGAACGTACCGAGAAGGTAAAGGACAAAGCCGAGGAAATGGCGAACGAGCGGATAGTTCAGCTGTTGGCACCTTCAACCAAAGGACAGAAAAGTCAGCGCAATCCCTTTGAGATGCTGTTTGGCGGTGCCAATAACGATACCCAGGCCGAAGATGAGGATGCGGACGATAAGGACGTTAGTCTCAAAGAGAAACGGAGACAAGTTCGTTTTAACCTGCTGTCCGGTAAGCTTGAAGATGAAACGATTGAGATTGATGTCGAGGATGCTGCTCCGAACATGTTTGATATGTTTGCGGGGCAGGGCAATGATCAGATGGGGATGAACATGCAGGAAATGTTCGGTAATCTGATGCCAAAGCGCACAAAGCGCCGCAAGCTGTCCGTCAAGGAAGCCAGGAAAGTGCTGACGCAAGAGGAAGCTGGTAAGCTTATCGATATGGATGATGTCATTCAGGAGTCTATTCGTCGGGCAGAGCAATCCGGTATTATCTTTATCGACGAGATCGACAAGGTTGCCAGCCAGGGCCGTCAATCAGGTCCAGATGTGTCCAGAGAAGGTGTGCAGCGCGATATTTTGCCTATCGTTGAAGGCTCCACGATTATGACGAAATACGGGCCGGTAAAAACGGACTTTGTCCTCTTTATCGCTGCCGGTGCTTTTCATATTGCGAAGCCATCGGATTTGATACCCGAGCTTCAGGGGCGTTTTCCGATTCGGGTGGAGCTCAGCAGCTTGTCACTCGACGATTTTGTATCCATTTTGACCGAGCCGAAAAATGCACTAACCAAGCAATACGTCAATCTGCTGCGTACTGAAGATCTTGAGGTTGAGTTTTCCCCAGAAGCAATACGGGAGATCGCCCAAATCGCGGCTTCGGTTAACCAGAACACGGAGAATATAGGCGCGCGGAGACTTCATACGATATTGGAGAAGCTCCTCGAAGACCTGTCATTTGAAGCGCCTGAGTTGACGCTGGACCGCATGGTGATCACGCCGCAGTATGTCCGGGAGAAACTTGCCGGCATCGCCCAGGACCGGGATCTGAGCCAGTATATTCTGTAGTTGCATGCATATAGGTCTATCTTCCGGGTATGCGAAAGGAAATAATTGTCGATATTCATCATGACCCTACTAGCAAGTTGTCGAAGCGCTTTCGCATGTTGGAAGGAATCGGGACGGATTTCGTAATTTTTTGTGAATTTTATGGTTCGTAGCAGGACCTACCCTTCGGGAAAAATCGCTTAAATTTTACAGATTTAGTGGTACGATTTGCAATAATATAGAAAAAAACCGGATAAAAATGAACACAAAGCCCTTCTTTTTGGTAAAAGATAGGGCTTTTTTCTTATTGTAAAAAGTCCCAATCTTTAAGAAACTTAGTTTATGTGACATCATGTTGTCTTTTTCTACTTAAGACCTAGGTTAGTTCATACGGATTATATGATTTGTCGAAAAAAGAGGATTTAGCTAGGAAGAGTGGAATACCTTTCTGCAAAGTCCAGTCAGGAGGAATGAGCTAGTGAACCTGTTGAATAATAGTTCTTTTCAACGGCTTCAAAGCGGGTTGGATGCAGCAAATCTCAGAAACAATGTGATTGCAAACAACATCGCCAACGTGGATACTCCTCATTTTAAGAGATCCGAGGTATCCTTTGAGAGTCTTCTGAAAAAAGAAATGGATGGGGCCCAATTGTCACTTCAGGGCAGAAGAACAGATCCCAGGCATTTTGTCATTGGTCCAACCGGGGGGATTCCTGATGCTTCAGTCATGAAGGATGGCAGCAGCTCCATGAATAACAACCAGAATAATGTCGATGCAGACAGAGAAATGTCGCTGCTTGCAGAGAATCAGCTCCGTTATAATTCATACATACAAGCTGTAAATGAGCAGATTCGAATGATGCGTACAGCTATTGAAGGGAGATAGGGTTCATGAATATTAGCAATAGTTTCGGTATTAATGCATCAGCTCTAACAGCACAACGGCTTCGAATGGATGTCATCTCCTCCAACATAGCCAATGCAGAAACTACACGCGCACGAATCGAGAATGGCCAAGCCGTTCCGTATCGCCGAAAGACAGTTGTGTTACAGCCGCAGCAGGAATCGTTTGAAGGACTTCTTAGAGCACAGATGAATGGACAGAATGTGGGACAAGGGGTAAAGGTTGCCCAGGTACGGGAAGATCAAACCCCGCTGAAACAGGTATATAACCCTACACATCCTGATGCAAATGCGGCAGGCTATGTCTTTATGCCTAACGTGGACATTACGAAGGAAATGGTGGATATGCTAGCGGCTACACGTTCTTACGAAGCTAACGTTACTGCGATAAATGCTTCGAAAGCGATGATTATGAAGGCATTGGAGATCGGTAGATAACAAGTGAAAATACATAAGCCCATATTGTAGGAGGAGAGAAAGAGATGATTCAAAATGCAATGTTCAGTGTTCAGGGCGTACAGCCGCTTCAACTGCAGGAGCAAGTGAAAAATGGAGCGACTCCTTCCGAATCGATTCGCGATTTTGGCTCTTACCTGAATGAAGCACTGAACTCTGTGGCAGCACAGGAACAAAATGCTCATGTCATGAGCGATAAATTAATGATTGGACAAGTAAACGTAGATCAGGCGATGATATCCGCCCAACAGGCTCTGTTGAGCATTCAGCTCACAACACAGGTCCGAAACAAAGTGGTAGAAGCCTATCAAGAGATCATGCGCACGCAAATCTAAATGTTTCTAGCAAAGTTTCGGATGGGGTGACAATGTGAACGAGAGAATTACCCAATATAGGGAGAGAATGACCCAGTATTGGAACCAATTCAGCAACAAACAAAAAATAATGTTAATCGCTACAATAGCATTTGTTTTGATTGCTCTAATCGTACTAACGATGCAGTTCTCTAAGACGAAGTACGAAGTAGCATTCCGGGATCTAAATTCCAGCGATGCCGCAGGAATCATCAGCCACCTGGAGACTCAAGGGATTTCCTACAAGCTGAGCGAGGATGGCAGAAGCATCCTGGTTCCGAGTACGAGCGCAGCTAAAGTCCAGATTGATGTAGGGTCTCAAGGACTTGTACAGAATGGTACGATCGGATTCGAAACCTTCGAGAAGAACGCATCGGCCATCGGGATGACAGATAACGAATTCGAAGTGAAATATGTAAATGCACTGAATGGCGAAGTAGAACGACTGCTTGAGAAAATGCAGGGCGTCCAAGATGCAACGGTATTATTAAATCTGCCAAAAGAAAGTGTATTTGCCAAGAACGGAAACGAAGATCAAGCCAGTGCTTCCGTAGTTGTGCAATTCAAACCGGGCTATCGTCCTAATCAAGAAGTCATTGACGGGTACTACAACCTGGTGAAGACAGCCATTCCAAACTTGCCGGTTGAGAACATTACAATCACCAATGACGAAGTCGAGCTGCTCGCAACAGCTAAAGGCGGTCAAGGTGGATTGATGGGCAAGGTGGAAGAAAACTTCGCGCTTCAGAAAAAATTCGAAAGCGATGTTAGGCAAAATGTTCAGCAGTTTCTCTCGCAATACATGGGATCGAATAAAGTTAATGTCCTGGTTGCCTCGAAACTGAACTTTGATCAGGTGCAGAGCAAAGAAAACATCGTAACCCCTGTTGATGAAGAAGAAATGAAGGGGATTGAGCTCAGTGTTCAGGAGATCCAGAAGAACTATTCGGGAACCAGTAGTCCAACCGGCGGAGTGGCCGGTGTAGGCGAAGAAGCTGTTCCGGGATATCCTAGCGATTCTGGAAGTGGAGAAACGAACTCGGAAGAGCTCTCCAAAACCGTTAACTATGAAGTCAACCGGATTACGAAGGATATCATAGCAAGTCCATATACTGTTAAAGATTTAACCATTAATGTCTCGGTTGAACCACCTGCCGGACAACAAACTTTGGATGATGCAACAAGAACGGCAATACAGAACATTCTGGTTAATATTGTACGAGCGTCGCTCTCGGATACAGACTCTACTTATACAGACGCTGATTTGTCCAAAAAAGTTTCGGTTATTTCACAGGTATTTAATGTAAATGCGGATGAAAATCCGAAAACCGTTTTTTCAAAACCTGTATTATGGGGGATTGGTATCGCTGCGTTAGCGTTAATTGCTGGAGGAGCCTATTTCATCATCCGCAGACGCAGACAGCAGCAGGAAGAATTTGAAGATGACATTCAGCTTCCGCCAGTTACGGAATTCCCATCGATTAATCTCGAAAGTATAACCAATGAAAGCCAGGTTCGTAAGCAGCTCGAAACCTTGGCGAAGAAGAAGCCAGATGAATTCGTGAATTTACTTCGCACATGGCTAGCTGAGGAATAGAGGTGGAAGCATTGGCTAAGGGAAATAACCAAATGTTAAGCGGACGTCAAAAAGCGGCTATACTGCTCATTACACTTGGCCCGGAAGTGTCCGCTCAAATATTTAAGCATCTTCGAGATGAAGAAATTGAACAATTAACGCTGGAGATTGCGAATGTTCGCAAAGTCGACAGTGATGAGAAAGATAGCATTATTCAGGAATTTCATCAAATTTGTCTAGCCCAGGAATACATCTCGCAAGGCGGTATTAATTACGCTAAAGAGATTTTGGAGAAGGCACTTGGACAGCAAAAAGCGATGGAAGTGATCAACAGACTGACAGCAACGCTTCAAGTAAGACCGTTTGATTTTGCCCGCAAAGCGGACCCAAGCCAAATCCTGAACTTTATACAGAACGAAAATGCACAGACCATTGCACTCGTCTTGTCCTATCTTCAATACGAGCAGGCATCCGCGATCCTATCTTCGCTTCCGCAAGAGAAGCAGGCCGAAGTAGCGCGTAGGGTTGCAGTCATGGACAGTACTTCACCAGAAGTCATCGCTCAGGTGGAACGCGTGCTGGAACAGAAGCTGTCGGCGACGGTTACGCAGGATTACACCAGTGCGGGTGGCATTGAATCCATCGTTCAAATTTTGAACGGCGTTGACCGAGGAACGGAACGAACAATCCTCGACTCTCTGGAAATCCAGGATCCTGAGCTCGCAGAAGAAATCAAGAAGCGGATGTTCGTATTCGAAGATATAGTCAACGTGGACAACCGTTCGATACAGCGTATTATCCGCGATGTCGAGAACGCCGATTTACAACTTGCACTCAAGGTGGCAAGCGAAGAGGTACGGGATGTCATTTTCCGCAACATGTCCAAGCGTATGGCCGAAACCTTCCGCGAAGAAATGGAATACATGGGACCGGTGCGGCTGCGTGATGTAGAGGAAGCTCAGACGCGGATTGTAAGCACGATCCGAAGACTCGAAGAAGCGGGCGAGGTCATTATTGCTCGCGGCGGAGGAGATGACATCATTGTCTAACTTGATCAAATCGTCCCACTATAAACCGATGGATGTGTTGAAAGAGTTGGATCTTGCTCGTCGTTACGCGTCACCAACCCAGGAAACGGTCGAGGAATATACTCCCCCGACTGCCGAGCCGGCTGTTGTACAGACGCTGGCTGAAGCTGAACGCTTAAAGCATGAGATGCTGAAGGATGCTCAAGAGTTTGCCGAAAGGCAAATCCGTGAGGCTTCGGAAGAGGCGGAGCGGCTGTTGAGTGAAGCGCAGCAGCAGATTGAAGCGTGGTGGACCGAAAGAAGGCTTCAGGACGAGGATTTGTCTGAAACGCTGAAGATGGAAGGGTTTAACCAAGGATACGCCGAGGGCTCAGCCAAGGCAGAACTTGAGATGAAGGAACTGATGGAGCAAGCGACTTTGCAAGCGAGTGAATTGCTTCAGCTCGCCCATCAAGCTAAGGATGATTTAATTCAGGAAGCGGAGCCGTTCTTGGTGGAGCTCAGCTGCAGCATAGCGGAAAAAGTACTGGATCATCAGCTTGCGATTGAACCTGATTTCACGCTGGAGTTGATTCGAAAGAACCTGGCACGCAAGCGGGAAAAAGGAGTCATCTCCCTTTGCGTAGCTCCTGAGCAATTCGAATTTGTATACGCAGCACGGGAAGAGCTCGGATTATCGATCGATTCTCAGGCAGAACTTCAAATTTTGCCGGATTCCACGGTTAAAGATCGAGGGTGCGTGATCAGGTCTTCCTTCGGAAGCGTGGATGCCCGCATCGATACACAGCTAGCCGAGATCAAAAAAGAACTCGTGCGGTTCGCTCTTGATGATGAGGAACGGAGAAATCAAGATGAAGAAGCTGAATAGCGCGCGGTATATGGATTATCTGAAACATCTGGACCCCGTTCGCATCAACGGCAAAGTTACGCAGGTTATCGGGTTGATGGTGGAGTCCGAAGGTCCGGATGCAAGCATCGGCGATGTTTGTTACATCTATCCCACGAAGCAATCCAAGCCGCTCAAAGCGGAGGTTGTGGGTTTTAGAGACAACAAAGTGTTGCTGATGCCTCTCGGCGAGCTTCACTCTATTGGTCCCGGCTGTGATGTAGTCGGTACCGGCAAACCCCTGAGCGTGCAGGTAGGTTCGGAACTGCTGGGCAAAGTGCTCGACGGATTGGGACAACCACTGGACGGATCTATCATTCCGGCGCGTATGCCGCATTATTCAACCCATAATGTCCCTCAGAACCCGCTCAATAGGCCGAGGGTTCAGGAGCCGATCAGCATCGGCGTCCGCGCGATTGACGGATTGCTATCTATCGGCAAAGGCCAGCGGGTCGGCATATTCGCCGGATCTGGTGTCGGGAAGAGTACTCTGATGGGAATGATCGCTCGAAACACATCTGCCGATGTCAATGTCATTGCTTTGATCGGAGAACGTGGACGCGAGGTGCTGGACTTCATAGAACGGGATTTGGGCCCCGAGGGGTTAAAACGGTCCGTCGTGATTGTAGCGACCTCGGATCAACCGGCACTCATCCGTATTAAGGGAGCCTTGATTGCTACAACGATCGCTGAATATTTCCGGGATCGCGGCCTGAATGTGATGCTGATGATGGATTCCGTTACCCGCTATGCGATGGCGCAGCGTGAAGTAGGCCTTGCCGTAGGAGAACCGCCGGCCATGCGTGGTTATACTCCGTCTGTTTTTGCAAGTCTGCCGAAGCTTCTGGAACGCGCAGGCACAGGGCCAACGGGCTCGATTACCGCTTTTTACACGGTGCTGGTAGACGGAGATGACATGAACGAACCGATCGCGGATGCGGTCAGGGGGATCCTCGATGGTCATATCGTTTTAAACCGGAATATAGCGAACAAAGGGCATTTCCCGGCTATCGATGTGCTGGCTAGCATTAGCCGCGTAATGAAAGATATTTCGCCGGAGGAACAAATCGATGCTTCCGAGAACGTAAAGCGGCTGATGGCGATATACAAGGACTCGGAGGATTTGATCAATATTGGGGCATATCAACAGGGCTCGAATGCTGATATCGATGAATCGATTGAATATATCGGCCAAATATGGGATTTCACGAAGCAAAAAGTGAATGAGAAGACAACATTGAATGAGGTTCAGGAACGTTTGATTTCCGAGTTTTCAAGGAGATGACTTTGAAGAATGAAATTTCATTATGCATTCCAGAAAATCGTAGACCTGAAAAGCAACGAGAAAACGCAAGCCGAATGGATGCTGTCAAGTGCCATCGGGAAGCTGCAGGCAGAAGAGAAAAGTCTGAATGAGCTGTATGAGATGCGGGATCAAATGTATCGCGCTCAGCAGGAGGTGGCATCGCGATGCGTGCCGGTTGCTGAGATCCGAAACATTCAGGTATATGCAGAGTACTTGGAAGAATGCATTGAGCGGAAACGGGATGACATACGAATCGCTCATGTCAATGTAACGAAGAAACAAAAGGTATTGTCTGATAAGATGCTTGACGAAAAAGTGTGGTTAAAGGCAAGAGATAAATCCCAAGAAAAGTTCCGGCATGAAAGTCTCCTTCGGGAACAAAACGAGCTGGACGAAATGGCGACGGTACGTTTTGCGATCAAAGCCCGATAAGGTTTGCAAACACCGAAGGGTTATGACCGCGAAGGAGGAATGAGAGTGGCACGAAAAGACATGCCGCTTGATAAGGAAGAATCAGGCGGAGGATTTGAACGGATACTGTTGATTTTGGTACCTGCTATATTCACGATTGTTCTGCTCGGGGCGCTTGCCGTATTTTTTAGAGCCGATGTGCGGGATGGACTAATCGATGTAGCTAATAAAATTCCGGTTATCAAGAACTGGGTCCCGGATCCGGTGCTGACCCCGGAAGAGCAGAAACTCAAAGAAGCGAAGCAGCAGGAAGAAAGCGCGGAAGCAACGATTGTTGAACTCAAGAAGCAGCTTGCCGAACGTGAAGAAACATTAAATGAAGTATCAGAGCAAAAGGCAGCACAGGAAAACAAGGTGAAAGAGCTGGAAACCCAGATTGATTCGATGCAGAGCACACCGACAAGCGGTGAGACAGAAGAGGAAGACGCGTATACCAAGCAGATTCGTGAACTGTCCAAGCTCTACGCCGACATGAGTCCAAGCAAAGCCGCACCGATTATGCAAAACCTTACGCAGGAAGAAATGGTGCTTATGCTTAGTCAGATGAAGAGCAGCAACCGGGTTGCCATTCTGCAGAAAATGGATCCGAAAACGGCAGCGGATGTAACCATGATGCTTAAAGATGCTGAGACTTCTGAAGATTTGGCCATCGCGGCTTTGCAATCCAGACTCAAGAAGAACGAAACGGAGGCAGCGCAGAAGAAGTCATCCGACAATCTGGATAAAAACCAGTTGAATCAGACCTTTGCCGGAATGACACCCGCCAATGCTGCCGAGCTGCTGATGCAAACGTACAAGATCAGTCCCGCTAAGACCATGACCATTTTAAATACAGTGGATGATGCTACTCGTTCACGGATTTTAAATGCGATGTCCTCGAAAGATGCGGAGCTGGCAGCAAAGATATTGAATCGCCTGATGGGCTCTAAATAAGCTCTGAAATGAATCTCCATCCCCAGGAAAGGAGGTGAAATAAGACGATGACAATAACGGTACAAAACATGTCTTCATCCGTGAGCAGTCCCTCGGGAAGCGGAAAGACAAGCGCGGCGGGTCAAACGACAGCGGCTGTTTCCTTTGATGCGACACTGGCTTACCAGATGAACAGCAGCGGTAACAGCGCTTCAACAACTTCGACGGAAGTCGCTGCCAAGCTGGAATCCTTGCTAACACAGTATTCTTCGGAAACCGATGCATCACTTGAAGGCTTGATGGAATTGCTCCAAGGTTTGCTGCAGGAGCTGGACACCATGGATCAGGCATTAATGGAGGATCCATCCTTATTGCAAGAGCTGCAGAACTGGCTAACGCAAGCGAATCTTATGCTGAGCGGAGCTTCTCCTCAAGCACAAGAAAATTCGGATGGGAATGAGATATCTCCATTGGCTTCCAGACCAGAGACCATTCGATTTGCAGTACAGGATACGATCAGCCAGCTGGCATCGATGCTGTCCAAATCTGGTCAGGTGGATCTGACTACCGAAGCTGCTGTAAAACAGCTTGTCCAATCTTTCCATAGTCTGCTTGGTCAAGGAACAGGGACCGGGGAGAGTAAGGCAAGCGGCAGTTTTGATAACATTCTGGCCCAAAAGCAACCGGATGCCGTTCAGTCTAACGTATCCACGAATACTTCAGGACAGTCGGCTTCATCACAAACAACGGGCCAAGCGAATGCCAAGTGGTCATCGCTGACGACAAGTACCGACGCTGATGGTACAGCAACTGAGTTCGTGATTAACGAAGGCGATTCGCTGTTGGGGCAAGGAACGGTCACTGCCGGTCAGCTAGCCCTGCGTTCAGGTACGCAAGTTGCAGTAAAGCCTGCAGCTCCGCCGGTGCCTGTTGAGAACTTTGGAAGCGAAATGACTTCCTTCATTATTAATAAGCTCGAAATCGTGAAACAAACCGGTTTTACGGAAGCGAGAATCTCCTTGAATCCGGAACATCTGGGTCAAGTAGATATCAAACTTACGATGCAGAATGGCCAATTAATCGCCCAGTTCATGACACGTTCGACGGATGCTAAAGAGCTGATTGACCAGCAAATGGCACAGCTTCGAAGCGCATTGCAAGCTCAAGGGCTGCAGATCGAGAAAATTGAAGTTACGCAGAGCAGCCAGCCTTCCAATGCGAATCTTTATCAAGACGGCCGTCAGCCTGGATCAGGCCAGCAGCAGCCGCAGCACCGCTCAAAGGAGAAGGATAGACCTTCCGATGATGCCGTGCTGGCCGCAAATCTGACGGAAGAATTGAACGATTGGATTGCTGAGCATCAAGCCGACGATGAACTTGTACAAGCAGGAACATTTACCGCGAAAGCCTAACAGTGAGGAGGTGAGCTTGGATGGCAACTAATCCGGTATCTACGAAAAATATGTGGCCCAACTATGCTAAAGGGAATGTCAGCAGTAAAAACGGAAACGGCCAGGAGCTTGGAAAGGATCAGTTCTTGAGCATCCTGATTACGCAATTAAGGCACCAGGATCCGCTTCAGCCGATGCAGGACCGGGAGTTTATTGCCCAAATGGCCCAGTTTACTTCCCTGGAGCAGCTGATGAATATCAATACTCAATTAACGGCGATGAGTCAGTCTCTGGGCGCTGCTTCAAGTTTGATCGGTAAACAGATCAGCTGGATGTTCAAGCCGGAGGATGGTTCGGAGTCCGTCATGAAGAGCGGTATCGTAGATTCCATCATTGTTCGTGAAGGCGTCCATTATGCCAAAGTCGGTGACAGTGAAGTATCGCTTGACCAGATTGTGAAAATCGAGAACGCTGTAACCGAGAATGATCCAGATGCATTGAATTCAGGTCCGACAGATCCTGAAATAAACAATCCGGATCCTTCCGTACCCGAAACAGGCAATCCCGATCCGTCAGTTCCTGAAGCCGGAGATCCCGGACGAGGGGGAGAAGAGCCTGGGGGAACAGCGCCATGAGTGACCGCATGATGATAGGCCATCTATACCCTGGAAAAATACATCCCGCGGCTCTTCATAATGAGCGAAAGATAGGACAAGCTCAGGCTTATCCACCCGCCGGGACGTTCCAGGAACTTTTAAATGAGAATCTGCTTAAAATCAGCAATCATGCGGCGAAGAGACTTCAGCAGCGCGGCATTGAATTAAAGGGTGATCAGCTTGCGCAGATCCAGAGCGCGGTGGACAAAGCTGCTGCGAAGGGGAGTAAGGAATCACTCATTCTGATGAAGGATATGGCTCTCATTGTAAATATTCCGAATCGGACCGTGGTCACTGCGATGGATGGTAAAGCGATGAAGGACAACGTATTCACGCAAATTGATAGTGCAGTTATTATCTCATAAATCTGGCTGGCCCGTGAGGAAGCCAGGCGGCCGCTGATCGACAGAAGCGGTCCATAACAAAGGAGGAAAATCGATGTTAAGATCCATGTATTCCGGTATTTCCGGAATGAGAGGTTTCCAAACCAAGCTTGATGTCATTGGTAATAACATTGCCAACGTAAACACAGTTGGGTTTAAAGCGGGACGTGTCATGTTTAAAGATATTCTCAGCCAAACGATGTCCGGTGTTACACCGGGAACCGACGATCCTACCGGTGGTGTAAACGCGAAGCAGGTCGGTCTTGGTGTATCGATCGGCTCGATCGATACATTGCATTCACCAGGGAGCGCAATGACTACCAATCAACCAACGGACCTGAGAATCGACGGAGACGGATTTTTCATGGTGAAGCTTAGCGAGGATCAAGATATGGCTTTCTTGACCCGCGCAGGTGACTTTCATGTAGACGTTGCGCGTAACCTGGTCACTTCGGACGGTATGCTCGTTCTTGATTCGAACGGTGATCCTATCCAGTTGGACGATGATGTAACGGCATTCACGATTGCGCAGAATGGCGCCATCATTCAGAAGATGAGTGACGGGACAACGGAAGAGGGAGCCATCATCGGCGTTGCGAAAATTCCGAATCCGGAAGGTCTGGAGAAGATCGGCGGCAATTTATATCGCGTAACGCTGAATGCAATCCCGGATGGCGACTTGGATGCCGTAAGGTTTGAAGCGAACGACGCTGAGGCAGGGACGGGTGCCATTATCGCTGGACAGCTCGAGATGTCCAACGTTGACCTGACCAGCGAATTTTCGGAAATGATTGTCTCACAGCGCGGCTTCCAAGCCAACTCCCGGATTATCACGACTTCGGACGAAGTGCTTCAAGAAGTTGTCAATCTGAAACGATAAGGATGGAGAGGGAGGGGGAGCCCCCTCCCTCATTAAACAAGGAGGCTGTCCATGATATCGGTAACGAGGTTAAATGGTTCGCAGTTGTGGCTTAACGCGCTGTTGATAGAAATGGTTGAGGAGACTCCTGACACCTACATTACATTGATTAATGGAAAGCGCATGATTGTGCTTGAACGTGCAAATGAAATCATCGCTTCCGTTAAGGCGTATCATCACGAGGTAGGCATTCATCAAGCTACCATTAAAGTGCAGCAATTGGAGGAACCTTCATGAAAAAGATGCTCCCCTGGTTAATTACGATCCTGTTATCTATTACGTTGATTGTTGTCGCGATTTTCCTATTGTCGGACAAATTCGATAACAGTAAAAGTCAGGCTTCGGCTAATGCAGCGGCTTTATCCAAGTTGTCAGCCGATGAGATCGTCAAGATGACCTCGGAAATCACCGGGATCAAGACGAATCTCGCTGATCCTGAACATATTGCCCAGATGGCCTTTGCTTTTCAGCTTAATGACAAAAAAGCAAAGGAAGAATTCGATAAAATCAAGGAGATTAAAATCAAACCGATTATTATCAAAACGTTGGCCGACACGAAACCCGAGTTGCTTAATGACTCCAAAGGGCGCGAACAGTTTATTGGCAAGCTGCAGAACCTGATCAATAAGTCGTTAACGTCCGGGCAGTTAATTCAAATCGAAATGACAGAAGTAATGATCGTAGGTATCTAGACTGTTCGTCGGACGACCTGTAAGGGGGTGAGTAGATGGTTGATGTTTTATCGCAGAATGAGATCGATGCCTTATTGGCCGCTCTCTCTTCAGGGGAAATGGATGCTGAAGAACTGAAAAAAGAGGAAACGCAAAAGAAAATTCGTTCTTATGATTTTAAGAGGGCACTCCGGTTTTCCAAGGATCATATTCGGAGCTTGACCCGCATTCACGAGAATTTTGCACGATATCTTACTACTTATTTCTCAGCGCAATTACGTACTTTTGTGCAAATCAATGTGGTGCAGGTTGAACAGCTTCCATATGATGAATTTATTCGCTCCATACCCAAAATGACAGTTCTTAATATATTCGAGGCGGAACCGCTTGTCGGGCGCATGGTGCTTGAGGTCCATCCGAACATTGCTTACGCGATGCTGGACCGTTTGCTGGGAGGAACGGGTATTGCTCCTTCTTCCGTCAGCTCGATGACCGAAATCGAGACAATCATCATGGAGCGCATTTTCAGCCGGGCATTCGATAGTCTGCAGGAAGCGTGGAAAACGGTGCTGGACATCTCACCGCGCCTTGAGGCATTGGAAACGAATCCGCAATTTATGCAGATCGTTTCTCCGAACGAAACCATTGCGCTAATTTCCCTTAGCACCAAAATCGGCGATACCACGGGGATGATTAATCTGTGTATCCCGCATGTGGTGCTGGAACCGATCATGTCCAAGCTATCGGCGCATCAGTGGTTTATCTCGGAGAAAAAAGCGAGTGTTCCGGAGGAAGTAGACGCTCTTAAGCAGCGTGTAAGTAAAGCCAAGCTTCCGATTGTTGCCGAGCTGGGCGTTTCACAGCTTACCGTGTCCGAATTTTTAGGATTGAGTGTCGGCGACGTCATCTCATTAAACAAACCGATGCATGATGGACTTTCCATAAAGGTTGGGGACAGATTAAAGTTTATTGGCAGTCCCGGAACGATAAAAGACCGGGTTGCTGTACAAATCGATGAAATTGTCATCGAAGGAGCTGAAGAATTTGACGAGTAAAGACTATTTATCCCAGGAAGAAATCGACGCTTTGTTAAAACAGTCGGAAATGGCATCACCAGCATCAATTCCTTCGGCGGCGACTGTCGATGATGTATTAACACCTCTAGAGCAGGACGCGCTTGGTGAGATTGGTAACATTACCTTTGGGAGTGCTGCAACCGCTCTGTCTACCTTGCTGGGCAAAAAAGTGGATATCACGACACCCAAAGTGTCGATCATTAAGCGAAGCGAGTTTGAGGAAGAATTTCCGAAGCCGCATGTAGCGGTACATGTTACTTATGTGGATGGATTTGAAGGAATTAACTCTCTAGTCATTAAAACACGTGATGCTCAGGTCATTGCTGATCTGATGTTAGGCGGGGAAGGCAACCCCGTGGAAGAGGAACTCAACGAGATTCATATCAGTGCCGTTCAGGAAGCGATGAACCAGATGATGGGCTCTTCCGCAACGAGCATGTCAACGATTTTTAACCGGTTTGTCAATATATCGCCGCCAGGCATTGACATTCTGAATATGGCCAATGGTGAAGGGGTTAACAACCTTCCGCCGGATGAAACATTGATTAAGATTTCATTCCGATTAATTATCGGTGACCTTATTGATTCAACCATTATGCAGCTGCTTCCCGTTCATTTTTCCAAGGATATGGTTCACATGCTTATCAACGGGACGGAAGAGCCGCAGCCTGCGAAGCAGGAAGCCGCGCCGACGGTGGAAGCACCTGTCAGTACACAGGAACCGGCTCAAGCACCGGCTAACCCTGTTAATGGCAATGACATGGGCCAAGGATTCGACTACGGACAAGGCTACGGCCAGCCAGTGCAAGGACAGGGAGGACAGATCCCGCAGTCCATGCCATATGGACAGCCGCAGATGCCTTACCAAGGGCAGCCGCAACAGTATGGCGGCATGCCAAATCGTAATGTGAATGTACAGCCCGTACAGTTCGCTAATCTGCAATCTGCGCCATACACCCAGGTGGATGAAAACAATCTGAACTTACTGATGGACATTCCCCTTAAAGTCACCGTAGAATTAGGGAGGACTCAAAAGCAAATTAAGGATATCCTGGAAATGTCACAAGGTTCGATCATCGAGTTGGACAAGCTTGCCGGTGAGCCTGTAGACATCCTTGTCAATCATAAACTGATTGCCAAAGGCGAGGTCGTTGTTATCGATGAGAACTTTGGTGTACGCGTGACGGATATCGTAAGCCAATGGGACCGGATTCAAAAATTACAATAGCACAAACATTTTAGGGAGGATTTTTATCAATGGCTAACCGAATTCTGATTGTGGACGATGCTGCATTTATGAGAATGATGATCCGTGACATATTGGTCAAGAACGGATTCGAGGTTGTGGGAGAAGCACAGGACGGTGCGCAAGCAATCGAGAAATTTAAAGAACTTCGTCCAGATCTGATTACGATGGATATTACGATGCCGGAAATGGATGGTATCGCAGCGCTGAAAGAGATTAAAAAAGTCGATGCGAACGCAAAAGTGATTATGTGCTCTGCCATGGGCCAACAAGCGATGGTTATTGATGCGATTCAAGCTGGAGCCAAGGACTTTATCGTTAAACCGTTCCAATCGGACAGAGTCATTGAAGCCATCAATAAGACGCTTGGCGTATAAGGATTCTTCTTATGATGATGGCAGCTTCTGATGGATTAAGCTCAAGTAGTACTACCGGGTATTATTTACAGTTATTTTATGTCTTTATCGTACTTGCCATCATTGTTGCGTTGATCGTGTTCCTGATTCGCTTTCTCAGCAGAAAGAATCAGAGCTGGATGCAGGGCCGCTCCATTCGTACTTTGGGTGCGGTTGGGATGGGCCCTAACAAGTCCCTTCAGCTCGTCGAAATTGGGGGCATCATCTATGTGATCGGAGTTGGCGAAGACGTCCGGTTGGTGGACAAAATTTCTGATCCAGCTGAAGTTGCGCTTATCCAAGCTGCATTTGAACAGGATTCTGGAATACATAATGGGGCACTGCCGCCTTTCATAA
This sequence comes from Paenibacillus sp. NPDC058898, assembly GCF_049316025.1. NCBI lineage: Bacteria > Bacillati > Bacillota > Bacilli > Caryophanales > Paenibacillaceae > Paenibacillus > Paenibacillus sp. NPDC058898. Next base: position 547,966 of record NZ_JBMOSM010000003.1, on the reverse strand, counting down.
CGAAATTGGCGGCAAAACTCCGTAAAGGCAAACCACCGGAAGAAATGGAATTGGACGATACATCTTCTTTCCATGAAGTGTTCGAATCCAAGCTGCGCAGCGTACCGAACCGGAAAGAAAAGGTCGAAGAATTGCTGCGGGAGGATCAAAAAGATTCATGAATAAAAAGATCTCGTACGCTATCGCGATTTTCATATTGTTTGGATTTCTGTTTTCCCATACAGCATTTGCGGATCCGATTCCAAACATCGATATTCAAATCGGCAATGAGGGAGACACACCGGGGACAAGCTCCTTGTCCTTGATACTCCTGATCACCATTCTTAGCATTGCACCGGCGATACTGGTGCTGATGACTAGTTTTACAAGGATTGTTATCGTGCTTGGCTTTGTCCGCACTTCGCTCGGCACACAGCAAACACCGCCAAACCAAGTGTTGATCGGCCTGGCCCTGTTTCTTACCTTATTCGTAATGGCTCCAACGTTGTCGTCGATAAATGATGTAGCGCTCCAGCCCTACCTAAAAGGTGAGATTACCCAAGCGGAAGCGCTGGATAAGGCTCAAGATCCAATGAAGAAGTTCATGTTCGCGCACACACGGGAAAAGGATCTATTGTTGTTCATGAATTACACAGGCGCAGAGAAACCCGAATCTTACGAGGATATTCCGTTAACGGTTTTGGTACCGGCATTTGCCATTAGTGAGCTGAAGACTGGCTTTCAAATGGGCTTTATGATCTTCATTCCGTTTCTGGTCATCGATATCGTGGTTGCCAGCGTGCTGATGGCGATGGGTATGATGATGCTGCCGCCAGTTATGATCTCGCTGCCATTCAAGATTTTGCTCTTCGTTTTGGTAGACGGCTGGTATCTGGTCGTGAAATCCATGCTGATGAGCTTTAACACGTAGCAATAAGCGGCAAGTAATTCGAATACAGGGGGACTCGCCGTGAGCGCTGAATTTATTATCGGTCTGGCAGGACAAGCGGTCTATATTGTGCTCCAGGTGAGTGCACCGATGCTGGTTCTCGCACTGGTTGTCGGACTTATCATCAGTATTTTTCAAGCGACAACACAAATCCAGGAACAGACGCTGGCTTTCGTACCAAAAATTATTATTGTTCTTGTAGCATTACTGCTGTTTGGTCCTTGGATATTAACGACGTTAGTGGATTTTACCCACGGGATTTTGGACAATCTCTACAAATATATCGGATAGGCTGAGTGTCCATGGAATGGTTACAGCAAAGTTTACCTGTTTTCATGCTTATTTTTTGTCGAATAACAGCTTTTTTTGTAATATCGCCAGTGTTTACTTCACGCGGTATACCTGCTTCTTACAAAATAGGCCTTTCGGCCATCATTGCCCTGATCGTATATTTTTCGTTCGGGCTCGGAGAAGTGGTTCCGCAAGATCTGTCTTATGTCATATTGATTGTCCAGGAAGTATTGGTGGGACTGCTTCTTGGTTTCACTGCTTATCTTATTATGACCGTCGTCCAAACGGCAGGAGCATTAATTGATATTCAGATCGGGTTCAGCATGGCCAATGTCATCGATCCATTTACAGGGACTTCAACCCCATTAATCGGTACCTTCAAGTATTATCTGGCTCTACTGGTATTTCTGAGCATGAATGGTCACCATTATCTGCTCGATGCGATCATGTACAGCTATGATTGGATTCCGATTACGGGTGATGTGTTTGGGAAGATCCATGACGGCAATGTAACGGATTTTCTCGTACGGACATTCTCGCACTCTTTTGTATTGGCACTTCAAATGGCGGCTCCGCTGGTAGCAGCCCTGTTCCTGACCGATGTCGGGCTTGGCTTTCTGGCAAGGACGGCACCGCAGTTCAATGTATTTGTTATAGGTATTATCATCAAAATCATCGTTGGACTCGTGCTGCTGATGCTGCTCATGCCGATGCTGGTGTCACTATTTGATCATCTGTTTGCCAAAATGTTTGAAGCACTCCGGCAGTTGCTCGGCGTTATTGGAGACGGGCCGACTTAAGGAGGATGGAGGTGAAGCAGATGTCATACCGGTATCCGGTCGACTTACAGCTTTTCGCTGGTGAAAAGACGGAGAAAGCAACACCGAAGAAACGCCAGGATACGCGTAAGAAAGGCCAAGTTGCCAAGAGTATGGAGGTATCGGGTGCATCGGTTTTGCTGGCCGCATTCTTTTGCTTGTTAATTTTCGGCGGGTATATGAGAGACCGCATCGTTCGATTATTCACCGACATTTATATTAATCGGCTCTCCATGGACGTTACGAAAGACAATGTGATGCAGTTATTTGGGGAGTATGGTGTCCAAATCTTGCTTCTGCTGGCTCCGTTGTTTATCTCGGTGTTCGTTATTGCGCTGGTGGCTAATTATTTGCAGGTCGGGTTTATGCTGACGGGCGAGACTTTGAAAATGAAGTTCAGTAAAATCGATCCCATCAAAGGGTTCAAGAACATATTCTCGATGCGTTCCTTGGTCGAATTTTTGAAATCGGTCATTAAATTGACCATCATCGGTTACCTCGTGTACACCACCTTGTGGGCTGCGAGGGAAGGACTATCTTCCTTGTCAACGATGGGACCCGACACCATTTTTCATTTCGTGGCCGATATCACCATGTCACTGGGTTTCAAGATTGCCATCGGGCTGATTATCCTAGCCATTCTGGATTATATGTATCAGAAATATGATTACGAAAAAAACATTCGAATGTCCAAACAGGACATCAAAGACGAGTACAAGAAGATGGAGGGCGATCCGCTGATTAAGGGAAAGATCAGGGAACGCCAGCGTCGGATGGCACTTCAGCGGATGATGCAGGAAGTCCCGAATGCCGACGTTATCATCACAAACCCGACCCACTTTGCAGTGGCGATCAAATATGACGGGTCCATGATGGAAGCTCCGCAGATCATTGCGAAGGGCCAGGATTTCATGGCCTTGCGGATTAAAGAAATAGCGAAGGAACACGGAATTATAACGATGGAAAACAAGCCGCTGGCACGCGCTTTGTACCAACGGTCGGAAATCGGGGATTCGATTCCGGGAGACCTGTTCCAGGCCGTAGCGGAAGTGCTGGCCTATGTATATAAACTAAAAGGTAAAGTGAAATAATTAGGGACCGGAGGCGTCAGTGCAGTGAAAATAAAAGATCTATCTGTCCTTGCGGGTGTCATTGGCATCGTACTCATGATGATTCTTCCGATCCCGGTATGGCTGCTCGATGTACTCCTGATTATCAATGTCTCGCTGGCGCTTATTATTTTGCTGGTGGCCATGAATACGAAGGAAGCCCTGGACTTCTCCATTTTCCCTTCCTTATTGCTCATCACGACACTGTTTCGTGTAGCGCTTAACATTTCGACAACGAAGCTGATCCTGTCGGAAGCTAGCGCGGGTGAGGTTGTAGCCACGTTTGGTAAGTGGATAGCGAATGGTGAAATTGCGGTTGGCTTCATCGTCTTTTTGATTCTCGTTGTCGTACAGTTCATCGTCATTACCAAAGGCTCGGAGCGGGTAGCCGAGGTTGCGGCAAGATTTACGCTCGATGCGATGCCTGGTAAACAGATGAGTATCGATGCGGATTTGAACGCAGGTTTGATCAATGAGCAGCAAGCCAGGGAGCGTAGAAGAAAAATCGAGCGGGAAGCCGATTTTTACGGGGCTATGGATGGTGCAAGTAAATTCGTTAAGGGTGATGCCATCGCCACGATTGTCATCATGCTGATCAACCTGATCGGCGGGTTTATCATCGGGATCTCGATTCATGGAATGTCATTCGGAGACGCGATGAGCACTTACTCCATCCTGACGATCGGGGACGGATTGGTCAGTCAGATTCCGGCGCTTCTGATTTCCACTGCAGCGGGCTTGATTGTTACAAGAGCCTCTTCGGAAGGGAACCTGGCGGAGGATCTAACAGGGCAGCTCTTCTCCTACCCTCATCTATTGTACATTGTTTCAGGAACCGTTCTGTTGCTAGGGATTTTCACACCCATTCATCTGATTACGACCGCACCGATTGCTCTCATCTTATTCATTGCGGCACGGAGGATGCAGAACAATCTGGATCGCAAGCAGGTCGAAGTGGAGCAGTTGGAGGAGGAACAGCAAATCGAAGAGGTTCGAAGTCCGGAAAGTGTGATCAACCTGCTTCAGGTGGACCCGATCGAATTCGAATTCGGGTACGGGTTGATTCCACTCGCAGACGCGCAGCAAGGTGGAGATTTATTGGACCGGATCATTATGATTCGGAGACAATGCGCACTTGAGCTGGGACTCGTCGTACCGGTTATCCGAATTCGCGACAATATTCAACTAAAACCGAATGAATATGTCATAAAAATAAAAGGGAATGCTGTCGGCGGTGGTGAATTATTATTAAATCACTATCTCGCCATGAGCCCTGGGTACGAGGATGATTCCGTAACGGGGATCGAAACGACCGAACCGGCATTCGGACTTCCTGCTCTTTGGATAGATGAAGCCATGAAAGAGCGAGCGGATCTTGCCGGCTATACGGTTGTTGATCCACCATCTGTTGTAGCTACCCATTTGACTGAGTTAATTAAGAGACATGCCCATGAGCTGATTGGGCGCCAGGAGACCAAGGCATTGGTTGACAATATTAGAGAAAGCTATCCGGTCCTTGTGGACGAGCTTATTCCTTCTGTGCTGACCATTGGAGAAGTACAGAAGGTATTGGCTAAGCTGCTCCGCGAAAAAATCTCAATCCGGGACATGGTCACAATTCTCGAGACCCTTGCGGATTACGGGCATTATTCGAAAGATCCAGATGTCCTTACCGAATATGTTAGACAAGCCCTCTCTCGCCAAATTACACAGCAATATGCTCAAGAGGGCGAGGCCATGCGGGTTATCACGGTTGGACCGCAGCTGGAGAAGAAGATCGCCGAAAGCGTCCAGCAGAGTGACCAAGGAAGCTATCTCGCCATGGACCCGGCATCGACACAGAGTGTGTTTCAGAAGCTCAGTGAACAGGTTAACCGGATCATTCAGATGGGACAGCAGCCTGTTCTGCTTACCTCACCGGCCATAAGAATGTATTTAAGGCAGGTCATTGAACGAAGCATGCAGGATATTCCGGTGTTGTCCTATAGTGAGCTGGAGCCGAACGTCGAAATTCAAAGTGTCGGAGTGGTGAACTTATGAGAGTGAAGAGGTATATCGTCGACACGATGCCTGAGGCGATGCAGCACATTCGTACGGATTTGGGTGCGGATGCCGTCATACTGAGTACGAAGGAAACCAAGGTAGGCGGATTCCTGGGGATGTTTACCCGTAAGAAGATCGAGGTGATCGCGGCAGTAGAGCAAGCGGAGAAATCCAAAGGTTCTGCTCCGATGAAGTCCAAAGTTCTGCCTGCTGTACCTTCTGGTGCTGTACCCAAGGCTTATCAACGAACGGCTGAAATTTCGAAGCCCGGTACACAGACCTCCACGAATTCTGCGAGTAACACGGATACAGCTTCCGGCGTACAGCATGAGGATGACTATAGTCTTTTTGCCGAGATTCTGAGCCAGGTTGCAGCTTCCGAGGAGGAAGTTAACAGGCAAAAGAACGAAGTGGGCCATGTGCAACAGCCTGCAGCAGCTGCACAAGCAGCGATGCGAAACGATCAAACGGAAACAGCAGCTTCCGTTGAATCTGTTCAATCGGTTCAATCATCCCGTGGGGGACAGGAGGAGTCTTTAAGTTCCCGTCTAGGAATTAGCGAATCCGAACAAAGAGTCCTTGAAGAACTTAAGGAAATGAAGGAATGGATTGCGCGATTATCCAGGCAAAATCTTGAAGCGCAGCATCTTCCTGAGCCGCTGCATTTCATTCGGGATCAGCTGCTCAAGCAGGATCTTTCGGCCAAACTGACGGAAGAGTGGCTCACGGCCGCGGAGGAAGCCTGGAAAGCTAATCATATGCAGATGAGTGAGGCCGAGCTGCAGAACGTGATTTACAAGCAAGCTGAGGCGTTCCTTGAGGGGCGTATCGGCGCCGGCGTTCAACCCGAGACGCGGATTGTATATATCGCTGGACCGACAGGGGTCGGTAAGACTACCACGATCGCGAAGATCGCTGCAGAGCAGCTGTTCCGTAACCAACGCAAGGTAGGTTTTATTACATCCGATACGTATCGGATATCTGCCGTTGAACAGCTGCGTACTTATGCATCCATTCTCAATGTGCCGATGGAAGTCGTGCAATCGCCTGGTGATATGCAGCGAGCCCTTCAGAAGCTGCAGGAGTGTGATTTGGTGTTGATGGATACAGCAGGCCGGAACTATCGGAATGAGCTGCTCGTTTCCGAGCTTCAAAGCCTGTTCTCCCATTCCGATCAAAGCGAAACCTATCTTGTGCTCAGCCTGACCTCCAAGAGCAGCGATATGATCGAAATCGCGGATCATTTCAGCAAATACGAACTCGATAAGGTCATCTTCACGAAGATGGATGAGACCGGCAGTTACGGCTCCTTGTTTAATCTGATAGATGCCCATAACCTTCGCTTGTCCTATATGACCAATGGTCAAAATGTGCCGGATGATCTGTTGATGGCCGACAGCGAGCGGTTATGCCATCTACTGCTGGGAGAGATTCGTACATGACGGATCAAGCTCAATCGCTCCGCCAGCTTGTTTCTTCTCAGCAATCAGGGAACAGCGGTAAGGCAGCATCTCCAAGAACGGCCAAGATTATTACGGTCAGCAGCGGTAAAGGCGGGGTTGGGAAATCCAATTTCACACTGAATTTTGCGCTGACTTTACAGTCGATGGGCAAAAAGGTGTTGGTGTTTGATGCCGATATCGGGATGGCAAACATTGACGTTCTTATGGGCGTGAGCTCTCGGTACAGCTTGTATCATCTCATTCGCCGGGAGAAGAGCATTGAAGAAGTAATTCAATATGGACCGGACAAGCTTCCTTACATTGCCGGAGGTTCGGGTTTGGCTGACATGATGTCCCTGTCTGAAGAGGAAATGAATTATTTTATTTCACAGATTGAAATTATTTCCTCGGAAATGGACTATATCATTTTTGACACGGGAGCTGGCTTGTCCAAGGAAAATATGAGGTTTATTACGTCCGCTGATCAATGCCTTGTCGTCACGACGCCGGAACCGACATCCATTACGGATGCTTATGCCTTAATCAAGGTGGTGCACGGCACGGAAAACCAGGTTCCGTTCAGCCTAATTGTCAATCGTGCGGGTGATGAACAGGAGGCTCGGGAGGCAGCAAACAAAATTATTTTGACGGCCCAGCGTTTCCTTGATATCGACATCAAGCTGCTCGGCTCGATTGCCGATGATACGCATGTTGTTCAGGCGGTTAAGCGGCAGGTCCCATTTACAGCAGCTTATCCGCGATGTAACGCCTCTAGTGATATCAGACGGATCGCGCTTCGCTACATGACCGTTCCTGCTGCCACAGAGCCGAAAGCTCCGAAGGGAATCACAGGATTTATGCATCGGTGGCTCAAACGTACGAAATGATTCTTTGCTTGGATTAATGGAAACTGAGGTGGACATCTATGAAGCCTTTTCGTGTGCTTGTCGTTGACGATTCCGCATTTATGAGGAAAATCTTTTCCGATTTCATCGAGCGTGACCCATCTTTTCAGGTTGTCGGAACAGCTGATAACGGGCTTGACGCCGTTCGGAAAGTAAAGGAATTGAATCCGGATGTCATTACATTGGATGTAGAAATGCCGGAAATGAACGGCCTGGATGCTCTGAAGTTCATTATGGAATCGGGCCCCCGTCCGGTCATTATGTTGTCCGGCATTAATGAGCAAGGCATGAAAGAGACCATTCTTGCCCTTGAGGCAGGAGCATTTGATTTTATACGAAAGCCTTCCATTTCTAATGCGCTTGATATTGAGCAGGTGCGTTCAGAACTAATGAAACAACTGAATGCGGCGATGCAGGCTAAACAGCGGAGGGCATTGTGGGAAGAAGAAGAGCAGAGACGACGGAGTGCGGACATAACGGTTCCTCTTTCGCCAAAGCCTTCTGACAAAACGCTGAACAAGAAGCCGCAGCTGAACGAGACGCGAACGACGGTCCGCGAGACTGACCAACGGAGCAAGCGAATGGATTCGCCTCGTTTGCCGTCATCTCGGACTGTTGAGAAGAAGATGCCTACTGTTACGGACGGCGCCGAGCCCTCTGGTTCAAAGAGAAAACGGGCAGATCGTAAACCTGTTGCAGACTTAGCTCCAGTCGTGCTTCCAGAGAACGAGGGTCGTCAGCTCCGTGAGGCCAAGATACCGCAGTCAACGGAATTGACGGATTTGGTTGCGGTGGGCTGCTCCACCGGCGGGCCAAGAGCATTGAAAGCTTTTCTCGAGCCCATTCCCGGCGACTTCTGTGCCCCGATTGTCATTGTTCAACATATGCCGCCGAGTTTTACCAGATCGCTTGCACAGCGCTTGAATTCATTCAGTCAACTGGAGGTCATGGAAGCAGAGCAAGGGATGGTATTGGAACCGGGGAAAGCCTACATTGCACCGGGGGGCAGCCATATGAGGGTTTACCGCTCGGACAGCGGCGCTTACCAAATCAGGATCAGTCAGGATGAGACTCGCAATGGTCACCGTCCGTCTGTAGATGTGCTGTTCGAATCCCTACTGCCGTTGACCATGATCAAACGTCATGCGGTGCTGATGACCGGCATGGGAAGCGATGGAGCGAGAATGATGAAGAAGCTTTACGATTCAGGAGTGACATCCACCTATGCGGAGAGCGAGCAAACCTGCGTCGTATACGGGATGCCAAGATCAGCTGTTGAGCTCGGTTGCGTAAACCACGTTCTGCCACTTCATGATATTGCACCTAGAATGGTTCAAGCTGTAAATAACGGAAAGTGAACTTGAAGAGGAGGTGTCTCTCAATGGACATGAATCAATATTTGACAATGTTTATTGATGAGTCAAATGATCATCTGCAATCATTAAATGAAAACATGCTTCAATTAGAAAGCAACCCGGACGATATCGGGATCGTACAGATTATTTTCCGATCGGCTCATACGTTGAAGGGTATGGCAGCAACGATGGGATACGAAGATCTGGCTTCACTTACCCACCAGATGGAAAACGTGCTGGATCTTGTCCGGAACGAAAAGCTAAAGATGCAGGATTTTATCTTTGACACGCTCTTCAAAAGCTTGGACGCTCTTGAATCGATGGTGCAGGATATTACCGAAGGCGGAGACGGGAAAGCGGATGTTTCCTCAATCGTGGCTTCCTTGCAGTCGATTGTACGTGGTGAAGGAGCTTCGCCTGGAGGGGCAGCTGCCGAAGGAGATAACTCCGCTGTGGCCGTCCAAGGAATTGAATTGGATGAGTTTCAATTTTCCGTGCTTGATCAATCGATTTCGGAAGGACATAAGGTTTTATATATACAAGTGACATTGCGAGAGGATTGCCAACTCAAGGCGGTTCGTGCCTACATGGTATTCGAAACGCTGGAAAGATCCGGGGAAATCGTCAAAACGTATCCGGACGTTCAAGAGATTGAACAAGGTGAATTCGATCGCGTATTTTCGTTGTATTACATAACGCAAAGAGAAACGCAAGACATTGAAAGCCAGATTCTGGGCGTTTCGGAGATCGAGACTACTACGGTTGTGGCGCTCGATCATGAATCTTTGCAGCAAATGGTTCAGGAGAGTGCGGCAACAGCAGAAGCTGTCAAACCGCAAGTTTCAGAGGCAGCTCCAGCGGCTGTGGCTTCACCGGAAGCCAAGAGCCCTTCAGCGCCTGCCAAAGAGTCCAAGGCACCTGCCCGAAATGCAGGGGGAGGTAATCCTTCGAGAACGATCCGGGTTGATATTGAGCGGCTGGATGTATTAATGAATCTGTTCAGTGAGCTGCTGATTGACCGGGTACGGCTAGAGCAATTGGCCAGTGAGTCCAAGAATCAGGAGCTGACGGACACCGTTGAGCATATGAGCCGCGTGAGCAGCGATTTGCAGAATATCGTCCTGAAGCTGCGCATGGTTCCTGTAGATACGGTGTTTAATCGTTTCCCAAGGATGGTGCGTGACCTTGCCAAAACACTGGACAAGAAGATTGATTTGATTATTACCGGAGCTGAGACGGAGCTGGATCGTACGGTTATTGATGAGATTGGTGACCCGCTGGTCCACTTGCTGCGCAACTCGGCTGACCATGGTGTCGAACCTGTTGCCGACCGCATCGCTGCTGGTAAACCGGAGACCGGTACCGTGCATCTGCGTGCGTTTCATAGCGGCAACAATGTTTTCATTGAGATTGAAGATGACGGACGCGGCATTTACCGTGACAAAATTCTAAAGAACGCGCTGGCAAAAGGCGTTGTGACAGAGGCCGAAGCAGCGACCATGACCGATGACGAGGTCAATCAACTGCTGTTCGCACCGGGATTCAGCACCGCAGAGAAAATTTCGGATGTATCCGGCCGAGGTGTTGGGCTCGACGTTGTTAAATCCAAAATAGTTGCCCTGGGCGGTAACGTCACCATCTACTCGACACCGGGGAAAGGCACAAACTTTTCCGTTCAGCTTCCATTAACGCTGTCTATCATTGCAGCTATGTTAATCCGGATGGGATCTGAAAAATATGCGATTCCGCTTTCCTCCATTGTTGAAACGGGCATCATCAAGCGTGGCCAAATCAAACATGTTCACGGCAGTCGCATGATCCAGTTCCGAGAATCACTGATTCCGGTCATCTCGCTCAGCCGCTTGTTTGAAATTCCGGATTTTGATGAGGAGCTGGAAGAAGAAACAGAAATCGTTGTAATCCGCAAAGGGGATCGTCTGGCGGCACTTACCATCGATGATTTTATTGGACAGAGTGAAATCGTCATTAAGAATTTGGGTAAATATCTGCCTGCCATTCAGGGAGTATCCGGAGCAACCATTCTAGGGGATGGACAAGTCGCTCTCATTATTGACGCAAATGCATTTATCAAATAACAGGTTGCTATAACTCAGGCGGCAGGCCACACATTTTGAAGGAGGACTTATTCATGGGAGAAGAAATCAAGGTTATTGTCTTTAGACTTGGCGAGGAAGAATACGGCATCGAGGTAGACAAGGTTCAGACCATTGAGCGAATGATGCCCATTACGCGTGTTCCCAAGACCTATGCTTTCGTAAAAGGGGTTATTAATCTGCGCGGCGTCGTCATTCCTGTAATCAATCTGCGCGGCCGCTTTGGATTGGAAGAGGTTGAAGCAACCGATCAAACGCGGGTTATCATCGTGGCGGTCAATGACATGCAGGTAGGGTTTATCGTGGATTCCGCAAGTGATGTCATCGATCTGAATACGGACAGCATTGACAATCCACCTGAGGTTGTCGGCGGAATTAAAGCGAAATATCTTCGCGGTGTCGCGAAGGTAGGAGAGGAGCGCCTTCTCGTCATGCTGAATCTGTCCGAAGTGCTGAACAAAAGTGAGATTATTCAGCTGGAAGGCCTTGAGGAGTAGACAGTGGAACTGTTTAAGCATGGCAAGGAAATCAAAATGGATGTTTTGAAGGAAGTTGGAAACATCGGAGCGGGCAATGCGGCAACCGCCCTCTCCCGCTTGCTTAACAAACCGATTGATATGGCTGTTCCCAAAGTTCAACTCCTGCCTTTTGAACAGATTGCCGAAAGTGTAGGAGGGAGCGAACAACTCGTTCTTGCCGTATTTTTACGGGTAGAAGGCAGTGCGCCGGGAAATCTCTTCTTTATTATGAGTCCGGAAGCCGGGAAGAATTTGCTGCAGAATCTGGCGGGCTTTGAAGTGTCGGATGAGGAGCAATTCTCCGAGATGGAGCAGTCCGCATTATGCGAGATCGGAAATATATTGTCAGGCTCGTACTTATCGTCGCTCGCTGATTTGACCAATCTGTCCATGACACCTACGGTGCCGGCTCTCGCGATGGATATGGCAGGTGCCATCTTAAGTTATGGACTGCTGCAGTTCGGAGAAATGGGAGACGATGCCCTCTTAATCAACACGACGTTCCTAGAAGGGCAGAACGAGGTGGAAGGCCAGTTCTTCCTCATACCTGATCCACAATCATTTGCTCAAATTTTCGAAGCTTTAGGAGTGCCTTTAGAGCATGATTGAAGAACAAAGCATAGTGAAAGTAGCCATGGCGGATCTGAACGTCGCAGGTCCAAACGGTATTTTGCGTACAACGGGGCTCGGCTCGTGCGTTGGACTGACGTTGTATGATCCGGTGACGAAGATTGGTGGAATGGCGCATGTGATGCTTCCATCTTCAGCGATTGCCAGAGAAGGGCAGCTAAACCTGGCAAAATACGCCGATACGGCTCTTCCGATTCTGTTGAACAAGATGAGGAACTTGGGGGCTTCCCCGGCACGTATGGTAGCCAAAATGGCCGGTGGAGCTCAAATGTTTGCTTTTGCCGGCTCCGGTGACACCATGCGCATCGGTCCTCGTAATGTGGAGTCCTGCAAGGCTGGGCTCGAGCAGATGGGGATAACGCTAATTGCCGAGGATACCGGAGGAAATTACGGAAGAACCGTTGAGTTGGACTGTGCAACGGGTAAGTTTACAATACGAAGCGTACAAAAGGGCATAAAGGAATTGTAGCTAATGGGAAAACTTCGTTTTTATCTGATGACTGGAATTGCCGGATTTGTGTTCACATTTATTTTCTCCATACGTAACAATCTGTGGATGACTAGCATGTATCGGGCTCTCCTTGCATGTACGATTTGGTTTCTTCTGGCGTTCCTGTTGAATTGGGTGTTTGGTGCCATTACGGGTCCGCGAGCCACTGTTCAAGGGGACGCCGACACGCAGCGGGAGCAAGACCGAGGGACTGTTCTTGATTTATCCACGCCTGATGAGGATCGGGAATTGATGGATTTAATCCATTCCGAATCCAGCAGCAAAGAGAATGGAGACTTTGTACCGCTAAATCCTCCTAAGCTGGTTTCAACGAAAGAACCCGAAGAACTGGCCAAGGCCGTTCGTCACCTTACGGAAAAATAAGGAGGGTAAAGGCAATTGGACGAACGTAAAGCTTCTGTGCTGAACCATGCGGATTTATGGAGCGCATGGAAGGAAGATGGAGACCATGAAGCGAAGAAGAAACTAATCGAATATCATTTACACATCGTTGACTATGTTTCAAGCCGTTTGGCCATCGGTCTTCCGAAGAACGTTTCTAAGGGAGATTTGGCCAGCAATGGGGTAATGGGTCTGATTGACGCCATCGAGAAGTTTGATTACAAACGAGGCCTGCAATTCGAAACCTATGCTTCTTGGCGTGTGCGTGGGGCTATTCTGGACTCGCTGCGCCAGGGGGACTGGGTGCCGCGCTCTGTCCGCGAGAAGGCGAAGAAGATTGAAACTGCATATCAGCAGTTGGAACAGAAGTATTTACGCAGCGTCAGTGATTCCGAGATGAGTGATTACCTTGACGTGACTGAGAAGGAATTCCGGCACATGCTGCAGGAAGTAGCAGTCATGACATTGACATCTCTGGAGGATCCGATCCGCGAGGAGGAGTCTGAGACCCGAATGTCGCTCCTGGTTGATGAGAAAGCGAAAAATCCGGATCACAAGGTCCATGAATTTTACCTGCGAGAAGCCCTGATGAAGGGTATCGGTAAATTAACCCCGAAAGAGCGGACCGTAGTTTCCTTATTATATTATGAGGATTTATCACTCAGCGAAATTGCTGAAGTGATGTCGCTATCACCTTCACGAATATCTCAGCTTCATTCCAAAGCGATTTTGAGACTTCGGGGCGCGCTCGATAAAGATCGGGATTTGCTGATGCAAAACGATTGACGCTTGCCATATATGAAGGGGGTTCCTGGATTGTCTGTAGATTATGCATTGGATCAGTACTTTAGCGTTACGCTATCGGATGACAAGGTCGTCGCCTATATACAGTTCACCAAATGGGAGAAGGATTTCTCTTGCTCTGTAGAAGCTCTTGAACAATTTCTGAGAAGTCACCAGATACGATATGGACTTCAACATGATACGTTGCGGCGAATCGCAGATCATGCGGAGGAATATCAATATAGTAGAACGCCGATTGCAATGGGAACGGAACCTATGCACGGACAGAACGGCAGAATCGAATTTACCGTTAATTTTGGGAATGAGACGAATCTGAAGCCGCTTGAAATCGAAGATGGCAAAGTGGATTATAAAGAAGTGATTCGTTTAAATAATGTAAAGAAGGGGCAGCTGCTTGCCACCCGAATCCCGCCAACGAAGGGAGTCCCTGGAACGGCGGTGACCGGAGAGGAGATTCCGAGCAAACCGGGAAAGGAAGCTCATTTCAAGGTTGGGAAGAACGTCGTTGTTAACGCCGAGAAAACCGCCATGTACGCTGCAATTGACGGACTCCTCACCAAAACCGAAAAGGGAAAAATCAATGTGTTTCCGGTATATGAGATTAACGGAGATGTTGATTACAGTATAGGCAATATCGACTTTGTCGGCACGGTGGTCATTCGCGGCAATGTGCTGACTGGATTCAGAATCAAGGCAGCAGGGGACATCCGAGTCACTGGCTTTGTGGAAGGAGCCGAGCTGGAGGCTGAAGGCTCGATCGATATATCCGGCGGAATCATCGGTTATAACAAGGGTTATGTCAAGGCGGGTCAGGATGTCAAAAGCTCGTTCATCCAGGATGGAAACGTCATAGCCGGCGCTAGCGTATTTGTCTCGCAGAGCATCATGCACTCCAATATCCGGGCGGTCCGGAATATCGAATGCAACGGTATGAAGGGCCTTGTGGTAGGCGGCATTTTGCAGGCGGGTGAAAAAGTGGTTGCCCGAACGATCGGAAACAGCATGTCGACAGCTACCGTAATTGAAGTTGGTGTTCTCCCCGAGCTGCGGAATGAACTGTCGGATCTTAGAGCCCAATTGAAACAGTCATTGGAAAGTATGGATAAAACCGATAAAGCGCTTTATCTTCTGAATCAGTTAGCTTCCTCCGGTCAATTGTCGCCAGACAAGCTGGCGCTGCGAATCAAACTGAATGCCACCAAAAAATCAAACATGGCAGAACAATCCGATATTAAGGACCGAATGCTGGAAATCGAGAAGATGCTTGAGGATACCGGCAAAGCAAGAGTGAATGTGGTAAAGACGATCTACGGCGGTGCCAAAATTGTCATAGGGCGGTATACCCGCTTTGTTAAGGATCCCACGCAGCGGGTTTCTTTTTACTATCATGAAGGGGATATCACTATGGTACCGCTCTTGTAGGACAGAACAGACGTTTTAAATGCTTGTGGACATGATCCTATATCATGAGGTGATTCCATTGAGTTTGAAATCGGTTGAGATGCAAATTGCGGTCCCCAGAACCAATGAAGCGGGCAAGATGCATAATGAATCCCAGCAGCGCCCGATGAATGATCAGACGCTGCTTGCGGGTGAGTTATCCAAGAACAGCCGTGCGGAAGCCCAGCGAAGTACAGAAGTGAGTGAGACGGCGGAAACAGCCGTGCGCGATGACGGGAGCCGTCAATCCTCTGGGCAGCAACAAGGTCGGGGAACGGCGGAAACGGGCGAGACATTGGAGCAGCCGGCAGAGCATCCCTATAAAGGCAAAAATTTCGATGTTTCGCTCTAGATAATTTATAGGCACAAAGGAGTTAATGGATTTGAAACCATGGATATATATCGTGCTGCTTGGCATTGCCGCCGTGCTGTATGCATTTATGCTGCCGAAACGCCGTGAAGAGGCCGTGTCCAGCGAGCGGGTTGTAAAAGAAGTGGAGAACACGCTTGAAGGATATATGGCGGAAATCCAGAACGAGAACGAACAGCTGGTGGAACTGGTTGGTCAGATGAAGAAAGAGCTTGATGCCAAGCAGCAAGCACATCAAGAACAGATCAGTGATTTGCGGGAGCGCATGCTGGCCATGGAGCAGAAAATGACCGAATCGCAAACGCGTCTTCGAACAGCGGAAGAGAAGCTGGCGCAAACGACTGCGGACGCTTTTTTGTCTGCAGGAGAGGCTGCAGCGGCTTCCGAAGCTGAGCCTGCACCACTTGTCCATTCCATCAAATCCAGATACGCGGAGCTGTTTGATCTATATGAACAAGGAAAGTCCATCGATATGATTGCCAAGACCACGGGTCTTCAGCGAGGCGAAGTTCAACTTATTATCCAGTTGGCCAAACAGGAGGAATCCGTGTGATCAAGAACCGTACATTTATGATGGGCCTGGGGAGTGGTCTCGTGATCGGCGCAGTGCTGCTTCAGCTGATGTGGATCGGTCAAGGCACAGCCGCATCGGAGACGCAGGAGTTAACGAAGGAGCAGCTGATGGCTGCAGCGGAAGCTTTGGATATGCAAGTCGTCGAAGGTTCGGACGAGCTGATGACGGCGGAGCAGTGGGAAGAGAAGAGGCTTGGTGAGAGCGCTGGTGAGTCCGAAGAAGGGGCCAATCCTGCACGGAAGACGGAAACGGACAAGCCGGAAGCACCGCAGCAGCCGGAGAAGCCTGAAGCGGGCGTGGATAAGAAACAGGAATCTACTCTCAAAGTGACGGATCCGGCGAAGCCGAAAACGCCAGCCAAAGCGGAAGCGCCTATCAAAGTGAATATTCCAGCTGGAAATAATCTCAGTGATGTGGCAAACAGTCTTTTGCGTGCTGGCGTCATTGATAACAAACAAGCATTCATTAATAAGGCAACCGAGAAAAAGATCAACACCATGATCCAAAGCGGTACATATTCGTTCACAGCAGGCGAGAGCTACAATTCGATCATAACCAAAATCACAGCAAAACCCTCCAACTAGCCCTTCGGTTGAGAGTGGTTTTTTTCTTTACAGGATCTGGTTGCAGCCGTTGATGGAATGGACCTGATCAAGTACACAAAAGACATTGCAACCTGCCCATGGTTATGTTATAGTAATTGACGGTGTTAAAACACACGCTAGAGTGATTTCGTTGAGGGTGCTTCCAGGATTGGGAGTCTTAATGAAAAATGATCTTGGCGGAGGGACACACAAAAACCAAACTTAGGAGGTGCGTGAAGATGGCAGTAATTTCCATGAAACAGCTTTTGGAAGCTGGCGTACACTTCGGTCACCAGACTCGTCGCTGGAACCCGAAAATGGATAAATTTATCTTCACTGAAAGAAACGGTATCTACATCATCGACCTGCAAAAAACGGTCAAGAAAGTTGAAGAAGCATTCAACTTCGTGAAAAACGTAGCTGGAGAGAACGGTACAATCCTGTTCGTCGGCACGAAAAAACAAGCTCAAGATTCCGTGAAGGAAGAAGCAGAGCGTTGCGGTATGTACTACATCAACCAACGTTGGCTCGGCGGAACTTTGACTAACTTCGAAACGATCCAAAAGCGTATTAACCGCTTGAAGCAGCTCGAAGCTTGGGAAGAGGACGGCACGTTCCAAGTATTGCCTAAGAAAGAGGTTATCCTTCTCCGCAAAGAGAAAGATCGTCTTGAGAAATTCTTGGGTGGTATCAAGAACATGAAGGGTCTTCCAAGCGCATTGTTCGTTATCGATCCTCGCAAAGAGCGTATCGCCGTAGCGGAAGCTCGCAAATTGGGTATCCCAATCGTTGGTATCGTTGATACGAACTGTGATCCGGATGAAATCGACTATGTAATCCCAGGTAACGATGACGCGATTCGCGCTGTTAAATTGTTGACTGGTAAAATGGCCGATGCTGTTGTTGAAGCTCACCAAGGCGAAGAAACAACTGCGTAATCAGGATTAAACGTATAAATCATGAATTAAATGAAAAGGGTGGTTGGTAGGTGTATAACCTCTCACTGCCCTTTTTTTAAGATGTTAGAACGGGTGACGTGCGAATAACGCGTGGAATCTGGAGCCTGGCATCGCAGGGGAAGAACAACTACTTAACGCGGTCTGAATCTTGGAGAGAACAATCGTATGACGGTTTTCGAGAGGTTCAAACGCAAACTTCATCATACCAATTTGGAGGGAATTCTAATGGCAGTAACAGCTAGTGCGGTAAAAGAACTTCGCGAAAGAACAGGCGCGGGCATGCTGGATTGCAAAAAAGCGCTGGATGAAACAAATGGTGATATCGACAAAGCGGTCGCAGTACTTCGCGAAAAAGGTTTGTCTGCAGCAGCTAACAAAGCTGGACGTATTGCAACTGAAGGCGTTGTCGAGTCTTATATTCACGGCGGCGGACGAATCGGCGTTCTCGTTGAAATCAACTGTGAAACCGACTTCGTAGGTAAAACAGATCAATTCAAAGAGTTTGCTCGCGATATCGCGATGCATATTGCCGCTGCAAACCCTAAATATGTTCGTCGCGAAGAAGTGCCAACGGAAGAGCTTGAGAAAGAAAAAGAAATTTTGAAAAACCAAGCCCTGAACGAAGGCAAGCCTGAAAAAATCGTTGAAAAAATGGTTGAAGGCCGCATCAACAAATACTATGAAGAGTATTGCTTGCTTGAGCAATCCTTCATCAAAGATCCTGACAAAACGATCAACACGCTGCTTAACGAAAAAATCAGCACGATCGGTGAGAACATCTCCATCCGTCGTTTTGCTCGTTTTGAATTGGGCGAAGGCTTGGAGAAAAAACAAGACAACTTCGTTGAAGAAGTTATGTCCCAGGTGAATAAATAAGCCGAATAGGCTAATATAAGTTATAGAAAAGAGTGGAACACACCTGTGTTCCTTCTTTTTTAAGAGATATAAAGGCATAAGAGAGATAAGATTGTTATAAATTCGGAGTAAAGGCACCCTTATCTCACAAGAAAGTATGGATTTAAGTCTTGATTAGACGACCAGAAGTTTCTACTTGAGACGGATGTGTTTACCCGATTTTTATAAACCGTCAAGCAGTGTGCCGGTGTGTCTGTCTGTCGTTTTTCAAACGGGCGTCGTATACTTAGGCGCCGTCTTAAAGTGGAGGGTTATCATTTGGAACAGCCTGTATATAAACGAGTGATATTGAAAGTCAGTGGGGAATCCCTTTCAGGGCAGAATGGATATGGTATTGATGCTGAGACGATCTCATCGATCGCTGAGCAGGTTCGTGAGGTTGTCGAGCTTGGTGTGGAGGTCGCGATCGTGTGCGGCGGCGGAAACATCTGGCGCGGTATTGCTGGCAGCGCGAACGGAATAGACCGTGCAACAGCAGATTATATGGGGATGTTGGCAACGGTGATGAACTCTTTGGCATTGCAAGATGCTTTGGAGCAGATCGACGTGCCGACTCGGGTGCAAACCTCTATCTCCATGCAGCAAATTGCGGAGCCGTATATTCGCCGTAGAGCCATTCGGCATTTGGAAAAAGGTCGTGTCGTTATTTTCGCGGCAGGAACAGGTAACCCCTACTTCTCCACCGATACGACTGCAGCGCTTCGCGCAGCGGAAATCGAAGCAGAAGTGATTCTCATGGCGAAGAACAAGGTGGACGGAGTGTACTCCGCTGATCCATTTAAGGATGAAACTGCCGAGAAGTACGAGCAGCTGACGTATCTAGACGTATTGAACAAAAACCTTGGGGTAATGGACTCTACAGCTTCATCGTTATGTATGGACAACAACATCCCGCTCATCGTCTTCGCTATTACGGAGCAAGGTAATATCAAGCGCGTCGTTCTGGGCGAGAAAATCGGAACGATCGTCAAAGGGAGTGTAGATTAATGCCGCAATCGGTGAAAAAGAATGCAGAAGAACGCATGGAAAAAGCGATCCTGTCTTTGAAGCGTGACCTGGCAACGCTGCGCGCAGGACGGGCAGCACCAGCGCTACTCGACCGGATCACGGTGGAATACTACGGAGCACCAACCCCGCTGAATCAGCTGGCTAACATCAGCACGCCGGACTCCAGAACGCTCATGATCCAGCCTTGGGACAAGTCGTCCTTGGCCGATATCGAGAAAGCGATCATGAAATCGGATGTCGGATTGACGCCGGCGAATGATGGTAATCAAATTCGCCTCGTCGTACCTGCACTGACAGAAGAGCGCAGAACCGAGCTGGTGAAAATGACGAAGAAATTCGGCGAGGAAGCGAAAGTGGCCATCCGCAACATTCGCCGTGATGCCAACGACGACATCAAAAAATTGGAGAAAACAGATATTTCCGAGGACGAGTCCCGGAGACATCAGGAAGATATCCAAAAAGCGACGGATAAATTTATCGCAGAAGTCGACAAAGTCCTCGTTGCTAAAGAAAAAGAGATTATGGAAGTATAAGAGACTTGTGGCCCCTCCTGTCAATGGTGGGGTTTGTCTCTTTTTTTGCAGAAAGATGCCTGGAGGAAATGGAATGATCAAACGGGTTCGATCGTGGTTGAATCAGGAGGACAGTCAGCAGACGCATCAGCTCTCTCCGGACAACATCCCACATCATGTTGCCATCATCATGGATGGTAATGGACGCTGGGCAAAACGGCGCGGTATGCCGCGAATCGTAGGCCATCAGAATGGCATGAAGGCTGTCAAAAGAGCGGCCATTGCTGCCGATGATTTGGGAATCAAAATATTGACGATGTATGCCTTTTCGACAGAAAATTGGACGCGTCCGAAGGATGAGGTCGATTTTCTGATGAAGCTTCCTCAGGAGTTCCTGGCTATTGAGCTGGAGGAGCTGATCGAGAAAAATGTCCAGGTCCGCATGATGGGGCATCCGGAAGACCTTCCGTCCCATACCGTGTCTGCGATGGAGGAAGCAGTTGCGAAGACAGCCGGCAATGACGGGCTTGTGCTTAACTTTGCGCTCAATTACGGTAGCCGGAAAGAGATCACCGAAAGTGTCAAGGCGCTCGGACGAGAAGTGCGAGACGGAATTCTTCGTCCTGAGGATATTACAGAGGAACTGATTGGCCAGCGGCTCCTCACAGGCGAATTGCCGGATCCGGATTTACTGATCCGCACAAGCGGCGAGCTGCGGCTGAGTAATTTCATGCTGTGGCAGTTAGCGTATAGTGAGCTATGGTTTACGGATGCCTATTGGCCGGAGTTCACCAAAGATCATTTGGTGGAGGCCATAGCCGATTATCAACAAAGAACAAGGCGCTACGGTGGACTTTCGTAGCCGATGGAGGATGGAACGTTTTGAAACAGCGATTGATTACCGGAATTATAGCGGGAGCGGTCTTTTTAGGATTATGTTTCATAGGCGGTCTATGGTACCATCTTCTTATTCTGGCGATGGCGCTAATCGGTTATTATGAGTTTGTGCGCATGACCAATACGGCACCGTTCGGGGGAACGGCATGGATTGGGTACGCGGGGGTGCTGCTGCTTGTATTTCCATGGGGACCTCTTAATTTGAATATTCAGATCCCGTGGGAACATGTACTTTGGCTCCTGCTGCTTTTATTTTTGCTGGCGACCGTAACGACGAAGAATGTAATTGATATCAAACGGGTTTCATTATTATTTTTGGCATCAGCGTATATCGGAATCGGATTTTCCTTTATCGCCGAATCACGACATGCTCCTGACGGCCATGGCGTATTCTGGACTTTTCTGCTTCTGGCCTCGATCTGGGCAAGTGATGCGGGAGCGTATTTTGTCGGACGCGCCATGGGGCGCCATAAATTATGGCCTTCCATAAGCCCGAACAAAACGGTTGAGGGTGCGCTCGGCGGTGTGGTCATTGCCGTGTTCACATCACTGCTCTTTTCATTCTTCTCAGATGGATTCCTGACGGCTGGACAAGCGATTCTGATTGGACTTTCCTGCGCTGTTATCGGTCAACTCGGAGATTTGGTGCAATCCGCTTATAAACGGGTGTATGACATCAAGGATTCGGGCAAACTGCTGCCGGGCCATGGAGGGATACTGGATCGATGTGACAGTTGGATCGTCGTATTTCCGTTTGTACATATATTGAGTCTCCTGCCTTACTAATGAAAGGAAAGATGTGCATGAAGAAGATCAGCGTACTCGGCTCCACTGGCTCCATTGGTACCCAGACCTTGGATGTCGTGAGGAAACACCGGGAACATTTTCAGATTGAGGGCCTTGCAGCAGGGAGTAATAAGGAATTGCTGCTTCAGCAGGTCAAGGAGTTTTCTCCGCGTAAAGTGTCCGTTGCCACAAAAGAGCTTGCTGACAGCATCAGGCATGATCTTCCTGCCGGAACCGAAGTGTTCCATGGTCATGAAGGCTTGATCGAGATTGCGGCAGCGACGGATGCGGAAATGGTGGTTACAGCGGTCGTTGGAAGCATGGGGCTGTCCTCTACGCTTGCAGCGATCGATGAGGGGAAGACAATCGGGCTTGCCAATAAGGAAACATTGGTAACTGCTGGTCATCTGGTTACGGCTCGAGCGGCTGCAAATGGGGTAAAACTCTTGCCGATTGATAGTGAGCATTCCGCCATATTCCAATGCCTCAACGGAGAGCGGCATGAAGATATTGAACGGATCACGCTGACGGCTTCCGGAGGCTCATTCCGGGATTATACCCGTGAACAACTGGTTAACGTTACGGTGGAGGATGCGCTTAAACATCCAAACTGGTCCATGGGTGCCAAAATCACGATTGATTCGGCCACCATGGTCAATAAAGGGCTGGAGGTGATGGAGGCCCACTGGTTGTATGATATTCCTTATGACAATATTTCCGTGCTTCTTCATCCGGAAAGCATCATTCACTCTTTTGTGGAATTCCGTGATTCGAGTATTATTGCCCAGCTCGGCAACCCGGATATGCGGGTTCCGATTCAATATGCGCTTACTTATCCGGAGCGTTGGTCTTCGCCTGCGCCAAGGCTATCTTTGGTAGAAGCGGGCAAGCTGCATTTCCGGGAGATGGACCTTGAACGTTTTCCTTGTTTAAGGCTTGCTTATGAATGTGGTAAAATGGGTGGGACAGCGCCAACGGTATTCAATGCTGCCAATGAAATTGCGGTTGCCCGGTTTCTCCGCGGCGAAATCTCTTTTCTGCGGATAGAAGAGATCATTGAGGAAGTGCTGCAAAGCCATCATGCTGTGCCGGAACCGGCACTGGAGACGATTGAAGAGAATGATCGAATCGCACGTGAATTAGCTTCCCGACTATAGGATTTGAAGTGTTTTTGAAATCTCCCTTGAAAAAAAAGCGGACAGCTTGTGATTCTCTTGTGGACGACAGGAGAATAATGATAATCTATAGGGACATACTGCGTTCTCAGAGGAAAAGGGGGATGTAAAGAATTGGAAATGGTTCGGGTCGTTTTTTTAACGGTGCTCATGTTTTTTGTGATCGTTACCGTGCACGAATGGGGTCACTATTATTTTGCCCGGCGTGCCGGAATCTTGGTACGCGAGTTCGCGATTGGATTTGGTCCAAAGCTGTTCTCATATAAACGCAATGAAACGCAGTTTACGCTTCGTCTTCTTCCATTCGGCGGATATGCCCGCATGGCCGGAGAAGATCCGGAACTTGTCGAGATTCAACCCGGTCAGACGATTGCGGTTCGATTGAATGCAGAGAATCAAGTGAAAAAGATTTATCTGGATCAACTCGACAACCGTAAGAATGTTATTCGCGGCGAAGTCCAGTTTATGGATATGGTGGATCGTTTGTCGGTTAGGCTTGATGTGGATGGTGAATTCCAGCAATTTGAAATCCATCCGCAAGCCTTAACGGTAGCCAAAGGTGTAGAGACGCAGATCGCACCGAGAGACCGCCAATTCGGCAGCAAAACCGTGGGCCAAAGAGCGCTTGCGATTTTTGCAGGTCCTGTCATGAACTTCATTCTGGCCTTCGTGCTGTTTGCTCTTCACATCCAAATGGCCGGTATACCGGTTGAGAATCCAACCTATGTACAGATTGGCGAGATTACCAAAGGCATGCCTGCCGATGAAGCCAATCTGAAAGAGGGAGACATCATTGAGAGCATTAACGGAACCGCTATTGGTGCCGATTATCAGAAGATGATCGAATTGATTGCGGCTTCCAAGGACAAGCCGATGGAATGGACGGTACGCCGGGGTGAAGAGTCATTTGATCTGACCTTAACTCCGCGGACCATGGAGGGTCAGGAAGGCGGCAAGGTCGGGATAGTTCCCAAGCTTCCTACCCGATCCGCAGGGATTGGGGAGACAATTACCAGTTCCGGGACCGCGATGGTAGATACAACGAATATTATTTTCCAGGGCTTCAGACAGTTGATTCAGAAGTTCTCCATGGATGATCTTGGCGGTCCTGTACGGACGTTCGAAGTGACGGGACAAATTGCCAAACAGGGTATCGCACAGCTGACCTATTGGGCAGCCATTCTAAGCTTGTATCTGGGCATATTCAATCTGCTGCCGATACCGGCATTGGATGGAAGCCGGCTCGTATTCTTAGGGATCGAAGCTTTAAGGGGCAAGCCAGTTGACCCGAACCGAGAAGGCATGGTTCATTTTATCGGGTTTGCAATGCTGTTCCTGTTAATGATAGCCGTAACCTATAACGATATTTTACGTTTGATCAACGGATAAACCCTAAGGTACGGCTCGGTGCGCCAGCCGCAACGAATGCCGTACCTTTTCTATTGTTAGCAGATTATGACGCTTCACTATCTAGCAAATGGAGTTACTATAAGGGCTGGCTTTATAGCCGCAGCTCGTTCACACATATCGCCAATAACGCCAGTCGAGCCGCCTGAATCAGGAGCTTTGACCATGCGTTTTATTAATGGGAGGCACACGATTTATATGTCTAAGGAATCGAAGGATAAACAATTCGTGACGGAGATTACGCCGCAAGCGGAAGATTTCTCGCGCTGGTATATCGATGTCATCAAAAAAGCGGACCTGATGGATTATTCTCCAGTCAGAGGCTGCATCGTCTTCAAACCGGACGGTTATGAAATTTGGGAGCATATCCAGGAGGAGTTGGATCGGCGCTTTAAGGCGACGGGCCATCGGAATGCGTATTTCCCGCTGTTCATTCCCGAGAGCTTTTTCCAGAAGGAGAAGGAGCATGTCGAAGGATTTAATCCGGAGCTGCCATGGGTAACGGAAGCGGCAGGAGAGAAGCTGGAAGAGCGTCTGGCAATCCGTCCGACTTCTGAAACGATGTTCGGGCATATGTATTCCAAATGGATTCAATCCTATCGTGATCTCCCTGTGCTGATCAACCAGTGGGCCAACGTGGTACGCTGGGAAAAACGCACGCTGCCATTCCTTCGCACGAGCGAGTTTCTATGGCAAGAAGGCCATACTGCTCATGAAACGGAAGTTGAGGCAAGAGGGGAAACCATGCAAATGCTGGATATCTATCAGCAATTCGTAGAGGACTATCTCGCGATTCCGGTAATCAAAGGACAGAAGACACCTTCGGAGAAATTCGCAGGCGCCGTGGATACATTCTCGATCGAAGCGATGATGAAAGACGGACGAGCTGTACAGGCAGGTACTTCGCATTATATGGGTACCAACTTCTCACAAGCTTTTGACATTCAATATTTGAACCGTGAAAATACGCTGGAATACGCTCATACAACATCCTGGGGCGTCAGCACGCGTCTCATTGGTTCCTTGATTATGGTTCACGGGGATGACCGCGGATTGGTGCTTCCTCCTAAAGTCGCGCCAACGCAAGTGATCATGATTCCAATCGGTCCACCGAAGACGAGAGATGCGGTTGTGGGTCGTACGGACGAGTTGTTCCGTGAACTGAAATCAGCAGGCATCCGCGTACGCGTTGACGATAATCCGGATGTGCGTCCAGGCTGGAAATTCAATGAGTATGAAATGCGCGGAGTTCCGGTGCGTCTGGAGATCGGGCCACGTGACATGGAGAATGGCGTGTGCGTGCTTGTCTCCCGCATAACAGGTGAGAAGAAAATCGTAGAACAGGCTAATCTGACACAGGAAGTAGAGAATATGCTGGAGCAGGTGCACCAGGAAATGTTCGAGCGCGCAAAGCAGTTCCGTGAGGATCATTTCTATTCCGTGGAAACGCTGGATGAAATGAAGGAAAGCATGGAAGAAAAACGCGGGTTTACCTTGGCAGGATGGTGCGGTTCGGAAGCTTGTGAAGATACTGTCAAGCAAGAAACCGGTGCTACGAGCAGAAACATTCCGTTTGAACCGTCTGAGAAGAAAACCAAGTGTCTCGTATGCGGTGATGATGCGAAACATACGGTGCTGTTCGCGAGAGCGTACTAGTAAATCGATAATATGAGTTCCCGGCAAGTTTGGGTGAGGGAGGAGTCCTTCGTCCAAAACCGGGATTCATCATCTGGAGTAAGCTTCCGGATGGCAGTATGGCGGACGCTCTTCTTTTTGGGGCAGGACGAATGGGTGCTGCCAGCGGAGGCTTTATTCTATTTTTTTACATCGACTAAACGCAGTTTGTCTTCTGTGGATGTACGTCGATAGAAGTTTTTCTTATAGCTTTGTGCAATGCAGGGGGAGGGAACCATGGACACAACAGAAGATAAAAGGAAGCGATTTGAACTGCTGGTCAAGCAGGGAGATGTTCCGGCCAATCTGGTGGAACCCTATTTTTTGGATGGTGTGATCGAGCAAGTAGAGACAAGCAGGGCCAGCAAGGACTGGAGAATAACCGTCCTGAAGGAGACCTTGGTTCCAGCTGAGGTCTATCGCACATTTTGTCTAAGAATTCAGGAGAAGATGGGGCATATCGCGAAGATCAAATTTGTGTTCCGATATGGAAGCGGCGTTCCCGAAGCAGATATCGTGCAAGAATATTGGGGATTGTTTCTAGAGTGGGCACATCGGGAGATCCCTTCAGTTAATGGATGGATGGCAAGGGCCAAATACGAGGTGGAGGATGGGCAAGTCCTTCTCTCCATGTCGGATGGCATGTCACTTGAGCTTGCCCGAAAGAAACAGATCGATGCCGCCATTACCCGTTTTTTCGGACAATATTTTGATCTGACGCTGCGTGTGAAGATGCAGGTTGGTGATAATGGTCAGGCAGCTTATGAGGAGTTCGAGCAGAGGAAGCGAGAAGAAGAGCGCGAAGTGATCGAGCAGATCATGAGCAGCATGGAAGCTGAGCTGGACGCGGAGGATGAGGAAGAGGGCGCGGTTCGGCTGCAGGTTGGGTATGATATCA
The DNA here is from genome assembly GCF_049316025.1 of Paenibacillus sp. NPDC058898. NCBI lineage: Bacteria > Bacillati > Bacillota > Bacilli > Caryophanales > Paenibacillaceae > Paenibacillus > Paenibacillus sp. NPDC058898. Next base: position 520,918 of record NZ_JBMOSM010000003.1, on the reverse strand, counting down.
AGGATCAACCGGTTCCGCTCCAGGAGATCCAAGACGAAGAGAAGAAAATTACGATTCAGGGGACCATCTTCGGATTGGATCGTAAGGAGCTTCGTAACGGCAGTACGTTATTCACATTCTATCTGACGGATTTCAGCGATTCCTTGCAAATGAAAATGTTTGGCAAGACGAAGGACGATCTTAAGGTATTGAGCCTGCTTGAAAACGGCAAGTGGGTGAAGGCTCGCGGACGGGTTGAATACGACCGGTTTATGCAGGTGCCTGAGCTGGTGATGATCCCGTCTGATCTCAACGAAGTACCGTCGCCTCCTTCGCGCAAGGATAACGCGGCCGAGAAGCGGGTTGAATTCCATCTGCATACGACCATGAGCACGATGGACGCGGTCACGCCGATCGACCGTTATATCAAAACAGCGGCGAACTGGGGACATAAAGCCATCGCCGTAAGTGATCATGGTGGTGTACAGTGTTATCCTGATGCAGCAAAGAACGCCAAGAAGCATGGGATTAAAATGATGTACGGCGTTGAGGCCAATGTCGTGAATGATGCCGTCAACATCGTGGAACAGGCGCAGTCGATTGAACTCAGCAGTGCCACTTATGTGGTATTCGATATTGAAACCACAGGTCTGTCCATTACCGCAAACAAAATCATCGAGCTTGCTGCCGTGAAGATGAACGATGGCAAGGAGATTGATCGATACGCAACCTTCGTTAACCCGCATGAGCGAATTCCATATCATATCCAGCAATTGACCAATATCAATGACGATATGGTTAAGGATGCTCCTGAATTGGAGCCGGTATTGAAAGAGTTTGTTGAATTCGTTGGGGATGCCGTACTTGTGGCTCACAACGCTCGATTTGACATGGGGTTCATTCAGGCAGCACTCAAGAATGCCGGGATGGATACGCTTGACAATCCCTACCTGGATACGCTGGAGCTTGCACGTCTGGTGCATCCGGGACTTAAAAATCATCGTCTTAACACATTAGCAGATAAGTATAAGGTACTGCTCGAAAGCCATCACCGCGCGATTGACGATACGATTGCGCTGGCTGGAATCCTGAACGGGCTCCTTAGCGATGTGGACAAAACCAAAGGCGTCAAGATGCTGGACCGCCTCAATGATTACGTCGGTAAGGATCTGTCCAATACCCGTCCTTTCCACTGCGGTATTTATGCTTTGAATATGACGGGCAAGAAAAACTTGTACAAGCTGATCTCCATGTCACATACCGAATATTTTAAGAGAGTGCCGTGTATTCCTAAATCCAAGCTTCAAGAGATGCGAGATGGGTTACTGGTGCTATCCGGCTGCGAAAAAGGGGAGTTCTTCGAAACGGTGCTGAACAAAACGGAGGAGGAAGCCGAAGAGATTGCGGACTTCTACGATGTTTTGGAGATTCTGCCGTTGACGATGTATATGCATCTGGTGGACAAAGGCTTGGTAGGCAGTCCCGAAGAGATAAAAACCGCAATTTCCAAAGTCGTGCGCATTGGGGAAAAGCTGAACAAGCCAGTCATCGCCACAGGAAACGTGCACTATCTTGAACCGCGGGATAAGCTGTTCCGGGACATTACCATCCATGGGATTACCGGTTTCAGCCCGCTCAAGGATATGCGCAAGCCTGACGCGCATTTTCGGACTACGGAAGAGATGCTCGAAGAGTTCGGGTTTTTGGGACAGAACAAATGTTATGAAGTTGTTGTGACGAACACTAGCGAGCTGGCCGATCGCTTTGAAGAGTTGGAATTGTTCCCGGATAAGCTGTTTACGCCGATTCTGGATGGCGCGGATGAAGAAATCCGCAACACCTGCTACGACACGGCCAAGTCCATTTATGGCGAGAACTTGCCGGAGGTCGTAGTGGCCCGGTTGGAGAAAGAGCTTGAGCCGATCATTAAATACGGTTTCTCAGCGAACTATTTGATTTCCGAGAAACTGGTGAAGAAATCGAACCGGGACGGCTATTTGGTTGGTTCACGGGGTTCCGTAGGCTCATCCGTCGTTGCCACATTCCTCGGCATATCCGAAGTTAACCCGCTTCCCGCCCATTACATTTGCTTGAACAGCGACTGCAAGCACAGCGAATGGTTCCTGGACGGCAGCGTGCCGAGTGGATTTGACTTGCCGGACAAAGCTTGTCCGGAATGCGGAAACAAGATGAAAGGCGAGGGACAGGATATACCTTTTGAAACCTTCCTGGGTTTTAAAGGGGATAAGGTTCCCGATATTGACTTGAACTTCTCCGGTGAATATCAGCCGCATGCCCATAATTTCACCAAAGAGATGTTTGGCGAGGAGAATGTATTCCGTGCCGGAACCATCGGTACCGTGGCAGAGAAGACGGCGTTTGGTTTCGCTAAAAAATACGAGGAACACAACAACAAGCGCTGGCGGGGCGCGGAGTTGAACCGGCTTGCGTCAGGCTGTACCGGCGTCAAGCGAAGCACGGGCCAGCATCCCGGCGGTATTGTCGTTGTGCCGGATTACATCGAAGTGGAAGAGATTACGCCGGTGCAATTCCCTGCGGACGATGTCAACGCCGAGTGGAAAACGACGCATTTCGATTATCATGCCTTTGAAGCGAATTTGCTCAAGCTTGATATACTCGGGCACGATGATCCAACCATGATGAGAATGCTTCAGGATTTGACCGGCGTGGATCCAACGACCATTCCGATGAACGATCCGAAAGTGATGAGCATGTTCAACTCAACGGAAGCGCTGGGCGTCAAGCCGGAGCAAATACGCTCACCGGTGGCCACCTTCGGCGTTCCGGAGATGGGAACCAAATTTGTACGCCAGATGCTGGTGGAATCGCAGCCGTCGAGTTTTGCCGACTTGTTGCAAATCTCAGGTCTGTCACATGGAACCGGCGTTTGGCTCGGCAATGCTCAAGAGCTCATCAAGAATGGTACATGCAACATCAAAACCGTTATTGGTTGCCGCGACGATATCATGTTGTTCCTGATTTATAAGGCAGGCATGGATGCTAGCCTCGCATTTAAGATAACAGAAAGTGTGCGTAAAGGCCGGGGGTTGTCACAGGAATGGATTGACGAGATGAAGAAATGCAAAGTGCCGCAGTGGTACATTGATTCCTGTCTCAAAATCCAGTACATGTTCCCGAAAGCCCACGCCGCCGCGTATGTTATCTCAGCGGTGCGGACGGCTTACTTCAAGCTTTATTATCCGATAGAATATTATGCAACGTACTTCTCGGTTCGAGCCGAGGACTTCGATATCGAATTATGCTGTCAGGGCTATGAGGCGATTTATCGCCGAATTGAAGAGATTGAGCAGCTGGGCTTCGGAGCAAGCCCGAAGGAAAAAGGGATGCTGCCAATTTTGGAGATGGCGCTGGAGATGACGGCAAGGGGCTTCTCGTTTAAGAACATCGATCTGTATGAATCGGATGCGCTCCGATTTAAGGTGGATGGAGATTCGCTCATTCCGCCGTTCTCTGCACTGCAGGGGATCGGTGATAATGCCGCCCGCAATATTGCTGCCGCCCGTGAATTCGGTGAATTCCTCTCCATAGAGGATTTCCAGCAAAAATCGAAGGCAAGCAAAACCGCCGTGGAGCTGTTGACCCAAATGGGATGCTTCCGCGGTCTGCCGGAGAGCAATCAGTTGTCATTGTTCTGATTCTTGTCATCCTTTCATGGCCGTGACGCCTTGACAGTCAAGGAGTCATACTTGTCACTATTACCAGACTATGTTATAATTTTTTTGGTAATCATGGAGATAAAACCGTTGTGTAAAGAGTGGGGCAACCCACTCTTTACTCTTTGGTATATAGGAAATCAACTTGGAGGTTATGTTCTTTGAGCACATCAAAGATTAAAACGACTGTGGAAGAAATGGTGCAGCCGTATTTGGACGAACACGGCTTTGAACTGGTAGATGTGGAATACGTTAAGGAAGGAAGCAACTGGTTCTTGCGCGTGTTTGTTGATAAAGACGGCGGCATTGACATTGACGATTGCGGTTTAATCAGTGAATACCTGAGCCAGAAGCTGGACGAGAACGATCCGATTCCGACAGCTTATTTTCTTGAAGTCTCTTCTCCTGGCGCGGAACGTCCCCTGAAGAAAAAAGAGGATGTTGCGAAGTCAGTCGGCAAGAACGTGTTTGTTACGGTATACGAGCCGATTAACGGGTTGAAAGAGTTTGAAGGCAAGCTGGAATCCTTCGATAACGAGGAGCTAGTCATTCAAACCGTCAAGAAGCAGCACGTGATTCCATATGCAAAAGTAGCCAGTGCCAGATTGGCCATCATTTTTTAAACGGAAGTTTTGAAAGGGGGAACCGATTTTCAATGAGTATGGATTTTATTGAAGCGATGAATGAGTTGGAAAGAGAAAAGGGCATCAGCAAAGATGTGCTGTTTGAAGCCATTGAAGCGGCACTGATCTCGAGTTACAAGCGCAATTTTAACACGGCGCAAAATGTACGGGTAGACATGAATCGCAATACGGGTGTCATCAAGGTGTTCGCGCGGAAGCTGATTGTGGACGAGGTGCTGGATCCGCGGACTGAAATTTCGCTGCATGCGGCCCGGGAAATCAATCCGCATTTTCAGATTGAAGATATAGCGGAAATCGAGGTTACGCCGCGTGATTTCGGACGGATCGCAGCTCAAACGGCAAAGCAAGTTGTTACCCAGCGCATTAGAGAAGCCGAACGAGGCCTGATCTACAGCGCTTTTATTGACAAGGAAGATGATATCGTAACGGGTACGCTGCAGCGCCAAGATTTACGCAACATCTATATCGACCTTGGCAAGATCGAGGCGGCCTTGCCGCTTACCGAGCTTATGCCTAACGAGAAGTTCAAGCATGGCGACCGGATCAAAGCTTACATTACCAAGGTTGAGAACACAACCAAGGGGCCGCAGATTATGCTGTCCCGTACGCATCCGGGCCTCTTGAAGCGCCTGTTCGAGCTTGAAGTGCCGGAAATCTTTGATGGCGTCGTTGAAATTCGCTCGGTTGCGCGTGAAGCTGGATTCCGCTCCAAAATTGCGGTATTTTCCCGCAACGATGAAGTCGATCCGGTTGGTTCTTGCGTAGGACCTAAGGGTATGCGCGTACAGACTATTGTCAATGAGCTTCGCGGCGAAAAAATTGACATCGTGCGTTATTCCGATCAGGTTGAAGAATACGTGGCCAATGCGCTCAGCCCATCCAAAGTACTTGAAGTTCAAGTATTTGAAGATGAGAAGATGGCGCGTGTAATTGTTCCGGATTATCAACTCTCGCTTGCGATTGGGATCAAAGGCCAGAATGCTCGTCTCGCGGCGAAGCTGACAGGCTGGAAGATTGATATTAAGAGCGAAAGTCAGGCGGAGCAGGAATTTGGCAGACCGAAGTCCCAATCAGGTGAAATGCACCAGGATTCCGTCTCTGTCGATTAATTCCAAATGACAGGGGGTTGTCGTCTTGAAACAGAGAAAGATACCGCTGCGTAAATGTGTAGCGTGTCAGGAAATGATGCCGAAGAAAGAGCTTATCCGGATTGTTAGGACGCCCGAGGATGCTGTCCTGATCGATCTCACCGGCAAAAAATCGGGACGGGGAGCGTATTTATGCGGCAAAGTTTCCTGCTTCAAGCTGGCACACAAAAATAAAGCACTGGATCGAGCGTTGAAACAACATGTGAAACCTGAGATCTATGAACAGTTGGCACAGGATTTCATCAAGGTGGAAGATGAATTCCTGGCTGCAAAAGAGAGTGCTGCCGATGATGAATAGGGCGCTTTCTCAGCTCGGCCTGGCCATGAGGGCAGGTAAGGTGGTTACCGGGGATGAGATCGTGCTCAAAGCCATCCGGTCTTCTGATGCAAAATTGGTTATTCTGGCGGGTGACGCCTCAGTTAATACAACAAAGAAGTTCCGCGATAAATGCGGTACTTACAATATCCCTCTGGTAATCGGATTTGACCGGGAAAGTCTGGGCACAAGTGTAGGTAAACCCGAGCGGGTTGTGCTGGCAGTTACGGATCAAGGATTCGCAGAAATGATCTCCAAGAAAATGGAGACAATGTCGGAGGTGGAGTATATTGAGTAAACAGGAAAACAAAGACAATAAACTTCGAGTATACGAATATGCTAAATCGTTGAACATGAGCAGTAAAGAAATCATCACGATCCTCAAACGTTTGAACATTCCGGTCAATAACCATATGAGCGTAATGGAGAACGATACGGTGTCCAAGGTAGAGCAGTTTTTCAAAGATATCAAATCCAATGCAGCAGCCAAGCGGGATAGTGGTGACGCTTCCCGAACCGAGAACCGTAAACCAGCGGTTTCCGGAGCCAATGCGGCTGCGACTGTATCCAATGCAAAAACAGAAGGCACTTCCGCTAGTGTAAGTGCCGAAGGCAACCGTAATGGGCAGGACGGTATGCGCAATTCAGGACAGAGAGCACCAGGACAACAAGGTCAAAGCCAGCCCAAAAAACAACAGGAAAAGCAGGTAGGTATGAATAGTAGAACGAATCAAAACACTCAGAATACTTCAGGTTCCCAGCGCCCCCAAGGAGGGCAGGATACCCGAAGAACTCAGTCTGGCTCCGCACAAGGAAGTCAGCAGAACAATCGTAGCCAATCATCCAGACCAGGCGGCAGCACGCAGACCGGATCACGTCCTCAGGGCGGAGGTCAAGGCGGCGCACGTCCGCAAGGCAATAATCAAGGTGGAACGCGTCCGCAGGGCAGCAACAACCAGGGCGGAGCACGTCCACAGAGCAAGCCGGGTGGAACCGGAGGCGGTTTCTCAGGATCCAACAATAACAATAGCAATAACAGCAATGGCCAGAACCGCAATTCCAGAAACAACAATAACAATCGTTCAGACTCCAAACGTTTTGATGACAACCGTCAGGGAGGATTCCGTGGCAACAATCGCGGTGGAAAGAACAACCGCGGCCGGAATCAATATAATCAGCAGCCGCCTCGCGAGAAAATCGACAACACGCCGAAGAAAATTATCGTCCGTGGCAACATGACCGTCGGTGAAACGGCGAAGCTGCTTCATAAGGACGCTTCCGAAGTCATCAAGAAGCTGATTTTCCTCGGCGTGATGGCCACCATCAACCAGGAGCTGGATATCGATACGATTCTATTGCTCGCTGGTGAATTCGGTGTAGAAGTCGAAGTGAAAATTCCGGTAGAGGAAGATCGTTTTGAGACCGTTGAAGAAAACGATGCTCCTGAAGAACTGAAAGAGCGTCCACCAGTCGTTACTATTATGGGTCACGTCGACCACGGTAAAACGACGCTGCTTGATGCGATCCGTTCCGCGAACGTATCAAGTGGCGAAGCTGGCGGTATTACGCAGCATATCGGTGCTTACCAAGTCGAGATCAATAACAAGAAGATTACGTTCCTGGATACACCGGGTCACGAAGCGTTTACAGCTATGCGTGCCCGTGGTGCACAAGTAACGGACATGACGATCATCGTGGTTGCGGCTGACGACGGCGTAATGCCACAGACAGTCGAAGCGATTAACCATGCGAAAGCAGCAGGTTTGCCGATCATCGTTGCCGTGAACAAAATCGATAAACCGGATGCTAACCCGGATAAAGTTAAACAAGAATTGACGGAATACGAATTAGTGCCTGAAGAGTGGGGCGGAGATACCATCTTTGTTAACGTTTCGGCGAAACAGCGGATGGGTCTGGAAGACTTGCTTGAAATGATCCTTCTGGTAGCAGAAGTGAATGAATACAAAGCAAATCCTGACAAACGCGCACGCGGTACCGTTATTGAGGCTGAGCTGGATAAAGGCAGAGGTCCGGTAGCACGCATTCTCGTTCAGCATGGTACATTGAAAGTGGGCGACGCCTTCGTAGCGGGCAACTGCTTTGGACGTATTCGTGCGATGGTGAACGATAAAGGCCGTCGATTAAAAGAAGCGGGTCCTTCAACACCAGTTGAAATTACCGGTTTGACTGAAGTTCCAGGTGCCGGCGATCCGTTTATGGTGTTTGAGGATGAGCGTAAAGCGCGTAATATCGCTGATAAGCGTGCGATTACCCATCGTCAATCCGAGTTGAACACGAATACTCGTGTGACGCTGGATGACCTGTTCCAACACATTAAGGACGGCGAGATCAAAGATCTTAACGTGATTATCAAAGGTGACGTACAAGGTTCTGTTGAGGCACTGAAAGGTTCCTTGAACAAAATCGAAGTGGAAGGCGTTCGCGTCAAAATTCTCCACAGCGGTGCCGGGGCGATCACGGAGTCCGATATTATTTTGGCAGCTGCCTCCAACGCGATTGTTATCGGCTTTAACGTTCGTCCGGACGTCCAAGCGAAACAAACCGCCGAGCAGGAAAAGGTTGATATTCGTCTGCACCGTGTAATATATAATGTAATCGAGGAAATTGAGCAAGCTATGAAGGGGATGCTCGATCCGGAGTACAAAGAAACCGTGATCGGTCATGCGGAAGTCCGCAGCACCTTTAAAGTGAGCAAAGTGGGTACGATTGCAGGATGTATGGTGACATCCGGTAAAATTACGCGTAACGCAGAAGCTCGCTTGATCCGTGACGGCATTGTCGTTCATGAAGGCAAGATCGATTCCCTCAAGCGCTTTAAAGATGACGCTAAAGAAGTGGCACAAGGTTATGAGTGTGGTATTACCTTGGTAAGCTATAGCGACGTCAAAGAAGGAGACGTAATCGAAGCCTTCATCATGGAGACGGTAGAGCGCTAACGAATGAGGTGATCAGACCATGGCAAAAATCAGAACTGGGCGCGTAGGCGAGCAGATTAAAAAAGAGCTCAGCCAACTGATCCAATCGGAGATGAAAGACCCAAGAATCGGTTTCATTACTGTGACCGGTGTTGATGTTACAAATGACCTGTCTCAAGCGAAGGTATACCTGAGCGTGCTCGGCGACGACGAGCAGAAGGCAGCCTCCTTAAAAGGGTTGGAGAAGGCAAGCGGCTTTCTTCGCTCCGAGCTGGGCAAGCGGATCCGACTTCGGCATGTGCCGGAGCTGATCTTCAAATTCGATGATTCCATTGCGTATGGCAGCCATATTGAGAAGCTGCTGACCGAAATCGTGGATCGCGAAGAGAAATAGAGTAGTTCGTTTTTATAAAGGAGAGGGCGAATGCAGACCTATGAACAAGAGCTGCAGCAGGTGAAATCGTTTCTGCTGGAGCACGATGATTATTTGGTTGTGTCGCATGTTCAGCCCGATGGAGATGCAGTCAGTTCCACCCTTGCGGTGGGCTGGCTTCTCTCATGTCTGGGCAAGAAATTCACGATGATTAATGAGGGGCCCATTCCAAAACGCATGAAAATGTTGTGGCATGCAGAAGACATTCTCAATCTGTCTGAAGAGCAGCCAGGAAGAACGTTCTCTCACGTCATTTGTGTGGATTGTGCGGATTTTGCTAGAGTAGGCTATACGAAACAGGTGTTTGCCGATCAGGCAAGCATCGTTAATATTGACCATCATCCAACAAATGATCGTTATGGAGCCGTCAACCTGGTCGTGCCGAATGCGGCAGCAACCGCAGAAATCCTTTATGATTTGCTGAATTTGTTTGAAGTGGACTGGGATACCGATATTGCAACAGCGATTTATACGGGATTGCTAACGGATACCGGCGGTTTTCGGTACTCGAACACATCGCCCAAGGTTATGAGCATCGCTTCCGATCTGTTGTCCTATGGCGTGAACGGACCTGAAATTGCGGAAACGTTACTAGAGGAAATGACGCTTCCACAGATGAAAGTGCTGGTTCAGGCATTAAATACGTTAAGTGTGTCGGATGATGGTAAAATAGCCTGGGTATACGTAACGCCTGAGTTTATGGAATCATGCGGCGCCGTTAGCGAGGATCTGGAAGGGATTGTGAATTACCCCCGAAACATTCAAGGAGTTGAAGTCGGGATTCTATTCAAGTCACTGAAATCCGGAATGGTCAAGGCGAGTTTGCGTTCAGCCGGAAAAGTGGATGTTGCGGCATTAGCCCAGTTATTTGGAGGAGGCGGCCATGTTCGGGCAGCCGGTTGCAGCATTGAAGGCTCCCTTCATGACATCATCCCTAGAGTAGTAGAGCAGGTGAGATTAAAGCTATGACGCAATTAGAAGGTATCTTGGCCGTTCACAAACCGGCAGGCTGGACATCCCACGATGTGGTGGCGAAGGTTCGTGGAATGGTTCGTTTGAAGCGAATTGGACATACGGGTACGCTTGACCCCGAAGTAACAGGCGTGCTTCCGTTATGCCTGGGGAGAGCCACGCGAGTAGTGGAATACCTTCAGGAACTGCCTAAAGAGTATCACGCGGTCCTCCGTCTTGGATATTCGACGGATACCGAGGATATCACTGGGCAAGTAGTAGAGACGGTAGATGATGTTCATGTGACCAGAGAAGAGGCGCTTGAAGCGCTGCAATCTTTTACAGGCCAGATTTCTCAGATCCCACCCATGTTTTCCGCTGTCAAAATCAATGGTAAACGATTATACGAGCTTGCCAGAGAAGGTAAGACCGTGGAGCGCAAGAGCCGGACCGTAACGATTCATGAAATCGAAATGACGGATTTTGATGCTGAAGGGGAGTATACGGAAATTTCTTTTCGAGTATTGTGCTCCAAAGGTACATACATCCGCACGCTTTGCGTGGATATCGGGAGGAAACTCGGCGTGCCGTCTGTCATGGTTAAGCTGGTACGCACAGTATCGGCGGGAATCACGGAGGAGCAGTGCTTAACCCTGGAGCAAATTGAGCAGTTCATGAAGGATGAAACGCTGCACACCCGGCTTATTCCCGTGGATCAAGCGATTGATTATCTGCCGAAGCATACGGTTTCTGAAGAGAAAACGGATGCTGCCCTGCAGGGACAGCGCTTGTCCTCGAGAGCGGTAGAACCACCTGTTGACAGCTCGGAGCCTATTCGCTTGTATGATATAAAGGAAAACTTTCTGGGAATCTATCAGCGGCAAGAGGAGACAGGGGCTATCGTTCCTGTGAAAGTATTTTCCTAAGCATGACTGGATTTAGTGAGTGGAGGTGAGTAATCATGAGGATTGTTTCTTTATCTTATCCTGTATCTTCTGATATCGTACGAGAAGCTGCCGAGCCGAAGGTAGCTGCAATCGGCCAGTTCGACGGTCTTCACCTGGGACATGCCAGCGTGCTTTCAACCGCAGTCAATATTGCGCGGGAGAATGGAGTGCCAGCCGCCGTTATTACCTTTTATCCTCATCCGAAAGACGTGATTGGTAAAGGAAGCTACGAGGGATATCTGACGCCTCAGCCTGACAAGCAGCAGTTGCTTGAGGAGATGGGCATCGATATTTTGTACGTTGTCGAGTTCAATAAGGAATTCTCCCAGGTAAGTCCGGAAACATTTGTTGAAGAGATGCTGTTTCCCTTGAATCTTCAAACAGTGGTGGTCGGGTTTGATTTCCGTTTCGGCCATAAAGGCGCCGGTGACGCAGTCAAACTTCAGGAACTCGGTGAAGACCGGATGTCTGTCGTTACGGTTCCGCCATTCTTGGTTGATGGCGAGAAGGTAGGAAGTTCATCCATACGGATTGCCTTGAAAACGGGGCAGCTGTCGGATGCAAACCGCTGGTTCGGACGGAATTATCATATCCGCGGCACGGTCATTCATGGGGAGAAGCGGGGAAGAAAGATCGGTTTTCCTACCGCGAACCTGGAATTGACGGATCCGTTCGTGGTACCTGCATTAGGCGTCTATGCCGTTCGGGCACGCACGGATAAGCATCACGACTGGATTCCGGGCGTGATGAACATCGGCGTGAAGCCAACGTTCCATGAAGGGGCCACAGAGCCTGTTTTTGAGGTGCATCTGTTTGATTTTGAAGGGGATCTGTATGATCAGACCATGACGGTGGATATCGTTCAATATATCCGCAAGGAGCATAAATTCGAATCGGTTCAGGAGCTTGTGGAATGGATTCAGCGAGATGCCGTCGAGGCTCGCAAAATATTAGAAGTCAGTGAATAAACGTTTTGGGACAAATTGTTCGCAAACGGATTTTCTTTTTCAGGTAAAGTATGCTATACTCTTAGAGGTCGCCTGAAGATTGGGCGATTTTAACCTTGGCTTGGATGTTCGATCTCACCGTCGGTACCTGGGCCAACGGCGATTATAATGAGGGAGGTGAACAGGATGGCATTAACTCAAGAACGTAAACAACAACTGATTGACGAGCACAAAACTCATGAGTCCGATACAGGATCTCCAGAGGTGCAAATCGCTATCCTAACGGAAAACATTACGAACTTGACTGACCACTTGCGTACACACAAGAAGGATCATCATTCCCGTCGTGGATTGTTGAAAATGGTCGGCCAACGCCGTAAGCTGCTTGCATACTTGAAAAACAAGGATGTTAAACGTTACAGTGCTTTGATCGAGAAGCTTGGATTGCGTCGCTAATCATCCATAAGATGTGCCGAAAACAGCCTGGTTGTCCACTGTCCTTCTTGGAACGACAGCGGCACAGCCGGGCTCTTTTCTAAGTATTGTACAATTTACCGTTTTCGAGCTCCCCACAAAGTACTGCGTACGCTTCATAGCCTAAACTCCACTTTGTGGGGTTATCTTAATATAGATTCTTATAGATTGTAGGCGTGGTCTGTTCGCTAAATTTCGCTTAATGGTATAACCAGGGGCAATCTATACGGAGAATGTTCTATACGGTTCGGGTTGTTCCTGTACATAGGTTTGCGATTTCGACCGTTTGGATGGCTCTGGTTAGGAAATGTGGACAGTGTTTTGCAAAAGACATGCTGATGGTAGAAGAAGATTTCAAAAAAATTTATCCCCATGAGGAGGGATTACATGGAAACACGTGTTGAAATGCAGCTTGGCGGAAGACCCCTCGTATTCGAAACAGGGCGCCTTGCGAAGCAGGCAAATGCGGCTGTGATGGTTCGTTACGGCGAAACGGCAGTCCTGTGTACAGTGACAGCTTCCAGTGAACCGAAGGATTTGGATTTCTTTCCATTGACGGTCAACTATGAGGAGCGTTTGTACGCAGTCGGTAAAATTCCGGGTGGATTCATCAAACGCGAAGGCAGACCAAGCGAGAAAGCGATTCTTGCCAGCCGTCTGACAGACCGTCCGATTCGTCCGTTGTTCCCTGAAGGATTCCGTAATGATGTACAGGTTCTGAATCTCGTGATGAGCGTAGATCAGGATTGCGAGCCGGAAATCGCGGCCATGATCGGTACTTCCGCTGCCTTGAGCATCTCGGATGTGCCTTTTAACGGTCCGATCGGCGGCGTAGCCGTAGGGCGTGTTGATGGCGAATTTGTGGTGAATCCGAATATTGCACAGCAGGAAGCAAGCGACATCTATCTTGTTGTTTCAGGTACCAAAGATGCAATCATGATGGTTGAAGCCGAAGCGAACGAAGTTCCTGAGGAAGTCATGCTGGAAGCGATTATGTTCGGGCATGAGGAAATCAAGAAAATCGTAGCTAAGATCGAAGAACTCGTAGCCGCTTGCGGTAAAGAAAAAATGGCAGTTAAACTTCATGCGGTCAATGAAACGGTGAATCGTGAAGTGCGTGATTTCGCCGAAGCCCGTCTTGTTGAAGCCGTTCGCATTGAGGAGAAACATGCTCGCCAGGATGCGATTGACGCTATCAATGATGAAGCATACACCGTATTTGAAGAGAAGTATATCGAAACACCTGAGTTGTTGAAGGATGTTAAAGAAGTGCTTCACGATATCGTGAAGGAAGAAGTTCGACGTTTGATCACGCATGACAAAGTTCGTCCGGACGGTCGTGGTCTGTCTGAGATCCGTCCTATCGATTGCGATACCAGTCTGCTGCCTAGAACGCATGGTTCCGGTCTGTTCACACGTGGACAAACCCAGGCTCTTAGCGTATGTACACTAGGTGCTCTAGGTGATGTACAGATTCTCGATGGAATCGATCTGGAAGAGACCAAGCGTTTCATGCACCATTACAACTTCCCGCCGTTCAGCGTAGGGGAAGCTCGTCCGCTTCGCGCTCCAGGCCGTCGTGAAATTGGTCATGGTGCACTTGGTGAACGTGCATTGTCGAAGGTTATTCCGAATGAAGTGGAATTCCCGTACACGATTCGTCTCGTGTCCGAAGTAATTGAGTCGAATGGTTCGACCTCCCAAGCGAGTATTTGTGCAAGCACACTTGCTATGATGGATGCAGGGGTGCCGATCAAAGCTCCTGTAGCCGGCGTGGCGATGGGCTTGATTAAAGACGGAGATCATGTTTCCATCTTGACAGATATTCAAGGGATGGAAGATCATCTCGGCGACATGGACTTCAAAGTGGCAGGGACACCTGACGGGGTTACCGCCATTCAAATGGATATCAAAATTGACGGTATTGACCGCGCGATTTTGCAGGAAGCACTGCAGCAAGCAAAAGAAGGACGCATGCATATCCTTGGAAAAATGGCAGAAGCCATTCAAAAGCCAAGAGAAACGTTGTCCCAATATGCGCCTAAGATTATTACGATGCAGATCAACCCGGACAAAATTCGCGATGTGATCGGTGCCGGCGGCAAGATCATTAACAAAATCATCGAGGAAACCGGCGTGAAGATCGATATCGAACAAGACGGCCGCGTGTTCATTGCATCTGCCAACGATGAGATGAACAAAAAAGCTCTTTCGATTATCGAAGGCATCGTCCGTGAGGTAGCTGTTGGCGAAATCTATACAGGTACTGTCAAACGGATTGAGAAATTCGGTGCATTCGTTGAAATTCTGCCTAACAAAGACGGGCTTGTTCATATCTCCCAGCTCTCGACTGAGCGCGTAGCGAAGGTAGAGGACGTGGTTGCCATCGGTGATGTCATTACTGTGAAGGTTACCGAAATCGACCAGCAGGGACGGATTAACCTGTCTCGCAAAGCGGTTTTGACTGCGGAAACAAACAAGAGCGGATCTTAATCCGCGCTTGGTTTGTTTAACAGCATATAGATACAAGGAAAAGAGGCAGAACCTATCATTCTGGCTCTTTTTTTAATCTTTTCGGCCCATGGGAATCCTCTAGTCTTGAACAAGCATCTACAATAGGCTTCACGGCATAGGCCCACTTTAAGGCACATATTTCCTCCTGAAGCTACATAAAATGGGACAAAGCTTCTCAAGGGGAGGGTGGATATGCCCATGAATGGAAAAAAGATGGTTGTGCTGCTAACCGGTGCCGCAATGGTGTCGGCTGTTGCCGTGTTCAGCGGGGCCTGGGGATATGTTTCGGGACTGCAGATTAAACCCGTGGGGCAACTCGTTAGCGGTTCAGAGAATGCAGTAGATCTGAATTTATTGAGTCAAATCGAAGCCGCTGCGGCAAAATCACGCATTGAGCCGGTGGATGCCAGGGTGGACTCCGTGTGGAAAGCGATTCCCGGTTATAATGGACTTGAGATCGATATTGAAGCTACATACCAAGCAGCATCGTCGAAAAAGCGAAAAGCTGGAGAGGCCGTTCCTTACGTATACCGGCAAATTCCGGCCAAAGTAACGCTTAATGATCTTGGAGAGCAACCGATTTATCGGGGCAACCCCAACAAGCCGATGGTATCGTTGATGATTAACGTGGCCTGGGGGAATGAATTTCTGGTGCCGATGCTGAACACGCTGGATGCGGAGAAAGTGAAGACGACCTTTTTCCTGGATGGGAGCTGGTTGAAGAAGAACCCGGAGCTTGCCGGCGAAATTCTGAAACGAGGTCATGAGGTGGAGAATCATGCCTATACGCATCCGAATATGAGCCGTCTCAGCAGAGATCGGGCGGAACTGGAAATCGCGAAGACGCAGGATCTGCTCAAAGAAAGCCTCGGTGTGGAGAACAAATGGTTTGCGCCGCCTTCTGGCGATTTTAATCAGCAGACCGTATCCATCGCCCAGGCAAGGGGATTGAAGACGGTCCTGTGGACGCTCGATACGGTCGATTGGAAGCATCCTGCACCGGATGCTGTCGTTCAGAAAATCTCCACGAAGGTGGAGCCGGGTTTCCTGATTTTGATGCATCCCACGGATTCCTCGTCCCGGGCGTTAAAGGGAATGATTGACGGAATACGGGCCAAAGGGCTGGAAATCGGAACCGTGAGCCAGACGCTTTCTCCTGAGCGAATTATGCCGAAGGGAAGTTGAGCGGCATGGTAAAGTTTGATAGAATGAATGGATGGCATGAGGCTGGTAATCAGCCAAAGTGAGCCTGGATGGAACAGTTAGGGGGGCCCTCGTGAAAAAAATACAATTGTCTAACGGCCTAAGAGTGGTTATGGAGCAAATCCCGACAAGTCGTTCGGTTTCATTCGGTATTTGGGTGAAGACCGGATCCCGCAATGAATCGGAGGACATCAACGGGATAACGCATTTTATAGAGCACATGATGTTCAAAGGGACCGATCGCTTTGACGCCCGTGCCATTGCTGAAGAATTTGATGCTATCGGCGGCAACGTCAACGCTTTTACGTCCAAGGAATATACGTGTTATTACGCCAAGGTGCTGGATGAGCATTTTCCGATTGCGGTTGACGTGCTGTCCGACATGTTCTTCAACTCCAAGCTGGATGCGGGCGAGTTAGCCAAAGAGAAGAATGTCATTCTGGAAGAGATCGCGATGTATGAGGATACACCGGATGATCTGGTGCATGACCTGATGTCGTTATCGGCATACGGCGATCATCCGCTGGCTTATCCGATTCTTGGCACAAAGGAACGGCTGGAATCGATGGATTCGCAAGCGCTGAGAAATTACATGGACAAACACTATACCATTGAGAATACAGTGATCGCTCTGGCAGGCAACATTAATGAGGATGCGATTGAGTTATTGGAGCGTCATTTTGGCGGCTTTGCCAATCACGGCAGCTCCGAACTGCTGGCCGTGCCTGCCTTTTTGGATGGTGTTCAGTTCCGTAAGAAGAAAACAGAGCAGAATCATATCTGCATGTCGTTTCCCGGCTGCTCCATCGGAGACGAGCTTCAGTATGCAATGGTACTCTTGAATAACGCCATTGGCGGCGGCATGAGTTCACGCTTGTTTCAGGAAATCCGGGAGAAGCGCGGACTGGCTTATTCGGTATACTCATATCATAGTTCGCACGCAGATAACGGAATGTTCACCATTTATGCAGGCACAGCGCCCAAACAGACAAAGGAAGTCCTTCAACTAACCACGGAAATGCTGCAGGATCTGGCACAGAACGGTATGACAGAGGAAGAGCTGCGCAAAGGGAAGGAACAACTGAAGGGCAGTCTCATTCTGAGTCTGGAGAGCACGAGCAGCCGCATGAATCGCTTGGGTAAGAACGAATTAATGCTGGGTCGCCATTTTAGCCTGGATGAAATTATTAAACGGATTGAGCAGGTTGACATGAAGGATGTCGACGCGGTTCTTGACCGCATGTTCGGGACTCCATATGCACTAGCGATGGTAGGAACTTCAGATAAAGCACTGAATGTACTTAGGAGGAATGAATTTGTTGCACTACGTTCAAATCAATAGATTGCCAGGTAATGAAGATGTGAAACTTCCCGTGAAAATGTCCGAACTAGCTGCAGGTTTTGATCTGCACGCGGCGGTTCATGAGCCGGTGGTATTGAACCCGGGCGAACGCAAATTAATCCCGACCGGTTTTGCGATTGCCATGCCGGCCGAGCTTGAAGCTCAAATCCGTCCGCGCAGCGGACTGGCCTACAAACATGGTATTACCTGCTTGAATTCTCCAGGCACGATTGATGCTGATTATCGCGGGGAAGTGAAGGTGCTGCTGGTGAATTTAGGACAAGAGCCATTTGCAATTGAGCGTAATGAACGCATTGCCCAGATGGTGTTCAAAACCGTCCCGGCGGTAGAATTCATGGAAGTTGACGAGTTGTCCGATACCGTACGGGGTGCAGGCGGATTCGGTCATACCGGCAAGTAATCTATATTATAGATAATTTATGGATATCATCATCATGGTTTTACCAAGCACACCGCTCCGGCCTAGCCGGGCGGTGTTTTTTGCGTTAGCGTCCATGCAAAATGGCTTCGGATCCGACTCTCCATCTATAGTGTTATTTTATTGCGTTAAGGCGGTAGTTTAATTGAAATGCGCTCACCACCCTATAGGCGACGGCATAAGATGGTTTATACGTTGGTTAGAAGAAAGGAGCGAGGTCTTCCATGCTGACTGGAGTCCGGACCGTCTTTGTAGGTGGAGACGCAAGGCAAATTGAAGTCATACGAAAATGCGCTGAGATGGATGCCTCCGTCATGATCGCCGGGTTTGAGAAACTGCAGGATTCTTTTCAGGGAGTGACTCGCGAGCTGCTCACGCCAGAGCTGTTATCGAATGCTGATGCTCTGATCCTGCCTGTCGTGGGATGTGATGATGAGGGACGTGTCAGCGCGCTGTTCTCAGAGGGGGCATTGCGACTGCAGGAGGAGCATATCGCAGCGATGCCTGGACATGGAGTGATCTATACAGGCATGGCGAAGCCCTATTTGCGCTCGCTATGTGACAAATATAAGATCAAGCTGGTAGAGATTTTGGAGAGGGACGATGTAGCCATCTATAATTCCATTCCGACAGCGGAAGGTGCACTGATGATGGCGATCCAAAACACGGATTTTACGATTCACGGATCAACCAGCATGGTGCTTGGCATGGGACGGACAGGATTCACCATGGCGCGCAGCCTGCAAGGCCTGGGTGCCAAAATTCGGATGGGCGTACGTAAATCGGAGCACTATGCCAGAGCGGAGGAAATGGGCTGGAAGCCCTTCCTGGTAAGGGATCTGAGTTCTTATGTGTCGGATATTGACTTGCTTTTTAACACGATTCCAACTATGATAGTCACAGCACAAATCATCTCGAAAATGCCTCGGGAGGCTGTCATCATCGACCTTGCCTCCGCACCCGGTGGATGCGATTTTCGCTATGCTGAAAAACGGGGTATCAAAGCCATGCTCGCACCCGGACTACCCGGAATCGTGGCTCCTAAAACAGCCGGCATCATCATGGCCAATACGCTGGTGGAGCTGATTTCTGAAGAAATCAAGATTCGGGGGGATGCGTAGATGAATTGGAATGGAATAACAGTGGGTTATGCCCTGACAGGATCGCACTGCACGCTTGAAGAAGTGATGCCGCAGATCCAGCGGTTCAAAAATGGTGGAGCGAATGTGGTGCCGATTGTGTCCAGCACTATTATGACAACGGATACCCGATTCGGCACATCGGAGAATTGGCAGAAACAGTTGAAAGAAATAACCGGGAATGATATTATTTCTACAATTGTGGAGGCGGAACCGCTAGGCCCATCCAAGCTTCTTGACGTTTTGGTTATCGCCCCATGTACGGGAAACACGACCAGCAAGCTGGCCAATGCGATGACTGACAGCCCTGTGTTAATGGCAGCCAAGGCGCAGATGAGAAATTGCAGACCGCTGGTTCTGGCGATTTCAACGAATGATGGCCTTGGACTGAATGCGGCGAATATCGCGAAGCTGCTTGTAACGAAAAATATTTATTTTGTTCCTTACGGACAGGATAATCCGCAGCAGAAGCCTAACTCGCTTGTCGCCAAAATGGATTTGATTCCGGAAGCGTGTTATGCGGCCCTAGAAGGGAAGCAGCTGCAGCCGATGATCGTTGAATATTCGCGTTAACCGCGATAAAGCCTTTTGATCAATAAGGGCAACATAGAAAGTTACAGCTGCAGTTTCATTCATGAAGGGGAATTTAGCCATATGACCGAGCATTATTATAATGTGGCCGTTGTTGGAGCAACTGGCGCAGTCGGGCAAAAGATCCTCAAGCTGTTGGAGGGACATCAGTGCGGACTTAACATGTGGATCGTTTCAGATCATTTTCTGAAGGATGCAGCATGGAATGCCGTGCTAATCGCAGAAATCATCGTCAACAAACGGAACGGCCTGGCTTAGTAGCCGGCCGTTTCAATCGGTCGGCCCGAAATTTACGTCTCCTGGGCATATATAAACGGAGGAATATTTTATGCGCATCTTAGTTCAAAAATTCGGCGGAACCTCGTTGTCTACACCGCAAGCAAGAACCCATGTTATTGGGCACATCCAGCGCGAACTGGCTAATCACTACCAATTGGTCGTGGTCGTATCGGCTATGGGACGCCGCGGGGAGCCTTACGCTACAGATACTCTTCTGGATTGGATCGGTCAGAGCGGAAACGCGCTTCCAGACAGAGAGCGGGATATGCTGCTCTGCTGCGGTGAGATTATCTCAGCCACAACGCTATGCAGTCTGCTTCAGCATGAAGGGATAACCGCGACGGTGCTGACGGGTGCCCAAGCCGGATTTCTTACAGACGATCACTTCGGAAATGCACGCATTAAGGACGTAAAACCTGAACGGGTTTTGAAAGAGTTGGAGTCTCACCAAGTTGTTATCGTCACTGGTTTCCAGGGGCAGACCGATTCGGGTGACTTCACGACGCTGGGCAGGGGCGGAAGCGATACCTCGGCCACCGCGCTTGGAGCCGCGCTTCGCGCCGAAATGGTTGATATCTACACGGATGTCAACGGCATTCTTACGGCAGACCCCCGCATCGTCGAGGATGCGAAGCCACTCAGCTATGTAAGTTATACAGAGATTTGCAATATGGCTCATCAAGGTGCCAAGGTCATTCATCCTAGAGCAGTTGAGATTGCCATGCAATCCCAAATTCCGGTCAGAGTGCGGTCAACCTTCTCGGATAATGAGGGAACACTGGTTACCCAGCCGGAGGGCTTCAGAGATATACAATCCGGAATTGTGGACCGCTTTGTGACGGGAGTTGCTTATGTAAGCAATATTACGCAAATCTCAGTGGAATGCGATCGCACGGAAGGTCTTCAACTGAAGGTTTTCAAATCGATGGCGGAGCATTCCATTAGCGTGGACTTTATTAATGTTACCCCTACGGGAGTCCTTTATACAGTGTTTGACAGCGACTCGGAGAAGGCGATTGAAGTGCTGCAGAGCCTGGATTTGAAACCAAAAAGCTTGTCCGGCTGTGCAAAGGTATCCGTTATTGGCGGCGGCATCAACGGGGTTCCTGGCATCATGGCCAAAATCGTGGAATCCTTGAGCGAGCACGATATTCCGATTCTGCAATCGGCAGATTCGAACACTACGATCTGGGTGCTTGTGAAGAAGGAAGATATGGCTCAAGCGCTGCGCGCATTGCATTACAAATTTGAACTTCACCGATAATACCTTAGAGTCTGTTCGTTAATCGTTTGATAGGAAATACTATATATAAGATTACTTACGAAGGAAGCTTGCCTGTTCGGGAGAGCTTTAAGGAGGAATCATTGTGGATTTCGGAAGATTGATTACGGCTATGGTAACCCCATTTGATCAGAATAACGAGATCAATTGGGACGAGACTGCGAGATTGATTGAGTACCTGATTGTCGAACAGAAGTCGGACTCTCTGGTCATTGCAGGAACGACGGGCGAATCCCCAACGCTTAGCGAAGACGAGAAGCTTGAATTGTTTAAGTTCGCAGTGAAGCAGGCAGGTGGACGAAGCAAGATTATCGCAGGTACCGGCAGCAACGATACGGCACATTCTGCAGAATTGACGAAAAAAGCGGAAAGCTGCGGCGTCGATGGCATTTTGCTTGTCGCTCCGTACTACAATAAGCCGAACCAGGAAGGGCTCTACCAGCATTTTAAGGCGATCGCTGAGGCAACTTCCTTACCTATCATGCTGTACAATGTGCCGGGACGGACGGGCATCAGCCTGAGCGCGGCTACCACCCTGCGTCTGGCTCAATTACCGAACATCGTTGCGACGAAGGAATGTGCTTCGATTGATCAGGTCACCGCCATTGCCGCAGGTGCTCCGGACGGCTTCATCGTTTATTCCGGCGACGATTCCTCAGCCCTGCCTGCTCTGGCCGTAGGTGCTTACGGAATCGTAAGCGTGGCCAGCCATATCGCTGGCGCCCGCATGAAGGATATGATCCACGCCTATGTGGAAGGAAACGTGAAGGAAGCCGCCAAGCTGCATCAATCCTTGTTCACGTTGTTCAAGGGCCTGTTTGAATGTCCTGACCCGCTTCCAAACCCGGCGGCGGTTAAATTCGCTCTGCATGAGCGGGGCTATCAGGTCGGCGGCGTTCGTCTGCCGCTCGTTTCTCCTAGTGAGAACGAGGCTGCATTTATCCGTAATATGCTGTCATCCTTGTAAGCTGCGCACCTACCAAACCTAAGCCATTGCCTTCAATGAAGGCAGTGGCTTTCTTCGTTTTAAACCCTTCTGTTTCTGGGTATCCTATGGCTCACGAAGGTGGTTGACTTGTGTTTTCACTTTTTCATCATGTATAATGAATTCAAGTGACTGGGTGCGGTATTTTTTTGAAATTTAATATAACAATGGTACGACGTCCAAAACTATAGGAGGGTTAGATACATTTGTCTAAGAAAATAAGCAACGATAAACTATCGATTTTTGCCTTGGGCGGCGTCGGTGAGATCGGGAAGAACATGTATGTCATTCAATATGCCAATGACATCGTTGTCGTGGATGCGGGATTGAAGTTCCCAGAAGAAGATATGCTTGGGATTGATATTGTTATTCCTGATATTAGCTATTTAACGGAGAATCGCGACAAAGTGAGAGCGATTTTGCTGACTCACGGTCACGAGGACCATATCGGCGGCCTCCCTTACGTATTGAAACACTTGAATGTTCCTGTGTACGGAACGAAATTGACGCTCGGATTAGTGGAAAACAAGCTCAGAGAAGCGAATTTGCTGGGTGAGACGAAACGGATTCTGATCCATGCGGATTCGGAAGTACAACTCGGAAACACACTGAAAGCGACCTTCTTCAAGACCAATCACAGTATCCCGGATTCCGTAGGGATCTGTATCGAAACACCGGAAGGCAATGTTGTGCATACGGGTGACTTTAAGTTCGACCATACTCCGGTAAATGACCAATATGCGGATCTGCAGCGTATGGCTGAGATCGGAAGCAAGGGAGTATTGGCTCTTCTGTCAGATAGTACGAACGCAGAGAGACCTGGTTTCACGCCTTCCGAGAAAAACGTGGGCATCGTGCTGGAAGATATTTTCCGCAAAGCCGAGCAGCGGGTGGTTGTTGCAACGTTTGCATCGAATGTGCACCGGATTCAGCAGGTTGTTAATGCAGCCGAATCCACGGGCCGCAAAATAACGGTTATCGGAAGAAGCATGGTCAATGTGGTGTCCATTGCCGCTGAGCTTGGATATTTGCACATTCCGGACGGCATGCTGATCGAACCTGAAGAGGTTAACAAAATGGCAGCTGACCGGGTTGTTGTATTGTGTACAGGCAGTCAGGGAGAGCCGATGTCAGCGCTCACACGCATGGCACGTTCCACTCACCGCAAGGTGGACATTCTGCCAGGGGATACGGTTATCATTGCAGCAACTCCGGTTCCAGGTAATGAAAAATATGTGGGACGTACGATTGATGAGTTGTTCCGCCTTGGAGCAGACGTGATTTATAGTGGATCCAATTCAGGTGTCCACGTATCGGGTCATGGCAGCCAGGAAGAACTCAAGTTGATGCTGAATCTGATGAAACCGCAATTTTTCATCCCTGTCCATGGAGAATACCGGATGCAGCGCCGTCACGCTCTGCTTGCAGAGTCCGTTGGTGTTGATCCGGACAACATTTTTATTACCGATATCGGTGAAATTGTGGAAATCCAAGGTGGCTCGGCCCGCAAAGCCGGCAAAGTAACCGCTGGAAATGTTCTGATTGACGGACTTGGCGTTGGTGACGTAGGAAACATCGTATTGCGCGACCGCAAGCTTCTGTCCCAGGACGGAATTCTGGTCGTTGTCGTTACCTTGAGCAAGCAAAACGGTTCCATCGTATCCGGTCCTGATATTATTTCGCGTGGATTCGTATACGTACGGGAATCCGAAGGGCTTCTGGATGAAGCGAACCGTATCGTTTCCAGCACGCTTCAGAAGCTGATGAGTGAAAACGTGAATGAGTGGGCGTCACTGAAAACCAGCGTAAAAGACGCTTTGGGACGCTTCTTGTATGAACAAACACGTCGCAGACCGATGATCTTGCCGATCATTATGGAAGTCTGATACAAGATAATAAAATAATCAGGCACACAGTCGCCCCTTTTTTGCAGGTAATAATTGGACGGTTCCCGCGAAAGAGGGGCTTTTTATAGGTTGCTCCTTAAACTTCTCCCGAAAGATTTCGGCAGGAGTTTTTTTGGTTGCTGCTATTCCGCTGCCAAGCTGAATGTACCCATATAAGCATAAAATGATCCCGTCATTTGCCATACTAAGGGTTAGCTATGTGTTGATTGCAGCAGCTAGACATTAAGATAAAGGCAGGGATGCGCGATGGAGAAAGATCAATGGACTACCGGCAACATAAGGGCAGGATGGACTGGCGAGACGGAAGCGCCTCCGGTCGTCCCCACCGAGGAAGGCAAAAAAGCGGCCGTAACGGAAACGATACAGCAGTTGGGACAGACGGGACTGCCGAGCGGCGGGGAATCCAACGTTTTTTGCATGACCATCATTGGACAAATCGAGGGACATATCGTGCTTCCACCGCAAAATAAAACCACAAAATATGAGCATATGATTCCACAGCTTGTGGCAGCTGAGCAAAATCCGCGGATCGAAGGACTCTTGATCATACTCAATACCGTTGGCGGCGACGTTGAAGCCGGACTTGCCATTGCCGAGATGATTGCATCGCTCAGCAAACCGACCGTAACGGTAGTCATTGGAGGGGGGCACAGTATCGGCGTCCCTATCGCTGTAGCAGCAGATCACTCGATCATCGCGGAGAGCGCGACGATGACCATTCACCCGATACGCATGAGCGGGTTAGTCATTGGCGTGCCGCAAACCTTTGAATACATGGAGAAAATGCAAGAACGTGTCGTACGTTTTGTAACGAGTCATTCGAGGATAACAGAGGAACTGTTTAAGGATCTGATGTTCAAAACCGGTGAATTGAACAGGGATATCGGTACCGCGGTTTCAGGTACAGACGCCGTCAAATATGGCCTTATGAACGAGGTGGGGGGCATTGGGCAGGCATTAAGCCGTTTGAATAGCATGATTGAAGAACGTAAAACGATAAGCCCTGGAGGGATTACGCAATGATATGGTACAGCGTCATGCCATTGGATCCGATCGGGATGCTGCAAGGGGAACAGGCAGCCGTCACGTCCAGGGAAGTTCGGGTTGAAGGAATACTAATGGAAGTTGAACCTATGGCAGAGGATCAGGCGAAAATTGTCCGTTTACTCGATTGCGGGCTTCAAGATTATTTGAATCCACGCTACGCTCCGGGGGCAATGATTCGCTATATTCCGACGGTTGAAAATGAGGCTAAAGGCTGAAAACAGAACATAGGTACGCCACCGAATATTATGCTATAATATGGATTCGGGGGTGACACTTTTGGCAAAGCGGAAAAGAAAGAAGAAGGCAGCCTTTGCAGCCGTATTGAAGTATGAAATTTATGGGATTGTATTGATGACACTTTCGGTCATCGCATTATCCGGAGAAGCACCGGTGGGGCGTTCCCTGTCCAAGATGTCGGGATATCTGCTGGGCAAGTATTATTTTATCATCCCCCTAATCGGCATCTATTACGGGTTAATGGTGATGATTCACCGGAAATGGCCCAAACGGTGGAACAGCAGACGCACCGGTGTCCTTCTCTTGGTATTATCGCTCACTTTAATGAGCAGCATTGCAGGTTTGGAGTCGAAGCTGGCCCCGATTGGACAATTGAATGCGTCAAATGCGATGAGCCAGATACATAGTGATTTGCAAGGCGAGCTCCTTCATGCCGGGGCAGATGATGGACATCATCCCGTCATGGGCAGAGACATCAGCGGCGGTTACATTGGAGCGTTGCAGTTTGCCTTTCTGTTAATGCTGTTTGGCAGCATAGGGGCAAAGTTGATTGTGATTGTCATGCTAGTGATCAGCTTCATGCTGATTACCAATCTGTCCTATGTGGATTTAATGCGGATGTTCCGC
This sequence comes from Paenibacillus sp. NPDC058898, assembly GCF_049316025.1. Taxonomy (NCBI): domain Bacteria; kingdom Bacillati; phylum Bacillota; class Bacilli; order Caryophanales; family Paenibacillaceae; genus Paenibacillus; species Paenibacillus sp. NPDC058898. The sequence continues at coordinate 494,856 of NZ_JBMOSM010000003.1, read as the reverse complement.
GTGAGGGTTGTAAAGGCTGGAGAACGGATTCAGAAAAAAGTGAACAGCCAGCAGACTAAATCAAGAGCTGCGGCGAAATCAAGCGCGAAGGAACAACGCATCCAGCTGCCGGAGGATCTGGATGAAGATGATGATCTGGATGATATGGAGAGCATGAGACTGCCGCGCCGCAAAACGCCGCAATTCTTCCAGTTGTTCGGTTCCAAAGGCAACAAACGGAACGAAGCAGTGGAAGAGGCTGGGGATGCTGCGGATGAGGCGGCTCCGGTATTTACCGTTGGCAACGGGCATGGTGCTAAGGAGAAAGGGGAGGTCGTCCTGTTCAACAGTCCGGTTCAACCAGAGGAGGGAGCGGATGTTATCACTCCTGCAGCAGAATCCGTGCCTTCCTCGCCGATTATTCGTGATTTCTTCGAGCAAGTGAAACAAGAAGGACGCCTGGATGACGAGTACGACGATCACGAAGCGGTGATACCTTCGGCACAAGAGGACCCTTTGGGGAACACGGCAGCAAGTCCTGAGCCCATGGGTGGCCTTGAAGCGTCGAATGGCGAGTTGAATGGAGTTGCTACTGCAGGTAATGAGGGGCAGGAGGGAACGGCACCGGCAGCACCTCCGGCTCCGCCGCCCAAGCCGTACAAGCTGCCTCCATTCCGGCTGCTATCCAAACCGAATAACGGCGGTAAGGGTGGAGACCAGAATGATTATATGCAGACAGCGCGCAAGCTGGAGGCGACGCTGGAAAGTTTCGGCGTTCGGGCCAAGGTGCTGGAGGTGGTCCGGGGGCCGTCGGTAACCCGCTATGAAATTCAGCCGGACATCGGGGTTAAGGTCAGCCGGATCGTCAATCTGACCGATGATATTGCACTCGCGCTTGCGGCCAAGGATATTCGGATGGAAGCGCCGATTCCTGGCAAATCAGCCATCGGGATCGAAGTGCCGAACAACGAAGTATCACTGGTTACGATGAGAGAGGTTATGGAGACGCCGACGTTCCAGGAAGCGGAATCGAAGCTGTCAATTGCATTTGGCCGTGATATTTCAGGTCAGACGATTGTCGGTAATTTGGCACGCATGCCCCATCTCCTTGTTGCAGGTGCAACGGGTTCGGGTAAATCCGTATGTATCAACGGCATCATTACCAGCATTCTGTATAAAGCGAAGCCGGATGAGGTTAAGTTCCTGATGGTCGATCCGAAGATGGTCGAGCTCAATGTCTACAACGGAATTCCGCATTTGATGGCACCGGTGGTAACGGATCCGAAGCGGGCATCCTTGGCACTTAAGAAAATCGTAGTAGAGATGGAGAAACGGTATGAGCTGTTCTCCAAATCCGGAACGCGAAATATTGAAGGTTACAACAATCTGATGAAGGATAATCTGCCGGCAGTATTGCCTTATATCGTCGTGATCGTGGACGAGCTGGCCGATTTGATGATGGTTGCAGCCAACGATGTGGAAGACGCGATCACGCGTCTGGCCCAGATGGCCCGTGCCGCCGGGATTCACTTGATCATCGCGACGCAGCGTCCGTCGGTCGACGTTATTACGGGGGTCATTAAAGCAAACATTCCGTCGCGTATTGCCTTTGGCGTGTCTTCGCAGGTCGATTCCCGAACGATTCTGGATATGGCGGGAGCAGAGAAGCTGCTTGGCCGCGGGGATATGCTGTTTATGCCGATGGGCTCCTCCAAGCCGATCCGGGTGCAGGGAGCCTTCATGAGTGATCATGAGGTCGAGAACATTGTGGATTTTGTCCGGGATCAAGGGCAGGCGGAATATGATGAGTCGTTAGTGCCTGAGATAGAGGAATCGTCGAATTCGGATGAAGAAGAATTGGATGAGCTGTATGAGCAGGCGGTGACCATCGTATTGGAAGCAAAGCAAGCGTCCGTATCGCTGCTGCAGCGGAGAATGCGCGTAGGCTATACCCGTGCAGCACGTCTTATTGATTCCATGGAGGCACGCGGGATTATCGGACCTTACGAGGGAAGCAAACCGCGGGAAGTGCTGATGTCTATGGAGCAATACCAACAACAGCAGAATCGAATCAGTTAAGGGAGTCAATCCCTTAACTTCAGAAAAAGGAAGCGAACAACCAGAATTTTGGGTTGATCGCTTCCTTTTTTGTTGGTTTACGGGATGCTGTGCCTTTTGCGGTATTTGCTTGCCGTCATTTTCATAAGTTTCTTAAAGGTTCGGTCAAAATGCGTCAGGCTTTCAAAGCCGATCGATTCGGCGATGTCCACGATTTTCAGGTCCGTATCCGTCAGAAGGCGCTGTGCCTCGCGAATGCGGGTGAGGTTCAGATAGTTAATGATCGTAAAGCCCGTAATTTCTTTGAATATCCGGGACAGGTAGAACGGGCTGATGTAGAAGGTTTCAGATAATTGCTGCAGCGTGATTTTGTCTGCGTAATGGGCGTGAATAAACTTAACGACGTCCGTGATTTTCTGATGGAGCGGGTTCATGGAGATGTGAGCAGGCAGCGAGGCGGAATGGGTTAACCGAGAGGTTTTAATTAATAACTCGGTAAGCAGTACCTGCAGCATGTATTCGTACGAAGCAGAGCCTTCTCTGATCTCATCGGCCATTTTATTCAAAATTTGCATGATGATTGCTTGCTCTGGAACGGTTAAACGCAGCAGCGGCGTATCCTGATTAAACATGCTCAGCAATCCGGATGCCAGCAAGGGGTGGCCTTTCCCCAGAAAAGAATCGCTAAAATTTATGACGATACGTTCATGCTCCGGATCGCCTTGACCCGAGGTTTTATGAACGTCGAATTTATTGATGAGAATGAGGTCTCCCGCCCGAATGGTGTACAATTTTTCTTTGATAAAATAATTGCGCTCGCCTGAAACCAGATAGTAGACTTCATAGGTTCCATGATAATGGTTATTTCGTTCAAAGGGCTTTGTGCGATGAATGCGATGGTAGTAAAATTCCCCTTCTTCTTCTCCGTAGGTTACGGTATGGGTATCGCTGGATATCATAATCGCCCCCGCTTCGTTTCAATTCCTTCATGATCAGGTCTATTCCAGTTCTTCAGTTATATTGTAGCAACTTCTATTGACCAAAACAAAGCAAGATATGTTGAATAATCCTTCAATTTCGCAATAAACGTGAAGAAATCCAACTGATGATGCCGTAACATAGTAGATAATCTACAGAAATGGGCGGTGTTATGATGAGACCTTTTATGGATGAACATTTTTTGCTCAACAACGAGACTGCGCGTACCTTATACCACGATTATGCAAAAGACATGCCAATCATCGACTACCACTGTCATCTGAGTCCGAAAATGATCTATGACAATCACCTGTTTGAGAACTTGACCGAAGCGTGGATTAACGGCGATCACTATAAATGGCGGGCAATGCGAGCCGCTGGAGTGGAAGAGGCATACATCACGGGCGGCCCGGGAGTGAGCGATTATGACCGCTTCTTGGCTTGGACGCGCACCGTTCCGATGACGATCGGCAATCCGTTATTCCATTGGTCTCATCTGGAGCTGCAAAGACTGTTTGGCATTAAGGATATCATTCATGAACAGAATGCCCCGCAGATATGGGAAGCGGCGAACAAGCGACTGCAGGAACATGATTTGACAACCCGGGGATTGATCGTTTCAAGCCGTGTGAAAGTCGTCTGTACGACAGATGATCCGACGGATAACCTGGATTATCATATCAAGTTGGCGGAGGAAGGCGATACCGGATTTCAGATGCTCCCCTCATTCCGTCCGGATAAGGGACTGGAGATTAACCGGGAGACGTTCCTGCCCTGGGTGAAGTTGTTGGCGGACCGAAGCCGGATGGAGATTACGGATTATTCGGTATTTCTGAAGGCACTTGAGCAGCGGGCTAAGTTTTTCCATTCGGTTGGCGGTCGGGTATCCGATCATGCGCTGGATTATGTGCCCTATCAAGAGGTTACGGAGAAGCAAGCGGCTGACATATTCCTGAAAGCGCTTAAAGGGGAGCGGGTTTCCCGTCAGGAGGAGGAACAATTCAAAACGTATACGCTGCTTTATCTCGGCCAAATCTATGCAAAACTCGGCTGGGTCATGCAATTTCATATTAATGCCCAGCGCAACAATAACACCCGGATGTTCCGAGAATTGGGCCCGGATACCGGTTATGATTCGATTCACGACAGTTCAATTGCGGTACCGCTCGTGAAGCTGATGGATCGGCTTGATCAAGAGCGGGCACTTCCGAGAACGATTCTCTATTCACTTAACCCAAGCGATAACGATATTCTCGCAGCACTGATCGGCAGTTTTCAAGGCGACGGCATTCCGGGCAAAATTCAGTTCGGATCCGCGTGGTGGTTCAACGATACCAAGGACGGTATGGTCGACCAGATGAGTAAACTCGGCAATATGGGGCTGTTAAGCCGCTTTGTTGGCATGCTGACCGACTCCAGAAGTTTCTTATCCTATACCCGGCATGAGTATTTCCGGCGGATTCTGTGCAATCTCTTCGGAGATTGGGTTACACGGGGAGAAGCGCCGGATGATCTTCTATGGCTCGGGGGAATTGTACAGGATATTTGTTACAACAACGCAGAGAGTTATTTCCGATTTGGCGGGATGGAAGGGAGATAGATCAGAACATGGATGCAAACACAGACCGTAGCCGAGCGCTGAAGTTGATAGGAAGGGATTCTTTGCCATTACAACAGCAGCACCACTTGGATATGTTGAACTACCCCGTTAAAGTGCTTCAAATAGGCGAGGGCAATTTTCTAAGGGGATTCTTCGATTGGATGATCTATGAATGCAACCTGCAGGGGTTATTTCAAGGGAGCGTTGCCGTCAGTCAGCCAAGACCTGGGGGACGACGCAAGCTGGAGCAGCTTCGAGAGCAGGAAGGGATTTACGGTTTGCTGACCCGAGGTATCCAGGATGGACGGAAGATAGAAGAAGAACGGTGGATCCCGGTGTTTTCAAAGATCATAGATCCTTATGCGGAATGGGAGAATTTCTTAAGGATCGCCGAGCTGGATTCCCTGGAGATCGTAGTCTCCAATACAACGGAAGCTGGTCTCGATTATCAGCTCAGTGACTGGAATCCGTCGGAACCACCGATGTCATTCCCCGCAAAGCTGACTATGCTTTTATATCGGCGTTATGAGTGTTATGAAGGCTCGCCGGACAAGGGCCTGTTGATCCTCCCATGCGAGCTGCTGGAACGAAACGGGGACATCTTGCGCTCGGTTGTGCTGCGGCATGCAGAGGATTGGGGCCTTTCGCCGGCTTTTCAGAGCTGGGTCGAGGAGTGCAACCTGTTTCTGAACTCACTTGTGGACCGGATCGTAACCGGTTATCCGGAAGAGGCTGAGCGCTATTTTGACCAATGGGGTTATGAAGACCGATTGTTGAACACGGCGGAGCCCTATTATTTCTGGGCTATTGAGGGCGACCCTTCATTGGAGTCCAGGCTGCCCCTGCAGTCAGCGGGTCTCCAGGCAAGATGGGTACCCGATCTGACCCCGTATCAAGTGAGAAAGGTAAGAATATTGAATGGAACGCATACGCTGATGGCTTCCATCGGTTTGCTTCGTGGTTTCACTGAAGTGAAAGAGATCGCAGAAAGCACGGAATGGGGAAATGACATTCGCGGCGCAATGCTGCAAGAGATCGTCCCCTTGGTGCCTCTCCCGTTGGAAGAGGTTACGGCATATGCCATATCTGTATGGGAGCGATTCCGCAATCCCTTTCTTCGGCACAAGCTCCAGGATATTGCCATGAACAGCATCTCTAAGTTCAAGGTGAGGCTTTTGCCAAGCTTAAAGGAATATGTCAGTTCGCACAACACGCTCCCAAGCCTCATCACTCGGGGATTGGCCTCCTTGATCCGTCTGTATCATGCCAAATCGGTCGAGGGGCAGTGGTACGGAACGTGTCTTGATGGTAAACAGATGCTGTTAAGAGATGATCCGGACAGCCTGATGACATTTTATCAAACGTGGCAAAAGGTAGAAGAGGGGGAATGGAGTATACGTCAGCTTGTGGCATCCATTCTTGGCAATCAGGCTTTATGGGGCGAGGATTTGAACCAGATATCCCATCTTCATGAAGTTGTAAGCGGCTATATCGAAGAAATGGAGCTGATCGAGACATGAGCGACATCGTCATACTTCACAACAAGGATGATGTAGGCATCGCGCTTCGTCCTTTGTCAGCAGGAGAACATGCCATCGGGCTTCTGAACGGGAAGGAGCATGCGATCGAGGTAACCGAGAACGTGCCCAAAGGTCACAAGGTGGCTCTTCGATTGATAGAGCCGGGCAGCCATGTTTTAAAATTCGGTTATTCGATCGGACTGGCGAAGGAAGTCATTTCGCCGGGACGATGGATCCATACTCACAATTTGAAAACCGGACTATCCGGTGAAGTGGAGTACCAGTATAATCCTAGTGCAAAATCAGTGCCTCAAGATTCGCCAACTGTTATGGAATCCTCGATGTTCCAAGGGTATATCAGATCAAGCGGTGAGGTTGGGATCCGCAACGAAATTTGGATCATCAACACCGTCGGCTGCATTAACAAAACCTGCGAGCTGTTAGCGCGTATGGCTGGCCAGCAGTTTCAAGGGAGAGGCATTGATGGAGTTTATCACTTCCCGCATCCCTACGGCTGCTCGCAGCTTGGAGATGATCTAAGCCATACCCAGCGTCTGCTCTCGTCCCTGGCCCAGCATGGCAATGCGGCAGGCGTGCTTATTATCGGGCTCGGCTGCGAGAATAATCAGATCGATCAAATGCAGGCCATGATTGGCGAGCAGGACGGAAAACGGATCAAGTATATGCGTGCTCAGGATATGGAGGATGAATTGGAGGAGGGCATGTCCCTCATATCCCAGCTTGTGGAACATGCCGAGACTTTCAAACGAACGGAAGTTCCTCTCTCCAAACTGAAGGTCGGACTGAAATGCGGGGGTTCGGACGGTCTGTCGGGCATTACAGCCAATCCGCTGGCGGGCCGCATTGCAGATACCATCACCGCTCACCGTGGCACAGCTCTGCTGACGGAGGTGCCGGAGATGTTCGGAGCCGAAACGATCCTGATGGACCGGGCAGCCGACGAACAGGTGTTTAAGGATATTACGGTGCTGATTAACAATTTTAAGCAATATTTCGTATCGCACGGACAGGAAATCTATGAAAATCCTTCTCCAGGGAATAAAGACGGTGGCATCACAACCCTGGAGGAGAAATCGCTGGGGTGCACTCAAAAAGGGGGAAATGCCACGGTGACCGATGTACTCCGTTACGGCGTGAGATCAACAAAGCCGGGGTTAAACCTGATAGAAGCGCCAGGCAATGATCTCGTATCGGTTACGGCCTTGGCTGCAGCGGGCGCCCATCTCGTCCTGTTCACAACGGGCAGGGGGACGCCGTTTGGCGGCCCGGTACCCACCGTCAAAATCGCGACCAATTCCGAACTGGCCGCTCGCAAAAAGCATTGGATTGATTTTAATGCAGGTGCTTTGCTGGAAGGCAAAAGCATGGAGGATCTCCATGAGGAACTCATGAATCGTATGGTCCAATTAGCCTCGGGTGTTGAACAGACGAGAAATGAACGCAATGGCTTCCGGGAAATATCCATTTTTAAGGATGGCGTCATTTTATAGCGTGAGTTGTTGGAACGATGGTTAGAAAAAAGAGGAGGAGCACATATGTCCAATCCTATTCAGCAGCAAGGACCGTTAACCTTATCACCCCTACAACTTGGCACCAAGGCTTGTCAATCGATCATGGGAACGTATTCGCCGGAGCAGCTGCCACCTGCAGGGCGGTGGCATTACCACCAGGGCGTATTTCTGGTTGGCATGTCTCAATTGTGGAAATTTAGCGGTGAGTCAAAGTTTTTGGATTACGTAAAGGGTTATGTCGATCATCTGGTGGACTCCAACGGGAATCTGCTGCTGGAGCGGGGGGAGCTGGACTCCGTTCAAGTGGGCCAACTCCTGATGGAGCTGGATGCTGTATGTCCCGAACATCGGTACAGGGCTGCCGCTGATAAACTGCTCCGTCTGTTATCTACGCTGAATCGGACCACGGATGGAGGATACTGGCATAAGGATCGCTATCCTTACCAGATGTGGCTGGACGGCTTGTATATGGGTGGCGTGTTCACGATGAAATATGCGCAGCAGTATAACGAGCCGCATTTATTTAACGAGGTGCTGTTCCAGGAGAGGCTGATGCGTTCCCATACCAAGAATCAGGCAACCGGGTTATTTTATCATGCTTGGGACGAGAGCAGAACGATGCCCTGGGCAGATCCGGTTAGCGGACAATCCCCGGAATTTTGGGGACGCGCGTTAGGCTGGTATGCGCTGTCGATCGTGGAATTCCTTGATTTACTGCCTGAGGATCATCCGGCGAGGGAAGAACTGGCTGTCGTGCTCCGCGAATTAAGTGAGGCGCTGGTGCGTTATCAGGATCCACTGACCGGGCTGTGGTATCAGGTTATAGATAAAGGGGGCCGGGAGGACAATTGGCTGGAAACCTCATGCTCCAGTCTCTTCATATATACCTTAGCCAAAGGAATCCGCCTCGGTTACCTGGATTCTTCCCTGATCTCACACGCAAGACACGGATATACTGGCCTGGCCCAATCCGTATATATGAATGATCAGGGGCATCTGGTTATGCCTAAAATCTGCATCGGCACAGGTGTCGGCGATTATAAGCACTATGTGGAAAGGCAGCAATGCGAGAATGATCTTCATGGGGTTGGAGCGTTGGTCATGGCGTGTGTAGAACTTGGCAGAACATCTGAATAAATCGGTGCAGGATCGTTAACTCTACTCCGAACGACAAGGAGCTGTTCCTTAGAGGAACAGCTCTCTTTGTGTTTCAATGATGTGCCGTCTTCGTTCGCTCCTCTCGCCGAACAGGTGCATAGGAAACTGGCAGGCTTGTCATAATAACGGTAGCGAGGCTTGTTAAACCACAAGAGAAAGGTAGAGCGCAGCATGAAAAACTCAAGAATCTGGATTCTGATCAGCATTGCGATCCTGTTATCTGCCGTTGTCTTCGCTCAGGGAGGCCTTAAAGCAGATCATTCAAATCTTCAGGAAGCTTTGCCAACCTTTAGCCAGCAGACCATCAAATTTGGTTCTACCGGCGAAGATGTGTATGAGCTGCAAGGCCGTCTGAAATACCTGGGCTTTTATCATGGCAAAATCGATAGCGTATTCGGTTCCAAAACCCAAGGATCCGTTAAATGGTTCCAATCGGAATTTGGCATGAAGGTTGACGGTATCGTAGGTCCGAAGGTCAAGCTTAAACTGTATAATGCAACCAAGGATTTCCGTCCGACCGCTCCGAAGCTTCATGAAGGTGGGGGCGGAGCAGCGGCCGGTGCGGGCGGCGGTACATCCAACAAGGAAGGCGGCAATAACAACTTAGCCTCTTCCAATACCATGGGACTTTCAGACAACGATTTAAGGATCATGGCGAATGCCGTTTATGGTGAAGCGCGCGGAGAACCGTTCGAAGGCCAGGTTGCCGTAGCGGCGGTTATTCTCAATCGAGTGAAATCTCCAAGCTTCCCTAACTCGCCGCATGGGGTTATATTTGAGCCGAGAGCCTTTACCGCTGTAGCTGACGGTCAAATATGGCTTGAGCCGAACGAGCAGGCGCGGAAAGCCGTAGAGCAGGCGCTAAATGGCTGGGATCCGACAGGGGGCTGTCTGTATTACTTTAATCCGAAAACAGCGACCTCGCCATGGATATGGACCCGCCCTCAAGTCAAAACCATCGGTCAACATATCTTCTGTATGTAAGCCGCAAACAACAGCAACCGGGGCCTGTCTTCGGTTGCTTCTTCACTTTGCAATGGGTTAGAATGAAAGTTATCTATGAAGTAAATTATGGCAACGACAATCCATGATGTAAGGGGATATGGACCTTGACGAAAACGGAATTTGAACACGGTATGGCCGGAGGAATACGAATTCACGTGTTGCCGACCAACCGATTCAAGACATTTGCGATATCGCTTTACGCCGGAAGTCCATTAGCAGAAGAAACCGTGACCTCGACCGCGCTTACACCTTTTGTGCTGCGCAGAGGAACCGTTTCATACCCGGAAACAAGAGCATTCCGAGAGCAGTTGGAGCAGTTATATGGCGCCGGATTTGGATTTGACGTGTATAAGCGTGGCGATTATCAGATCGTGCACTTTCGCATGGATACGATCAATGACTCTTTTGTTAAGAGTCCGGAGAGCCTGCTGCGCTCTTCATTTGCTTTTTTGGGTGAAGCTTTCACCCAGCCTGTGCTAGAGAATGGCGCATTCCGCAAATCTTATGTACAGACCGAGCGTGACACGGTCCGCAAGAAGCTGGAGTCCATCGTCAATGATAAGATTCGTTACGCCGCGGAACGCTGCATTGAGGTCATGTGCAAGAACGAACCGTATCGATTGCATCCGTTAGGAGAACGGAAGGATCTTGATGGTATCACGCCGGAAGGCTTGTATGAGTCCTATCAGAATTGGCTTAATGAATCTGTTCTTGATCTGTATGTAGTTGGCGATACGAGTTTGGATGAGGTGAAGAAGCTCGTAGAGGAGCATTTTAAACTGAACCGAACCGGAAGTAAGGATTATGTCCCTTCCACCACACGAACGGTCGCGAGCGAGACGCAGACGGTTGTGGAGAAGCTGGACATTAATCAAGGCAAGCTCAACATGGGCCTGAGAAGCACGATTACTTACGGCGATGATGAGTATGCCGCTGCGCTCATGTATAACGGGATTTTGGGAAGTTACCCGCATTCAAAGCTATTCGTTAACGTGAGGGAGAAGGAAAGTCTGGCGTATTACGCGTCGTCCCGATATGACGGTCATAAAGGGATTGCTACCATTCAGTCCGGCATCGAAGTTCAAAATTTCGAGAAGGCCGTCCAAATTATTCGCCAACAGCTTGATGACATGGCTAAGGGTGCCATTACGGATATCGAAATGACCCAAACGAAAGCGATGATTCGCAACGTAATTAAGGAAATGCAGGATTCGGCCTTTGAGATGATTGCCTATGACTTCAATCGAACGCTGTCAGGCCGGGAACGTACGCCGGATGAGCTGCTGCAGCAGGTGGAAGGCATTACAGTGGATGATGTGAAGCAGGCGGCTGCGGCATTTTCGCTGGATACGATCTATTTCCTGAAAGGTCAAAAGGAGGAATAGCCGGTGGAGAGCATTCATTATGACAACCTGCAGGAAACGCTGTATTACGAAGTGATGGATAACGGGCTGCACGTGTACGTGCTGCCTAAACCCGGCTTCCAGAAAACTTATGCGACCTTCGCAACCAAATACGGTTCGGTGGATAACCATTTCAAGGTCGAAGGCGAGTCCGAAACTCGCGTTCCTGATGGCATTGCGCATTTTCTCGAGCACAAAATGTTTGAGGAGCCGGAAGGCGACGTTTTTGCCAAGTTTGCCTCGAACGGTGCCTCGGCGAATGCATTTACAAGCTTTGACCAGACCGTGTATCTCTTCTCTGCCACGGAGAACATCCATGAAAATTTGGAGACACTGATCAATTTCGTGCAGAACCCTTATTTTACCGATCAGAACGTGGAGAAGGAAAAAGGGATTATCGGCCAGGAAATCAACATGTACCAGGACAATCCGGATTGGCGCGTATACTTCGGTCTGATCGAAGCGATGTATAAGGTGCATCCGGTGCATATTGATATTGCCGGTACGGTTGAATCCATCGGGACGATCACAAAGGAAGATCTGTATACGTGCTACAATGCGTTTTATCACCCGAGCAACATGCTGCTGTTCGTGGTGGGTGGCGTAGATCCTGTAGAAACGATGAACCTGATCCGTTCAAATCAAGCCGCGAAATCGTATGAGAAGCAAGGCTCCATTGAGCGTTTATTCGATCAAGAGCCGCAGGGAGTTGAAGAGAAGCGGAGAGAGAGCCGCCTGGCTGTATCACTTCCGAAATGCCTGTTCGGCTTCAAGGAGAAGCAGGTCGGTTTAACGGCCGAGGAGCAGCTGCGACGTGATTTGACAACGAAGCTGATGATGGATCTCCTGTTCGGATCCAGTACGGAATTGTATCAGCAGCTATATGACGAAGATTTGATTTCCGACAGCTTCGGCCATGAGTATAACAGTTCACCCCAGTATGCGTTCTCTGCGGTTGGCGGAGATACAAAGGATCCGGATCAACTGCTGGAGCGCATCCGCACTGAGGTGGATAAGCTAAAGGCAACCGGATTTCAGGTCTCCGACTTTGAACGTGCCCGCAAAAAGAAAATGGGCGGATATTTGCGTATGCTCAATTCCCCGGAAAACATTGCTCATGAATTCACTCGCTATCAATTCCGCGGGGTGGATTTCTTCAAGGTTCTTTCGGTTTATGAATCCATTACCATTGAAGATGTAAACCGCCGCCTGCAGGAGCATGTCGATTGGGATCAATTGGCCGTATCAATCGTTGTGAGTCCGTAATGAAGCAAGACATGGGAAGAGAACTGAAACCGATCGGGGAAATGACGGTGCTGATCACCGGTGCGAGCAGAGGCATTGGTGCGGCTGTTGCCGAGCGCTTTGCCTCGGTACGCATGAATGTGGTTATTCACTATATGAATTCGCATGAAGCGGCCAATGAAGTTGCCCGTCGCTGTATGGGCTATGGAGCTAAGGTATTAACCGTATCTGCGGACCTTCGCGACAAAGAGCAGATATTGCGCATGAAAGAGAAGCTGCAGAGTCATGATATGGAGCCCGATATCCTGGTAAACAACGCCGGGGTATCCCATTATGGGCTTCTGTCTGACGTGACGGAAGAAGAGTGGGACACTTTGATGTCCATTAACCTGAGAGGGATGTTTCTGTGTTCCCAGGCGTTTATGGGGCGTATGATCTCTCATCGTTTTGGCAGGATTATCAATGTGTCCTCGATCTGGGGTTTATCGGGTGCCTCCTGCGAGGTATTGTATTCAACAAGCAAGGGCGGCGTTAACGCCTTTACGAAGGCCCTTGCGAAGGAGCTTGCCCCATCAGGCGTGACGGTGAACGCCGTTGCACCCGGAGCGGTGGATACGTCCATGCTGGGGCATCTGGAATCGGATGAAATCCGCATGCTGGAGGATGAGATTCCGGTCGGCAGATTGGCACAGCCGGATGAGATTTCATCACTGGTGTATTTTCTGGCGCTGCCCGAGTCGGGATACATTACCGGGCAAGTGATCAGCCCAAATGGCGGCTGGGTGACCTGATCGTCGTTCGTGGTGCAATTCACCACTCATAAGGTATTGATTACGGGGACATATTACTATTGTTACTTTAAATCTGAATTGCCACCACGCAAAAGGAGGATTTAACTCATGTCATCCGTAATCAAAAACTTTGATTCTTGGAAGAAATTCCTGGGCGATCGTGTCGTTCAAGCCGAGAAAGCGGGTATGAGTGAAGACACCATTTCTCAGCTGGCTTATGAGATTGGTGATTTCCTTGATGAGAAGGTTGATCCGCAAAACTCATCCAACCGGGCACTGAAAGAATTGTGGGATGTAGGTAACGAGGAAGAACGCCACGTTATCGCGCGTCTGATGGTGAAACTGGCCAAGAACAACGCATAACCCTCTTGCAAAAAGCCCCCCGCCAACGGGGGCTTTTTGTCAAGAAAAAAGAATGTAATTTTCATGTCATCGTTAATACTTGCCTTTCATTTTTATTTTATATATCATTAACGTGACCCATTTTTCATTTGACCTGTTTTTGCGTGCGATTTTCGCTGAAATTTGTCGAATATTGATGGAAAAGAAGTGCAAAGAGGTGTCTTTGTGGAATCGAATCAATGGTACATGGAATACAAGATACATAAGAACCGACCTGGTTTGCTCGGTGACATTGCATCCGTGTTAGGTATGCTCGAAGTCAACATCCTGACAATTAACGGCGTTGAAGGCCAAACTCGCGGAATGCTGCTGGAAACGGATGATGAAGAAAAAATTATCCTGATGGGCAAAATGTTAAACAAAATGAAAAATATTACGGTAACAGCCTTGAGACCCCCAAAACTGGTGGATATTTTGGCTGTCCGACATGGACGATATATTGACCGGGACTCGGATGATCGTAAAACGTTTCGTTTTACGCGTGATGAGCTCGGTTTACTTGTTGATTTTTTGGGTGAATTGTTCAAAAGGGAAGGTAATCAGGTCATCGGTCTTCGCGGAATGCCTCGCGTCGGCAAAACCGAGTCCATTATCGCTGGCAGTGTCTGCGCGATGAAGCGCTGGACGTTTGTCTCCTCTACGCTGCTCCGCCAAACCATTCGCAGTCAACTCTCTGAGGACGAGATGAACTCGAACAACGTTTTCATCATTGACGGGATTGTCAGCACGATCCGATCGAATGAGCGCCACTATCAACTCCTGCAGGATATTATGGGGATGGGGAGCACGAAGGTGATCGAGCATCCGGATATTTTTGTTCGCGAATCCGAATATTCCTATGATGATTTCGACATTATAATCGAATTGCGAAACAATCCGGAAGAGGAAATCGTTTATGATACGTTCACGGGCTCTTATAGTGACGATTTATAATATTTTTTTGACTTTGACCACGAAATTCTAAAGTAGGAGGTGATGGCATGTCCGAACTGGGACAGCAATTGAGGGAGGCGCGTCTACAAAAAGGGATGAGCCTTGATGATGTGCAGGAAATGACAAAAATACGCAAGCGATACTTGGAAGCCATCGAGGCAGGGGATTACAAAGTACTTCCCGGCAGTTTTTACGTGCGGGCATTCATCAAAACCTATGCGGAAGCGGTGGGGATTGACCCGGACGAACTGCTTGAAGGCCATAAACAGGATGTGCCTAAATCCGAACCGGAAGCGACCATGGAGCCGGTTATTCAAAAGCGTGCCACCAGACCTTCAGCCGAACGGAACATGAAATGGCTGCCTACTCTGCTGATGTGGACATTCCCGATTCTGATCGTTGTCGTCATTTATTTGGTGGCAATCAATTCGAATGAGCCTAAGGATGAACCTCAGGTAAGCAATAATGACCAGACGCAGACGGATCAAGCGCAAAAGCCGGAAGATTCTGGCAATACGGATCCCGCCACGCCAGGTGACGGAGCGCAGGGCGGCGATAACGCCACGGACGGTACAGGTAACGAAGGCACAGACGGTGAAGGCACAGACGCAACGGATGGAACAGATGGCACGGACATCGATGAACCAGGGAATACAACGCCTGGAGCAACTACGGTGACGCAGGACCGGACGGAAGGCAAGAACACCGTATTTAAGGTATCAGGCTCGTCTGTGAAGGTTGAAATTGTGGCAACAAGTGAAGGAAAGAGCTGGGTAGAAGTGTATCGTGGTTACAATACCTCCGGGGAGAAGCTGGCTTTCCAAATGCTTGAGAATGGTGCTGCGCTCAGCTTTGACCTGGATAGCCAGGGACTCTACGTGAAATCGGGGAATTCCGCTGCAACCACCATTACGGTTGGCGGCCAGCCCGTAACAGATGGGAAATCAACGTCGCGTATCTTGCTGGAGCCGGCAGATGGTTCCACAGGGACTACGGATACCAGTACTACTGACTCTACAGGCACTACGGATGTAGAATAATTGTCTCACCTCCAGGCCATCATAACAGCATGCAGCTGCATGCTGTTATTTCGCTTCATGGAAGAGGTGTTGCTTTCGTGACGGTCAACTGGATTATATTCGGATTAGGCGTCATCGTCAGCCTCTTGGGCTATTATTTGATTCCAAGCGACTGGGGATATGGCATATTAGGCTTTGGACTGGCACATATTTTGCTTGGTATATTGAGCATGTTCCGCCGTCCGGTGCAGGATGAGAAAGCTAGCAGTTGAAGGAGCAGACTTCGTTTTCGCCGAGTGTTGGCGATAAGCGGAGTCTTTTTCGTTCCAGATCCACCCGCTGATCCTTAATGGGATTAGACTTGTCTCTATGTTTTACCTATAATAGAAGCATTATCGTTAATGAAAGGAAGGATTCACCATGGCTTCAGAAAATTCATTTGATATCGTATCCAAAATGGATATGCAGGAACTTAGTAATGCGGTTAATCAGGCGGAGCGGGAGATTGAGAACCGTTTTGACTTCAAGGGCAGCAAGAGCAGCTTGAAGCTGGACAAGGACGCACTGGTCATTGCATCCGATGACGAGTATAAACTCAACGCCGTTATTGATATTTTGCAAACCAAGATGGTGAAACGGGGCTTGTCGCTGAAAAATGTGGAGTACAGCAAGATCGAGCCGGCTTCCATGGGTACCGTTCGCCAGCGTTTGACCTTAAAGCAAGGAATCGATCAGGAAAATTCGAAAAAGATCAATATATTGATCCGTGATTCCAAGCTGAAGGTCAAGAGTCAGATTCAAGGTGACCAAATTCGGGTAACCGGAAAAAACAAGGACGATCTTCAACAGATCATGCAGCTGCTTCGCAAAGCGGATCTTTCTCTGGACCTGCAGTTCACCAATTTCAAATAAACGCCGTCACAGGCTCACGTAGGATTGGATGGACAGGTTGTTTCTTTTGACAGGGCGTCAACGGAAATATTATACTAAAAAACGATATATAAGGATTAACGTATACATAGATCACTGGGGGATGAATATGACAGACAGCGCTTCACGCTTCAAACCCTTTAGGCTCTTGGGAAGAGCGACCCTATTGAAGTACAGATGGTTAACAGTCGCGGGGTCTGCGAAAATTTCAAGACAACCCGTTGCAAGGGAGGTTGCCCCATGAATTTACCCAATCGTATCACGTTGGCCCGCATTTGCTTGATCCCTGTCATGATGATTTTTCTGCTGGTGGATTTCGATTTTTATCCGGCTCCTATTGTATGGAATGATTTTGTCCTGCCCTATAACCAATTGATTGCGGCTTTGATATTCATACTTGCTGCAAGCACGGATGGGATTGACGGGTATTTGGCCCGGAAAAACAATATGGTGACAAACCTGGGTAAACTTATGGATCCGCTCGCGGACAAACTGCTGGTGGCAGCTATCCTCATATCGCTTGTGGAGATGGGGAAATGTGAATCATGGATTGCTGTTGTCATTATCAGCAGAGAATTCGCGGTTACTGGCTTGAGACAAATTGCGCTCCTGGAAGGTTCCGTCGTTGCAGCAGGTCAATCAGGAAAAATCAAGACGGTGATTCAGATTGTGGCAATTGTCGCGCTTCTGATCAATAATTTCCCGTTTGTATTCTTGGGAATTCCGTTTGATGTCATTGCAATCTGGGCTGCCGCGATAATTACGATCTATTCGGGAATCGAATATTTTGTCCAGAACAGGCATCTTCTTAAAGGTACCGGGGCATAACGGCAATAGGAGCTATCCTATTGCTTTTTTCTTCCGCAGGGTAATAAATTTGTGACGGCGAGTGGCGAGTATTGTGAAGAGATAGAAGATACAGGAGGATCGACGAATCATGAAAGCAGAAATCATTGCAGTTGGAACCGAACTTCTCCTTGGACAGATTGTGAATACCAATGCACAGTATTTGTCCAGACAGCTTGCCTCAATGGGAATCGATGTGTACTATCAAACCGTTGTTGGGGATAACATGGAGAGGCTCAAGGAGACCTTGCGGCTGTCCAGCAGCAGAGCCGATATCGTGCTTCTGTCCGGCGGCCTGGGCCCCACACAGGATGACCTGACGAAGGATGCGCTCGCATCCTTTCTGAATCGTTCATTGCATATTGATCGGATGGCTATGGACCGGATCGAACGTTTCTTCCAAGAACGGGGATCCGTAATGACCGAGAACAATCGGCGCCAGGCCCTGGCTATCGAGGGAGGGACTCCGCTTCCGAACGAAACAGGCCTCGCCGTCGGGAACGCGGTATCGTATGAAGGCACTCATTATATTGTGTTGCCCGGACCGCCGAAAGAACTGATGCCGATGTTTGAACAGGAGGCCAAGCCTTGGCTTCTGCAGCATGTGCTTACGGGAGAGCTTCCCATCTATTCGAAGATGCTCAAATTCGCAGGCATCGGGGAGTCCGCGCTTGATAAGCGCCTGGAAGACCTGATTACGGCCCAGACCGATCCGACGATTGCATTGTATGCCAAGGAAGGGGAGGTCACCGTCCGAATCTCCACGAAGGCCTCCAGCGAGGCTGAGGCGATGGTCCGGCTGAATGAACTGGAAGCCCGGATCCAGGAGAGAGGCCCTGAGTTTATGTATGCTAACGAGGATGTGCCCATTGAGAAGGTTATCGTGGATATGATGGCAGATCATAGCTGGACGCTGAGCGCCGCGGAGAGCTGCACGGGAGGCCTTGTAGCAGAGACGCTGACCTCCATCCCCGGCAGCGCATCGATGTTCCTTGGCGGGATCGTCTGTTACACTAACCAGATCAAGGAGAAGCTTGTGCATATCCCGCATGCGCTGCTTGAGGGGGATGATGCGCCGGGAGCCGTCAGTGCGGAGGTTGCCGAAGCGCTTGCAGATCATGTTCGGATGGTAACCGACAGCGACTTTGGTTTATCGGTAACGGGCGTAGCAGGTCCAGGGTACGCTGAACGCAAGCCTATAGGTCTTGTTTACATCGGATTGTCTCAACGGGGAAAAGAAACAGAAGTGTATGAGCTGCACCTCCAGGGTAACCGTGAGACGATCCGGCTCCGTGCGACGAAGGCGCTGCTCTACCGGCTTTGGCAGCGTCTTGTTGCCTCCAAACAAGATTAATTTTGCGAAAATAGAGATATCCGCTTTTCAAAAAAAGTAAATAATTTACACCTTGCTTGGTACCTCTTCTTGAATTAACCAACAGTTCCAAGTATAATGGGAAATACGGAAGAACCGTGGCATATCGAATGATGTTGCCACGGTTCTTGTTCTTTATACATAGGGGATGGAGCATATACCGGAAGGGGCGTTGAATAAAAAAAAACGAATGTATGTTCGAAAAAAAGCTTGGCAAACGTGTCAAAACAAGGTATGATATGACTATCAACAGTGAAGGGTTGTGGAACAATTGTCAGATCGTCGTGCTGCGCTGGAAATGGCGCTTCGTCAGATAGAGAAACAGTTCGGAAAAGGTTCCATCATGAAACTGGGTGAATCCACCCACATGCAAGTTGAGATTGTGCCGAGCGGATCGTTGGCATTGGATATAGCTTTAGGAACCGGCGGATTGCCTAGAGGCCGGATTATTGAAGTGTACGGACCGGAATCCTCCGGTAAAACAACAGTAGCCCTCCATGCTATTGCGGAAGTTCAGAGGGCTGGTGGACAGGCCGCATTTATCGATGCCGAGCATGCTCTGGATCCATCGTATGCAAGTAAACTGGGCGTTAATATTGATGAATTGCTGCTCTCCCAACCGGACACGGGTGAGCAGGCGTTGGAAATTGCGGAAGCTCTGGTACGCAGTGGTGCAGTGGATGTCATCGTTATTGACTCGGTTGCTGCGCTTGTTCCAAAAGCTGAAATTGAAGGCGACATGGGGGACTCCCACGTGGGTCTGCAAGCTCGTCTGATGTCCCAGGCTCTTCGTAAATTGTCGGGTGCTATTAATAAATCGAAAACGATTGCCATCTTTATCAACCAGCTTCGTGAGAAGGTTGGTGTTATGTTTGGTAACCCTGAGACGACTCCAGGCGGACGTGCTCTGAAGTTCTACTCGACGGTTCGTTTGGATGTGCGTCGAATTGAGAGCATCAAGATGGGGAACGATGTGGTGGGTAACCGCACACGGATTAAGGTTGTTAAGAACAAGGTAGCGCCACCTTTCAAACAGGCTGAGCTTGATATTATGTACGGTGAAGGCATCTCTAGAGAGGGAAGCCTAATCGATATCGGAACGGACCTCGATATCGTGGATAAGAGTGGTGCATGGTATTCTTATGCAGGTGACCGTCTTGGCCAAGGACGTGAGAATGCGAAGCAATTCTTGAAGGAGAATCCGGAGATTGCTAGTGTTATCGAGAACAAAATCCGTGAAGCGAGCAATCTGACTACGGCTGTTCCTGAGCCTTCCGAGAAGGATAAGGAACAAGAGGAAATAGAAGAGCAAGAGTTGTTTAAAGTAGAGTAGTAAATTGCTGGTTAACGATTAAGTGTTGAGGACTGTCCGGTGTTTGTAACACCAGACGGTCTTCTTTGCATTTATCCAGAATTGAGAGTCAGTCTTGGTTATTTTACTCAGGATGGCGCGGTAGTGAGAGGAGCGACATATGGAAGAAGAGAATAAAGAAATGTCGGAGCAGGCAGAATCATCAGGTATTGAGCATTTTCCGGCTCACGAGGATTTGGTTGTAACTTCAGTCGAAATGCTGAAAAAGCCCAAACATCGATACCGAATCGCGTTTGGTCCGTACCTCATGACCGTTCATGAAGATGTAATGCTGAAATACAGGATGTTCAAGGGAAATGTTTTTCGTAAGGAAGAGTTGGAAGAAATTATCGTGGCCGACGAGCGACAGCGGGCTTACGTAGAGGCGTTGAATCATCTGGCTAGGAAGCCAAGAACAGCCAAGGAGATCACCCAGCGACTGCAGCAAAAAGGTTTCGAGCCGAGCAGCGTGGAGACGACGCTGGAGCGCCTGGAGAAGGACAAGCTGATTGATGACGCGTTATACGCCAAGATGTGGACAGAGCAGCGAATGACCAGCCATAAGAAGGGACGGCTGTGGGTCAAGCAGGAACTGAGACAGAAGGGAATCGGCACGGAGCTGATCTCCGAGGCATTGGGCGAGATCAGTGCAGATGCCGAATTGGAGAGCGCGCTCGCCGTGGGACGGAAAAAATGGCAGCAAACCCATGGGGAGATGCTGGATCGCAAACGTAAAACGGGAGCATATTTAATGCGTAGGGGCTTCGGCGGGGACCAGGTGCGTCAGGTACTCAAACGTCTGGTCGATGAGGATCAGCAACAGGGTGAGTGGGACGATGGACTGGAAGATTTCGAATAAAGGGCAAATTGGGCACTTTTTCGTGAAAGAAATGGTTTCGTTGGATGAAACTGACGTTTACCCATTGCTTTCCCTTGACAATATCTTTTTATAAATACTAAAATAAATATGAATCTTTTTATCATAAATTAGAATCCTTTTTCCTTCCAAAAAAGTGACTACTTTGTGAAAGATTCTTAAATCGCCAATTCATAGTGAAATGTATTCCGCTGGGTAAGGCGGGATTTGCGTACGTGATACGGCGTTCGCAGTATGGACGGCAGCTTCCACTGCCGGAAAATTTTATGTATGAATGAGTAACCTGACAATTGCACATTTCCCAAGGAATGCCTTGGAGGAACCAACGAGGAGGTGATCAGATGCATCCAATTTGGTGGATCATAATCGTTCTCGTTGTAGCCGCTATATTCTTTGGGTTCGGTTATTTTATTCGCAAATCCCTTGCAGAAGCTAAAATTTCCAGTGCCGAGCATGCCGCTTTGCAGATCGTAGAAAGTGCGAAGAAGGAAGCAGAAGCATTGAAGAAAGAAACGGTTCTCGAAGCTAAAGACGAAGTTCATAAAATCAGAGCCGAAGCTGAAAAAGACACTCGTGAGCGCCGGAATGAAATTCAACGGCAGGAGCGCAGATTGTTGCAAAAGGAAGAGTCGCTGGATAAAAAAATAGAATCTTTGGAACGTAAAGAAGAACAAGTGGCGAACAAAGAGAAACGAATAGAAGAGACCCAGCAGCAAATCGATGCCATTTACAAGAAACAAACGACAGAATTGGAGCGCATCTCCAACCTGTCGATGGAGGATGCCCGCAGCATTATTCTCAGTAATGTTGAGCAGGAAGTTCGTCATGAAACCGCTCAGATGATTAAAGAAATCGAGCAGCAGGCGAAGGAAGAGGCAGATAAGAAATCACGCGAGATCATCACGCTGGCTATTCAACGCTGTGCGGCTGATCACGTAGCTGAGACCACGGTATCTGTAGTCACCTTGCCGAATGAAGAAATGAAGGGCCGGATTATCGGACGTGAAGGCCGAAACATTCGTGCGCTTGAGACCCTTACAGGGATTGACCTTATTATCGATGATACTCCGGAAGCTGTTATTCTCTCCGGTTTTGATCCGATTCGCCGTGAAATTGCCCGTACAGCTTTGGAAAAGCTCGTGGCAGACGGACGGATTCATCCGGCTCGTATCGAAGAAATGGTGGAGAAATCCCGCAAGGAAGTGGACGAACGCATTCGCGAGTACGGAGAACAAGCCACTTTCGAGGTTGGCGTACACGGTTTGCATCCAGATTTGATCAAAATTCTGGGTCGACTGAAATTCCGTACAAGCTATGGACAAAATGTGTTGAAACACTCCATGGAAGTGGCCTATTTGACTGGCCTGATGGCCGGCGAGTTGGGCGAAGACATCGTGCTTGCGAAACGGGCAGGACTGTTGCATGACATCGGTAAAGCGCTGGATCATGAAGTGGAAGGATCGCACGTTGAAATCGGCGTGGAGCTGGCGAAGAAGTATAAGGAACATCCGGTGGTTATCAACAGCATTGCCTCTCATCACGGTGATTGTGAAGCAACTTCGGTTATTGCCATGCTGGTTGGCGCAGCTGACGCATTGTCTGCTGCCAGACCGGGAGCACGCAGAGAGACGCTTGAGACGTATATCCGTCGTCTTGAGAAGCTCGAAGAAATTTCCGAATCCTTTGAAGGCGTTGAGAAATCCTATGCCATTCAAGCAGGACGTGAAGTTCGTGTCATGGTACAGCCTGAGAAAATCGACGATGCTGAAGCATTCCGCCTGGCACGCGACATTACCAAAACGATTGAGAATGAACTGGATTATCCGGGTCATATCAAAGTCACCGTTATCCGGGAAACCCGAGCGGTGGATTACGCAAAATAGAGTTTGGACCTTAAAAAGTGGCCGCAATCCGGCCACTTTTTATCTTTAAAATTTCCGAAAATACAGTTCGGACATTTATGAATCGGGAACGGTCTTGCCGGGAATCAGGACAAGCATCCCTGAAGGAGTGATTGACATCAACGTATTATTCATCGGAGACATTGTCGGCAGTACAGGTCGTAAAGCTTTGAAGGCTTCCCTTCCGGAGCTGAAGTCCAAATATAATCCGCACATCATTATTGCCAATGGGGAGAATGCAGCTTCAGGACGCGGCATTACCTCGGCCATAGCCAATGAATTTTTTAATTGGGGCATTCATGGCATCACCTTGGGAAACCACACATGGGATAACAAGGATATTTTTGAGTTTATCGATGATGAGCCTCGCATGATTCGTCCGGCAAACTTTCCGCCCGGCACACCGGGCCGCGGATACACGATCATCAAAGCGAACGGCAAACAGCTAGCGATTGTGAATTTACAGGGACGAACATTCCTGCCAGCGATCGATTGCCCGTTTCGTGCAGCCGATGACATTGTGGATGAACTTCTCCAGAAGACGAAGTGCATTCTGGTGGACTTCCATGCAGAGGCAACCTCGGAGAAGATTGCCATGGGATGGCATCTGGAAGGCCGCGCCTCGATGGTGGTTGGAACGCACACCCACGTACAAAGCAATGACGACACCATACTGCCTGGAGGAACAGCTTATATTACGGATACCGGCATGGTCGGTTCCAAGGAAGGCATCCTCGGCATGCAGCGCGATGCGGTAATGTATAAGTTCAAGACCCAGCTTCCTGCTCGTTTCCAGGTCGACGAAGGCAAATGGCAGTTCCATGCCGTATGCGTGGATATGGATGAGGAAACGGGAAGAGCCCGGAAGATACAGAAAATCCGCATGTACGAAGACGAATGGCGGATGGATTAAAAAAGGCGGAATCCGTTTAATTAAATTAGGAACGGATGGTAAAAAGCAGGAATTTTTTCCCCTCTCACGAATAACATCTAGTAAGCGGAAGCAAACCATCACTCAACATTCCCAGGGGAGGTACTTACCATGGAAGTATTAAAAGTTTCAGCAAAATCCAATCCTAATTCAGTTGCAGGGGCGCTCGCTGGAGTTCTTAGGGAGCGAGGCGGGGCGGAACTGCAAGCGATTGGGGCGGGAGCACTGAACCAGGCCATTAAAGCGGTAGCAATTGCCCGGGGATTTGTAGCACCGAGCGGGGTGGATTTGATTTGTATCCCTGCTTTTACGGATATTGTGATTGATGGCGAAGACCGGACGGCAATTAAATTGATCGTAGAACCTAGATAAATTTCGAATGTTGAGGTATTAGCCTGTTTACTCTCCTTGGTGTAAACAGGCTTTTTGCTGTGATAAGTTTAGAAGGGAGATGAATGGCGCGATGCGGACGGTTGATTTTCACTGTGATGTTTTGAGCAAAATGTGGGAAGATTCCCAAGCCTCCTTTGTGGATGACCCGCATTTGGATGTAACGCTGCAGCGCATGGAGGAGGGCGATCTGGTCCTTCAGGTGTTCGCTGTTTTTTTATCGGAGAAATGGGGGAGACCCTCCTTTGAACGGGTGCTGGGACAAATAGATACTTACCGCAGCCGCATTGTTAAACCGGGTCATCTGAAGCCACTGCTCTGGCAAGAACAAGTCCAAGAGTTCGGACAACGGAAGAATGGACGGTACGGCGTTCTGTCGCTGGAAGGCGTTGACGGGCTGGAGGGGAATCTATATTACGTCCAGCTCTTGTATGAGATGGGCGTTCGTTTTATGGGGATTACCTGGAATTATGCGAACTGGGCTGCAGATGGAGCATTGGAGCAGCGAAATGGGGGATTCACAGAACGGGGGCGTCAACTGGTAGAGCTATGCAATTCGACAGGTATTATTCTGGATGTGTCCCATCTGTCCCAAGCTGGCTTCTGGGAGCTCGCGGAGCTGACCAAAGGGCCCATCATCGCCTCGCATTCCAATGCGTACTCCGTCTGCCAGCATCCCCGGAATTTGAATGATGAACAGATAAGGGCATTAATCGCGCTAAACGGGATGATCGGAATCACGTTTGTGCCCTGGTTTATCCGCAGTGGAGTAGAGCGTGTCAAGCCGGAGGACATATTGCCGCACATCGAGAAAATTTGTGAGATGGGCGGAGAGAAGCACATCATGTTTGGTTCGGATTTCGACGGGATTGATCAATGGGTAGCCGGACTTGAGCATCCGGGCCGGTATTCGGATTTTCAAGAGCTGCTGCTTAAACATTATCCTGAATCGATGGTCAAGGGCTGGATGTCGGAGTATGCCCTCCGTTTTCTTGAGCAGAATTTACCTTCATTGTCAGCTCAAGCGTAGTAACCTTTCGCATAACGACCATGATTCGAGGATAACTTTGACAATCCTGTTGCAGATTGCTCATGAAACGGAAGAAGGCGGCCTGAATCACCCGGGTTGCCTTTTTATTTTTGGGTAATAGAGAGTATAATAGGTGATGGCATGTACAGCATATAGAGAAAAACAAGGAGTGAGACAGATGAGTAAAACTGTACCTGTGGGTGTATCCGCCCGCCATATTCATTTAACCCAAGAGCATATTGAGGCATTGTTCGGCCCTGGATATCAGCTTACAGAGTTCAAACCATTGTCCCAACCAGGACAATTCGCAGCCAACGAAACGGTAGCGGTCATTGGAACGAAGGGACAATTCGATAAAGTAAGAATTTTGGGACCTGCACGTCCTGCAACCCAGTTGGAAATTTCCCGCACGGATTCCTTCGCCATCGGTGTAAAAGCACCCGTACGCGAATCCGGAAACATCGCCGGTACCCCGGGTATCACGATTAAAGGCCCGGCAGGTGAAGTAACGGTGGACGAAGGTGTTATCGTAGCTGCTCGTCACATTCACTTCCATACGTCCGTTGCGGATCAATGGGGGATTAAAGACAAGGATCTGCTGAAGGTACGCTTAGGCGGCGAACGCGGTCTTGTACTGGAGAATGTCATTGCCCGCGTATCCGATAATTTTGCGCTCGACATGCACATCGATACCGATGAAGCTAACGCTGCTGGCGCCAAAACCGGAGACACTGCTGAAATTATTGATTAATCCATAGCTTCAGTAAACCTTTATGAACATACTGTATGTGTCACGCATGTGCTGCTGTTAAGCGATCACAGCTGGAAGAGCCTGAGTCGATTCACTTCGATTTCAGGCTCTTTTTTGAAATTTCCCAAGGGTTTAAATGTTTCGGGAAGCCAATTTGAAGGAGAAAGTTCATCTGTTAAGGTTTAGCCTCAATAACGCCAGGGTGGTAGCTTAGGCAATAAGATCATGATATAATTTAAAACAGTGCCTAATTAGAGGTAGTTCAAAAAGTCATCTTTTGATCACGAAGCAGCACATGAAGCTTAATCGACATCGAATATTGAATTCAGCCGGGCCTTCCGGTGCTCACGTAGGTTTTGCCTACGCTCCGCTCCTCAGTCCCTAGCTTCATCCAACCTTCTCGGTGCTGAAAACCTGACTTTTTGAACACGTACTATTTAAGATATTTTGTCATGTAAACCAAAGATTTTGCGGATCTAAGGAGTGACCAAGCATGTCCAAAGAAAGTAAGGACTACTCCAAGTATTTTGATTTTTCAGGAGCCAAAGTTCTCTCGGAAGATGAACACGGGAAGAGAATTCGCATCAATGGCCGGGAAATCAACATCCTTTCGGAGCCTAATCATAGACAGGAAAAACAGCGCGGCAAGCAGAGTGTCGAAGTATTGTATGATACTGAGCTGCCGGAAGAGTTTCGAAGCATCGGAGCTGGCAAGCATTATATTGTGTATACGTTCGGATGTCAGATGAATGAGCATGATTCCGAGACGATTAAGGGATTGCTGGAGCAGATGGGCTACCAGGCAACCGAGGATCGGAAGCAGGCGGATATCATTTTGCTCAATACATGTGCCATTCGTGAAAATGCGGAGGACAAAGTGTTTGGCGAACTCGGCCACCTGAAGCATTTGAAGATCGAAAAGCCGGATATGCTGCTTGGGGTTTGCGGCTGTATGTCGCAGGAAGAATCGGTTGTTAATCGAATTCTCCAAAAGCATGGCTTCGTGGACTTGATCTTTGGTACGCACAACGTACATCGTCTGCCTCACCTTATTCAGGAAGCGCTCTTCAGCAAGGAAATGGTGGTTGAAGTGTGGTCCAAGGAGGGCGACATTGTTGAGAATCTTCCGAAGAAGAGAGAAGGTCTCCGCGGCTGGGTCAACATTATGTACGGCTGTGATAAATTCTGTACATATTGCATCGTTCCATACACCCGCGGCAAGGAACGCAGCCGGCGTCCGGAGGATGTCATTGCTGAGGTTCGTGAATTGGCCCGGCAAGGGTATAAGGAAATTACGCTGCTCGGTCAGAACGTGAACGCCTACGGCAAGGATTTTGAAGATATCGAGTACCGTTTCGGCGATCTGATGGATGATATTCACAAGATCGATATCCCACGTATTCGCTTCACGACATCCCATCCAAGGGATTTCGACGATCATCTGATCGAAGTGCTGGCGAAGGGTGGCAACCTGGTCGAGCATATTCATCTGCCGGTACAGTCGGGCAGCTCCGAAGTGCTCAAAAAAATGAGCCGCAAATATACACGCGAGACGTATTTGGAACTGGCCCATAAAATTAAGAAGGCAATTCCCAATGTAGCGTTTACCACCGACATTATTGTCGGGTTCCCCGGTGAGACCGATGAGCAGTTTGAGGAGACGCTGTCTCTTGTGCGAGAAGTAGGTTATGATGCTGCTTATACGTTCATCTATTCTCCTCGCCAAGGAACACCGGCTGCAGTGATGGAGGATAATGTACCGATGGAGGTCAAGAGCGAGCGGCTTCAACGTTTGAATGCAGCCATTAGTGAGTACAGCCGCCAGAGCAATGATAGGCTGCTTGGCGCTACGGTGGAGGTCCTTGTAGAAGGTGTCAGCAAGAACAATGATTCCATGCTGTCGGGACGCACACGCACGAATAAGCTGGTTCATTTCGAAGGCTCAGCGGATCTCATAGGCAGCTTCGTGAATGTACGAATTACGGATACGAAGACCTGGTATATCAAAGGGGATATGATCCCGAACACGATTCCTGCCTCGGATGCGGTATAATAGAGAAGCACAGCATTCAAATGCAGCATTGGGCTGCGAGCAGAATGCGGCTGGTGCTGCATATTCCCATATAGATGATGAAGAATTGGAGCGATGAACCTTGGCACATGATCATGTTCGTACGAACACATACGGTATGTCAACTTACAACACTCGTGAATTGATTATACGTGACGATATTTTAGCAAAAGCCGGCGAGCTGGCTGAATTAATATCCACCAGTGAAGAAGTTCAGATGTTTAAGCAGGCCGAAGAGAAGATCCAGAACCACGAACGGGTTCAAAACCTGATTAAAACCATTAAGAAAAAGCAAAAAGAAATCGTAGCCTTTGAATCGTTCCAGAACAAGGATATGGTTGCCAAAATCGAACGGGAGATCGAGGAACTGCAAGAGGAAATTGACGGTATTCCGCTCGTGATGGAATTCCAGCAAAGTCAAAGCGATATTAATTATCTTCTTCAGCTGGTTGTGTCCGTGATTCATGATACCGTTTCGGAAAAAGTGAATGTGGAAACAGGAAAAGATACGCCGCCAAGCAGCTGCGGATAGATGAAACGAGGTGCGGAATGGTTCCGCACCTTTTCTATTCTTGCTGCATTATGCACAGAATGAGAATGAATAGGGCATAGTACACTTATAAAGAGGATGAGGTCAGGAAATCCTTGACATCATCTTTAAATATGTCATAATGAAATTATCAAAATAATAGTTATGGTGATGGAAATGACGGATCGCGAACAGGCGCCAAAGAGCAGTGCCAAGAAATACAGAACACCGGATGGTGTACCCGCCGATATCGTGATGTTTACCTTGACGAAGCGGGAACGGAAAACCTTCACCAAGACATTGCCCATACGTGAGCTTAAGGTGATGCTGATCAGGCGAAGATCATGGCCATGTGCGGGGATGTGGGCACTCCCCGGTGGATTTTGCCGTGAGAGTGAGTCTATTTACGATGCCGCCAAACGGGAACTGAAAGAAGAGACCGGGGTGGACGGCGGTCACTTGGAGTACTTGGGCGTGTACAGCGCACCGGGACGGGATCCAAGGGGCTGGATCATCAGCCATGCATTCTATGCGTTGGTAGAAGAATGGATGCTGGAGCACCGCCAGGCTGCCGATGATGCGGAAGAGGTGGGTCTGTTTACTGTAGCGGAGGCTCTGGAGGAGCTGGAGCTTGCTTTTGACCACAGGGATATCATTATGGATGCGTACCGCAAGATTCAGCAGCAAATGCTGCAAACGACAATTGCACGGCAGTTTTTACCGGAGCATTTTACACTGAGTGAGTTGTACCAGGTCATTCAGACCGTCGTGCCCGAGTTCAACGAGCCCAATTTCATCCGCAAAATCACATCGACCCGCAGCAGGCAGGGGATACTGGAAGAAGCCCGTGATGAGAACGGCAAGCCGCTAAATTCCAATCAATATTCCCAACGGCCGGCCCAATTGTATCGTTTTACGGATCATGCACCACTGCTATCGATTTATACGTAGGAATGGAATGGATTCACCCGCTGTTATTTTATCGATCACATTAATCATGTTGAAGAGGAGTGTGTGTCAGATGAAAGCCTTGATCGTGATAGATTTCACGAATGATTTCGTGGATGGCAATCTGCCTGTAGGCGAACCCGCCATCAACATTCAGAACACAATCGCGGAGCTAACCAAGTCATACAGTGATCGTGGTGATTTTGTTGTAATGGCCGTGGACCTGCATGAGCACAATGATGCTTATCATCCCGAAACCAAGCTGTTTTCTCCGCATAACATTCGGGGAACCCGGGGGCGGGAATTGTACGGTGAACTTCAGCAGGTATATGAGGAACGCAAGGACACCATTTATTGGATGGACAAAACGAGATACAGCGCATTTTGCGGTACGGATCTGAACCAGAAGCTGCGGGAACGCGGGATTACCGAAGTCGATCTCGTCGGAGTATGCACCGATATCTGCGTTCTGCATACTGCAGTGGATGCTTATAATTACGGATACCGGATTACGATTTATGAAGATGCCGTCGCGAGCTTTAATCCGGAGGGACACAAGTGGGCTTTAAGTCACTTTCAAGGCAGTCTCGGGGCATCGGTCGTGCGAAGTAAGGAACTTCTTAATCAATAGACAGCTTGAACCACCCGGAAGCCTAGATGAACCGGGTAACAGTGGAGGATGATCGTGATGCTGACAGCAGGATTAGCACTACATACGGACAAATACCAGATCAACATGATGTACGCTCACTGGATTAATGGCTCTCATCGTACGCGTGCGGTGTTTGAGGCGTATTTCCGCAAGCTGCCATTCGGTAACGGATACGCGGTTTTTGCCGGTCTTGAACGGATTGTACATTATATTGAATCCTTGCGTTTCACAGAGGATGATATCGCGTATTTGGCCAAACAGGAAGAGAAGTATAAACCTGAATTTCTGGAGGAGCTTCGCCGGTTCCGTTTTCAAGGGAATATTCATTCCATGAAAGAGGGGGCGCTGGTATTCCCGAATGAGCCGCTCATTCGAGTTGAAGGCACCATTTTTGAAACACAGCTGGTTGAAACGGCACTCTTGAACTTCATGAACTTTCAAACCTTGATCGCCACCAAGGCGTCCCGTATCCGTCAGGTTGCCAGCGGCGATACCTTGCTGGAGTTTGGCACAAGACGTGCACAGGAAGCGGATGCAGCGGTTTGGGGCGCGCGTGCTGCGTATCTGGCCGGTTTCCATGCCACATCGAATATGCTGGCTGGCGAGAAGTTCGGAATCCCGACGAAAGGTACGCATGCGCATTCCTGGGTGCAGACCTTCCGGAGTGAGCAGGAGGCTTTTGATATTTTTGCCGAGGTGATGCCGGATCAAGTGACGCTGCTGGTGGATACCTTTGATACGTTAAAGAGCGGGATTCCCCATGCCATTGTAACAGCGAAGAAGCTGGAGGCCCAAGGGAAGCGGATGAATGCTATTCGTCTGGACAGCGGGGATTTGGCCTATCTGTCGATTCAGGCACGGAAGATGCTGGATGAGGCTGGTCTTCATTATGTTGGCATCGTGGCATCCAATGATCTGGATGAAGGAACGATTCTGGATCTCAAGGCACAGGGAGCTAAAGTGGATACTTGGGGCGTGGGTACCCAATTGATCACGGCAGCCGACCAGCCTGCGCTTGGAGGCGTCTATAAGCTCGTGGAGCGGGAAGTTGACGGCAAGATGGTGCCGACTCTCAAAATTTCGGGCAACCCCGAAAAAGTATCCACACCAGGCAAAAAAGAAGTATACCGCATTATATCCAAGGGAAGTGGCAAAGCGATAGCCGATTACATCTGCTTCCCGGAAGAAGAGATGCCGCCGGAAAACGGGAAATTAAAGCTGTTTAATCCGCTGCATCCTTACATGCGTAAAAATGTAAAGAATTTTGAAGCGGTGTCCATGCTTGAACCGGTGTTCCTGAATGGCGAACTGGTGTATGAGCTGCCGAAGCTTGAAGAGATTCGCAGCTATCATGATGCTCAGCTGGATCAGTTCTGGCCGGAGTATCTGCGGAAACTTAATCCGGAAATATACCGCGTTAATCTGAGTGAAGAGGTCTGGGAAGTGAAACATCGGATGATGGCCGAGTTCATGGAACAGCATGAAGAGTAGGTTATAAAATACAGCAATGAAAAAGACGCTTTCCCAATCTTGACGCTTGGCAGGAGAAGGGGCGTCTTTTTGTACTCGGCTATAGGTCAAGTCGATCCACTATACTTCCGTTTACGTCACGTGCGGTGAGATGAACCTTGTCCTTGTTCTCTAGCATGTCGGGCTGGCTTTCGTAATACCAAATGTACAAATCTTCACTGACATATGGCTTGAGTTGCTGATAAGGTATGGTATGGACCGGCTGACCATTTACTTGGACCTGAAAGGGTTCCTGGCTTCTATATATGCCAAGGACGAGTGATGAATACTTGTCTGTCTTCGAGAATACGGAGGGAGAAGAGGAATCTTCAACAGGAGGGTACAATATTGTTGCAAATGAAGTGTTCCATCCGAACCATCCCTTGGTATAGGTTGATAAATGCAATCCTGTTCCAGGTGTAACCAAGAAAGCATACGCCTTGTTCGGCGATGATTCTGGTTTTATGATTTCAGCATGATCAACCCTAAAAGATGCCTCAAGAAAAGCATGCTCCCCATTGAACACGGCCGCTTCAACTGTGCGGTGTGTGCTCCTGTATTCGTAGATCCCGGTAAACAATAGGAAGAATAGACCGATTAATACGTATACTTTGAGACCAGGCCGGGTAATGATGGGGAATACTCTGAAGATTAGCCGATACAGTGTTAGAATGAGCCCCAAGCTCAGGAAGAACACGAGAAACGAGCCGGCAATGCCTCCTGATTGTATAGGAATACCAAGGGCTTCAAAAAACTGGCTGATCGGTTTATAAACGACCGATAACAGAATTAACGTCACCAAAGTGAGTAAGTACGAGAAGCGGAAGGATGAACGTTTAGATCTATATTCTGAATGCATCATAACTTGGATTTCAACTCCTTCTGGTGATTTTTGTATAAAAGTATTCCTTTTCCATGATAACATAATTTTGACTAATTAAGCCGAGTGCAGGATCATTTCTCGGGAAAGCGCATAAGTCGCCATATTCCTGTATAAAGCTTCGACATATTCATAGTGCAGATCCAAATTGCTTTACAGCACCTAAACTAACCCAAGGAGTGATATGTGTGGACAACGAAACCGAATTTCAGGCCTACGTGCTGCGTCAAGATGAGCAAGGGGTTCGCGGCAGTGTGGAGAACATGAGTTTGAAGCAGCTGCCCGAAGGTGACGTTATTGTGCGGGTATTATACAGCGGGGTCAACTATAAAGACGGTCTAGCCAGCATACCGGAGGGGAAAATTGTCCGTCGATACCCGTTCATTCCGGGTATTGATCTGGCAGGGACGGTTGTGCATTCCGCTCATGCTGATTACAAGGAAGGCGATGGCGTTCTCTGTACCGGTTATGAATTAGGGGTATCTCATGAAGGTGGGTTCAGCCAGTACGCACGGGTTAAGGGAGAATGGCTCGTCCCGTTGCCGCAGGGTTTGTCCCCGCGTGATGCGATGGCTATCGGAACCGCAGGTTTTACGGCTGCATTATCGATAGAGGCCTTGATACGGAATGGACTGCGACAGGAACAGGGGGCCGTTCTAGTTACGGGGGCAACAGGGGGCGTGGGCAGCTTCGCGGTCTCCATCCTCAGTCAATTAGGCTATAGCGTAACAGCATCCACAGGCAAATCAAGTCAGAGGGACTGGCTCTTAAAGCTGGGAGCCCATGAAGTGATATCCAGGGAAGAGGCTGCGGCATCCTCCAAGGGGGCCATCTCTGCCGAGCGATGGGCAGCGGTGGTAGATCCGGTCGGTGGAAACCAATTGGGTTCACTGCTGAAAGGCGTGAAATACGGCGGGAGCGTCGCCATTTCCGGCATGACGGGCGGCGGTGCTTTTGATTCGACGGTGTTTCCGTTTATCCTTAGGGGGATCAATCTTCTCGGAATCGATTCGGTGTATTGTCCTATGGCCTTCCGCCGATCGGTATGGTCGAAGCTGGCCGATGAATGGAAGCCCGCATCTGTTCTTCAAGAAGGAATTACAGAATACGGTCTACACGATCTGCCTGAAGTGCTGAACACCATTCTGCAGGGCAGGGCGGTTGGAAGAAGCGTCATCGCTCTATAATATTACCTTGATTTCTCATACGCATAATGTTCCTCATCCTCAGGCATGCTAAGGGAAGGCAACCTCTGACACCTAAGGAAGGGTGAGTGAACATGAATTACCGCAGAATCGTTACCGCTTTATTGCTTTGTTCCATTCTTGCCATATCGGTCGGTTGTTCCAGGCAGGTGGCCAGGGACGAGGCGCGCTTATATAACATGAGGGCTTACGAGGAAGGTTCCAGGGAGGCCCGGATATCGGGGCGGGGCATGAATGGAAAATTCCTTGCGGATCTCAAGGCCTCATTCAAACAGGTGGGCATGCCGCTGACCAATGAAACCTATGCGGAGGACAACGTAGGCAACATCACGTATCAATACCGGATCAATTATGATGCAAGCCAGTTTATTACCGTGTATGTCTATCAGGATCAAGCGGCCAGGGAAAAAGGGATCAAGGAGATATTCGGCGTTACAGAAGGGGATGCCAATGCGGCCGGCGGGCATAACCTGATCATGAGCGACAAGGAAACGTCCATCGTATATACGTCGACGGGCGACAAAACGGATAACTATTATGACCAGGTCAAAAAAATAGCGCCCTCCCTGCTTGCCAAACATCAACGACGCGCCAGCAGTTAGAGTGGAGAGAAGTAGCTGTCCATAAGTAGGTTTGCTCACTTGACGGGCGGTTCGTCAGATAAAAAATGTGTCAAATGAAGAAATGGCGGTGCTCAGGATGTTATCCTTGCACCGCCATTTCTTGCTTTTCGGTCTGTATCGCTTGCTTGAGTAGATTATGGGCAAGCGAAAGCCATCCGACATAGGCTCACTTTCGTCAGTCCTCGAAGCAGAAATACAAATAATAGTGTTCCAGTTTGGCGATCTGACGAGAGAAATAGATTCGCTGTGTGTAGGCGTAAATGATGACTTTGGTGAGCATCTTGGGATGGTAGCTGTCTCGCCCGCCACCGGGATGGGCAACCGAAAAGATGCGGTCATCCAAGCGGTTGACCGCTTCATGAATGATGCAAACAAGATGATGAGGTGGAATGTCGTCCTCCAAGTCCAGTTTCTTTTCGTATGTCTAATGTGGGGGATCTGCACAACTTAGCGGAGAGGACGAAACGATTCCGGACAAGCGAGAGCGGTCGCCTTTGTCCCCGAATTTCATCCTTGCTTAGAACCGTTCCAAGAAATTTGGGGGCAACAGCGATGGGAGGAACGATTCGTACACGGAGCGTCTCCTAACAGAAAAAGGGGGCATCCCGC
Source organism: Paenibacillus sp. NPDC058898 (assembly GCF_049316025.1). Lineage (NCBI taxonomy): Bacteria > Bacillati > Bacillota > Bacilli > Caryophanales > Paenibacillaceae > Paenibacillus > Paenibacillus sp. NPDC058898. The sequence goes on along the minus strand of NZ_JBMOSM010000003.1, from coordinate 459,828 downwards.
CAGATCTAAGAACTTTTGGGACACCCTCTTTAGCATGTTAAATTCGCTGTTATTATGATTTGTGTTTATCCAGCTCATATTTGATGTGCCGCAGCTCAGGCAGCAGAATCCGGTTCATCGCAAGTTTTACAGCTCCGGTCGAACCTGGCATCGAGAAGACGGCTGTGTGGCTTAGCGTGCCGCCGATCGCGCGGCTCAAAATGGCCGCAGACCCAATATCCTCCGTAAAGCTTAGGAAGCGGAAGATCTCGCCGAATCCGGGGAGTTCCTTATCAAGCAGTGAAGATACGGCTTCATAGGTGGTATCCCGGCTCGATATGCCTGTACCGCCGGTTAATAGGACGACATCAATCTCTGGATTGCTGACCGCGGAATAGATCGTTTCACGGATTATTTCATAGTCGTCTTGGACAATGCTGTAAGATACAACGGCATGCCCGGCTTCTTCAAGCAAGCCGATCATCAGTTTACCGCTCTTGTCCGTGTCCTTGGTCCGCGTGTCCGAGACCGTAATCACCTTACAGTTCGCGGAAGCGGGGGATTGCTGTTTATGCTCTTGCGTTGAATTCATAGAAATGACATCTCCTGTAGTAGTTAATGGTGGTGAACTTGCAGTAGTCGGATGAAATGTAGTACACTCGCTAGCATAATCATGATGCACGCAAAGGAGTATGGAACGTGGAGCATGTAACACCCATTTATATTTTATCAGGTTTTCTTGGCAGTGGAAAAACGACATTGCTTAGCCGTCTCATTACCTGCTTCAAGCAGCAGGGCTTGCGGCCGGCCATTGTCATGAACGAAATCGGCGAGGTCAACATTGAAGGGCTTGTCGCCGGTGAAGAGGTACCAACGGCAGAGATGCTAAGTGGCTGTATTTGTTGTACCATTCGATCCGATTTATCATCTGAAATTGCGATGCTGATCCAGCGGGAACAGCCAGATGTCATCGTCATTGAAGCGACGGGGATCGCCAATCCGATGGAAATCCTGGACGCAGCGGCAGAAGCTTCTTTATACATGAGAATCGATGTGAAAAAGCTGATCACCGTCGTGGATGCCGCGCATCTGCTGCATTTGAATATAGAGCAGAAGGGGAAGACCTATCGCTTGATGCAGGAGCAGATTCGCGCCGCCTCGGCGCTCGTCCTCAATAAGATGGATCTGGTGAACGATCAGGACAAAGAGACGATTGAGCAGCTGCTTGAGCGTTGGAACCCGTATGCTCCGATTATCCCTGCGGTACGCTGCGACTTGAATTTTGAAGATCTGCTGCAGAGCGGTTCACATGGACAGAATGAGCATTCGCATGTACATGGTCTAGAGAACAGGGATGTCCATGAACATACATACAAGCAAGAGCACGCCAACAGCCATGAACATGCGCACAATCGTGACCATGCCGACGACCACGAGCATGGTCATGCTCACGATTCTCATGATCATGTGATGTCCTACACCTACTATTTCAGCCATGCGGTAAACAGTGTGGAATTCGAGCGATTCATAGCTGGGCTGCCAAGGGATGTGTACCGGGCTAAAGGCATCCTCACCTTCAATGATACCAACAGCCGGTTTCTATTTCAGTACGCCTTCCGGGAATCCGATTTTATGAAAATTACGCCTCAGGGTCAAGTACCGGATGTGGTGGTATTTATCGGGGAGCACTTCCAGAAGTCGCTGCTGCGAGAGCAGCTTGAAATGCTGGAAGGGAAGATAAGTCGGGCATAAGTCACAGACTTGCCTGATCATTTTTGGGCAATTCTACTGGGGTCTTTCTGGCCCATGTTTGATTCAGAGGGCAGTTCAAAGTTTAATACAAAGGCATAGCGTAATAACTACAAGGAGGATCTACCCAATGTTAAATGAACTCAAATATAAAGAATGTATTGAAGCATGTCTCCAATGTATGAACGCTTGCAATGTATGCTATGTATCCTGTCTGAAAGAATACGAACTGGCCATGCTTCGCGATTGTATAACGCTTGACAGAGAGTGTGCCGATATATGCGCGTTTGCGGCTCAAGCCATGTCACGGAAAAGTCCTTACGTTAAGGAAATTTGCGAACTATGCATCAAGGCATGCCTGGCTTGTGCGGAAGAATGCGGGAAGCATGATCACGAGCACTGCAAACAATGTGCCGACGCGTGCCGGAAATGTGCCGACGCATGCCGCGAAATGCTAAAGCACATGTAAGTTAACTATCGTAGTACGATATAACAAAGCCTGATTTCCGAAGCGGGAAATTAGGCTTTTTAGTTGTAAGTTGAGTGTCTTCAGGTTCGGTGAACTGACTTTTCTCCACGAGATCAACTGGAGGAATTTTACTAACTTCGTATTTTCCCCTATGATAGATGTGCGAGGAAGGTAAGTATAATGAATGGTAAAGAATGAGGTTGTAACATGAATAATTCAGTTGGAAAAAACAATCGGTATGTCCGAAATATGAATCGTATCGGCATTATCGGGCTGCTTCGCGATTATGGCAGTTTAACGAAAGCGGAAATCGCAGCCAAGATGGACTTAACGTTTACAGCGGTTAACAATCTGGTGGAAGAGCTGATGAAGGAGCGATTGATCATTGAAGCCGGGTTATATGATGACTCTAGCCGTGGCAGGAAGCCCAAGCTCATCTCGTTGAATCCCGCCGATAAGTATTCGGTCGGCGTCCATATTACCGCAGCCTCCGTGCGGGCAGCGGTCATTAATTTGCAGGGAGACATGTTGTTCACGAAACATTGCTCCTTTGAAGATAGCGCCAATCGCGGCAGTGTAGTGAATATTATTATATCCACGATACAAGCTGTACTGGACAAGTCAGGCCTGGAGTCCGAAATTATCGGCATCGGCGTAGGGGCTCCCGGACCGCTCGATCCGTTTCAAGGCAAAATTCTGTCTCCGCCCAACTTACCCGGTCTGCATCAAGTACGTTTAAAGGAACTAATCGAGGAGAATACGGAGCTCCCAACCCATGTAGAGAAGGACGCTAACGTAATGGCACTCGGTGAGCTATGGTATGGAAACGGTCGCCATTTCAACAATCTGGTGTACGTGGATGCGGATATCGGGATTGGGAGCGGCCTGATCATCAATCAGAAAATATATCAGGGTTTCCCCTTTGGAGCCGGTGAGATCGGGCATTGTACGATAGATATCAACGGTCCGCGCTGCACTTGCGGTAATGACGGCTGCCTTGAAGCAATGGCGTCGGGGATTGCCATCGTCCGTAGAGTGTGTGAGGAGATAGGACGTGGGACTGAAAGTTCTCTTAGTTCTTATCTAAATGGTGAGAATCAGAATCTGGATGTAGTCGATGTAATCCATGCCGGGCTGGCTGGAGATCCACTAGCTGCCAATATCCTGCATGAATCGGCATGTTATGTCGGTATATCCCTGGCCAATATGATAAATCTGCTTACACCGGAAACCATCATCCTTGGCGGAGTACTGGCTAATCGTTACCCGGATTTCTACAATCATGTTAATGAAACATCCTTTAACAGAAGCTCGTCCAGCTTCCATAATCAGATGGTGCTGCAGCCCTCAGAGCTTGGAGAACATGCGGGCATCATTGGTGCAGGTACGATTGTGTTTGAAAAATATCTGAATGAAATGAGCGATTAGAGGGAAAAGGACTTCTTCACCTTCATTAATATTAAATAAGGTTTAATAATCTGTGAAGCCACTGCCCTAAGTGGCTCTGGATCAACTTCTACAGTAGCTCGACGTTATCAAAGTCCACTAAAGACATGTTCAAGTGGATGTTGGCGCAGGAAACCGGTTACTTTGGAATTCGTAAAAGTTCGTGGCTATGCTCAGATATTGATTTTGGTAAGGCAAATCCGCAGTGTAGTAGGGGAGCAAAAACAGCTCGTTCATCGTCAGATGAACGAGCTGTTTTTGCTTTTTCAATCTGTTTTTGCTATCGAAGTGTACTCATCTTTGTCAAAATCGAGGCTTTGCAGACGCTCTATACAGGTGCTGAGGATTGCAAAACTGATATTAAGTTCTTGTTTAAACGGTTAACCATCTAAACGATATCAAGTGTTGTTGCACCGGGCTATTCGGCATTTAATTACGAAGTATCAAGATTTTATAAATTACGATCAAGAATCTTGAATATCATGATAAAGTTCAACACTTCATTTACTATAAGACCCGGTGGGCCCTCTTCATGGTTCAATGGTTATAGGAAGAAAGTCTAATGTTTATTTGATTATCCATTATTAGGTGTTTAATGACTGGATTGTAGTGTATGATTTTGGAAAGATACTTGGGAATCGGGCGCATCAGCTATTGGTCATAACCTAACTTCCCGCCAAATTTTGCTCTCACCAGTTATAACATTTAGATTAAGGAGGGAAGTACGAATACGAGATGGCGGTTTCTATATTTTCTAAAATACAGCTGCACGAGCCCAAAGCGGAGCCGTTCATCATGACCGCCAATGAACTCCGGGTGGATAATAATTTGTTTATGTATCAGAAGATGATTAATTAGAGGTGAGTTGATGTTTCGAAGATCTATCTTCATTTTTATTATGTTAATCTTATTCCTTGCAGGTTGCAGTAATGAAACAGATAAGAATGCTTTAAAAATTCCTGATTCATCAGATTCTACGCAAAGTAATGAACCAGAAAAGAGTCCTTCAAACATTCAAACCCCATCAGGTTCAGATCAAAATGAACCCAGCTCAGAAATTCAGAGTCCACCGGACTCTAATCAAAGTGAACCTCAGACTTCCTTGACCGATGAAGAAACATTAATGAAACCACCAGGACGTTTTGCCGGTTCCAATTATGATGAACAGAAAGTTAAGGAAGCTGTGGATCAATTACCCAATGACTTGACTGCTGATCAATATACTGAAGAACTTCTCCTTCTATTGGGTGAAGATTATAGCTCTTATATAACCACATTCAAAGAATATGACACAGAAGTTAAAGTGGATATTGAGCGACCTGATGGCAACATCACATTACCCGCAAGTAGGAAATTACACATTTCGATCCTACTTGATGCCAGTGGCAGCATGAAAGCGCAGATCAATGGCAAATCAAAAATGGACTCTGCCAAAGAAGCTATACAGATTTTCGCAGATAAATTACCTGAAAATGCAGAAGTATCTTTGCGGGTATATGGACATAAAGGAACTGGAAGTCAGAAAGATAAACAAGTATCATGCAACAGTACAGAAGAAATATTTCATGGCCCAGGTAACCAGACAGATCAAATAAAAACGGCGCTTCAAAGCGTGAAACCAGCTGGATGGACACCCATTGCAAATGCTCTGAAATCTGTAAAACAAGATATAGATCCTGAGACAACCGATTCGATCGTATATGTGGTAAGTGATGGAATTGAAACATGTGGAGGTAATCCAGTACAGATTGCCAAAGAACTCAACCAATCCAAAGTGAAGACCGTTGTAAATATTATTGGCTTTGATGTGGATAACGAAGGACAGAAATTGCTTCGACAAGTTGCTTCATCTGGAGGTGGAGAGTTCACTTATGTAAATAATGACGAATCACTAAAAAATTATCTCAATAAAGCGTATATTAAATTACTCGGCGAGTGGAAGACGTGGCAAATAAAAGGAGAAGGAGAGGCAAATACACAAGTCATACGGAAGCAGGGAGCTATCAATACTACAGAAATGGATATGCAAATTCTAGCGAACAAAGAATATGATAATCTGCTAGCAGCCCTTCGGGTTCTAGAAACTAAATACGGAAATGATATCCCTCACGGTGAGATCTGGATGCAGGTTACTAATCGTAAGAATTTCGCATGGAATTATGCTCGTGATACAGGGAGACGTTTATATGACGAAGTCACTAAAAATGGAAACCAGGTTTATGACGATTACAAGAATGAAGGCGATAAGAATATCGAAGATCTGGAGAATAAGCAGAATAATTAGCGGCTGAGGCAATGTGACTCATGTGAGCCAAAGGTCAGCAATGGCAGGTTAAGGGACTTTGGGCTCCCCGTTCATGTATCGCGTCATGCCGAAGAGGGGGCCATAGGCGCGGCGCTAACCGCTTTTGTCGGATCGTGAGAGATTGAATCATTTGAATTGGCAGGTCAACGGCTGCGATGATGACAGCGTAAATGGATTGGGTCAATCAGAAAAGGGTTATGACCAAGGTGAACGTTAAGAAGGAATGATTAACTAGGTGAAGGCGGCCATTAGGCCGCCTTTGCTTTATTTTATCTTCCTGCCCGTGACCTCCGATGTTTTTTTTGATAATGGTCTCGTGACCGGAATAAACGCTGGATTTTCGTGTCATGTGAGGTAACGGCACCTTTGTCCATGAAGCTTGAAGTGTTGTGCTTTCAGGTAAAATAGCTCTACAATACATATAACACCAGAATAAGTGAACAGGAGTTGAAATGTTTGCAAGAGCTGCTGGAATTGAACAGAGTACACAAGCGTTTCGGTAAATTTGCAATCTTACATAACATTACCTGGTGCATTTCCCGAGCCGAGTGTGTTGCTATTACAGGAAGCAACGGCGCTGGAAAGAGCACCCTGCTGCATGTAATAGCCGGACTTGCTAATCCATCGGGAGGGTCCCGGGTCGAGTATGAAACCTCCCTTCGCGTCGGATATGTTCCGGAGCGATTCCCTGCGCTTCGATTTCGTCCTTCTGAATACTTGCGCCATATGGCCGCCATTCAGGGTATGAACAAGCAAGAAGCCGAGAATCGAATTGGTGCGATGCTGAATGTGTTTCAGCTGCAGGACATGAAGATGACCCTATGCTCCAAGGGGATGCTGCAAAAAGTCAACATCATGCAGGCCCTGCTTCGTCAGCCCGATCTATTGGTTCTGGATGAGCCTCTGTCGGGACTGGACGAGGCTTCTCAAATGGAGATGATTGGCATTCTAAGTGAAATCAAAAGACAAGGGACAGCTATTGTGATGTCCGTTCACGAGCCGCTGCTTATTGCTTCGCTGGCTGACCGGGTAACGCAGCTCCGCCAGGGGCGGATCGAACGGGACGGAACGCTGGAAGCCGGTTCGGAGATGGGACGGATGAAGCTGGAATTCACGCGTGTTTCTCAGGACAAAATGCTGGAACTGGAACGCCGTTCAGGGTTTCACTATTGGATTTCGAGAGGTAACCCTGCATCGATGGTCGTGTCGCGGCAAGTCGCGGATAATATGCTGCTGGATATTTTACAGTCAGGTGGTTCGCTGATACGGCTGGAACCCTGGAGCGGAGAGATGGCAAAGCAAGTGTACCCAACCTCTGGTCAATCAAATGAAGGGGAGGGAGCATAATGGGGTCATTGATTCGTTACATGCTTGCTAGTTACACGAGATCCTATCGATATTTCGCTCCGATTGCCTTCATATTGATATCGGTGGTGTTTATATACTCCTACCGGCCCAATCCGATCATGGACAGTTATGCCGTAACGGCTGCATTTCTGTTTGTTGGCTCAGCTTGGCTAGGTTTGAACTTTCTCAATCATGATCAAGGGCGTCAAACGATGCTCCTGATCGTTCACAGCGGGAAGGCCATACGATATTATGCCGCCCAATATGTAACCGTAACGCTTCTATCTATCCTGTTCAGTTTATTTGCCGTCCTTTGTCCAATCGTATTTGGAATGTTTGATAAGCCGATTACATTATCCCAGTTTGCATTGGGTTATCTGGGACATGTGGCATTGTCCTTGCTTGGGATTTCTCTGTCCGTATTTTTTCAGTTTGGCTTTATGGAGAATCAGGGAAGAGCGGCAGGATGGCTGTTAATCGTTATCGTTATTTCCTTAGCCGGGCAATCTATCGTTCAGGATGAACTTGTTTATCTGAGATTGATTCCTTATGTTCTGCCACCTGTCTCTGTTATGATTGACATGTTCATTCATGCTGACGAGCGTTCCCAGTTCGTGTTATTCATGACGATTGCGTACACGTTCATATACAGCTTTATTTTGCTGGCGGTTTATCTATGGACGGCCTGTCGTAAGGATGCGGCAACCATAATCCGAAAAGTAGGTTGAAGTAGGAGGAATCTTCCTTTACCATAGGGATATACACAAATAGAAACGGTAAAGACAGCCAATACTAGAGGAGGATACCATGAAACAATCTCGACTGATGGATAGTGACCACTCCAAAGAGCTGTTTGCCTATTTCGGATTAGCGGTGTATTATTCACAGGCGCTTGAGCAGCAGCTCGCGAATCTGTTGATGCTGATCAAGCTTTCCCAAGGGAATGTGCCTTCAGAAGAAGATTTCACCCAACTATATCATCGGAAATTAAGCAGCTCTCTGGGCCAACTGGTACACGAGATCCAGCATTACTTTCCATTCTCCGAAGAAGAAACACTTCAATTAAAAGAAGTCTGGAAGCAGCGTAACTACATCGTTCATGATTATTTCAAAGAACGGATTCATGAGACGTTCAGTCCGGCTGGCCGTTCCCGAATGATTCGGGAGCTGACCGCATTTAAGGACCAGGCTCAAGCGTTAGAGCAAAAGCTGCAGGGCTATTCTCGCGAAATGTATGTGAAGCTTGGCCTGGACAGCGAAAAAAGCGTATAAAAGAAATTAGGGCTGAGATGAAACATATTCCAGCACCTCTGCGTCAGATAGATTAGGAGGTGTAATTATGAAAAAAACTACGAAATTGTTAACGGCAATGCTTGTCACTTCGTCATTGCTCGGTGCCGGCGCCGCCTCTGCTTTCAACGATATTCAAGAGGAGCAGCCACTACAAATGGTGAAGGAGCTGCAAGCGAAAGGAATTATCCAAGGGATTAGTGCCGATAAATTCGCTCCGGCCAAAACAATAACGACCGCCCAAGCGGTGCAGATGATTGTGAATGTCGCCGACCTGAAGGTACAGCCGAACTATACGGGCCGTTCGTTTGACAGTGTGCCGAAGGATGCCTGGTTCGCGGATGCTGTGAATATAGCGGCTCAGAACGGATTGTCCGTATCCGCAGACATGAAATGGAATGAACCGATAACCCGAGAAGGGTTCGCGACATTGCTCTCGGAAGCGATTCAGAAGACCGGGAATTATCCCGTGGTCATGATGTATCTGCATGTGGCCGACGAGGATTTGATGAAAGAGGAGAGCCGGGGAGCGGTGCAGTTCCTGCTGTTAACCAAGATCGCTGAGCTCGACGCCAACGCCAAGTTCCATCCCGCCAAGAGTTTAACCCGTATTGAAGCGGCAGAGCTTGCGTACAATTCCACTCAATTTATTGAGGAGCATCAGAAGAACATGATACCCGAGAAGCCGGGACAATCTGAACCGGATGTAAGTACAAGCGTCGTTAAGGTGGATGATGCGCAGAATAAAATCACGGTAACCAAGGAAGACCTACCGAATCCGGGGTATGGCATTAAAATTACGTCGGTCGACTATGTTAGCGATACCGAAGCCGTGATCTACTACAAAGTTCTTCAACCCGATCCGGACAAAATGTACCCGCAAGTCATCTCCAAATCTTCAGATGACGTGCTCGTGCCTTCCAAGTACACCAAAATCACGGTCAAAGCAGAAGCTACTCTTGATCATCCGGCAAAGTAATTCTTGTAATGTACCGCCAGCATACAATGCAATAAAGAAGGCTGTTCCCAAGCGAATGTAACATTCGACAGGGGACAGCCTTCTTTTATTGATATCTGTAGGTATAAACTTCGAAGCCTGGGTCTTCCTGATTTCGCAAGAAAAAACTCTTCTAACTTGGTTTATACATGACCACCAGCCATTTTACTGTTGGAGGCAAGTACCGTCTCCTTACTCTCTGCAATCGGAGCCGTGCTGCCTTGCTGGAGTTGATACATTTTAAAGTATCTTCCGCCCAGGGCCATCAGCTCGTCATGGGAACCCTGTTCCACAATTTCGCCGCGGTGAAGGACCAGAATCTGATCGGCGCTGCGGATCGTGGATAAGCGGTGGGCAATGATAAAGGTCGTGCGCCCTCGCTTCAGTACCTCCAGAGCTTCCTGGATTAAGGCTTCCGTCTCCGTATCAATGTTAGCGGTGGCTTCATCGAGAATCAGTATGGCCGGATTGAACGCAAGAGCCCGGGCAAAAGAGATTAACTGTCGTTGTCCGGCAGAGAGTGTGCTGCCTTTCTCCAGTACTGGCTCATCGAAGCCTTGCGGAAGATGAGCGAGCAGCCGATCAGCCCCTACGTCGCGCAGCGCCTGCTCCACTTGTTCCCGTGTAATGCTCGGGTCACCCAGGCTGACATTCGAAGCAATGGTGCCTGTGAACAGGTACGGGTCTTGCAGTACAATCCCCATATGCTTGCGGAGCCATTGCTTTGGAATATCGGTAACGGGCTGGCCATCAATGGTAATCGTGCCTTTCTGCGGGTCATAGAAGCGGAACAGCAGATTGATGATGGAGCTTTTGCCGGAGCCGGTATGACCTACAAGCGCCACGGTTTGGCCTTGCTTCGCTTCAAAAGAAATGTTCTTAAGGACATAGTCCTTCTTGTACGCAAACGACACGTTCTGAAATTCTACATTTCCTAAATACCGCGGCATGCTGCCATCCGTTACTTTCTCGCCTGTTTCATCCATCAGCTCAAACACCCGTTTGGCGGAGACGATGGAGGTATCGAGCGCTGCCAGCTGGTTAACCATGCCCGTTATCGGCTGGAACATGCGGCCAAGCAGATCAACGAAGGCGTAGAGGACGCCGATCGAGACGATGCCGGCACCATTTAATGAAGCAGAACCGAAATACCAGAGTACGACTACAAAGGAAACGTTACGTAGAACATTCACCAGATTGTGCGTGGTGAAGGAGTTCAGATTGAGCATTTTGTTCTGATGAGCCATATAATCCGCATTCAGCGCCTCGAACTCGTCCTGGGTCGCTTTTTGGCGGCGGAATACACGAATGATGGCCATACCTTGAATGGATTCATTAATGATGGCATTGATCTCGCTCAGACGGGAGCGGATGACGGTATTGTATTTGGTTGCAAATTTACGGTACAGAATGGTCCATACAATCAACATCGGAATAACAAACAAACTGATCAAGCCCAGTCGTACATCCAGAAGGAACAATGCGACGTAGACACCCGTGATATACACGGCGCCGGAGCTGAAGTTGGATAATACCGCAACGAACAGGTCCTTTACCGCTTCGGTATCATTGGTTACCCGGGAAACGACTTTGCCCGCCGGTAAATCATCAAAGAAATTGACGGGCAGCCGCTGAATATGGGCGTACACATCGGTACGCAGCTTCTGAATGACCCGATTGGCTGCCGATTGCAGCCAGTAGGTTCTGCCGAATACTGTAATCATGGAGATCAACAGGCAGATCAGGAACAGGCCGACCAGCTTATATATGTTGGGAAGTTCGGGTTTATAAAATTCAAACAGCTGTTCCTTGGTCAATTTAACAGCCGGATACTGCATCTCCTCTGAGGCGTAGGAAATTGTCATGACACCGTCCTGAAAGGAGCGGTTTCCTTCGGTTCGGGCTACCGGCTCGTTAATGAAGTAAAAGCTGCGGCCAGCCTGAACGAGACGTACTTCCTGTCCTCGCGTCTCGCCTTCAAGAAAGCGATCCTCGCGTTTATAATAAGTCCCGTTATAGGATGCGGCATCTTGAGCCTGCGTCGTCTCATAATAAGGCCGTTCGATGCCCAGGATATGCTCGTCAATCATCGTTTTTGCGATGAAGGGACCTGCAAGCTCTGCGGCAACGCCGATGGCCAGCAGAATCAAGGCGGCGATGAAGGTGCCCTTGGCTGTTAAGGCATAACGGAACAGTCGTTTGGCAATGCCGGATTCATTCGATATGGTCGTATCGGTTGGAGTCAATTAAGACACCTCCTCCGAGGTCAGATTGTTTTCTACCTGCTGGCGTTCGAATTGCTCACGGTACCACCCACCGAGCTCCAGCAGTTCATCATGGGTTCCTTGCTCCGTGATTCGACCGTCCTCCAGCACCACGATGATATCGGCATGCTGAACGGCTGAGAGTCGATGCGTGGAGATCAGGGTCGTCTTGCCGGCGCGTTTGCTCCGGATATTATCGATGATTCTGGCTTCCGTCCGGGCGTCTACAGCGGACAAGGAGTCGTCCAATATTAAGATTTCAGGGTCGCCGATAAAAGCTCGGGCCAGTGAGACCCTTTGTTTTTGCCCACCGGACAACGCCACACCTTTTTCGCCTACAAGGGTATCAAGCCCATCGGACAGGGTGACCAGATCGCGGTCAAACGCAGCGGTCGTAATGGCCTCCATGATCAATTCGTCGCTGGCATCCTTTTTGCCGAATTGGATGTTCTGACGCACCGTCTTGGAGAACAAAATCTGCTCCTGCGGCACATACCCGATCCAGCCATGGAGCCGGTCAGTCGCCAGTTTCTCCATTGGTATATCGGAAATGAGGATTTCGCCGGTTCCGGTAGGGTACTCATGGAGAAGCTGCTTCAGCAGCGTCGATTTGCCGCTGCCCGTGCGTCCTACGACGCCGAGCGTCTGGCCTTTTTGCAGCGTAAAATTAATATGTTTCAAATTATCAATTGTAGAGGTTGGGTAACGGAACGTGACATCTTTAAATTGAATCGTATCCGGAACCTCCACATCTGCAGGGTTCGCGGCGTCGGTAACATCTGGCGGGGTCTTTAAAGTTTCGTTGACCCGATCCAGGGATGCGTTTCCGCGCTGCATAATGTTGATCAATTCCCCGATGGCAAACATCGGCCAAATCATCATCCCGAGGTACATGTTGAACGATACGAGATCTCCGAGCGTGATTTGATTCTGGAACACCAGATACACACCGTAGGCTAAACCGATGACGTAACTGAGACCGATGGAGAAATTGATGGTTGGTTCGAATAGGGCGTCCACTTTGGCTACCGCCAGGTTTTTACGATATACATCATCCGTAATGTCCTGGAAGCGCTGCTGATCGGCGCGTTCCTGTACATAAGCGCGGACAACACGCACACCAGCTACGGACTCCAGAACCTGGTCGTTCATGTCACCGAAGGCATCCTGCGCCAGCGTGTAGCGTTTATGGATGGCTCTTCCGTAGATGACCATACCAATGGCTATGATCGGCATGGGCAGAATGGCTGCCAATGTCAGCTTCCAGCTGACAATGAAGCCCATGGCGAACAGAACGACAATCAAGTATATGGTGGAGTCGGTCATGACGAGCATCCCGAAGCCAGCAGTTGCTGCCACGGAGCGAAGGTCATTCGTAGCTTTTGCCATGAGATCTCCTGTACGGTTACGCTCGAAAAACGGCGGAAGCATCCGCAGCAAATGGTTCATGTACCGGGTACGGAGCAGGCGTTCCACGAGGTTCGCTCCTCCGAACAAACGGTGCATCCATATGTAAGTGGCACAATAAACGACAGCAACGATGCCGAGAATCATGAGCAGATATTGGACGAGGGACGCCCACGTTATGGAACTGCTGACGATATCGTCAATGGCGTTTCCGAGCAGAAGCGGCGGCAGCAGCTCAACCAGTCCGCAAAAGATGAGAAGCGCAAGGCCGATCAAGTAACGCTTTTTCTCTTGCTTGAAAAACCAGCCTAAATTTTTAAGTACGGCAAACACATTATCCCTTCCTTTCGTAGGTCGTTCCGGCATCATATCATCCTAAAAACCAAAAAAAGCACATCATCCGACGACGGACGATATGCTTCATTAATTTTGAACTTATCATTCGCACGGCGATCATGACTTCCGCGCAACGGTTAGCTGCTTCGTTCTGATCATTCTGGCAACGAATGAACGAGGCTTGATGATGATGAGACAGCACCATTGGGGAGTCGATCCATATTTAATTGTAGGAAATGATGATCCAGATGATCTTGATCCATCGCAAACAGTTTAAACATGTCACTCACCCTTTCTTCGTAAATTTACAATTTATTCAAATCGATCTCGTATGGACTGAATTTTATCACCATGAACTGGAATGTGTCAAACTTATTTTTCAGGATCATAGCAAGATATTCGATAGTGAAGGTAGGATAGAACCTTATGTCACTATTTTATTATCAAAATGATTTGTATCCTAACGTGCGTATGCGTTATGATAATATTGCAACTATTTATAAGATACCGTCCCTAAGATCTCCGGTCTCAAAAAAGATAGGGGTCAACATAATATGACGTCTAAGGAGGGTGTACGACACATGCAAATTCAAGTCAGCGACCAGGCGGCACGTTGGTACAAGAAGGAACTTGATCTTCAGTCAGGCACGTTCGTTCGCTTCTTTCCACGATATAGCTCAGGCGGCGGTCTCCATCCCGGATTTTCGCTCGGTATTTCGGTAGAAGAACCAAGAGAAGCGGGACTGACGGAGCATTCCGAAGAGGTAACATTTTTTATGGAAGAACAGGATTTGTGGTATTTGGAGGGATATACGCTACGCGTGAAGTATGAGGAATCCTTGGATGACATTTCGTATATTTATGAAGAAGAGGGCGCAGTGAATTAACCCTATGTGAGACTGCAGCGCCATCTAGGGAAAGGAGGTTCCCAAGATGAGCGTATATCACCGCGATATTCGCCAATACATCGGCAAACGCTCGGTGGTCCGTGTGAAAGCGGCGGTGCTTGTGCTGAACGATAACGGAGAGATTCTGCTCCTGAAGCGGCAGAACAAGGACGAGTGGGGACTTCCACTCGGAAACCTGAAGCCCGGCGAAGCTCTTGAAGACACAGCGTCCAGAGAGCTGTGGGAGGAGAGCGGCCAGACAGCGGATGATATGCGACTCTTGGACCTTGTGTCGGGTCCGGAGTATATGAAGAAGCAAATAGGTGGAGATGAAGTGTATTATGTGATAGGTGTGTATGCGGCAACCGGCCTGCACAGTGCCATTCATTTGTCCCCTAATACGGAAGTATCTCTTAAATATTTTGATTTTCAAGCATTGCCCGTTATGGATGAGATCACGGTCCGCTTGCTGGACAAGATAAAAAAGAACAGCTGAGGCTCGTTTAGTGGTGGCAGTTTGTACGCCTTAAATTCCCCGCACGGGGAATTTTTTTCGGTCAACATGAGGAGTCCCTGCCCCATTCAAACCGGGGAGGGACTCCTTTTGCCATGCGAAGGTGTGTACATAGGATCATTATGGCTGCCCGGACAGCGGGACCTCCAATGCAAAATCAAAATCGTCGATATCATAGACCTGAACGGGAAGAGCGCTTTCGACGATACGCTGAATCAATTCGTATTGATCGGTCAGTATGGGAGCCGCGGCTCTTTGGGATGCCAGCAGCAGCTCGGTTTCCACAGGATCGAAGGATTCCCCATAGGGTGCGGTGTCCATGGTATTCATGACCGAGACCCGGGTAGTTTCACTAACGGGAATGGTGGGGCTCTTGGACCAAGGCACCTGCAGCGCGCGCTCGATTTTCTTTTTGTTCAGTGGTTCTTCAAAATAGGAAATCAATTCGCCAATCTTTATCTTGACGTGCTGGTCATCAGCACTGCTATTCATGAGATGTTCCTCGGTGGTATGAAGCTCATATAATTCCAAAATGGTAGTGTACGGAATGATGTACTCGACGGGTTTAGGTGGTACTAACAGCTGACCGTAAATGGCCAGCATGACGGCCTCCGTCACGAAAATTCTGGTCATGACTAAATCCTCCTGCAAGACATGATACAATTCATAAGTTTAGAACTAATAAAGCATTGAAGCGCATAAATGTCAACTGCTCTTCGCCTGTCAACCACGTGGATGTTACTTCAGAAAGGGGCTGTTATCACCTTTGAAATCATGGAAAATCTATTATCCGTTCGTTAAGCCATATATGAAGTGGATCATCCTGACCCTTATTATCGGCATGATCAAATTTGCAATCCCGTTGTTACTGCCCATGATCATGAAATATGTCGTGGATGATCTGCTAATCAACCAGCAGATGACCATTGAACAGAAAATCCAGGATCTGATGTGGATTCTCGCCGGGACCCTGGTGCTGTTTGTCGTTGTACGTGGTCCGGTGGAATATTTGCGGCAGTATTTTGCCCAGTTCATTACCAGTCGTATTTTATTCGATATGCGTAATCGACTGTATGCCCATCTGCAGCGGTTATCCCTTCGTTACTATCAGAATACCAAGGTAGGCGAGGCGATATCGCGCTTTATCAATGATGTGGAACAATCCAAGAACCTGGTAGAAGTCGGTATGATGAACATCTGGCTGGATATGTTTACATTGGTGTTTGTATTAATCGTCATGTTCTTCATGAATCCCGTTCTGACGCTGGTTGCCATCTCGATTCTTCCTCTCTACGGGTTAGCGGTGAATTTGCTGTATAAGCGGCTTAAGCGCTTGACTAAGGACCGGTCGCAGGCTCTCGCCGGCATCCAAGCGTACCTGCATGAGCGGATTCAAGGGATCTCGGTTATCCGCAGCTTTACTCTGGAGCGGTACGACCAGAAGAAATTCGAAGGCATCAACGGCAATTTTCTGAAAAAAGCGATGGCGCAGACCCGCTGGAATGCGCTCACCTTCTCCATTATCAACACACTCACCGATATTGCGCCTATTCTGGTTATCGGTTATGGAGGATATCGGGTGATTCAGGGAGATCTGACATTAGGTACATTTGTTGCCTTCTTTGGTTATCTTGACAGGCTGTATGCGCCCCTTCGCCGCTTGATCAACTCGTCAACGGTGCTGACACAGGCTTCAGCTTCGCTGGAACGGGTCAAGGAGCTCATGGACGAGCCATATGACATCGTGGACCGTCCGGGTGCCAAAACGCTCAAGACAGCAGGACAGATCGAGTTTGACCGCGTAAGCTTCAAGTACAATGATGCCGCAGGTTGGGTGCTGCAAGATATTAACCTGACCATCAAGCAGGGGCAGACGGTTGCCTTCGTCGGGATGAGCGGCGGCGGCAAATCATCCCTGATTGGATTGATTCCGAGATTTTACGATGTACAGCAGGGAGCAGTTAAAATTAACGGTCACGATGTCAGGGATTTGACGCTGGACAGCCTGCGCGGATCGGTGGGGATGGTCCTGCAGGACAACTTCCTGTTTAGCGGATCCGTTCGTGAAAATATATTGTTTGGCAATCCGGAAGCGGATGAGCAGAGAATCGTCGCCGCTGCCAAAGCCGCCAATGCGCATGATTTCATCACCCAGTTGCCGCAAGGCTATGAGACGGAAGTGGGGGAACGGGGCGTCAAGCTCTCGGGCGGGCAGAAGCAGAGACTTGCCATCGCCAGAGTCTTCCTCAAGGATCCGGACATTCTGGTGCTGGATGAGGCGACTTCGGCGCTGGACCTGGAGTCCGAGCATCTGATACAGCAGGCGCTGCAGTCCTTGTCCAACAATCGCACCACATTGATCGTGGCCCATCGCCTTTCTACCATTACGCATGCTGATCAAATCGTTGTGCTGGAGAATGGCAGAATTACAGAGCAAGGCACGCACGGCGAGCTGATGAATCTGGATGGAAGTTATGCCAGACTATACAACGTGCAGCATTTGGAGAATTAATATTCTCTTATTTCATTGATTAACGAAAGACCCGTCCTTCTAAGGCATGGTGTTCGGCCATGCTTCAGGGGACGGGTCTTTTGATGTGTTTCAAGGCTTATTTCTCGATATTCTTGAACACCGTGTCATAAGTCGTCTGAATATAGTCCAGCGTCTGCCCGTGTAATACGATATTGTTCACCAAGGTGATCAGCAGGAATAGTACCATGATGCCGGTCAGCGCTTGTTGAATCCGGAGGTTCTTTGTTTTGGCAATAAACAGTGCTGCAAGCACAAACAGGGCAAACAGATAATGTCCTGCGTACAAGTACAGATCGTAAGCATACGTAGCCAAACCAAACCCAACGATGATGTGCAGCAGAATCGCGAACAGAATATAGATGCCAAATGCCCAGGTATCGCGGGAGCGGATACCCTTAATGAAGGATAGAACCGCAAGGATAAGCATCCCGATACCGACGATATGGACATGAATCGGATACGGCTTGGCCAAATTCGTCACGAATGCAGCGATCCCCGGATCAATCATGGCAAGCTCAGGCGATAGGATGGGACTTACAAATAACATGTAGAAGACTCGGGAATGGTGCTCGAATGAAAAAGGAGAAACATAGCTGAGCGCACCGTTCTGCACGCTTGAAAACACGTTGGCGATCCACGATTTACCTGAGAACAGTAAGTGTTGAAGCAGAGTTACGATCACCGCCATCCCCAGGAAAATCAGCATAGTCATGATAAACCGTTTAAACGTGTCCTTTTGTTTTCTATCGAACTGGCTGATCAGCAGTGCTCCTGCGAACGTAGCTACATTCGTAGACGTGATGCCGAAATTAATCAGGGCCAGGGAGGCATTCGGCATGACGGCAAATCGATTCGTAAGCCGGCCATAGTGCAAATAAGCGGCTGATAGGATGATCATAAACTGCGCATAAGCGTAGGAATCCGGTATGAGTGCCGTGAACAGCGAATAAGAGCTGATACCGAAGAAAGCCGCCGTGACAAGAGACAACAACCAGCTGGCTCCGCTTCTTCGGACGATGTAGTAGACCAGCGCTGCGCTAAAAGCGTTCAGGACCGATTGAATCAGAAGGTAAGGGAGGTTGGAGCTCCCGATCATCGTTGTTAACGGACTGGTCAGGAAATTAATGAACGGATGGATAATTGAGATGTTTTCCGGTCCATATTCCATTGAAGGATCGAAGTTGAACAGATTCAGCGTAAAGGGCGCACCATAGAATGGGCTATGAGGCATCAACTCGGCTGCATGATCCTTGATGTAGGCTACGAACGGAAGGTTCATGAACACATACCATAGGGCCAGACAGACGCTTAGGCCGATCGCTGTGTAATTATCTTTTTTATGTCGAAATAAATAACTGAAAAAAGTCATGTTTTTCGTTCCCCCATCTTGCTTTTATATGTACTGAAAATAGGCCAAGCGGCATTCGCTTACCAGATCAGCAGGAGCAATCCGGAAATAATAAAAGCGACGCCAGCGATTTTTCGGATCCCGATGGTTTCCTTGAAAACCAGTTTGGCAAACAGTAACGCCCACAGGAACGTAAGTGCATTCGCCGGCATAACCAGCGTATAAGGAAGCTCTCCTAGAAGGTAGATGTTTAACAAGGCTCCCAATCCGTAACTAAGAAAACCGATCAGCAGCAGCTTGATTTGTTTGTTTGCGGTATATCCTTTGAAGAATACGCTGCCCAGTGAGCCGAGTAAGGTCATCAGGAGCAGAAGCAAGTATAGGAACCCGTCATTTTTCATAGGAAGTTAATGTCACCCCGATTCCAAGCAGGGCTACGGCTGCCAGTTTTTGCAGGGTTAATGGTTCATCCAGAAAAAAATCACCATAAAACAGAGCCACAATATAGCTGATACACATCAGAGGATAGGCAACGGACAGCTTCTCCAATGAAAACGATTTGATCATGAGTATGGCCCCGAGGCCGTAGCAGATAAAACCGATTCCCATGTATATCAAGTTGGCGTGGCCCCATTTCCAGAACAGCTGGCCGGTAGCCGTCAAAAAAGCCGATAGAACCATGAACAGCTTGCCCAGGTGGCGCGGGGCGCTCTGCGCTTTTATCTGTTCCATGTTAATCCCTCGCATCCCTGAGCAGATTTCTGATTGATCAAATATTTGTATTTGACGAGCCCGAACATAGGGAGGTCGGACAAGGAATCGGAGTAAGCGCGGGAAGCTGCATAATCAATGCTCAGTTGCCGCTCGTTCAAGTACTGCTGAATCCGGTTCACTTTTTCCTCCCCCTTACAATTGTTTCCTTCAATCATCGAGGTAAAGCGTCCTTCCCGTACGGAAAGTTTCGTAGCGATCACGGTATCGACGCAAGGAAGCTCTGCAAAGTATCTCATGTAAGCGTCGGGGGACGCCGTTACAAGCAGCACATGATAACCCTCGCTTTTTTTTCGCTGCATTTCCTTCAGCGCAGCCGGAAAGATGGCAGGTTTTAATTCCGTTTCGTAAAAATGTTTCAGGTCGGCATCATCCATATGGCGCATCGCATGAAAATAAGCGCTCTTTGCCTTCTCAGCCTCCAAAAGACGGAGCTTGTACAGCACGGAATGCAGCACGACTTTCAGAATGAAGGGTGCTGTGGACGGTTTTTTTCGAATACCATATTTTAAAAACTGAAACATGGAGTCTGTATGGATGACCGTTTTGTCGATGTCAAAGATTGCGAATTTCTGTTTCATATCATTTCCCTCAATTACTAATTCTGTATTATTCAAAGTATACTAAAATCCCGATAACGCTGATGACATAGAGGATCACGGTGACCAGGATGTGTTTGTCCTCTAGGAGCACCCGGTCCGGAGCCCCGCCTTTTTTCTCGATATGAATCAGATAAAGATAGCGGAACATCCCATATATGACAAGCGGTATGGTCCACATGAGGTGAACGGTTCTGCCTGACGTAAAGGTAAACAGTGAATAACTGATGATGGTTGCTGTGGTGACAATGCTGCTCATCTGGTCCAGCAGATCAAACGAATATTGATCGAGCACCTTGCGGTGAGAGCCTTTGTCATGCTGCAGCAGATGGAGCTCATGTCGTCTCTTGCCGATCGCCAGGAAGAGCGATAGCAGCATCGTACAGAGAAGGAACCATGGCGTGAACGGGACGTGGATGACTAGTCCGCCCGCGATGGCTCGCAGCACGAACCCTGCCGCGATAATCATGATGTCAATGATGACAACATGCTTCAGCCGGAAGGAGTAGGCTACGTTCATGGCAAAATAGAGCACCAATAACACGGTAAACAGCGGATTTAGGAAATAAGATACGGCCAGCGAAGCGATTAGCAGCAGCGCGCCGAATGCAATAGCCAGCTTGGGCGGCAGCGCACCCGAGGCCATGGGACGGTATTTCTTTACCGGATGGTTGCGATCCGCTTCGCGATCGGCATAATCGTTCACAATATAGACGCAGCCGGAAACGAAGGACAACAGGAAAAAACCGATCAGGGTGTCGAAGAGCACGCCGGGATTTACCACTTCAAACGAGAAGAGGGGGGCTGCAAATATGAGCAGATTTTTGGTCCATTGCTTCGGCCTCAGCTGCCTGAAGAGCAGCATGGGAAGCTGCCTAAGCGGAGCAGCCGCCGATTCGGTATTCGTTGAAGACAATTGTGTTACCTCCTGATACATCATATTTCATAAGGGATTACGGAAAAATCGCTAAAACACGATAGCTATCATACCATAAAATAGACTATATATGGTAATGATCCGTCCGATACAAGGCTTGTTAATAGAACAAATAAACCTCCCCAAGCGTTCACGAACCGGCAGGGAGGTTATTGTTCTATTTATGTTATTTATAAAAAAAGGTTGCATCTGTTCCTGTTCCTCACGATTTACCGATGAGCAGGGACAACAGACCGGCGGCGATGAGCGGCCCGACGGGCACGCCGCGGAACAGGGCGACCCCAAGTACCGTGCCAACAAGAAGACCGGCAACCACGGTGGGATTGCTTCCCATCAGCGTGGCGCCACGACCGCCCAGATAAGCGACAAGCATGCCGACGGCGATGGCCAAAAGAGATTTCCAGTTCAGGAAGGATTCGCCGATCGTTTGCAGGCTCATTTTGCCGCTGGCCAGCGGTGACATGACACCTATGGTGAGAATGATAATGCCGAGGGTCAGTCCGTATTTCTCCAGCCATGGGAATGCTTGCTGAAAGCCGGTTACGCGGATAAGAAGCAATGCCAGCATCGCAATGGTCACGGCAGAATTGCTGCTGATAATACCAAGTCCCGCCATAGCCAGCAGGATGAGTGAAGTTACGTCCATGGGGGATCGCTCCTTTTTTGTTAAGCTTTCAAGACCAAGTGCTCGGCAATCAAACGACCGTGTAGTCTCCCTGACTCAATAAACACCTCATTGGCATTACGACCGGATGCAATGACACCAGCGACATAGAGTCCCGAAACATTGGTCTCCATCGTATCCGGATTATAGAGCGGCTTCTCCATGTCTTCATCCAGTTCAACGCCGGAGGAAGCGAGCAGTTTGCGATCAGGACGGAATCCGGTCAATGCCAGTACAAAATCATTTTCAATGATTGTTTCCTGGCCTTGATTCGAAAGGACGGTAATGGAAGACTCTGCGATTTGTACGACACGCGAGTTCAGGTGAAGCTGGATATGTCCCTTTTGCACCATACTATCGAACAGAGGACGTACCCAAGGTTTGATGTTCTGTGAAACTTCCTCACCCCGATATACCATCGTGACCTCGGCTCCGACACGGATGAGCTCCATGGCAGCATCCACAGCGGAATTACTGCCGCCAATGATCGCGGTTTTCATTCCAGCATAGGGATGGGCTTCCCGGAAATAATGGGTAACTTTCTCCAAGTCTTCTCCAGGAATGCCAATATAATTCGGATGATCAAAATAACCCGTAGCAATGACTACGTGTTTGGCTTCTCGTATGGACTCTACACCGCCGCGGCGCTGGGTCTTTACCTGAAAGCTGCCGTTAGGCTGCTTGGTTATGGTGAGAGCTTCTTCGTATGGGAAGATCTTCAGATTAAAGTGTCTGGCAACTCTGCGATAATAAGCCAGTGCCTCGTGCCGAAACGGTTTATCATTCGATATCGCGAACGGAACTTCTCCGAGTTCAAGCATTTCAGCCGTACTGAAAAACTGCATATGCGTTGGATAGAGATAAATGGAATGAACTACATTGTGTTTATCAATGATCTCGCAGCTGAGGCCCCGGTTGCGGCATTCAATGGCAGCTGAGAGACCGCATGGGCCTGCGCCGATAATTAAGACGTCGAGCATGGTGAACCTCCTTATGTAATAACCTTACGCTATCGATCTGCATAATAATCCTACAGCAAATAAAAGGATAAATCCAGATTTGACGGGATTGACAAACATTTCAAATTTGATTATCATCTAATTAGATAAATATTAAATTAGATGATTGTAAAATTTATTTAGAAGGGAGGAAGAACACCATGATGGAACAAATTGCAAGTGAGGCCTATAAGGCATCCGTTCTCCGGAATTTTATAACGAAAGACGGAACGCTGCGTTCCATTCCGGCCCAGTACAAAAAGAAACTCGTCATATTGGAGTATCTGGTAGAGCAGCTTGAAGCAGGGAAAGAATATCCGGAAAAGGACATCAATGCGTTTATCAAGCGTTATCATGCGGATTATGCGACCATTCGGCGGGAATTTATCATTCATCAATATATGAGCCGCGATCATGAAATCTATACACGTAACCCGCGCGAGTTATGGACCCAATGGGAAAAGGTTTAAACGGGATTACACAAAAGCCACCTTTTACTGCCTGAGCAGTGGAAGGTGGCTTTTTGTATTAACTATCCGTTGTATTCATAGGTAAAAGTTCGATTAGAAACCGGCAGCAGCCTTTTTAACGAGCTCGAGACCGTTCTGAACGATCATTTCCGCTTCATCAGGGAATTGGTTGTGGCCTTCGATGATGAGGGTTTCGATATCTTGCACGCCCCATTGACGAAGATTACCCATTACGAAGTTAACTGCCATCTCAGCCGCGGCCATAGGTCCCTCCGAATAGTTACCTCCACGAGCATTCAGGATGACGACTTTTTTGCCTGTCACCAGACCTACAACGCCTTGCGGCGTATATTTGAACGTTTTGCCTGCTTGGTTCAGGTAGTCGATATAGGTATGAAGAACGGCAGGTACGGTCATGTTCCACAATGGGAAAGCGAGCACGATTTTGTCAGCGGCAAGAAACTGGTCAAGATATTTGCTTACATTCGCAGCAGCTGCCTTCTCTTCGGGGGTAGATTCCAATCCTTGAGCAGCTTTGAACATACCGTTAATGGCTGTGCCGTCATAATAAGGAAGATTCTCTGCAAAAAGGTCAAGCTCCGTGATTTGGTCTTCCGGATGACTTGCTTTGAAGGATTCCAAAAACGCATGGTACATTTTTACGCTTACCGATTGTTCGATGGCTCTGTTGTTTGCTTTGATGAATAGTACATTAGACATGTATGAAAACTCTCCTTGTTGTGTAGTTTACTTTATAAAGTATAGTATATTTCATTTCGATCGTTTGTCAACAACGTCTTAAAGTGCGTGTTCAAAAAGGTCGATTTTCAGCACCGAGAAGGTTGGATGAAGCTAGGGACGTCAGGAGCGGAGCGTACGTTTTGGGTACGTGAGCACCGGAAGGCCCGGCTGAATTCAAGATTCGATGTCGAGCTGCTTCCTGATTCGCTTCGTGATCAAAAGCGGACTTTTTGAACAACTTCTTAATGTACGATATCGATATTTCCGGAGTAGGTTTCCACTAGGATGGTATCGGTTGTTTCTTTCAGTGACTCCGGCGCTGAAACGTCTCCCGATAGTGTCTTAAGGTCATAGAATCCCCGGAAGGACGGGTCAGGCTGCACTTTCACATTGCCGGATCTGCACAGGATATTAACCGATGAAACGCCAAGCAATCCCACGTTTACGTTTCCGGAAGTGACCTCAACGTCGACGGGACCTTCCATATTTTTCAGCACGACATCTCCCGAATGATTGACCAGCTGGGTGGATGCCCGGATGTCAGAACCGCGAATATTTCCTGAAATGTTCTCAACGCTTAACTGCTCGGCTTGTATTCCGCTCATGTTAATGTCGCCTGACTTCACGGAGATGTCAATCATCTTGGAGGAAGCTCCGCTTACCTGGATATTGTCTGAGAGCGTCGATAAATCGAGTTCGTCGAGTTTTGTGCTTGATGGAAGCACAATGGTCAGTTTTCCTTTCGGTGAACGAAAGTCCACACTCATCAACTGGAAAGTGGAAGGTGTAGTCAGATCCAATTTCACCTCAGGGCCTGATGGATTAAAGTTTTTAAGAATATCGACATGCTCCGGTTTTAATTTGCCGTCAAAAGCGATATATCCGTTCGAATCGCCGCTGTCCTCAAACGCGAAGCTGATATTAATATTGCTGGCAATAGTTAATTTTTTCAAATTTACGGCATCCTGCAGATCCCATCGATTCTGATAGCTGACAAGCTCTTCACCGAATTTAAACTTGTTCAAGGCCATGCCGATGATTCCTACCAATATAAGTGCGATTGCTAAACTGAACAACCATTTTCTGTTCACTGTGCGTCACGTCCCTTCAACAAACGCGTATTCCATCTGGAGTACCTCAAGGTTAACGATAACAATCCAACCATGGCTGAGCGTGTGGCATATCCGAGGAAGATGCCGATTCCGATCAAAGAGATGGATAAGAATAATTTGGCCGGATAAAACGTTCCGTTTACGATATAGTCAATCAGAACGAGCACTGGGCTCAGCAAGGTTGCCAGGGCTCCCAGAGCAATGGCGACCCCTCCGGACCATAATGCTGCAAGGAAGGGGACTGCCACCAATGCACAGAAGAACAAACCGACTCCTAACGCATATTTTCCAAAAGAAGACGGTCTTCGGATCGCTGCCGGAACAGGCATATCCATATCCACATACCGGTCGCCTAACGCTTCCTTGGCCATTTCAAAAGGATCTCCCAATTCACGGGCGATTTCCTCTTCGGTTCGTCCAATCTGCATGCCAATGACAAAATGGGACGCCACATCATGAATGAATTCCCGCCGTTCGTCGGGAGGAAGCGCGGCAAGACGCGATTCCAAAATTGAAATAAACTGTTTTTTAGTCATACAAATTTCCTTCCTCTATCAGATTGGTCACATTGCCCACAAAAGCTTGCCATTCCTTTACCAAGGCTCTCATATAAATCACTCCGCTAGGCGTCAGCTTATAATATTTACGGGGCGGACCCTCGGTCGATTCCTGGAGGTACGTCGTACAATAGCCTTCATTAACAAGTCGGCGAAGGAGAGGGTACAACGCCCCTTCGGCTACCTCAATATGCCTCGATACCGCTTGAGCCAACTCGTAGCCATACTGGTCCTTGCGATGGATTAACACAAGGACGCAGAGTTCAAGCACGCCTTTTTTGAATTGAATACTGACATTCATACGGCAGATGATACCTCCTTTCATAAGTCCATGTTCATGCTGTAAACAATGAGGTAGTAATTAATATTCAGTAGTGGTTATGAATAAGATATCACTTAGTACTGATTAATGCAAGGTACTGATTATAAAACGGGCTGTCGTCAGAATAACGTCGAATCATAAGAAGCTTTGTTAAACGAAAGAAAGTCTCGTTTAATCTTAAAAAGGCACGGTTAATAGAAGTTATCAGAACATTGGGTCGTTTTTCCAAAAGAAGAATGGAGGGATGAACAGTATGTCCATCGATCGGTTTATATTAAAAAAATTGGACAGATGCCAGGAGATCACAACGCGGAGAAATCTCGTAAAATTGTTTCAAATCCGAATTCAGAGAGCGCAGATAGCCGAGGATCGCCATTACGGGTTATAATGAAGTTAAACAAAAAAAGGGCTATCCCTCTTTAAAAGAGAGATAGCGCAAGAGAGTCGTTTTCGCTTTTGCTGTGAAGAATTGCCTCGGATCCCTCGATTTCAATGCTGATCAGGGAATTGAGGCATTTTTGCAGCGCGTTTTTACCGGTTTGAATTTTATGGTCAAGCGCGCTGGTTAGCAGTTTTAGCACCTTCTGTACCGGCTGCTTGCTATCCGTTGTAAAGTATACGGGAACCGGCTTATTTTGGAACATGATTAGTGTTTTCATATCAATCACCTCACGAAAGATTTTTCATGATATTTGCATTATAAATTGCCAATCTTAAAATAACCTTAAATTCATAGAATTAATCAGCATCATTTTTCTGAGCGTGACATTTTTGTGAACGACGATATTTTCCCGACTACAAACCCGGATTTAACCTATAATCAATACATAAATAGTCCCTCGGGACTAACAATGCCGCGTGAAAAATAGGAAATAGGAAATATGACACAAATTGACAGAACTGACCCTCGGATGATATTATTACAATAATGTAACTATTTTTTGCAACTATTGAAATAGGTGATTGGACTTTGCATATGGAATAAACATAAGGATTACCATTTTTGGAAAGGCAGGTTAACCAGATGATACTCACCGTGATCAGCGGGCGAAATGAAGATGATTGGTTTGATATCGACGTACCCGATGAATGCTCCATTGAACGGTTGAATGAGCTGCTGGGGCTACGTCTTTTTCGTGAACCCTCGGGTGAAGGGATTCAATATATATTGGAAGCAAAGTTCCCGGAAGGCTTGTGGTTTACGGTAGGGGGCCATTCTAACCTAGTTGAAGCAGGACTTAGAGAAGGCTCCTATATCCGTTTACAGCGGGCATTCTCAACAACCACCGAGGAAGCTCCTGTCTATGGCAGAAGATTGTTGTTTCAAGAAAGCTGAGATTGGGTAAGTAACCCTTTGGTTTTAATTGAAACAGCAAATACATAATTGTGCATTTCAGACGCTCTGGATTAGGAGGAAGTGACATATGAACGTGTTGTACCAACGTTCGCCGCGTATTAGACCGGCTTTACCCAATGAAGACATGGAGATTCTGAGACCCCCGTCCGAGCCAAGCAAACCGTCGTTTTCGATGATTGCCATCATTATTCCGATTATTATGACGGCTGCGATGGTTGGTTTCTATTTCTATATGAGCGCGAACGGCAAAATGGGGAGCAGCTACATGATACTCACCATCTTTATGATGCTGACTTCCTACACGCTGCCGTTCTTCATGTATTTAAGCAACAAGAAGACTTATCAGAAGAAGCTGGCCGAACGAAATCAGAAGTACCGTGCACAGCTTGACCTGCACCGGGAAGAGCTTAAGGGGCGGCAGGAGGATCAGGTACACATTCTGTTTGATATCCATGGCGATCCGGACGTGTGTTACAACGTTGTGAAGAACCGGAGCAGCAGCTTGTGGGAACGTTCCCCGGAAGATAAGGATTTTCTGGAGATTTGCGTGGGCAAGGGAGAAGTTCCGTTCTACATTAACGTAAAGCCACCCCGTGCGGATGGGTATGACAAGGACCCTCTGATAGAAGCAGCCGAATTGCTGTCTTCCGAATTTCAGTCCGTCGACGATGCATCGATTGCGCTGCCGTTATTCGAATCCAAGGTAATAGGGATCGTAGGCGGAAGAGACCGCGTATTAAATATGCTGCGCGTGATGATGGCCCAAACGGCTGTGCGGCACTCACCCGATGAAGTGAAGATCGCCGCTTTCTACGAAGAGAAAGAAGCGAGCGAGTGGCAATGGCTGCGCTGGCTCCCTCATACGTGGGATGATGATCGTTCCAGCCGCTATCTTGCGAATCGACGGAGCAATGCCCATCAGCTTGCCGATGAAATATTTACTCACTTGTACCGGCGTAAAAATAATCGCTCTGAACATGGGAAGAAATCGATTGAGACGCCGGCATACGTGGTGATCTTATCTGCTACCCAATTAATCGAGGAAGAACCGCTGCTGCCTCTGCTGATGGAAGATGCCGAAGCGACCGATGCGGTTACCATCATCTTGTCCGACCGCAAGGAAAGCTTGCCGATGCACTGCCAGCTTATTGTTGAGGTTGACCGGGAGCAGGCGGCGTACACGATTAAGAAAGCGGACGGCACGGTCTCCAAGCAAACCTTCCAATCCCATCATATTAGCAGGGAGCAGATTGAAGCCTTGGCTCGATACATGGCGCCGATCCGGCTGAAGCGATCTTCTGCGTCCGATATCCCTAGCGTTTTGGCACTTTTCGAGATGATGGATATACAGAAAATCAACGATTTGGATATGCACAGACGCTGGCAGCAGAACCGATATCCGGATTCATTACCCGTTCCGATGGGTGTCCGGGCGGGCGGAAAGAAGATTAATTTGAATCTTCATGATAAAATAGAGCGTCAAGGTCATGGACCGCACGGTCTGATTGCGGGAACGACCGGTTCCGGGAAAAGTGAGGTTATTCAATCGATTGTGGCCTCCCTGGCCTCCGAGTTTCACCCGCATGATCTAGCATTTATGCTTATTGATTATAAGGGCGGCGGCATGTCCAACACGTTTGTTAACTTGCCGCACGTAGTAGGCACCATAACGAACCTGGATAACAATCTGATTGAACGTGCGAAGGTGTCGCTGAAAGCCGAGCTGGTCCGCCGCCAGAAAATATTGAACGATGCGGGAAATCTGCAGCATATCGACGAGTACTACAAGCTGCTGCGCAATCGCCATGGCGAGCCGCTCCCGCATCTCGTTATCATCATTGATGAATTTGCACAGCTGAAGAAAGATCAACCGGAGTTTATGGATGAATTGATCAGCATTGCCGCTATTGGACGAACACTTGGTGTCCATCTGATTCTTGCGACCCAGAAACCGGCAGGCGTCGTGGACGATAAAATTTGGAGTAACTCGCGCTTTCGGATCTGTCTTCGGGTACAAAGCGAGGGCGACAGCCGTGATATGCTGAAGATTCCGAATGCAGCCTGGATTAACAAGCCCGGACGAGGCTATTTTCAGGTGGGCAGCGACGAAGTGTTTGAAGAAATGCAGTTTGCCTGGAGCGGCGCTCCTTATATTGAAGAAAAGGATACACCAGGCGCAGTGGTTATTCGCGAGGTGCGAATCAACGGGAAGTCGGAGCCTCTGCTTGCTTCTAATCCCTCCCTGGGAGCGCATCTGGAGGTGCCCAAACAGCTCCAGGTGTTTATCGACCATGTGGCTGAGGTGGCCAAGGAGCAAGGGATCGAACGGCTTCAGGGACCTTGGCTTCCACCGCTTCCGGAGAGTCTGGATCTGGAGAGCATACCGTCTGGGACCGAGCTGCAGAAGCAAGATCTGTTCAGTGATTCGGCACTTGTGTCCTATGTTGGGATGGTTGATGATCTGCCAAACCAGTGCCAGAAGCCGCTGATGCTCAATCTTGAGCAAGGCCACTGGGCCGTATATGGCATGCCCGGACTTGGAAAGACCACCTTTATTCAAACGATGCTGATGTCGTTAGCCAATCGGTATACCCCGGACTTTTGGCATGGGTATATCGTGGATATGGGCCGGATGCTGCGGGATTTTGCAGGGCTCCCTCATATCGGAGGAGTCATGATGGCGGAGGAAGAGGATCGTATCAAGCGCCTGTTCCGTTTTCTGACGAAAACGGCGGCGACTCGCAAAGATATGATTGCTGAAGCAGGTGTGAAGACTGTTGCGTCCTACCGCCGGGGCAACACAGGCCCCGTCCCGCAGCTGGTCGTGGTTATTGACGGTTACTTGAATTTCCGCAACTCCTATCCGGATGAGAATGATATGCTTGAATACTTGCTGCGAGAAGGCGGCAGTCTGGGGATTACGTTTGTCATTACGGCGAACCGGATTTCGGATATGTTCGAGAAGGTCCGAAGCAATATCTCGCAAGCAGTATCGTACGAACTCGCCGATCCTGCTGATTACTATTATGCAGTGGGGCGTCCAACAAGAGTTCCCAGCCAGCTTCCTCCAGGAAGAGGATTGGTTAAAGGGCAGGTGCCGCCGCTTGAATTTCAGACGGCTTTGCCGGCTTCCGGTCAGGAAGAGGGGGACCGTTCCGCAGCGCTCCGCGATACGATTCGCACTCACCGGGCAGCGTGGCACGGGGAAGAAGCACCACGGATTGAGTCACTGCCGGACAAGATTCCGCTCCATCAACTGCTGAAGGTACATAAGCCTTATGAATCAGCAGGAATGGTGAAGTTTCGGGTTCCTGTCGGGGTGGCTACGGATGACTTGACCCCTTTTGCTATCAATCTAGAGGATGGACCACATTTTATTGTGGCGAGTCCGATGGAAGGCGGCAAAACGTCATTCCTCCTTAGCTGGATGTTATCACTTGCATATCATACATCGCCGGATGAGCTGGAAATATATACGGTAGATACGCGCTATGGAAGTAGCGGTCTGAGTAGGATGAACCATCTTCCGCATGTCCGTGGGCATGCGGAGAATGAGGAAGATTTGGCTCCGCTCATTTCAGGCCTTTATGAACGGGTTCAGACCCGGTCCAAAGACAGTGAAGATCCGACTATCCTGCTTATGATTGATGACGCTGACGTGCTCAGCAAGCAGCTTTCCGATTTCACTTTGAAAGACCAGCTGTCTGCCATCGTCAGACAGGGAAGAGACCGCAAGGTACATGTTGTCATTGCCGGTGTACCGGCCGATTTCCCGACGTATGGCGTCGATTGGTTTACCGATATCAAGGCTGCACAAAACGGATTTTTATTCGGAACATTGGATTCCAACGATTTATCGTTCTTCAGAATTCCTTTTTCCGAATCCACCAATAGTCCTGGAGGACTAAAAATACTTCCGCCAGGACAGGGGTACTATGTAAAACGTAAATTTTCCAGAATAAAAGGCGCAGTTCCGTTCGATGACGAATGGAACGCCCAAAGATGGGTCACAGAAATTCGCGACCGATGGCATGTTGTAGTTTGAGGGGAGGTGGCTCATAATGTTGACAATTCATGCTTCCAAACAAGAAACGATCACGCTGAACGACAAGGAATTTTTCTTCTTGGCTGGAATTATCGGATCGGACCGATTACTTGGTGTTGAAGATCCTTTTGTAGGATACTTAACGGAAGAAATCGCGGTTGAGTGGGAGAAAACCAAACAATCGCTCCTAAGCAAGCAATATTTGATTCAAGAGGAAGGCGGGGAATTGTCGATTCCACCCGAAGTCTTCTCAAGAGTGGCTATTGCCGGACTTGCGGAACGTGCGTGCTGGTTGAAATATGAAAATCAGGATTCGGCGTTTGAAGGATATCTGCATGTTACGGACGAACGGGTAATACAAGTATGCAGAAGCAGCGAAGACAACCGATGTTACCTGCTTAGCGAACTTGGTACTATCGAACAAACCTGCGATCAGCTGGTGCAGGATCTGGCCCTAAGCGACCAAAACTGGGGGGATATACCGGCACTACTCCTTAGCCGGAAAGAATTCGGAGATATTTACACCTCCGTTTCCGAACAGAAGTGTGACGATATCGGCGATCGCTTGGCCAGGTTGACGGATGATGCGGAGGGTTCAATCGCTCTAGCGAAATGTATGAAAAACAAGGTGTCTTCGGGGGAACTCCAGCTGTCGATATGGAACGGAATCAGCTGGGAAAGTCAAAATGCAGCATTTATAGTGAACGAGTCCATGAATTGGCTGCTGCGTATGAGCCTGGAGGGAGACCAGGACTGGTTAACCGCAGCGCCAGCGACTAAAGAGCAGTTTCGTCATATGCTACTCATGTGGCTGAAACAGTAACAGAGCCTGTATGAAAGGTGAGGACCAATGCGTATTTCTGTCGAGCCGGAGTCTCTCCGGACGTTAAGCCGTCAGCTGCAGCATAGTGGCGATGAATATTTAGCGATTACGAGAACGCTCAACCAAGCTATGGAATCACTCGTTTGGGAGACGTCTCTCAAAGCGGCGGTTATTGATGAGTGGCAGTCTGCCCGGAGTCTTGGAGAGCATCTGGGAGCTCTTCTAGCTCAGCTGGGCAAGCATCTTCAAAGCAAAGCCGATCAATTTCAAGAAACGGATCATCAGTACCATACGATTTTGGAGCATGCAATCATAAGTACAGTATCACCGACAGCTCTGTTTGCGGCTTCCGGCATGGAGGGGCGTTCATCCATATTACCGGAATATGGTAATTCCTCGACGGTAATATCGAACCCGAGTTCGGTAGCCGCTGCCGTAGGTATGGCCAGTGGAGACAACGGGGATTCGGCTAAACAAGCCGCATTAGCCGGGCAAAGCTGGACCTTTACCGATCCGTCTTCATTTGGTATTGCCAACTAAATTCCTATTCCCTTTGGGATAATCAGGATGGTAAATGTTTCAAATTGGGACGTATAGGGTAACTGGAAATTAGGTCTGAGGACATTTTGATAAACTGAGGCTCTTGGGCTAAGATGTCAAGTGTCACCAGAAACGAATTTCTAGGAGGTTACATAAATGGCAGGACGTATTTTAATTACGCCAGAGCAAGTCGAGCAAGTAGCGAACCAATTTAAACAGAGCGGTGATCAAAGTCAGCAAATCGTTAACAGCCTGACTCAATCGATCAACGGTATGGAAGGTCAATGGGACGGTATGACGAAGCAGCGCTTTTTCCAAGAATTCCAGGAAGCAAGCCGCTTGATGAACTCCTTCGTACAAACGCTTGACAGCATCAGCAATGAGCTGAAAGCGATCGCTCAGAAATTCCGTATGGCTGACGAATCTCGTTAATACCCATTCGGAGACTTTTGCTTTATAATAGTTTAATAGGCAGAATAAACCGGGTGGAAGACAACCCGGTTTTCTTGCAATTTTGGATGTTTAGAATATAACAATCTGGTTAATAGAGTAGAGAGTTATATAGTTAGGTAACGGAGTTAAGAGAGGATGACGTTCATGACATTTCAGCCAAACCCGGGCGATGGGATTGTTGTAAATGGAACGGCTTATACAGTAGGGCAGCATCCCGCAGCGCCAGGCGTAGCCTACGCCCAAGCTGGGCGGCAGGGAATCGTCTATCAGCTGCTTCCTGTGGATGGAGAGCTGCATGAAGCCAAAGCACTAAAGGTGTTTTTTCCTAAGTTCAGAATTCCGGCTATGGTGTACCAATCCGAGCATATGGGGAATTATCGCGAGATACCGGGTTTGCAGGTAAGTAGTCGAGAGGTGCTCACTCCCGAAAGAAACGGAGATTTGATAGCGGAATATCCGGATTTGCTCTACGCGGTCATCATGCCATGGATTCATGGATGTACTTGGTTTGACGTAATAAGCGATCAGCGTAATCTGGGACGTTCTGAAAGTCTGATGCTTGCCAAGGCATTGGCAGCCATCGGTTCAAGCATGGAGCAGCGCGGATTAGCACACTGTGACCTGTCTGCGCCTAATGTCATGCTTCCGTTTTTTTCGGAAGTGAAGCTGCCGGAAGGCGCTGCCGCCGTTGAACTTGTCGATGTGGAGCAGATGTACAGCCCCAAAATGGATCGACCTGATGTTTTGCTTGCTGGCTCTCCTGGATATGCGGCTCATCGAACGGTACATAGCGGGTTATGGAGTGCGTATGCCGACCGTTTCGCGGGCGCTGTTATCATTGCGGAAATGCTGGGATGGAGCGATCCGGCTATCGTTAATCGGGCATGGGGCGAAAGTTATTTTGACCAGCATGAAATGCAGACTCCGTGCGAGCGTTATTTTTTACTGAAAAAGTCGCTGGGTCAGCGTTGGGGTACACGGATTTCGGATCTGTTCGGCAGAACCTGGGATAGTCAGGATTTGAGCAGCTGTCCTACCTTTGGTGAGTGGCTGATTGCATTATCCTCATTAAGTGAGGAAGAAGTGGTGGAGGAAGTATCAGCCGCTGCAGCCGCTGCAACCGCCCATGACGACCATTCGGATGAACCTCGTTCTGAAACTTCCCAAGAAGTGCCGGCTGAGATTATGGCATCGCTTGGAATTGAGCCAGGCACCCGAGAGGTCAACGACAGTGTGGTTGGACGTTTGTTTCATCAGGCGCGTGATCTGGAGGATGCGGGCAATCTTTCCGGTGCGTTGGAAATATTCCGCTCCGCGTATCATTTTGTGAAAAAGGATAGTCCGCTTGAAGTGGAGCTTGCCGCCGCTATAAAGGGGCTCGAGGAGCAGCTTCGTCCGGCTGAAGAATCATCCAACAAAGGCATTAAAGCACTATTGTTATCCCGTAAATTCATGCTCTCGGCCGCTGCGGCTATCGTCATATTGGCAGGTTCTGCAATTACGGTGAACCAGATTTTGGCGGAGAAGGCAGAGAGCCGTCAGTTGGATGCCCAGCGATTAGCCGAGCAGCAAGCGCAGGAGAAAGAAGCAGCTGCGCGCAAGCAAGAGGAAGAAGCGCGGAAGCAGCAGGAAGAGGCGGCTCAGAAAGAAGCAGAGGCTAAGAAAGTGGAAGAGGAGCGCTTGAAGGCAGAAGAGGCCAAGAAGGCTAAAGAAGCTGAGCAGGCGCTGAAGGAACAGGAGAAAACCGAGCTTCAGGCAAAGTATGAGAAGCAGGCGAAGTATGAAGCTTACCTGGCATCGCTAGAAGAGAAGAAAAAGAAGCAAGTATTGCAAGAGAAATATGATAATCAAGTCAAGTATGAAGCGTACTTAGCCCAAATGGAAGAGAAGAAGAAAAAGGCGGCCCAGGAAGCAGCGGCTGCCAAGGCGGAGGCAGAGCGTCAGGCGAAAGCCAGGGCTGCCCAAGAAGCCCAAGCCGCAATGCTTCAGAAGCAGCGTTCACAAAACGTAGTAGAACTGGTTGCCCTATATAATAAGGCGTATAATGCCCAGGTAGCTGGCAATAAAGACCGCGCCAAGAATGCCGCGCGTGAGTTCATAGAGCTGTATAACAACGATAAAGCCTATTATAAGACGGTTGGTAAAATGAGCAGCCGCCTTAATAATCTGCAGGAATTCATAAGTAACGACAGCCACTGGATACCAAAACTATAAAGAAGTAAACATGACGAAAATGCAGGGGTGAATGTTAATTCACGATGAACTATACCATTCAAGCATCACAGCGCACGCCAGCGCTCATTATATACCTGATTGATATCAGCGCGTCTATGAATATGCTGATGGAGGACCGCAGGCGGATCGACGTCGTATACGAAGCATTGTCCTTGGCCATTCGGCAAATGGTGTTTCGCTCCACCAAAGGGAATCGGCTGACGCCGAGGTACCGGATCGCCATTCTTGCTTACAGCGATGATGTCTATGATTTGTTAAACGGGATCAAGGGCATTGACGAAATTGCGGCGATCGGATCGCTTCCGGACTTAACGCCTAAACGGTTCTCCGATTCGGCGAAAGCGTTCCTTCAAGCCGAGAAAATTCTGCAATCGGAGATTCCGAATATGCAGGATTGCCCTGCACCGCTTGTGTGTCATATGACGGACGGTGTAGCCACGGGAGAGGATCCGGAACCGATTGCTCGCCGCATCATGAACATGAGCGTTCCGGACGGCAACGTGCTCGTGGAGAATATTTTCATTTCCGATCATCTGATGAGCCAGCCGATATCCGAACCGCGCCGATGGAAGGGGATTTTGGCTGATACATCGCTTGAGGATGAACATGCGCGCAAACTTAAAATGATGTCTTCCGTTCTTCCCGAAAGCTATCGAGAAATGCTGCTTGAGGCGGATTATCAACTGAGCCCGGGAGCCTTGATGATGCTTCCAGGCACTTGCTCTGAGCTGGTGTCCATCGGGTTTCAGATGTCAGCTGCCACGCCTGTAAGGTAAGAGGTCACAAAGATGAAGCGATCATACACGAGAAGCATGGAATCGTTGGGAATTCGTAAGCGGAAGGCTCAAGCAGCGTCGTTTTATTACGAGAGCAAGCAGACCGTGGAAGAACCGATTACGAAGATTAAAGATTTGTTCACATGTCGTTATGCGTATGGCAGAGCGGCAGAATCTGTCATGCTCTCCGAGATGGGTCAAGATTTCATTGCGTTAAAGATGAATGAAGATGTGTGCCATTTTGTACTGTGTGATGGTGTCGGATTGAGTTATCGTGGCGATGTGGCTTCACGTCTGCTGGGTCAGGGGTTAATGAACTGGCTGGAAACGGTGGAGGAACTCACGAGCGCATCGCTTGAACGCAAACTGAAGGAACTTACCCATGAAGCCGATCGGGAAATGCGGACGCATTCGCTGAGTTCCGAAACGCCAAAGCTGCTTCGTGAAGTACTGGAGGAGAAGCAGCGCAAGGGAAGCGAAGCCATGTATATTTGCGGTCGCATAGAGCTCTCTTCGGGTTTTCGTCGCAAAGGAAGGCTGTGGCTCGCATGGCAGGGTGATTCCAGGGTACGCTTGTGGCGCAAGGAAGACGAGATCACCTCGGTATTCGGAGATCGTTTCCGAACGTCGGAACGCTGGTCTTCCCGAAGTGGACCGATCGGAGGCAGTCCTCATGTGTTCTCGTGCAAATTAGACCCGGAGACCGAATATCGGCTTCAGCTATACAGCGATGGGCTCAACGATCTGGACCCGATGAAGGAGCCGATTCCCGATGAGCAGGTGCAAGTATTAATGAATGCTCGCCATACGGACGGTCTGGAAGATGATGCTTCGTTTCTGGAGATTGTATGGTAGGTTCCCAAGAAGTATGGTATGATAAACGCTGAGTCGGACCCAAGGGTCCGGCTTTTTTGTGCAAAAAATTAGAAATCATGATTATAAAACAACTCCTTTTGGGTAATCTTGTGACAGATGAATGCATAACGGATGACGATTAAAAGGAGCGTGTTGATAATGAATGAAGGACACGGACGTTTTCATGGGAGAACAGCGATCATTACCGGAGCCGGATCAGGCATCGGAAAAGCAGCGGCCATTCACCTGGCGAAGGAAGGCGCAAACGTTGCCTTATTTGATCTCTTGGATGACCGAACGAATAAAGCGGAATCGGAGATCAACTCGATTCGGGAGGGTTCCGCCAGAGCCTTTGACGTGGATACCACAGATCCTGACCGGGTGGAGAAGGCGGTCCTCGAAACGGTGGAGATTTTTGGCGGTGTGGATATCGTATTCGCCAATGCAGGGATTAATGGCGTGATGACGCCAATTGATGAAATGAAGCTGGAGGAATGGACCAAGACGCTGAACGTGAATTTGAACGGTACGTTTCTGACGGTCAAATATGCGATTCCGCACCTCAAGAAACGGGGACAGGGCAGCATTATCATTACCAGCTCCGTCAATGGCACCCGAACCTTCTCCAACTTTGGGATGAGCGCTTACAGCACAACCAAAGCGGGACAGGTGGCTTTTGCGAAGATGGCTGCGCTGGAGCTGGCAAAATTCAAGATCAGGGTTAATGTAATCTGCCCCGGCGCAATTTCTACCAACATTGATCAAAGCACGAAGAAGCAGGGCGATCTGGAGGAGATCGTGATTCCGGTGGAATATCCGGAGGGGAGCCAGCCGCTGTCTGACGGTCCGGGTACGCCTGAAGAGGTCGCGGATTTGGTGGCGTTTCTCGCTTCCGATCAGTCGAGACATATTACAGGGGCTCAAATATTCATAGATGGAGCCGAATCGCTGTTGTAAATGAGATCAGTTGAACCCCCAAAGGTTCCCTGCATTTAGAACTTGGAATATAAACTGCGCTGCTATATGATGAGGAGGACGAAGGGAAAAGGAGGAGGCTGGATAATAATGAGCATCTTTTCCAGATTGGCTGAGCAGAAGATTGAAGAAGCGATACGTAACGGAGAGCTCGATCATTTGCCTTTTGCCGGGAAGAAACTTCCGATCGACGATCTTTCGCACATTCCGGAAGATCTGAGAATGTCCTACCGCATCATGAAAAATGCGGGTTATGTTCCTGAAGAAGTTACACTTCGCAAGGAATGCGTTCAACTGTATGACCTACTCGGTGCAGCCCAAAACGAGGGTGAGCAGGAGCAGCTTCAACGCAAGCTGAATGAAAAGCATCTAAGACTGCAATTGCTGATGGAACAGCGGGGCCTTAGCGGTAATAGCGCGTTTACACAGTATGAGTCCAAGGTCAGGGAACGATTAACCCATGAGGAATAACAGAACAGCGCCAGCCTTTCTTCTCTTTTCGAGAATGATAGTGCTGGCGCTGATTGTTTGTCGGGATGTGAAGGTATGTAATTTGAACAATGCTCAATGAATCCCTTATTTCGGTGAGCTGTACTTAGGATTCAAACAGCTGATTTTTGACATGATCCGTCATTTTTATCGGGGCAGAGGATACTTTCGATAAGTCAAAAACAGGAATTAGATCCGCAGGGCGAACGGATTCCGAATGATCCAGAA
Organism: Paenibacillus sp. NPDC058898; assembly: GCF_049316025.1. NCBI lineage: Bacteria > Bacillati > Bacillota > Bacilli > Caryophanales > Paenibacillaceae > Paenibacillus > Paenibacillus sp. NPDC058898. The sequence continues at coordinate 421,010 of NZ_JBMOSM010000003.1, read as the reverse complement.
GGCCGGCGGTCCAAGCCAGCCAGCCGATGATGCGTTCGGGCATCAGGCCCTGGCCGCGAAGAAATGAGAGGCTAAGTCCGCGGGTTCTCTTAGCGAGCCTTCTGCCTTCCGCATCCACCATCAGCGGGGTGTGCGCAAACTGTGGCGGGTGGTAGCCTAATGCTTGGTATAACAGAAGCTGACGTGGGGTGGAGTCCAGTAGATCGGCTCCTCGGAGTACATGGGTTATGCCCATTAAGGCATCATCCACGACTACCGCAAGTTGATATGAGATAATATCGTCTGCCCTGCGAACCACAAAGTCTCCTCCATCGGATAGCCGATAGGACTGCTCTCCGGCGATGCCATCAACAAAGGAAACGATCGTTTGCGGTACCTTCATCCGCAGCGAAGGTTTCTTATGAAGCTCTCTAAGCACCGCTTCCTCCCGAGTTAAATCTCTGCAAGTTCCCGGGTAGCGGAGGCCTTCCGATGCAATGCCGTGCGGTGCGCTGGCTGCGGCCGTGATATCGGCCCGACTGCAATAGCAGGGGTATAGTTTATTCGATTCCTTCAGCTTGCTGATTTCCCGCTCGTACAGCGCTTGGCGTGCCGCCTGATGATAAGGTCCATAGGCTCCGGCCATACCAGGACCTTCATCCCAATCCAAACCGAGCCATTCCAGATCTCTCATAATCTCGACGGCAAGCTCCTGTCGGGAACGCTGGACATCGATATCTTCTATTCGGAGTATATATTGGCCGTTCATACTCCTTATTTGCAGCCATCCAAGTAAAGCGGTCAATGCGTTGCCGATGTGCATTTTGCCTGATGGCGTAGGGGCAAAGCGACCGCGAAATGTGGCATGCTGCTCCATACAGTTCACCTTCTTGACTCCATGAATCTTGATGTTCACTTGGGAATGATATTCATATTGTAGCGCAATTATATCGATACTTTCCAGCCGTGGCGAACAAGGAGCTCCCCTTGACGAACATCGGGTGTTTTATATAATTAAGGGATTATATTGATATTTAATAGGATAACGGAGATGTATCCATGACTGAATTACCGATTCACCGAATACTTCCACAATTAAAAATGGCTTTATCTACTGGGACCCATGCGGTTTTGATCGCTGAACCGGGTGCAGGCAAGACGACCCAGGTGCCCTTAGCATTCCTGAATGAACCCTGGCTGGAAGGCAAGCGGATCATCATGTTGGAGCCCAGAAGGATCGCAGCCCGCTCGGCCGCGAGTTACATGGCATCCTCTTTAGGAGAGGCAGTTGGTGAGACGATCGGATATCGCGTCCGAATGGACAGTAAGATCGGGCAGAATACGCGGATCGAAGTTGTGACGGAAGGCATCATGACGCGCATGCTGCAGGATGATCCGGAATTAACCGGCATTGGTATGATTATATTCGACGAATTTCATGAACGAAATTTGCAGGCCGATACCGGCCTGGCTTTTGCGATGGAATCCCAGTCGGTGCTGCGGGAAGACTTAAGGCTGCTCGTCATGTCTGCTACCCTTGAGGCCGCACCAGTAGCGAAGCTTCTTGGCGATGCACCAATCATCGTTAGTGAAGGGCGTGCTTTTCCAGTGTCTACTCACTATTTGCGCTCATTCTCTCTCGAAGAGTTACATAAAGGTGCTGCGAGTGCCATCATGCGGTCACTCTCCGAACAGGAAGGCGATATGCTAGTATTTTTGCCGGGCGCCCGCGAAATCAGGAGGACCGCTAACGAATTATTAAGAATGGGTTTAAGGGAAGATGTCGTCATTCGAGAGTTATACAGCGCGCTTCCCATAGAGAAGCAGGATGAAGCGATTAGACGCGATTCGAATGGCAGGCGTAAAATCGTACTCTCCACAAGCATTGCCGAGAGCAGTATTACCATTGAGGGGATCATGACCGTTATTGACAGCGGTTATATGCGGACGGAGGTGTTCTCGCCGAGAACGGGACTGCCGCAATTGATTACGAGACGGTTATCCCGGGCATCCGCAGATCAGAGGAGGGGAAGGGCTGGACGTGTATCTCCGGGTGTATGTTATCGCTTATGGAGTGAGGAAGAGCATCGCCATCTGCCGGAAAGCACCATTCCGGCGATCCGTGAATCCGATCTGACGCCGCTGGCCTTGGAATTGGCAGTATGGGGGTCGCGCGACCCGGAGCAGCTTGCCTGGCTTGATGTGCCGCCTCGACCAGCTCTTACGCAAGGGCAAACGTTATTGAAGCAGCTGTCGGCTTTGGATGATTCGGGCAGTATTACACAGCATGGCCGTGAGATGGCGCTTCTCGGGCTTCATCCAAGGCTGGCCCACATGCTGCTGAAGGCACAAGAACTAGGCGAGGCATCGCTGGCCATCCGAATGGCTGTACTGCTTCAGGAGCGTGATATCATGAGCAGAGGTGAAGCCTTAAGGGATCAGGATATGCGTTCGCGCGTGGAGCGGCTTCTCGCGTATGAACAAGGTGGGCAGCGGTTCGCCGAACAAGATATGTCCAATGAAGCCGTACTGCAGCGGATGAAACAAGAGATTAGGAAACTGCATACACAGCTAAATATCACATATACAGTAAGCGGGGATCTGAACCTCTGTGGACTATTGCTGTCATTCGCCTACCCGGATCGGATCGCAAAGAACAGGGGAGGAACCGGGTTCCTTATGCGAAGCGGCAGAGGTGTGAAATTGGTGTCGGTACAGCCTATGAGCCGTGCCCCGTATATTGTGGTCGCTGCAGTTGATGATCAAGGCGCGGACGGGAATATTCAGCTTGCCTCTGAAATGGATGAATTATGGCTCGATAAGTATTATCATGGCGAGATGGAACAGCATAAAGAGGTCGTATGGGATGCTGCTACCGGCAGCATCAGGGCGAGACAAAAGCAGATGCTTGGAGCGATCGTGATCAAGGAGCAATCCTATTCGAATCCAACTGGAGAGGAAATAGCGCTAGCCTTGCTGCAAGGGATCAGGCAAGAGGGCCTTGGATTGTTACAGTGGAGCAAGGCAGCATTGCAGCTGAGAGAGCGGCTGGCTTTTATGTTCCGACATGATCCCGAGGGGAATTGGCCTGATGTTTCGGACGAAGGCCTGATGAATCAGGCGGAGGAGTGGCTGCTCCCTTATTTGGACGGGCTGCGGAATCGAAATGATATGAGACGTCTTGCTCCGGGAACGCTCTTGGAGCATATGCTTAGCTGGGAGCAAAAGCAGCAGCTTCAGAAGGAAGCGCCAACTCATATCAGGGTACCGAGCGGGTCCTTGATCCCAATTAACTACAGTGACCCTGAACAACCGTTCCTGGCTGTTCGCCTGCAGGAAATATTCGGACTTCAGGATACTCCGCGAATTGCCAATGGACGGGTTGCGTTGACCTTGCATTTGTTGTCACCTGCACAAAGGCCCGTTCAGGTAACCTCGGATCTATCCAGTTTCTGGCGCAGCGGCTATTTCGATGTGAAAAAAGACTTAAAGGGAAGATATCCTAAACATTATTGGCCTGATGATCCCATGGAGGCGACTGCAACCCATCGGATCCGGCCCAAGGCATAACAGAGCAGCGCCACGTTTAATTTCACCTTCCGTCGGGTAATGTTAAATATGAACGACCACCGATGAGGAGGGTTTATCATGGAGAAGAAAATTGTTGGAGTATTCCGTTCGGAACAGGAAGCGGCTCAAGCCATCGAGCAGCTTCAGCAGCATGGGGTTCCGAATGATGCCATTTCGATTATAGCGAAGGATAAACGCGAAGCAGACATGATTGCTGAACAGACGGGAACAATGGCGCCAGAAGGAGTAGCTGCAGGCGCAGCAACAGGCGGCATACTTGGGGGTACGGCAGGTTTGCTGGCAGGACTTGGGGCTTTGGCTATTCCCGGCATCGGTCCGATTCTTGCCGCAGGACCTATTGCAGCGACGCTTACCGGCGCAGCAGTGGGAGCGGGAGCCGGGGGGCTGGTCGGTGGTTTTATCGGCCTTGGCATCCCGGAAGATGAGGCGAAAGAGTACGAGTCCTATATAGAGCAAGGACGGATTCTGGTACTGGTTGACGCTGATCAAGAAAATACAGGCATCTACGATATATTCCGCGATTATGATTATAGAAACGAGGGTCGTGCCGGTGCGGTTGATCTGGATCGGGACGATATGCTTCCGCCGCGAGGCACTACGCTGCTGTAAGGAAACAAACCCGGTTCTCATTGGAACCGGGTTTTATATTGATATCAATCGCGGTCTGTCTTCTATGAAGGTTCATCGACAGACGTATTTCTTTTTGATATCTGAAAACCTTTTTATAACACATAAACTCATGACGGATTATCACATGCGAACAAATTTAGGCATACACCTATTCCTAGTAATATTATAATGATGCCAAAATATGCTAATGGGGTGCGGTTTATGAAGAAATTACGCAGTGCGTCGACATTATTGGCAGGATTGATGAAGCAAAGAAAAGCCTGGAGTACGCCAAAGCTAAACTTGTTCATCTAGAAGTCCAGCTGGCTGAGTTGCAGAAGTAAATAACAAGGGGACCTTCTTCGAGGGTCCTTAACCTCAGGATCAGTAAATAATTGGATTACCCGATTCAGGGCAGTGTCCCTTACAATGAGGAGTGTTCACACGAAGTCAGACGAAGGGGGAGCAGTATGCCCAAAGAAAGAATACCGGAAATTGAGCGCTTGCGGGGAATTGCTTTCCTGGCTGTAGTCTTACAGCACTCCATCGCGCACTATTCTGTCGCGCCGGGAATGACGACAGGCGATGGTTTGATGATGGCAGTTCTTCTGATGGTGACGAAATTTGCTGTGCCCGTCTTTATTTTTATTACTGGCATGGTGCTGTTTTATAACGATAAAGGTCAACTGTATTACGGAAAGTTCATCAAGAGGCGTTTTGGTGATATCTACGTTCCGTTTGCGGTATGGACCTTGATTACTTTATTGATCAATCATAAGTTTAATCCCACTGTAATTGAGGATTGGAAGTATCTTGGGGAAGTATGGTTAACCGGGAAATCGAGCTCGCATTTTTGGTACATCATTATGCTGTTTCAATTCTATTTGCTGTACCCGCTGTTCCGCTCCGCTATATTAGGAATAAAGAAGCGATGGGGCTGGCAGACGCAGCTTACGATATTGATTGTATCCGGGTTATTGTACGTGGGTTTAACAGGAATTATCAATGATATTGGCCAATGGATGGGAAGCCTGAATATCCCGGTATGGAGTGAGCTGTTCACAACCTACGCAGATCGAAATGCACTCTATTATTTCTTCTATTTTGCGCTGGGGGCGGCGGCCGGATTATACCATGACGCTTGGGAAAAATGGCTGCAAAAGGCACGGCCGGCGATATGGCTCGCCTTCGCATTTTTGTTCGGATGGATGCTCATCCAGGCCGTTAATGAAATCCGTTCCGCCGCGAATGGCGCGATCACATTCTATTCCTTATCGCTGCTTCGCCCGATGATGGCACTTTTTCTGATTAGCTCTATATTGGTCATGTACGATGTGGCTGGTTGGATATGTCGTCATGCCGGAGCGGGAGCGAATGCGCTTCTGACCTCCATCGGGCTCTATTCGTATGGTGCTTACCTGATCCATCTATTGACACTACGTATGAGCTATGTAGTCGACGAATCTATGCTGATCAGCATGCACCCTCTGGTTCGTATACTCTCTTCATGGATCATCAGCGTGGGCGTGGCTTATGGTGCCACTCGCCTGCTAGCCAAGCTGCCGTTCGGGAAGTGGCTTGTCGGAATCGCCGGAGCAAGAAAAAATCGCGGGGTTCGCCCATACGGTAAATCGCGGCCAAACACCGGCACATCCACCGGGATGTGAAGAATTAAACTCACCCTCCGAGGGTGGGTTTTTTCATGAAACCAATCCTTTGATCCACCAACCACCCAAAAAACAGCAGATGAAAAACCACACACTATATAATTTCATTATATGAAAAATTCATAATAGTATAAACACTGACGCTCTTGCATCATTCTTCTTCATCCAAGCCCCAACCACGTTTCAATCTATGCCTTCTTGGTTTAAAAAGAGGGGGATGCTTCCTATTGTGCAAACTGGGAAACTGTGGGTTATAATTAGGTATATTATGGGACAAGTAGCTCGTGAAGGAGGAGGCGTCCAGATGGCATTTATGATCGCCCAGCGTGCTTTTATCAAAGTATATCTCATTACCATGGTGGAGCAGCAGCGCGGATATGGATATCAGATGCTGGAAGAACTGCGGCAAGAATTCAAGAGCCATGGATATTCACCGCCGCAAAGCGAAATTTACCGGGCTCTGCATGAGTTGGTGCAAGAAGGTGTATTATACCGTACCAAGCAGCTGAAAGGGAATGATCCGCGGGTCGATTTTCAAGAAATCGTTCTTTATCATTTTACTGATGACGGTGCCGAGAAAGCTAAACTCTACAAAAAACAGGTTAAAACAGATTTGGATCGGTGTTTGGGGATTCTTCATAAAGCGGTCAACGATAATTTTTAAAAAAACATCTGAACGGAATGCAGCCAAAGGAGGAATGACCTCGTGAGCAAGAAATTGCGCTTTGGAATTATGAGCACTGCTCGGATTGCAAGAAATTCAATGATACCAGGCATATTGAAATCGGAACGCTGTGAAGTCGGGGCGGTCGCTAGCCGCAATGCAGACAAAGCAAGTGAGCTCGCGGATCGATATCATATCGGGAAATACTACGGATCTTATGACGAGCTCCTGGAAGACCCCGACATTGATGCGGTATATATTCCTTTACCGAATCACCTTCATAAACCTTGGACCATCAAAGCGGCACAGGCCGGCAAGCACATCTTATGCGAGAAACCGGCAGCCCTGACCGAAGCGGATGTCCGTGAGATGGCCGAGGCTGCTAAAGCACACAACGTGCTGTTCGCGGAAGCCTTTATGTACCGATATCATCCGAAACACGCGCGTGTTCGCGAAATCATCGAAAGCGGCGAAATCGGCCAGCTGCGCGGAATTCACGGATCGTTTACCTTCAACAATGCGGAGGATAAAAGCAATGTTCGTTACAGCAAGGATATGGGCGGAGGTTCAATCTATGACGTGGGATGCTATCCCATCTCAGCGGCGCGCATGATTTATGGTCAGGAACCCAAGGCTGTAACGGCCCATGCTTTTTTCTCTGAGGAGCATGACGGTGTGGACATGATGGTCCACGGGATGGTGGAATTTGACGATGGACTGGGACTTACATTTGAGTGCGGGATGTGGACATATTCCAGATGCTCTTTAGAGATCGCAGGAACGGAGGGCAGGATTGAGCTTCCTTCTGCCTTTGGATGGGAGCGCATGGAGGACATGGCCCAGATCTGCGTTCATACGGCCAAGGGATCCCGTGAGGAGAAGGTAGGGATTTACAACCACTTTGCATTGCAAGCGGATGCGATGGCAGCGGCCGTGATGGACGGAACGCCGCTCCCTTATGGTCCGGAAGATGCCATCAGCAATATCAGAGCCATTGAAGCGTGTCTTCAAGCAGCCAGATCCTCATCGCGAGTGGCTATTAAATAAAGAAGCAACACTGTCAAAATAATCGTTAGACTCAATAAATCGCCGTGATGGCGATTTATTTTTTTTTACCTATTGCATTCCTCTTCAAAATCATTAAAATAAACTTAACGATAAAATAATTTTAACGTAAATATTATTTTAATGGACTGAAAAAGTTTAATGTAATTATCCATTTAACGAAGAGGAGAAAGAAACCATGCAAAATGCTGCTGTTCTGGAAAAGCAAGGCTTTGGTCAGCTCTTGAAAATTCGCCCGTACTTGATTTATTTATCTGCCCAGGCTATTACCCGATTCGGAGATTCCCTGGATTCCATCGCTTACAGTTGGATGGTCTATATGCTCACAGGTTCCGAACTGTTAATGGGTACATTGTTCGCCTTTAATTTTCTGCCCGGGTTGCTTTTCAGTTTGTTTACCGGCACCTATGTCGATCGCTGGCCGAAGAAACTCGTCCTGGCACTAACCTATCTCAGTCGCGGTATTGTGGTTTCGCTAACGGCCTTTCTGTACGCTGTAGGTTCTCTTGAAGTCTGGCATTTGTTCCTGTTCACGTTTCTAAATTCAACTCTGGAGTGCTTCTCCAGACCCGCCGAGACCTCCATAGTCCCCCGGCTGCTTCCTAAGGATAAACTGCTGGCAGGCAATTCTTTCTCAACTTCCGTAAGTCGGAGCGCTGAATTAATCGGTTTATCCATCGCCGGTGCCCTTATTGCTCTGATCGGAATTTCGGGGACGATCTTGATTGATGCTATAACGTTTCTAATTGCAGCAGCTATTATCGCTTTTATGCCGAATCCGGAGGCAGCCGAACAGGCTGAAGCCAAGGAAACCTCCACACGGCCAGAGACAGAGATGAATAAAACGGTGTTCGGCGATATTAAAGAGGCTCTTCTTTTTGTGAAGCAGCATACGCTGCTCCTTATAACAACCGTGCTTGCCATGATCAATAATTTCTGTTTGGCCCCCCTGAACGTACTGCAGCCGGTCTACGTCAAAGAGACCTTGGGTGCAGGACCCGGAGGTCTGAGCGTTTTAGGAACGGGCCTCCTGATCGGTATGATTTGCAGCGGGTTATGGATTGGACGTTATGGGAAGAGCTTCAAAAAGAGCACGTTGATCATGTCAGGGTCTATCATGCTCGGAATCGGTTATTTTGCGTTAGGGATTCCAGGGCATCTGCCGGCATGGCGCGTGGAGTCTGCGGCGGTCTGCATGTTTGTTGCCGGATTTGCCGTCTCTTTACTTAGTGCCCCTATCTCGACGTATCTGATGGAAGTAACGCCTCGGCATATGCTCGGCAGAATAGGTGCCCTTATGGCGGTGGCGTGCACGGCTGCCATTCCTGTGGGAAGCTTGATTACCGGAGTTGTAGCGGAGTATTACTCTCCTCCCATTCTGTATTCGATCATGGGAATTGTCATGATACTGCCCGTCATATTTCTCATTCGGAAGAAGAGTTTCCGTGCCATTTAAATCCTTCGCATTTTGTAATTTCGATACTCTCGGCCTATAATGAAAAGAAGTGAAAAATAACATGAAGCTGAGGTGTACGGTGTGGAAACGAAGGAACTGACTACACTGGAAGAGATCAAAATATATTCAGATCCATATCGGCTCCAGATTTTGAATGTATTGAATAAGATGGACCGTCCGGCAACAGTAAAGGAAGTCGCGGACAATATCGGGGATGTGCCTGCTAAAGTTCATTATCATATGAAGAAGCTGGAGCGAATCGGAATGGTCAAGATCGTTTCCACGAAAGAGATCAACGGCATCATTGCTAAGTATTATGAACCTTTTGTCGGTACGGTAAAGATCAAACGCGGAGCAAATTCCGAGGAGCCCGTGATCAAGGAATTAATTCGAACCGAGACGAACAAACTATTATCGGAGTTGTTTGACCAGAATAGAGACCGTTTCTTCAAAAATATGAGTCAAGAGGGCGAAACGACGTCCATGTTGACCAATACAACCTTGTATATGAGCGAGGAAGAAGCGCGTGAATTTTTTGTTGAACTGGATAAAATGTTGACCCCCTATAAAAAGAAACGCGGTGAAGGTTACGACGAATATGAGTTTTTTGCTTCGAATGTTCGGACTCATAAAGAAACTTGATCACGGAAAACAAGCTGGTACCTAACGTACAGGTACCAGCTTTCCCTTCTATTTAACTGGATCGGTTCATACCTTCTTCTTATAATCGTCTTGTCCAGGTTTAATGGACATGCCGGGAGAGGTGGACGTTCCGTAATCTTCCACGGCATCCCACGCACCGGCGTCATCAAATTTACCGTCGGCCGCTTGGCGGTTGACGCCAGCTCCGGAAGGGGGCGGGGTCATGACATCCTCTTCAACCGGCCGGTTGTCGTTGATATCTTTCCGCGGCGTATGTTCGAGACAATAGGCCGTATAAGGCAAAGCTTCAAGCCGCTCGTATGGAATTTCTAGGCCGCACTCGGCACAGGTCCCGTATTCGCCCTGGTCCATTCGCTGCAAGGCAGACATAATCTGCTCCAATTCATGATCGAGCGTGTCCTGAATGGCCAGGTCCCGTCCGCGTTCGAAAACCTCGGTCCCTATGTCTGCGGGATGATTATCGGCTGAGCTCAGCTCTCCCGTAGAGTCCCGAAGGGAATGATCCCTATTGGTTTCATCGCGGGACTCCAATTGCTCTTCCAATCGTTCTTTATCACTGAGCAACCGTCGTTTAAGTTCACTGTATTGTTGTTTTGTCATCGTTGTCATAGATAAGTCGCTCCTCTCTTTCGCTAAGTACACAATAAAGCTTCTTATGTAAAATCAATACCCGAAATGGATTGGTAACAATCACATGAATTGTGGGAATGGCAGCCCATCGTTTTTGGAACATTCTCCAAAAAAGCCCTGGAGTGTTTTAATCCCAGTGCTTAATGTGATATAAACAAAGATAGAGAGAGAAGGCTAAAAAAAGTAGGGCTGCGCCAATATTTGGAGGTAAATCATTATGGATGAACACATGAAACGCCGATTGGATAAACAGAAAAAGCTATTTAAGCAACTAGGCATTCAACTGGACGCTTTGTCTATCCATGAAAAGAATTTTTCGAATAAACTACGGGGTTATGATCAGGAGGAAGTGGATTCCTTTCTGGACGAAGTGATTCAAGATTATGAGCGGTTTTATGCCACCATCTCCGATCTTATGGATAAATGGCAGGAGCAGCAAATCACCATTCGCGATCTCAGGGCTGGCGTTAAGCCAGAGGCAGAACGCCCGGCGCTGAACCCGGAAGAGATTGAAGAGACGGTGGCGAAGCTGGAGGCCGACTTGCATACCCTTAAGAAGCAGATTCGCCCTGAACAAAGATTTTATATTGATTGATGCAATATCGTTGCGAGCGAAATCATTACATAAGAAGCGTCCCGATAACAATAACCACACTTGGCCGATCACCGGCTGCGTGTGGTTTTGTTGTTTGGGTGCCCGGTTATGAGTAAGGGTGGCGCAGGCAGAGGTTTATCCGAGGCGTCACTCTCCATCGTTTTATTTAGCGGGACGGGTGTAATGAGCGCCTCCGAGAGAGGTTTCTTGTTCGTATCATCACATGGCAACGCTTCTGCTCCCATGAGCGTATAAGCCCAGACCGGTGCAATGTCCATTTGGTGTGGACGCTCAGTGTTATAGACCAATAGCAAGATCGTTCCAGGGGTTAGCGCTGTTATCCAGTGACACCAATCAATAGGGGCGTGTACCACCTGACCGGGTACGATCTGATATACGAGTTTCTGATGAGTATCCGGATCAATCAAGGAATAGCTGATTTCTCCCTGAATGACATAGCACAATTCGTCCGTGTCCGGGTGGCTATGGGGAGAGAGGCCCTTACCTCGTTCAAGGTGAATTTCTGACATCATCAAACCTTGCAGAAGGGGCAGCTCCAGTGACGACACATTCGCAACTCCGAGGCCGGTTATACGCTCAGCCTGTTGCCTGGAATGATATACATGCCTCGTCAATGCAGGATCCCCGCAAGCGCTTTAAAGGTTATCATACGAGTTACTCCTCCTTTTTGAGATTGAGATCCTATTATGTTGTACAAGCGTGTTCCTCTATAATATATGCTCATACGTTTATAAATCTGACTGCCTACGACTAAAGAATCATTGATGTCATCAAAACTGGTTTTGCTTGTAAACCATTTTCATAACAATTACTATGAGAATAGGAGCAGACTTAGACTGATAGATGACAAGGGAGGTTAGCCATTTGTCTAACAACCTGAAATTCAACATCCGCAGCAAGATTGTAGTTGGATATTTAATGATATTATTATGTCTTGGAGCTTTTCTCTGGATTGTATCAGACCGCATCTCTTCTCTGCAGGAAGAGGCGGATTTTATAGAGAAGCATGATATCGAAGTACATAATCTCACGCACGAAATCGAGAAGAATTTACTTGAAATGGAAACGGGTCAGAGGGGTTATGTGATAACGGGGGATGATTCCTACCTGGAACCTTTCAACCAAGCGCTGTCGTCTTGGCAGATTAACTATAACAAGCTGTATAAGCTTGTTAGCGATAATTCGGAGCAAGCCAATCATCTGGAGAATATTAAGGAGAATATCAAGGAGTGGATTACCAACGCCGGTCAGCCTGCCGTTCAATTGAAGCAGCTAGGGCAGGATGAGGAGGCCCTTCATTTCTTTATTAATGATCCCGGCCAGCAAGCCATGAACTCCATTCATGAGCTGTTCCTCTCGTTTAGAAGCAAGGAACGCGAGCTGACAACCAGCAGGATTGAAGAGATGAAAGAAAGCAACACCCATTTATTGTATACGATGTATCTCCTTTGGGCTGGGGCAGCGCTGATTACCATATGTGGAGCTTGGGTGATATCGAAGAGCATTGTAAAGCCGATCACGCAGGTAACTCATATCATCTCCGATATTGTCAGAGGTGGTAACCTCTCCCAACGGATTCATGTGCGATCCAATGATGAGGTCCGCCAGTTGGCGGACACAACCAACGAACTCCTTGCACAGGTCGGCAGACAGAACTGGGCTAAGGATCACATTTCGGTTATGTCGACGCTTCTTCAATCGTCAGATCGTGTGGAAACGGCCGTACAGTTTTTCATTCATAAGCTTGCTTTGATCATGAAACTGCCGTACGGTGCCGTTTTTATTAACCGGGGTGGATCGGAACTGGTAAAGGCAGCTGCTTTTGCCGATCCGGATGGTGAGCCTTGGAACAAGGTCAGAGATCGTTTCCTGCCAGGCGAAGGTTTGGTTGGACAATGTATGCTGGAGCAGCGAATGATTATTCTGGACGATATACCACCTAACTATGTGCGGATTGAATCGGGGCTGGGTGATGCTGAGCCAACCACGCTGCTGCTAGCGCCCGTTATGTTTGAAGGACAAGTTCTTGGTGTCATTGAATTGGCCAAGTTCAAGCCTTTCGATGACCTGGAAGTTCAGCTGATCGAACAACTGAATTTTCAGCTTGGGGTAACATTGAACTCGATCCAGAGTAAAATGGAAATCCAGCAATTGTATCATGAATCCCAAACGCTGAATGAGGAGCTTCAGAGTCAAACCGAAGAACTACAGGCGCAGACCGAGGAGCTGCAAACCCATTCTGTGGAAATGCATATGCTGAACGAGCGATTGGGGGCTCAGAAGGAGGCCGCATTAATCGCAGCCAGCGAATTGGAAAAATACGCGAAAGAGCTGGAGAAGAGTTCGAAGTACAAGTCTCAATTTCTGGCCAATATGTCCCATGAGCTGCGGACACCACTGAACAGCATGTTAATTCTTTCCCAGATTTTGGCTGAGAACAAGCAGGGGAACCTGACGGAGGAAGAACAGCATTACGCTTCTGTCATCCATAATTCAGGCAGTGAATTGCTTAATTTAATCAATGATATTCTGGATCTGTCCAAGGTCGAGGCCGGAAAGATGCAAATCGAAATGGACTTGGTAAATTTGACGGAGCTGCCAGAACTGATGGAAGGTTATTTCTCCAAAAGCGCAGAATCCAAAAATCTGGAATTTGATATTGAGATGGCCGATGACTTGCCTGACATGATGTACAGTGATGGGATGCGGCTCCATCAAATTTTGCGTAATCTGCTCTCGAATGCAATTAAGTTTACGGAGAGCGGCAGTGTTAAACTACGGGTGAAGAAGATGAATTCGATTGTGACCTCGGATTTTGTGATCAGTGGCGACGTCATTGCTTTTTTCGTTGAAGATACCGGCATCGGGATTGCAGCAGAGCATCTTCAACCGATCTTCGAAGCGTTCCAGCAAGGCGAAGAGGCTACAGCCAGAAAGTTTGGGGGGACAGGTCTCGGCTTATCCATATCGCTGCATTTGGCGAAATTGCTTGGTGGGTATATTACCGTGGAGAGCGAGGAAGGAATCGGGAGCACGTTTGTTTTATATTTACCGCTTGTTACGGAATATGGCACCAGCGAAAGTCTGTTTATGCTCCCTGAAGCGGCTGCCACTTCGAGCAGCGCCAGTTGGAGTGATCTCCGAATGGAGGCGTTCGACATGGAAGTATCTAGCCGATTGGAGCACAAAACCGTATTGATTGTAGATGATGATATTCGGAATGTGTACGGTTTGACCAATGTGCTGGAGAAACTCCAAATGACCGTGCATACAGCCCAGAACGGATTCGAATGCTTGGAGATGTTATACAAACATCAAACCATCGATGCGGTGCTGCTGGATATGGTCATGCCGGAAATGGACGGAGTCGAAACGATGAAGCGGATTCGCGAGAACCCGGAATGGGCGGAGCTTCCTATTATCGTGATGAGCTCCAACACAATGAGGGATACGGATCAGTTTCTTGCAGACGGCGCGAATGGATATCTGCACAAACCCATTCATATCCAAGAAGTGATCCATACGCTTCAGAAATGGATTGGGGATTAAGGGAAGCGATCGTATATTCACCTGTGGCGGCAGCTTCGAATATTGTCATAATGTCGTATGTTGACGAATGCGAGCCAATTGTTTTATGATGGATTCATAGCAGGAACATAAGACGGCGTGTTACCTTAAGAGGGCATGAGCCAAGAAGAGACAGCTTTCACATGGGGTCTTTTCTTGGCTTTTTTAATGTTTTGGGGATCGATATGAGCATTTCTTCGGATATGAATCCTTCGCCGTTTCTCTGATTAAACTTAAAGGAAAGGGGGAAGTTTATGAGCGGGATCGAGTTGTTTACAGTCGTACGTGTTATTGGTAACAATGTCGTGATGGTTACCGGCGGTAAGAAAGAATCGGAATACGTCATCCTGGGTAAAGGGATTGGCTTCGGCGCCAAAGCAGGCGGAACGATCGCTTCGGACGACAAGCGGATTGAGAAACTCTTCAGGCTGGAGGATCGGGAGCAGTGGAGTCAAGCTCACCATCTGCTGGAAGAATTTGATCCACTGGTGATGGAGATTACAGATCAGATACTCAATCTCATTGGACAGGAATTTCCGGGCACACTAAATGACAAGGTGTACCTGGCACTTCCAAGCCATATCCAGTTTACGATATACAGAATCCGTAAAGACATGGATATTATTAATCCTTTCCTTGAAGAAACCCGGATCAGCTTCCCAAAAGAATATGATATCGCAGCCAAGGCAGCGGTTTTGATCGGCCAGGCCTTCGATATCGAAGTTCCGGAGGATGAGATCGGCTTCTTAACCTACCATGTGTATTCGGCCGTCAGCCATGTGCCCGTAGGCCATCTGGTCAAGGCATCGAATGTGGTGGGAAACCTGGTAAGGTATATTGAAGAGGAACGACAGGTCGCTTTTGACCGGGGAAGCATGGATTACGTCCGTCTTCTGATGCATTTGAGGTTCTCGGTAGACCGTATGTTGAATCAAGAAATCCATGTGGATAATCCATTTGCGGACCAGATCCGCTCCAAGTTCACGAATGAATATGGTCTGGCTACGCGCCTTGCAGGCATGATGGAGAAAGAACTCGGCAAGAAAGTACCTGAAGCGGAGGTTTGCTTTCTAGCGATGCATCTATATCGGCTTTTTACAGGGCGACTACAACAAAAGAATCAACCCAGGGAGGAATCTTAACATGTTTGATCGTTGGAAAAAGAAAAAAACAGCTACTGCTATTCAACTCACAGCACCATTGTCAGGTAAAGCTGTACCTTTATCGCAAGTGCCCGATGAGGCATTTGCTGCTGGTCATATGGGCAAAGGCATTGCCATTGAGCCTTCCGAGGGCAAATTAATTGCGCCATTTGACGGGACGGTTGCGCATGTCATCAAGTCCAAACATGCCGTGATGCTGGAGGATCCGGCGACTGGTCTGCAATATTTATTCCACATCGGGATTAATACAGTTGGCTTGAAAGGCGAAGGTTTCACAAGCCATGTTCAAGCGGGTGATCAGGTGAAGTCGGGTCAGACGCTCATCGAATTCGACATGGCTGCAATCCAAGCCGCAGGTTATCCGACGATTACCCCGGTTATTGTGACCAATGCCGATGAGGTAGCTTCCAAGGTTGATGGTCAGACGGGTAATGTCGTGTCCGGCCAGGATCCTGTCTTGACCATAGAATTGAAATAATTCAATTCCATAGGCGATTGATTGAATTATTGGTTATTGACAAAACAGGAAGTCGTGAATTAAGATAACAGCATAAATGAATATGAGAACGGCGTGTTACCGCATTAGTGGGCATGAGCCAAGGATAATTGGTCTATATTAAGTAGACTATTGTCCTTGGCTTTTTTGCTTGTCCACGTCGGTACACAGCTACGTTTTCCCTCAAGAAAGTGAGGATGAGTAGTTTTAGTTTCTTTTCAGGGGTAGCGCTACTTGTGCGCAGTTAAAATGGCTGGATATGTAAACGATTCCAAGCCGCAAAAAATTAAGTTGAAGGGATTGAATCACATGTTGGCATTTTTACAAAAAATCGGTAAGTCGCTCATGTTGCCTGTAGCAACATTGCCTGCAGCGGCCATCCTGATGAGATTCGGGAACATCGATTATGTCAAAGATTTTCACCTGGGTGATAAGGTAGGCTGGTTCCTGAATCATTACATTGCTCCATTCCTGGATGCAGGGGGAACCACGATATTTGATAATCTGCCGTTGATTTTTGCGGTGGGCGTTGCTATCGGATTGGCAGGAGACGCTGTAGCAGCGTTATCAGCCGTCATCGGGCATATTATACTGATGAATGTATTGAGCAAAGTGCCTACAGCTTTCTCAACCATCATGAGCCCGGATGCGGAACTGAACATGGGCGTACTCGGCGGTATCTTCGTTGGTATGATCGCTGCATTCCTCTACAACAAGTACCATAATATCAAGCTGCCGGATTGGTTAGGCTTCTTCGGCGGAAAACGCTTTGTTCCGATGGTTACCGCGATTACCATGGTTGTCCTGGGTATTGTATTCGGTATCATCTGGGGTCCTGTTCAGGAAGTGCTGGATACATTCGGCCGCTGGATCGTAGGGCTCGGAGGCATAGGCAGCGCGATTCACATGGTTGCAAACCGTTTACTTGTACCATTCGGGCTTCACCATATCATTAACTCCATTGTATGGTTCCAGATCGGTGACTTCACGGATGCGGCAGGTAAAGTCATTCATGGTGACTTGCATCGATTCTTTGCCGGAGATAAAACAGCGGGCATGTTCATGACAGGCTTCTTCCCAATCATGATGTTCGGTCTTCCGGCAGCCGCGCTGGCGATCATTCATACAGCGAAAAAGGAAAAACGCCAGATGGTTGCTTCCATCTTTATCGGAACGGCCGTGGCTTCATTCCTGACAGGGATCACGGAGCCGCTTGAATTTGCATTCATGTTCGTAGCTCCTGTACTCTACATTATTCACGCCGTCCTGGCAGGTGTCTCAGGGTTTATCATGTATGCGCTTGACGTGAAGCTCGGATTTGGATTCTCAGCTGGCCTGATCGACTACTTGATTAACTATCAGTTGTCTACGAACCCGCTCCTGCTCATTCCAGTTGGTCTTGCTTTTGCGGTGGTGTATTATCTGTTGTTCAGAATTCTGATCGTGAAGCTGAACCTGAAAACACCGGGCCGTGAGGATGAAAGTGAAGAGACTGAAATTAACGAGGTTGCTGACGGTCCAGCGTCAAGTGGTGACACGAAAGCAGCGAAGGTTCTTACAAACATCGGCGGAGAGGATAACATTGTCAGCGTCGATGCATGTATCACTCGCCTTCGTCTAGTTGTTAAGGACGATAAAGCAGTAAATGATGCTGCTCTTAAAACGCTAGGTGCTTCCGGTGTCATGAGGTTGGGCAAAGGTGCGGTCCAGATCGTATTTGGACCACAGTCCGAGCAACTGAAGGACGACATCAAGGACATTATGAAAAAATAAAGGAACAACAAAAAAGAAGCAGGCCGATAAAGGTCTGCTTCTTTTGCTGTTTTCACAATTTCGGGCAAAATACAGCTTGTTTATGACGTACGTTTATCGGTTCAAACTTCTGCGCTGTCCCCAGTATCGCAGGTTGACGTCAACCTCAAGTTCAAGCGACGTTTCATCGTAGATTTCCTTTTTCTGTTCTACTAATTTCTTCCAGAGCTTCGGATCGGTTCGGTACAATTGGAGACATAGCTGGTAGGGATCCGCGTGGATCAATGCAGCTTTATGGAAGGTATTATGCATTTCTTTGCGCAGGGTTTCTTCCGTTAAGCGCTTCATCTCCTTAATTCCCACCTTCTTATACATATTCTGCACCGTCCCGATGACGTTAAGTTTGATTCGATAGGACGCATCCTTTGGTTTACGGATGACTTCAATGGATGATTGGGGCTTCTCCAGCCGTATGCTCCCAACGGCTTCGCCGTCCGCCTGAACAATGACGGCAGCATGGGTTTGAGGCGAGGCTAGCCAGCGTGTACCCAACAGATCGGATCGTTTGAGCCAACCCATCAATTCCTTGTTCTTGATCAGAAAACCGCCGTTCACTTCTAAAATCGGGTGCTGCTTCAGATTTTCCGACCAGTTCTGATTTGAAATATGGAGCGAGGGCAATACGACGGTAGCGGCTTTCTCCCGGTAGAGACGAATAAAGTGCACGAATTGAATCGGACGTATAAACGAGAATTGGACATAGCTTTCTCTGGGTTCATGAAGCAGTGAGTGCAGAGGTGAGAGCTGAAAGAACGGCGATACCGTAAAGAGGTCCTCCATATTGTCCTTGGTGCCATAGATCCATTTCGTATAACGGATTTCCTGCGAACGGTTGGTCAGGTCGAACACTTGGGACAACTGCTTAGGTTTTAACACCGCTTCCGTAAGCACCAAAGCCGTGACATGGCCCCAAGAGACCCGCTGCTGATTCGATGTATACAAATCGATTAGGGCTTCAGCCAAAGTGGTGCCGGTTCCTCGGCCGACCCAAATCGGCGCTTTCTCAGTTGGCTTGCTGCTTTCTTGTTTGGCAATCGTCGCGAAGTCCAGCATCTGCACATAGATGATATACTTGTCGTTCTTATAATCGACGCCCAAAGCCGTGATGTAGTTGATATCCTGCACTTCTTTGTTGTCCCAGCAGCCTGAGATCAGCAAAGATCCTATACATGCGAGTATCCATACACGCTTCATAGGGCTCCACCCTTTTTTCGTTTGCCCGGAAATCGCATGAGATTGCCAATGATTTTGGATAAGGAAAAAGGCGAGAAGGGGGCAAGATACGGCTGTCCAAATGGATTATGATGGGCTGCATATTGAACGATCAAGAATACCGATATGAAAAAACCGAATAACCCGAATACCGAGGAAAGAGTAAGGACTAAAAACCGGAAAATCGTCTGGGTAACAACAAAATCCTGATTGGAGTGGGTTGATCCCGCAACAAAAGCCAGTGCGCCGATCACCGTCATCGTTGGGGAGAAAAAACCACCCCGAATCGCGGCGTCACCGATGATGATACCGGAAACGACCGTAATGGTTGAAGCGATTGGTGAAGGCATTTGCATACCGGCTTCCCGCAGTAGGGTAAGTAGAAACAAGATGATTAGCATTTCAAATCCGGTCGGAATAGGAAGCCCAAGCCGTGTGTTCGCGACCGTGGCGAGCAGCGGGAAAGGGATTTGATCCTGATGAAAGGATAGCAAGGTAATATAAAATCCCGGAAGGAAAACGGAAATCAGGAAGCCAACCAGTCTGAGAATTCTCCATGGGATAACGAAATAAAACGGCATCTGCGGATCCTCTGCGGCAAACAGGAGCTGCATAAAACTGGCAGGTGCAATCAATACTACGGGACTTCCCTGCATAATAATGACCAATCGACCGCGAGTTAAAGAGTCATAAGCAAGATCGGTTCTTCCCGTATAATCGAACATGGGAAGCACCGTGAATCGATACGGCGTTAGATGCTCAGCGAGTTCGCCCATGCCTACGGGTGAGTCGCCTGAGAAATCATTTAGCTTATTCACGATGGCAGTGACGGTCTCTGGGATCACCTTGTCTTTTAAGTACATGATGCCGACAGTAGTTTTGCTCTTGTCACCCAGCTTAAAGGAGGAATAGGCGAGTCCGGGTGATTTCAGTCGTTTGCGAATGAGCGATACATTGACATCCAATTCCTCGACGAACCCATCACGAGGACCTTTGATCGAGGTCTCTGCGGAACTTTCCTCCGGGGTACGCCCAATGCTTTTGGATGCGCTATAAGAATACAGCTTATTGTCCTTAGGAAAATACAACGCAACATAACCTGAATATACAATATCATCAACCGATTCCACATTAGCCTCGGATGTGTCAAGGGTAAGATAATATTCCAGATGGTCGGGATCAAACGGATGCTTCTGAGAAATGGATATATTCCATTCCTTGCTAATAACAGGCAAAAAGATTTTGGACATCAATTGAGAATCGCACATCATCGGGTTGTAAACCATAATGGCCCATGGCAGCATATCACCTTCTGCACCAGGATAAGACGTAATATAGATGTCATCGGAATCGGCATAACGATCTCGGAGCTGCTGTTCCGTCATATTCATTGCGGGGATTCTCCTTTCGACGAATGTGAGTTCTGTTGTTGGGATGGTTTATGGATCAAGAAGAACAACAGGAGGCTTAAGATGGTAATATAAACGGCGGATATGGGCAAAAAATAGTCTGCCATTGCATAATACATTTTGGGATTGCTGATCGGTGAAGCGCACAGAATAATAAGCAGCGTTGACACGGCTAATATGCCTACGCTTTGCTTGGACTTGGGAAGAAGGGTTTCACAGAGCAAAAAAATCGAGATGGATATGGAGATATAAGCTCCGCTGAGCCATTGGAAAATCGACAAAAAGTCGACATGCTCTACGAATTTGCCCAGCTTTACGAGACGCCACTGTTCATAAGCCGGGTATCGCTGGAGACCCATTTCTTCAGGTCCAAATTCGGCAATGCCGCCAACGGTGGGTCCAAAAGTCAGGAAGATCAGAACCAGATGGATGAGCAGGATTGTAAGAAAACCGGGCTTTTTCTGAAGGTGGGGGCGTAAGAATAAAATCAATATAAATTGGGACAGTCCTCCGAACATGACGGGGATTCCGCTTAGAACCGGCTGGAAGCCATCTTCAAGGACGGGCAGCAAATAATTGTAGTTCTTTACTTTCAGATTGGCCAAGGATACGAATATCCCCAGCAAAACAACAAAAGGAAGCAATATTCCGGCAGAAACGCCAATGGTCTTTATGCCGTGATTTGCGCTGACAAGACATAACACTAAGAGTACCAATGCGGTGGCAATGATAGGGGTTTGGATCATATAGGTCGATTTTGTCCAATCGATGACCTCTTTTAAGGTATAAAAGGCAAAAGTAAAAAAATATAAAGCGGACAAACTCATCACCAATATTCGAGCCCCTTTGCCGCTGCTTTCGTCAAGTGCCTGCGTGATGGAACGATTGCCGATTTTTTGGATGATCCCGTAAATAAGCAGAACCCAGGGCAGGAATAATACGGCCGACACGATAATGGTGATCCAGGCATCCCGTCCGGATTTCTCCAGAAGCACAGGTATGATCATGACATGATTGGTCAAGCCGGCCGTAAGCATCATAATCATAAACGCCTGATTCGTTGGAATACCGCGAGTTCCTGACATGTTTGATCCCCCAATACAGCTTTCTTCCGTTTAGAGTTCTCGGGGAACACCCAAAATATGCGAGAGAACCCAGCCATAGACTGGACATGGGCATAATTCCATGGCTTCTCTTTTGCCAAAAGGCATTTTTAGGTTGAGATACGCGGTACATAAATCACGGAGGTTCCCTTCATAATAAGGAAAGTTTTGAACGAACCCATAACAATAATCTGGAGGACAGAACTGTGAACAAAGGGGCGAAGGCGGAGTCAGGGAACTTGAGATGGTGGCAGCTATCGCTGCTGGGGGTTGCATCAACGATCGGCACAGGGTATTTTCTCGGATCCGCTTTAGGTATTCGGCTTGGAGGACCGGCTTTTCTTCTTTCCATTATATTGGCGGCGACAGCCACCTTCTTTGTGTTTGATGTGCTGTCACGGATGACGGCCGAGGACTTGCAGAAAGGCTCGTTCCGAACCTATGCCAAAAAAGCCTATGGCCGATGGGCAGGCTTCTCTACGGGGTGGATGTACTGGTGCTCCGAAGTGTTGATCATGGGGAGCCAGATGACGGCGCTGGCGATTTTCTCTCGCTTCTGGTTCCCTGGCGTTCCAATGTGGATATTTGCGTCAGGTTATGCCGTATTGGGACTGTTTGTCATCTGGATCGGCAACAAAGGCTTCGACCGGCTGGAAAATGTATTGGCTATCATTAAGGTCGCCGCGATTGTCATGTTTCTCATCATTGCTGCTGCCGCCTTGATGGGGTGGTTAAAAGGAGGGTCGAAGTTGCATGTTCCGGGCAGCATAAACGCATTTTTCCCGGCAGGTGGCATGGGCATGTGGTCGTCCCTGATTTTTGCGTTCTATGCCTTCGGCGGAATTGAAGTCATGGGGGTCATGGCGATTCGCTTGAAGAATCCGAAGGAAGCGCCCAAAGCGGGTAGAGTGATGATTCTGCTGCTATCCATCGTATACGTTCTTTCTATTGGCATGGCCGTGATCATGGTGGCCTGGAATCAATTCTCCACGACGAAAAGCCCCTTTGTTGTGGCACTAAGCTCCTACCACCTTCCTTTTATCCCGCATATATTTAATGCTGTATTGATTATAGCCGGTTTCTCGACCATGGTTGCCTCGCTGTATGCAGTGACCACGATGCTGGTTACGTTATCCGAAGATAAGGACGCTCCCAAGCTGTTTTCTAGGAAAAAGTTTAAGCGGGATACGCCCATATATGCACTTTCCCTTACAGCTATCGGATTGATTGTGTCTATTGTGTTGTCTCTGCTCATGCCAGGCAAGATTTATGAGTATTTGACCACGGGTGCAGGACTTATGCTGCTGTATAACTGGTTCTTCATCCTCATATCGGCAGGCCGACTCATAGAGCTTACGGTGTGGGGCAAGATCAAAAGATACATCGGGATGCTGTTGATTGCGGCTGCCGTCAGTGGAACCGCACTCCACCCTATGAGCCGCCCGGGGCTCTGGATCAGTATTGGGTTTATCGTGGTAATCGGTCTGGTTGTCCTATGCATGCGCTCCGTGTGGAAGAAATCCGGTCAAGGCCACGCCAGGGAGGCGGATAAACCCAAGTTTCGTCCGAAGCCGGCCCGTTAGAATATGAGCGGATATAGCAGCGCAAGAGCCCGAATTCCAAAATAAACGCCAAAGACGATTAACGAGCTGCCGGAAATTATGGAGATCAGGGAGAGCGCTCTATTGCTCAAATATCGGCGGAATACACTGCCGAGCGCAGCCATGAACAAATCCCATAGTACAACCCCGGCGATGACGGCCGCGCTGTAGAGAAACAGATTGGCGGAGCCGTCGTCCGTTGCGGTTTTAACGAGAATAGAGCCGTAGATTCCGAGCCAGAACAGGATTGTCATCGGATTGGATACGGACAAGAGAAACCCGGAGAGCATGCTTTTCCATAACGAATCTTCATTGTTTTCTTGACTGATCGTCACTTTATTGGCATTCAGGATGCTTTCAAGCCCCGAATAGATAAGAACAAAGGCACCGAACAGCCACAGAAAGGTCTGCATGAACGGCGTATTCAGTAAGTGAACAACGCCCAGGTAAACCAGGATCATATAAAGGATATCTGCCAGGACCGCACCGATTCCGAACAACCATGCATGCCAAAACCCTTTCTTAATCCCCTTATCGAGCTGTGCTGCATTGACCGGGCCTACGGGGGCTGATAGAGAAAGTCCCAGAATCATGTAGCTAATAAAAATACTCATTGACTTCCACCTCTCGTCATGTTCATGGATAAGAAAGCTTGTACCTTCATGCTCGTACATTCTATTCAGCACACAAACAAACTAAAACTTATGATTGGAAATTTTTTCTGTCTGAAACAGACCAACAAACCGCGCAACTCACCTGCGTGGTTTTATTTGAATTCGTTTATTTGGTAGGATATAGGTTAGTGCCAGACAGCAGGTATCTCAGCATTTAATATGACGAAGAAGGGGTCGATCAAGATGAGTTTTCCATTTCGGATTACGGTATTGTCAGACACCCATATGCCAAGAAAAGCGAAAGAGCTGCCAGCCGCACTGCTTGAAGATGTGAGGCATTCGGATCTTATTCTTCATGCTGGTGACTGGTCTAATTGGGAGCTCTATGAACAGCTTAGTCAATATGCTCCGGTGGAAGGAGTAGCCGGAAATGTTGATGACGAGCGGATCATAGAACGGCTAGGTTACAAGAAGCTGGTCGAAATCGAAGGCAAACGCATCGGTATTGTGCATGGGCACGGACAGGGAGGAACAACCCCCTCTCGGGCAAGAAAAGCTTTTGCGGACACGGAGGTGGATTGCATCTTGTTTGGCCACTCCCATATACCGTTTAAAGAACATGTGCAAGGGGTGCTGTTGTTCAATCCCGGTTCCGCCACGGACAAAAGACGGCAGCCCCGGTATTCCTATGGAAGGCTACACATCGTGAACGGAATGCTGGAGGCACATCATATTTTTACGATCAGAAGTGAATGTGATGATAGCAGTTGGCAAAAACAGTAAAGGGTTGCCTGCTTTTGAAATTTCCCGTATGGGGTTAATTAATAGAAGTCCCCGATATGGTAAATCATGTGGATGAGAGGATTGTTATGTTAACGGAAGAAAAGCATGAGCATGTGATTCAGGTAGGTCTGTCCGGATGGGGAGATCATAACAAGTTGTATGATGAAGGGGCGAGGGCCGCCGACAGGCTGGAAATGTACAGCCGACATTTTCCCATCGTGGAGATGGACAATTCATTCTATGCCATACCGTCACCGGAACAAATGAATAAGTGGGCAGCTGCTGTTCCGGAACATTTCGGTTTTATTGTAAAGGCTTATCAAGGCATGACAGGCCATGCACGCGGCCAGGGCAAGGACAGATACCCAAGCGTCAAAGCGATGTTTGATCATTTGCTCACGTCAGTTGAGGAATTGCGGGCTGCGGACAAATTAAGGACCGTTCTGTTTCAATACCCGCCCTGGTTCGGGTGCGAACGCAAACATGTGGACATTTTGAAGCGTACGCGGGAGTGGATGAAGGATGTACCCGTAGCTCTGGAATTTCGGCATCAGAGCTGGTATGCGCCAGAGTTTCGGGAGAAGACTCTTGAGTTTATGCGAAATGAGGGCTGGATTCACAGCATCGCCGACGAGCCGCAAGCGGGCATTGGATCCGTCCCGGTCGTGCTTGAGACTTCGGGTACAGAGGCTGTGATGATCCGGATGCATGGCCGTAACGCCGAAGGGTGGCACTCCAGCGGTCAGCCCAACTGGCGCGAGGTGCGGTATTTATACCGTTACAGCTTAGAGGAATTGGAGCAGTGGAAGGTATGGATAGAGCAATTGCTTGAGAAGTCGAAGCAATGCTGGATTATATTCAATAACAATTCGGGAGGAGATGCTTCCGACAATGCCAAACAGCTTCTTCAGCTGCTGGGTATGGATACCGGACCTGAACCGCTACGGCAGATGGACTGGCTGGAAGTGGATGTTTTTTCAGATAAATGACTTTAATTGGAAACCTATACAGAGAATTGGTGGCTTCACGGACAAATCGTCAAAAAATTGACGCAAATTCATCTGTTTCTGAGATCATTATTATATATAAAGGGTATTTTCGGTATTGAGGCCAAGTGTATTATAATGTAATCGTAAGAAAACGTTTATTTAATGTAAAATGTAGTATGCAGAATGTAAAATTAGAAATTCCGTCCTTGAGCAATCAAAATAATCTGACGGAGGGAGTCAGCGATGAAGACCCTTGACAGAATGACAGAGGGACCTTGGCAGAAATATCATGGTCCGAACTTGGGGTACATTCAAGATCAGTATGAGAAGTTTTTGCAAGACCCGCAATCTGTGGAGCCAGGATACCGTGAGCTGTTCGCCAGCTGGGGACCGCCTCCATCTTTGGAAAACAATGAAAAGAAAGCGGATTCGCAGGGACAAGGTGTTAGCTATGACCCGCAATTACTGAAAAAAGGGGTAGCTGCCGGCAAACTGGTATGGAACATTAGAACCTATGGTCATCTGGCCGCCGACATTGATCCAATTGGAATTGGAAACGAAGCTGACACACGTCTGCTTCAACCAGAAAGCTACCAACTCAGCCAAGCGGATTTGGCAGCCCTGCCTGCAGAGATCGTCTGGGAGGAGGCTCCTAGCGATATCAAGAATGGCTTAGAGGCAATCCAGCGGCTGTTACAATTATATACAGGCTCCATTGCCTATGAATTTAGCCATGTTCACGATGAAGAAGAACGCAAATGGCTCAACGAGCAGGCCGAATCGGGACGTTATTTGTCCGCCATGAGCGTAGAAGAGCGCAGGGGGCTTTTGAAGAAGCTGCTTGAGGCCGAGCAATTCGAGGAGTTCCTGCACCGCACATTCGTAGGTGCGAAGCGCTTCTCGGTTGAGGGCAACGAAGCACTCGTACCACTGCTTGACGAAATCGTTCGCCAAATGGCCGAGGTGGATGTCAACTCCATCCTCGTAGGGATGGCACACCGTGGGCGCTTGAACGTCCTGGCTCATGTACTGGGCAAGGATTACAGTAAGATTTTCTCGGAGTTCATGCACTCTCCGAATAAACATCTCGTTCCATCCGAAGGCTCCATGGGCATTAACTATGGCTGGACAGGTGACGTGAAGTATCATTTGGGTGCGGACCGTTATTTGAAGAAGGATGAAGCACGACAGGTTCGGATTACCCTTGCGAACAATCCGAGTCACCTGGAATATGTCAATCCGGTGGTAGAGGGCTTTGCTCGTGCTGCTCAGGAGGATCGCAGTGAAGCGGGATATCCGAAGCAGGATGTAAACAAAGCGCTGAGCATTCAGATTCATGGTGATTCCGCGTTCCCTGGCGAAGGGATCGTGCCGGAAACCCTGAACTTTAATAAACTGCCAGCGTTCCGTACGGGCGGATCGATTCACATTATCGTGAACAACCGTATCGGATTTACAACAGAAGGCAAGGATTCCAGATCGACTCATTATGCGAGTGATTTGGCGAAAGGATATGAGATTCCGATTATCCACGTGAACGCCGATGATCCGGAGGCATGTATCGCTGTTGCTCGTCTTGCGAGTGATTATCGCAATAAGTTCAAGAAGAGCATTCTGATTGACCTTGTTGGCTACCGGAAATATGGTCATAACGAAACCGATGATCCGGAAACTACCCAGCCGCTTATTTATCAGAAGGTGAAGAACCATCCAACCGTCAGCACGATTTATATGAAGAAACTGGTGGATGGAAACATTCTGACCCAAGAACAAGTGGACAGTCTGAAGAATAGCGTTCTGGAGGTCTTGAAGAATTCTTACGAGAGCGTGAAGTCGAAGGATCCTGTTGATCAGATCCTGCTTGGACTGAATGCGACCGACGGTAAATCCAAGTCGGAAGTAGCTACGAATGTATCTGCACAAGTGCTGCGCGGGATTAATCGCGAGCTCCTGCAGTGGCCGGAAGGCTTTACGGTATATCCGAAGCTTCAACGTATTCTCGAGCGCCGCAGCAATTCGCTCGACGAAGGCGAGAAGGTGGACTGGGGTCATGCCGAAACGCTGGCTTTCGCTACGATTCTTGCAGATGGCAAGCCGATCCGGATTACGGGACAGGATGCCGAACGTGCAACATTTGCCCATCGTAACCTTGTGCTTCACGATGCGGTCAATGGAGAGACCTTCTGTCCGCTGCACCGGTTGCCGCAAGCCAAGGCTTCGTTCGCGATCCATAACAGCCCGTTGACTGAAGCAGCCGTTGTTGGATTTGAATATGGCTACAATGTGTACTCTCCTGAGACTTTGGTTATCTGGGAAGCGCAGTATGGCGATTTCGTTAACTGTGCCCAAGTTATCATTGACCAGTTCATCACAGCCGGTCGCTCGAAGTGGAGACAGAAGTCCAGCTTGGTCATGCTGTTACCTCACGGTTATGAAGGGAATGGTCCTGAGCACTCCAGTGCAAGACTGGAACGTTTCCTCCAGCTGAGTGGTGAAGATAACTGGACGGTTGCGAATCTGACTTCCGCTGCCCAGTATTTCCATCTGCTGCGCAAACAGGCTTCCTTGACCGAAACGGAAGATGCCAGACCGCTGGTGATCATGGCTCCGAAGAGCTTGATTCGTAATCCGCGCGTGGCATCGCCTGTGAACGCGTTCAGTGAGGGCGGTTTCCAGAAAGTGATGGAGCAGCCGGGTCTTGGTCAATCACCGAAGAAGGTGGAACGCCTTGTTCTTTGCTCGGGGAAAGTTGCAATCGATTTGGAGGACGCACTGGATAAGCAGAAGGATCAGGATCAGTCCTGGCTTCATATTCTTCGTGTGGAACAGCTGTATCCATTCCCGAAAGAAGAAATTTCCCGTGTGATGCAGAAGTATCCGAACCTGAAAGAAATTCTGTGGGTTCAGGAAGAACCTCAGAACATGGGCAGCTGGAGCTTCATGGAACCAAGAATTCGTGAAATTGCACCTAAAGGCACAGAGGTCCGTTACAGCGGGCGTCCTGAGCGTTCGAGCCCTGCTAGCGGCTATCAGGATGTTCATGCTTATGAGCAACAGACCATCATTTCTTTTGCCCTTAATCGTAAAACTATAAATCAACAGATCTCATTGGGGAGGTAGCGGCTGTGAGCGAAATTACTGTACCAGCTATGGGCGAATCCATCACCGAAGGAACGATATTCAAATGGCATGTTAAAGAAGGGGATAGCGTTAACATCGGTGATGTGCTGCTCGAGTTAGAAACGGATAAGGTTAATCTTGAAATTAGCGCAGAGTCTGAAGGCGTTGTGGAAAAAATCCTTCGTCAAGAAGGGGAGAATGTAACGATCGGTGAAGTGCTCGGTCAAATTTCTCCACAGGAAGGCGTTGCAAGCGCACCGGCACCGAAGGCTGCTGAAGCTCCTGCATCCGCGCAAACGGAGGCTGCTCCGGCACCCGCGGCAGAAGCACCGAAGCCGCAAGCTCCGGTACCGGCTCAGAACGAGGAAGGAGCGGGTCTGACTGCATCGCCATCCGCACGCAAACTGGCTCGTGAACGCGGGATTGATCTGGACCAGGTACAGGGCCGCGACCCGATAGGTCGGATTTACCATGATGATGTGAAGAATCATAATGAAGCCAAGCCTGCAGCACCAAGCAAGTCTGCTGCTGCCACAGCTGCTCCAGCAGCACAGGCTCCGGCTGCTGAGTATGGAAAGCCAGTAGAACGCACTCGTATGTCTCGTCGTCGTCAAACGATTGCGAATCGTTTGGTCGAAGCGCAGCATACGGCTGCCATGCTGACTACCTTCAATGAAGTAGATATGACAGCGATCCTGGATGTACGTAAGCGTCGTAAACAAGCTTTCCAAGAGAAGCATGACGTAGGCCTCGGCTTCATGTCCTTCTTCACCAAAGCGGTTGTGGGTGCGTTGAAGAGATTCCCGCATCTGAATGCCGAGATCGATGGCGACGACATCGTCGTAAAGAAATTCTATGATATCGGTATTGCGGTATCCGCGAAGGAAGGACTTGTCGTTCCGGTCGTTCGCGATGCTGATCGTCTTGGCTTTGCCGAGATTGAGAAGGAAATCGGCAATCTTGCTGCAAAAGCTCGTAATAATGCCCTGTCCTTGTCTGAGCTGCAAGGCGGTACATTTACGATCACGAATGGCGGCGTCTTCGGCTCGCTGTTGTCTACGCCGATCCTGAATACGCCGCAGGTGGGTATCCTCGGCATGCACAAAATCCAGCTTCGTCCGGTAGCCATTGATGCAGAGCGTATGGAGAATCGTCCTATGATGTACATCGCACTGTCTTATGATCATCGGATCGTTGATGGTTCCGAAGCGGTTCGCTTCCTGGTTACGGTGAAAGAGCTCCTTGAAGATCCAGAGTCGCTGCTATTGGAAGGTTAGTCATCCCAGCTTTGCGACATATTCATAATAAGAAGGCCGCATGGACATTGCCATGCGGCCTTCTTATATAAGCGATTATGATTTTGATTTATTGTTATCGTTTGGATCGGGGAGATCCCGAGGGTTCCAATTCTCAGCCTGAGGCTCCACATCCTGATGTTTCTTCACTTTGTCCCTTTGTTCCTGAGAGTCATTCTCCGTATTCTGCTGATTGCGTACTTCCTCGCTGTTCGGTTGTTTCATGGGAATACCTCCTTCAGTCGATATAATACATACATACCCGGTATGACAAAAGACAAACAGACATCAGACGTCAAGTCATTTGATTTTCATTGGGGTTGAAGTTAACATGGTAACTGAAAGTACACTACATAAAACATGATAATTATAGATAAATGAGAGGAGAGATAGACATTATGGCGAATCCATCACAGCGTACGCTGCTGTTTACAGGTGCGTATGCGGAAGACAACCAAAGCGGAGTATGCGTATATGAATTTAACGAGGATAGCGGCGAACTGAAGCTGCTTGATGAGGTATCCGGCATTAAGAATCCGACCTTTCTGAACGTAGACCCGGAAGCTAGACGTTTATATGCCATTGGCGAAATTACAGAGGAAGGCGGAAAGACTGGCGAGGTCATCAGCTTTGAGATTGACCCTATGGCCGGCAAGCTGACCGAACGGAACCGTATTCGCAGTGTGAGCAGCTCGACTTGCCATATCCAGCGAGATGAAGCGAGCAAGCATCTGATTGTTTCGAGTTATCATGGAGGTTTGGTAGGCCTTCATGCAATCGGTACGGATGGACAAGCCGGTGAACTTCTGGATGAGAAGAAACACGCGGATCTCGTTTCTGTACGGGAAGATCAGCAATCCAGAGCGCATTCGGCGTTTTACAGTCCAGATGGTAGATTCGTGTTCGTACAGGACTTGGGACTGGATAAAATTCTCGCTTACACGGTAAATGAGAATACCCAAGAATTGAGCTTTCATGGCGAAACCCAGTTGGAAGCGGGAGTAGGCCCCCGTCATCTGGCGTTCCACCCAAGCGGTGCTTACGCATATGTCATTAACGAGCTGAATTCCAGCGTAACAGTGCTTCGCTATGTCCAAGACGAAGGTCGTTTGGAGGTTCTTGAGACGATATCGACACTGCCTGCGGATTATGACGGGGAGAGCTACTGCGCCGAAATCGCCGTGTCCGAGGATGGCAAAACGGTATATGGCTCGAATCGCGGACATGACAGCATTGTTGTATTCAACGTGCATGAAGATACCGGTCGCTTAAGCCCGGTGCAATATATTTCGACAGAAGGTGGTCACCCGCGTCATTTTACGCTGATGCCTGGGGGCAAGTTCCTGGTTGTCGCCAATAGAGATGGGAATAATCTTGTATTGTTTGATGTGAATCCGGTAGACGGCAAGCTTGCCTTTACGGGATATACCGTCTCGCAATCCAAACCGGTATGTGTAAAACCAGCGGTGTTCCAGCTTTAGACAGCCAAGATTCAGATACCGACTCGTTGGGTTATCTATAATCATGAAAACTTAAACGAGGAGGTTGTGGCAATGTCAACAAATCAACGTTTGGATGGTAAAGTAGCCATCGTTACCGGTGCTGGTTCCGGAATCGGCCAGGCCGCAGCCCTTCTTTTGGCGGAGCAAGGAGCGAAACTGCTGTTGATCGATATTGATCGTGAACGCGTGGAGAAGGTGAAGCAAACGATTGAGCAGGGCGGAGGCGAAGCGCTGACCGGCAACTGTGATATTTCCAAAGCGGAATCGCTGAAGGATTGCTTCAGCCAAGCTGCCGAGAAGTGGGGAAAGATGGACATCGTGTTTGCCAATGCCGGCATCAATGGGACAAAGGCTCCAATCGAGATCATGGAGCTTGATGAATGGGATGCTACGATCAATACCAATCTAAGAGGAACATTTGCCACGGTAAAATACGCCATTCCCTATTTGAAGGAGCATGGAGGCAGCATCATCATTACCAGCTCCATCAACGGTAACCGGGTGTTTACCGGCTTTGGTTTCTCAGCATACAGCACCACGAAGGCCGGACAGGTTGCTTTCATGAAGATGGCGGCTCTGGAGCTCGCACGTTATAAAATTCGGGTCAATGCCATTTGTCCCGGCGCGATTTCAACCAACATTGATGAGAGCACCATCGAGAAGCCAGAGCTCGACGAGGTGACGATCCCGATTGAATATCCGGAAGGTGATCAGCCATTGGCGGACGGACCGGGACAGCCTTCACAGGTTGCCCAGCTTGTAGCATTTCTTGCATCCGATGACGCTTCCCATATTACCGGTACGGAAATCTACATCGACGGAGCGGAATCCCTCATTCATTGATCTTCCACAAAGACCGATTTGACAAAACCGGGCATTTTCCTCATAATGAATGAACGTATTGTCAAATGGAATAGTGGTGATGAAGATGGGGATGGGGATTGTTGTTGTGGAAATATGCGACAGCAACTTGATGAGTGCTTTGGAACTTGAGCATCTTGAGGAATTGTATCCCGAAATCGCTGTCCTGCGGGCCGATTGCATGAATCTTTGCGGTCTGTGCAAGCTGCGGCCATATGCACTGGTGAATGGTAAACGTGTATTCGCGGCAACGACGGAAGAATGCGTCGAGAAGATCAAAGCTGCTATCGAAGCTGAACTGGCTGTTTTCCTAGAGGAATAAATTAACGAGACACTAATATAGTATTTAGATATCCTCCCTTTTGGTAGGCAAGAGTTTTAGTACATCTGATTTTGATGGACGTAACCTTGTTGGCTGAAAGGGATTTTTTATGAAAGCAATTAGTTGTTTTCCTGAATCACGAGGCTTTCAACTGCTTGTTCGAGGTGCTAACTGAACTTCTACATTTTTAATATTAGACTTTTGATTTATGATGCTCCGGAATCTATTGTTTTCCTATTAAACGGGAAATTTTGCATTAAACGTCTCTAGAGGTTGCTCGATCCATAAATAAGGCTTATACTGTAATATCATGGGAATTCAATGCAGAGTATATTATCCCTGTAGTAAAGGAGAATCACATGAAGCTTCGTTCCATTCCCTCAGTGACAAATATATTAAAAAATCCTGACATCAAGAGCACAATAAAGGATTACTCTGTATCTACTAACTATGTAACTTTATTAATTAAACAATATCTTGAGAAACTGAGAAATGAAAGTGTGTTAGGAAGTGTAAACGTTTTATCGGAAGAAGAATTGATTAAGGATCTTAGAACATTTATTTTACAGAGTTTAAATCCTAATATGATACCAGTAATTAATGCGACGGGAATTGTTCTACATACTAATTTAGGACGGTCTTTACTTCCGGTTGCAGTAAACAAGCATTTGATGAAAATAGCCGGAAGTTATTCAAATCTAGAGTACAATCTTGAAACCGGAACACGTGGATCGAGACACGACATAGTCGAACATATTATTAAGACTTTGACTGGTGCAGAGTCGGCCATGGTTGTTAATAACAATGCTTCAGCTGTATTTCTAATCTTACTAGTGCTCGCTGCAAAAAGAGAGGTAGTTGTATCCAGAGGAGAAATAATCGAAATCGGTGGATCATTTCGAATTTCTGACATAATGAAAGAAAGTGGAGCAATTCTTAACGAAGTCGGTACTACAAACCGCACTCATACACATGACTATGAAGGAGCAATAAATGAAAATACTGCTCTATTACTTAAAGTCCACAAAAGTAATTTTGTAATTAATGGATATACACAGTCAGTAGATACTAAGGATCTGGTCAAGCTAGGGAATAAGTACAATATTCCTGTATATGAAGATCTTGGTAGCGGCGTGTTATACGATTTGAAAAAACATGGTATAGGAAACGAACCTTCTATTAAAGAGGTTGTTGAAAAAAAAGTAGATCTCATTAGCTTTAGTGGCGATAAACTTTTAGGAGGCCCTCAAGCGGGTATTATCATTGGATCACATGAGTTGATAAATAGACTAAAAAAAAATCCACTTGCTAGAGCCTTACGACCTGATAAATTAACTCTGTCGGCTCTAGAATCCACTCTCTTACTCTATCTTAATGAGGAATTGGTTGTAAAAGAACTGCCAACACTTCGAGATATTCTAGCTTCTCCACAGGTTATTAAAATAAAGGCGGAAGAACTTTATTGCTTACTAACGGACGAAGTTAAATCATATGTCGAAGTTATTCAAGTTTATTCGGAAATTGGTGGTGGGACGATGCCTGAAGTAAAATTGCCATCGTTTGCAATCTCACTGAGGTCTGATAAGTTTGAAGTGCAATGGTTAGAGCGAAAGTTGCGAAATTGTAATCCGCCAATCATCGCCCGTATTCAAAAAGACACTCTTTTATTAGATGTTAGAACGATACAGAATGACGAAATTGAACTTGTAGCGGAAGGGATAAACCGTATATTTAAATAAAAACAATTAATCTGCAAAGGTGATAACTATGACGCATCGGTATTATACGATTGGAATCGCTGGTCATATTAACCACGGTAAGACTACATTAACAAAAGCATTAACTAATATTGATACTGACCGTCAGATCATTGAAAAAGAGCGGAATATTTCCATTGAACTCGGATATGCGCCACTCTTATTATATGGATTCGAAACATCAATCATTGATGTCCCAGGGCATGAAAAATTTATTCGGAAAATGATTGCTGGGGTTGCTGGTATAGATCTTGTCATTTTGGTTGTCGCGGCAGATGAAGGCGTTATGCCCCAAACTAAAGAACATATTGAAATTCTAACTCTTTTGGGTATAGAACATGGAATTATTGTTGTGACCAAAATAAATCGGGTGGAATATGAATTTTTAGAAATAATAGAAGAAGATATAAAATCGGCAGTAGAAGGATCCTTATTTGAAGGTGTTGAAATTTTATATGTAGAGAGCATAAGTGGAGAGGGAGTGGATAATCTTAAGTATATGCTTGTTCAGAAGTTAAAAAAGATCCCACAACGAATTTCAAATGGAATTTTGAGGATGCCTATTGATCAAGTGTTTACAATTCATGGTCAAGGAGTAGTTGTAAGAGGTACGATTTATGAAGGGACTCTAGAAAGTGGGGATGCTCTTACCATACTTCCTCAACATATTCCAGTAAAGGCTAAGGAGGTTCAAATACATAACAAGGTTAAGAACAAAGCTACGGCAGGTCAGAGAGCAGCTATTAACATTGGAGGGATACAAAAACAAAAAATAAGAAGGGGAGATGTTATCGTTTCATCAACGGACTTTGTAATTAGCAACATGATTGATGTTACACTTAAGACTGTAAAGGATCTTGAATATCCTGTAAAACAACGAACTACTATTAATTTTTACTCTGGTACAAATGAAACCTCTGGAAAGATTGTCTTCTTCGATCGCAATGAATTACATGATAACTCTGAAATTCTGTGCCAAATCTTATTGAAGAAACCGATTGTTGTTAAACGTGGAGATCGTTTTATTGTAAGACGACCTTCGCCTGTCGAAACGATAGGTGGAGGATGGATTATTAGTGCATCAAGTGAAAAATATCGATATGGTCAAAAAACGATTGAAAAACTGTTACATAAAAAAGAAGCAAACCCGAAAGACAGGATATTGGACGCATTGGCAATACATAAAATGTTAAATACAAACGAATTAAGTAAATTGACATCATTATACGGAGATAAATTAAATGTAATATTGGAGGGAATGATTCAAAGTCATCAAATTTTTGTTATCGAACCCAATCTATTTACGTCTAGTATGGTTTACGATAATGTTAGATCACAGGTTAAAATGGAAGTAGAGAAATACCATATATCATTCCCCCTCCGTATTGGAATAAGTAAAGCCGAATGTATTCAAGTGCTTCAACGAAATATCCCTAAAAAGTTAGGTGAAATAGTGATTAACAAGGAAATAGAAGACGGGATATTGTCAAGAAGAAATCATTTTATTCATATACCTGAGTTCGTACCTCATGTACCTGAGGAGTGGAATTCTAAATTTGAAAGCGTGTTGGAGAATTTAGAAAATGATAAGTTGGAAGTTTTGGAATGGAATGAATACTTGAGAGGTGCAAGTGTACCCGAACATCTTCATAATGAATTGACTCATTATGTTGTTAACAGCAAACTTGCATATCGATTAGACCATAAGCATCTAATTCATCATCAAACTTTTGAGGATGAATTCAAATTGTTATATGTTGAAACAAACAATCAAGCATTTTGTATACAAGATGCTAAGGACATTTTGAAGGGTTCAAGAAAAAAACTGATTATGTTTCTCGAGTTGCTAGATTATTTACAAATTACATGTAGAGAGAACGATAAAAGACATTGGATCGTGTGATTAAAATGAATTGAATATGGCGAGACTGTGTGGGAATCGAACCCACCGGAGACGCGGGGCGTCTCCCAAAAGGTTTTGAAGACCTAGAAGGACACCAGTACCCCAGCCAGCCCCGAATTACCAATTAGACCTTCATTATATAATGACATTTATTCACATACAAGGATGAAATTTTGAAGAGTATTATGTTAACAAACAAAACGGATAGCAATGATTACTCGTCGTTCACTTCCCTTAAAAGAAGATGGCCGACGCTTTTTTGCTTTGAGAACTTTTATATGTAGTGTTTTATAAGCATAACGTAGGCCATTTTGAAAGCAGGCTTCTATGTAGAAACGGGATTAAGTCGGAAGTCCTATTCCAAACATTTTTTTGATTACTTATAATAAATAATACCAAGTAAATAATTGGAATCATTAACTTAATTTCGGGAACTTTATCTTAATGTTAATCCAAAATGTTATATAAGGAGGGGATTCAAAAGGACCTACATATTTATGCTTCTTCAAAGAGTAGGGAGACAACCAGGATTACTGAGAATTCATTTATTTTATATTCTCATGTAATTAAAACCAAGGAGTGTAAATAAATATGTATTATTCAATTTAGAATAATGTTTCCTCGACTCGAAACACTTAGGAGATCGTGATGTCAAATGAAATTGAAAAAGTAAGAGTGTTTGAAGAGCAATCGATTGATGGCAACACTACGATGAATTTTCTCGAACATTTTTATGAACTTCGTAGAAGGATATTTTATTTTGCCGTTGCTTTTATCTTTTGTTTAATCGTTACTTATTTTACCGCTCCTTATTTTGTGAATTTGTTAAAATCATCCGCTTTACATTATGAGATTGAGTTAAACGTGTTTAAGGTTACTGAATCTGTATCCATTTACGCAAAGACCATGCTGCTTCAAAGTGTGTGCATTTCATTTCCCATATTAATCATGCAAATTTATTTATTCATAAAGCCTACGATTAATAATAAACTCAAAAAAATACTGTTAGTATTTTCCTCTGTTGTATCGATACTCTTTTTATTAGGGGTAATTCTAGGATACTATTTCCTCACACCATTATTATTTTCTTTTTTTCTTGGAGTT
Organism: Paenibacillus sp. NPDC058898; assembly: GCF_049316025.1. Classification (NCBI taxonomy): domain Bacteria; kingdom Bacillati; phylum Bacillota; class Bacilli; order Caryophanales; family Paenibacillaceae; genus Paenibacillus; species Paenibacillus sp. NPDC058898. The sequence continues at coordinate 383,457 of NZ_JBMOSM010000003.1, read as the reverse complement.
ACTGAAGAACTTAGTATGAATACCATGTATAACTTCTCCGATTATTTCCAATTTGTGTTTATGATCTGTTTATTAGCAGGATTAGTTTTGGAAATTCCCGCTCTTATGGTTTTGTTAACACAACTTGGAGTTATATCCTCCAATACACTTAAGAAGCTGCGAAAGATTCTATATCCAATCTTTTGTATAGTCGCTGTTATCCTCACACCACCTGATTTCATTTCCGACATAACTGCAATTATCTTACTGATATCTATTTTTGAAATTGGATTGGTTATTTGCGGTGTTATGGAGAAGAAAACAGAAAAATTAAGAGGAGGCTGACCCAGGCATGTTTAACCAAATAGGCGTTCCAGGGATCATCATTTTATTGGTGTTGGCATTTATTGTGTTTGGAGCAAAAAATTTACCTATGATGGGAAGGTCTTTAGGATCAGCTGTGAAAGAATTTAAGGAGGGGGTGACAGGTAAACAACAAAAAGATAGTGAAGACTGAAGATGAAAAGAGAAGGGGAGCTTTTGATGCTCGAGTTTTTGACTAATGTAATGAAATTAACTCTTATCTTAATTTTCTTAATCTCATCCATAACTAAACTGTCTAATTTGAAAAATTTTGTGAATGGTGTCATTGAGTATAACGTAGTACCAAGGAATCTCTCTCGTTTCTATGGATATTCGCTGCCGTTTATAGAGTTAGTGTCATCCGTCATGATTTTTTTTCATAAAAGCTCCTACTATGGATTAGCTCTTACATTATTAATGCTGGTAAGCTTTTTTATCGCGGTTTCAAAGGTCATTAAATCCAAAAGAGTAATTACTTGCTCTTGCTTCGGAAACTTTTTAGACAGTAAAGTTGATCTTTTTAGTATATATAGAATTGGCGCATTAATCGTATTAAATGTTTTAGCAATAATTTTATCGATTTTGTATAGTTCTAATTTTTCTGCAACTTCATTAATCTTTAGTGTGGTTATTGTGCTAATATACTTGCTTTCACAAATAATATGGAATGAATACAGGAAAAACATAAAGCTTTTAGAAACATAATACGGGAGGATATATGGAAATATTATTCTATTCTAATTTGCTTTTATGGATTGCCGTTATATTTATGATGTTCACTATATTTCTTATTTTTAGGCAGTTTGGTTCAGTCTACTTAAGTTCACGTGAAGCAATTACCAGAGATGGCATATCAATTGGTGATAAAATACCTGAATTTTCAGGGAAATCGTACTTTTCCAATGAACAGATTTCAATTGAATCTTTCTATGGAAAACCAACGTTGATTACATTTATTTCACCGGGTTGCAAACCATGTCAAGAATTAATACCTGAATGGAATAAAGCCTTCATGAAATATAATGAAAAAATTAATTTTCTATTTGTGGGTCTTGGTGACAGAAATGGATTTTCTAAAGTTTTGGAAAATAAATCCTTAAGTGGTGAATTGCTGTTAGATGAGGAGAGAGCGGTGTTAACCTTATGCAAAGTTAGAGTAACACCATTTGCTTTTATTTTAGATGAGAAAGGAACGGTAAAAGGTAAAGGGTTGTGTAACGGAATGGAACATATTATTGGGCTGATATCGTCTCTTGAAGGAAAATCAGAGTCAGTTGAAGGAATAAATCTATTTGAAAGGACCGTGAAGTAAATGCTTAAATTATTCGAGTCGGTGGATAGGTTTACAAAAATCATTGCTGAAAATTTAGAAAGAAGAGTTACTCGATCTACGTTCTTAAAAACAGTTCTTTCTACTGCGTTCTTATCATTTGTTTCGTTTTCGGCACGACCTGCATTTGCCGACGGATCCTCAACCTGGTGTGAGGCCTGGGAATATGAAACAGCATGTAATTTCCCAAACAGGAAAACCTGTTCAGGATGCCAAAGCTCACAATCTTCCAAATGCCCGACTGGTTATAAAACAACATACGCATATTGGGGATCCACCGGATGCTGGTGTGTTGGTTATAGTTGGGGGGCAATTGCTTGCTGCGATTGCACTCCAAACAGTAATCCAGATGTATACACAGCAAATGTAAATGATTGTGGTTGTGCCGTAACAGTAAGATAGTAAAGGAAAAAAAGGAGATATAAAAAATGCATTTAGAGCTGGTTGAGATAATTTTATTAGCACTCCTAGCATCTGTAGCGGGTGTAACTAAAGTAAGTACCAACTGAGGATTAAATGTGACCCTGGAGGTCAGTCTCCTCGGTGAGGAGAATTACAAAACAAGAATAAAATGTTGGATAAATTATTTGACTGCATCTTCTTTATCAGGAGCTTTAGCAGGTTTCTTGTATACTTTATTGATTTTCGTAGTTTTCTCATGGCTGCCGTATACTTTAAAAATGGTATTCATGATAATAATTGTGGGACTGTATATGATGCATGACTATAAGATTATAAATTTAAAAGTCCCTCAAAGAAAATGGCAAATCCCCGCTACTTGGGTTAACGGATCCTCAGTAAGAAATATGTGGGTTTGGGGAAGTATTCTGGGTGCTGGTATTTTTACTTATTTACCCTATATGACTTTTTATTTATTATACATTTATGTTGGTCTTTTTAAGGATCCTACATTCGGCATGCTCTTTGGACTAGTTTATGGGTTTTCCCGGGCGGTACCTACTATACTTTTTTCTATAAACAGAACAGAGCTTGAAATGGAGAAAATCAAGAGCCTGTATAAGAAGAAGAATGGATTTTTCAAATTCGCTAATGGTATTTCTTCAATGCTATTTTTGATTTTCCTAATAGTCCATTTCATCCTTTCGGTGCAGTGAAAACTGTACCGATTATTGTTTATAGTACAATTAATCTTCTAATTCATGGAGGGAGAACCAACATGAGGGTGACTTTGTATCTTTGTTGCCTTATGATATTAATCTGTTCGGGGTGTGCACAACAAAAACTGCCCGCCTCTACACAACCTGAACATGAGGATTGGGAATTGAGTAAAAAGTTCGCTATAACAATTAAAGATAATAAGGGTAGCCCGATTACTCGTACCGTAATTGGGAAAGAAAACCGAGTTGTCTTTACCTACACTGAAAATGTATCGAATTTTGTTGTGAATAAGCCTAAAAAATATCTATGGTACTTTTGGGGTGAAGCGGATGAATTAAATGGCACAGTTAAATTTTCTGCAATAGAACAGCAAACTAAAGAAGAAATTGAATTGTTTGAAAGTAAATTGAGAACACAAAAATCTCCTGCAGGAAATGCAGTTTTGCCCTCTACATTGAATTTTCCTTCAGCGGGAATATGGAAAATCAATATTTATATTGAAGAGAAATTGTTTGATAACATAATAGTTAAAGTAACTAGTTAGAGAAACAATTCAAAACTTGATGGAACGATAGGGGCGAGTCGCTCCTATTGTTTGAATGCAGAGGAGATCGTATAGATCGTATGTATAAAAGGGCAAGGTGCGAGTGAATCGCACCTTGCCCTTTCCTTTAGTTATAACTATTTATGGCTGGGTTGGCTCAGGAAGCATTGTGGCTTGCAGCAACAATCTCTTCACACTCTGCAGAGCAGCAGCCATGATGAAGCTCCTCGCACTCTTCGCAGCATACATGCTGCAGGTGGCAAGCGTCATTATCGCAGTTGATATACCGGTCTTCCGGCTTTCCGCAATGGTGGCATTTACCAACGATGATATCTTCGTCCGTTTGATTGATCGGTACAGCAATACGCTCATCAAATACATAACATTTCCCGTCGAACAGACGGCCTTTTACTTCAGGGTCTTTACCGTAGGTGACAATGCCGCCCTCCAGTTGGGCAACGTCCTTAAAGCCTTCCTTAAGCATGAAGCCGGTCAGCTTCTCGCATCGAATGCCCCCTGTGCAGTAAGTCAGGATGGTTTTGTCCTTATGCTCGCTCAGGTTCTCGCGAATCCAATCCGGAAACTCACGGAAGGATTGAACCTCTGGACGTATCGCATTGCGGAAATGACCAATATCGTATTCGTAGTCATTCCGTCCGTCGATGACGATTACATCATCACGCTGCAAGTATTCATAGAATTCTTGAGGCGCTAAGCGGGTTCCGCTGATCTCGTTAGGGTCGAGCTCATCCTCCACCCGGAAGGTAACGAGTTCTTCGCGGTGACGGACAAACATCTTCTTGAATGCGTGCCCTTCGGATGGGTCAATCTTAAACACCATGTCCGCAAATAGCGGGTTGGCGTGCATATCCTGCATATATTGCTCAGTCTGTTCAATCGTACCGGATACCGTACCATTGATGCCTTCGGAGGCAACCAGGATACGTCCTTTGAGTCCAAGATCTTTGCAGTATTGCAGATGCTCGTCTTTGAACGCTTCAGGGTCCGGGATTTGAACAAATTTATAATAGAGAAGGATCTGATACTTCTGTTGCTCTGACATGATTTAATCACCTGTTCTTTTATATATTCAGCCATACGTGTACCTATAGAATTGTAGTGAATTCACTCCACATAGTCAACTTAAATGTATAGAAAGTTTGCCATGATATGTGAATTTAAGGGGTTTCACGATTGCAGGAAAGCGGTTATGATGAAGGGGTGAGCTTGAGAACACTTTCAATTATTGGAGGCGTTGAACAGCATGGTACATATCGAGCAAAATGCACTCGTATTGTTTCAAGGCGACAGTATTACCGATTGCGGGCGAAATTACGAGGAGTCGGACAGTTTGGGGCATGGATATGCGCTAATGGCTGCTGCCCGGCTTGGTATGGAGCTGCCTTTGAAAAGGCTGCGTTTTGTAAACCGCGGAATCAGCGGTAATCGGGTCGTCGATCTGCGGGGGCGCTGGGAGGAAGATTGCATTGACCTGGATCCGACATGGGTATCCATCCTGATCGGTATTAATGAGACCGGCAGGAAGTATAACCGTGGTGAAGCAACGTCCGTGGAAGCCTACTATGAGGGGTATCGTGAGCTGCTTATTCAAACCCGCGAGTTAACCGGCGCGAATTTTATTCTCATGGAGCCGTTCTTGCTGCCTGTTACGGAAGCGAAGAAGGAATGGCGGGAGGATCTGGATCCCAAAATTCAGGCCGTTCGCGAATTATCGCGAGAATTTGAGACGCTGTACGTTCCGCTCGACGGCATTTTTGCTGCAGCCAGCTCCAAGATTGAGATGAGTTATTGGGCATCTGACGGTGTTCATCCTTCCCCCGCAGGTCATGCGCTCATGGCAGAAGCGTGGCTAGCGACGATGCAGGGCCGGTCCATTTTGTAGACGCTCCAGATTTTTTCTACTATATAAATAATATTTCGTTTAGTTGACATCCCCGGAAGCGTGTAACGTCCGGGGATGTTCTTTATGTAAACCATTACATGCTTTATAAAATCTTGATTGACGAAAACAATTGGGTACATATAAAATGTTCATAATAGACCGTTGTTCAATAGGAACGACTTATTTTTTGACTTTAATGCTTTCGTCTATGAAAGCGGGGAAGCGTTGTCGCTTTATGTAGAAAATTATTGAAGCGGTTAACAAATGAGAGGGGAATCATGATGAAGAGAAAAATGTGGTTATCACTTACACTCTCCGCACTGCTGGTTACAGCGGTAGGATGCGGGGACAAGCCGGAAGGCGGCGGTGCGACTACGGGCAGTGGCGGAGATACGGAGAAGAAATCGTATAGCATTGCTATTTCGCAGATTGTGGAGCATCCATCCTTGGATGCAACGCGGGAAGGCATTTTGGCAGCTCTGAAGGACGCTGGAATCTCGGAGGATGACAAAACGCTGAAAATTGATTACAACAATGCGCAAGGCGATCCGGCGAACAATTTGTCGATCGGACAGAAGTTGAAGGATACGAAATCGGATCTGGTGATCGCAATTGCAACGGATTCGGCACAGGCTGTGGCACAGAATGTGAAGGAGAAGCCGGTCTTGTTCGCAGCGGTGACAGATCCGCTCGATGCGAAGCTGGTCAGCGATTTGAAGAAACCAGGAGGCAACATCACCGGGGCATCAGATACGAACCCGGAAGCAACTAAAGAGTTGATGAATTTTGTTAGTACTCATTTTCCAAATGTTAAGAGGATTGGTTTGGTCTTAGATGAAGGAGAAGCGAATGCAGTTGTTATGGCCAAGACGGCTGAAGAGGTGCTTTCGGAGCACGGAATCGAGCTTGTGAAAGCTGCCGTTACTAATACTTCGGAAGTGAAACAAGCAGCGGAATCGCTAGTCGGTAAAGTCGATGCCTTTTATATCACCCTAGATAATACTGTAGTAAGTGGAGTCGAGACAATTATTCAGACAGCACAAAAAAATAAAATACCTTTCTTCTCCAGTGACCGCGATACGGTGGAGAAGGGAGCTTTTGCAACGGTTGGATTTAAGTATTACGACCACGGATATCAAGTGGGGCAAATGGCAGTAGAGATCCTGAAGGACGGCAAAAATCCGGCGGACATGGAAATCACGAAGCCGGATAAGCTGGATCTGATCCTGAACACGAAGGTTGCGGCTGAATATGGAATTGAAGTGACCGACGCCATGAAACAGGAAGTCAAAGACCCGGACAACAACATCATTGAGTAACTGTAAGGCGCGGAGGTAACAGCCCGCGCCTTGCTTAATCCTAAAGGAGGTCAAAGACATGCTGGATTTCGTGATGAAGCTGGATGGTCCGATTGAATTGGGGCTGCTGTATGCGTTGATGGCGCTCGGTGTATATATCACGTTCCGAATATTGGATTTTCCGGATTTAACAGTGGATGGAAGTTTTACGACAGGCGCAGCGATTGCAGCGATTCTGATTACCAACGGTGTGAATCCATGGCTTGCTACGCTGGCTGCATTTGCCGGAGGTATGTTAGCTGGTATCTGTACAGGCTTACTGCACACCAAGGGTAAAATCAACGGTTTGCTCTCGGGTATTATTATGATGATTGCCCTGTATTCGATCAATATGAGAATTATGGGCAAGCCTAACATCTCACTAAGCAAGGAAAAAATAATCTTCGGATCCATTGATCCGATCTATATTATGTTGGTAATCGTAATTATCGGCAAGCTGCTGCTGGATGCATTCTTCCGCACGGATCTTGGTCTTGCGCTGCGCGCGACAGGCGATAACAAGCGGATGATCCGCAGCTTTGGTGCCAACACGGACACAACAACCATTCTGGGACTCAGCATCTCGAACGGGCTGGTGGCCTTATCCGGCGCAGTGGTTGCCCAGCAATCCAGTTTTGCGGACATCGGCTCCGGTATTGGAATGATTGTCATTGGTTTGGCATCCGTTATTATTGGCGAAGCCGTGCTTGGGACCGGTTCGGTATTCCGGACGACGCTGGCTGTAGTCTGCGGTTCGATTATTTATCGGATTGTTGTTGCCGCTGCCTATGAGATTCCATGGCTTGAAGCTTCAGATTTGAAATTGATCACCGCGATCATCGTCATTATCGCTCTCGTGGTTCCGACCATCAACCGGGCGATGAAGCAGCGTTCACAGGCACGGAGGCGCTCAACCGAACTGTTAGCTGCGCAAGGGAAGACCAAAGGAGGTGCGCTCTGATGCTGGAAATGAACCATGTGTCCAAGCTGTTTAATCCGGGAACGGTGGATGAGAAGATTGCCTTGATGGATGTTAATCTTCACTTGAATCCGGGGGATTTCGTAACGGTTATCGGAAGTAATGGTGCAGGCAAATCCACGCTGATGAATATCATTTCCGGGGTAATGAGACCGGATGCAGGCGAAGTGCGCATTGACGGCACTTCGATCGGCCATCTGCCGGAATTTCGTCGCAGTCGCTGGATCGGCCGGGTATTCCAGGATCCGATGGCGGGCACTGCGCCGCATATGACCATTGAAGAGAATCTCGCGATGGCATATCGTAGGGGCCAGTCCCGCAGGCTCAGCATAGGCGTTACAGCCTCCAAGCGGGCGGGCTTCCGCAAGCACTTAGAGCGGCTTGGCATTGGACTCGAGGATCGGCTCCGGGCCAAAGTCGGGATGCTGTCGGGAGGGGAGCGTCAAGCACTAAGCTTGCTGATGGCGACCTTTACGCAGCCGCAAATCCTGCTGCTGGATGAGCATACGGCAGCGCTCGATCCGGCGCGTGCGGAGCTGATCACCCGAATAACCGATGACATCGTGCGCGACATGAAGCTTACCACGCTCATGGTCACGCATAACATGGAGCAAGCCATCCGTTTAGGCAATCGCCTCATTATGATGGATAAGGGACGCATCATTCTGGATGTAGACCAAGAGCGCAAGAAATCCCTGACGGTGGCGCAGCTGCTCGGGGAATTTGAGCAGATTAGCGGCCATAAGTTGTCGGACGATCGTTTGGTTCTTGGGTAAGCATCTTGCGTTGAGATGGGAAACATGATAATGAATATAACGCTAAGCCTTCAATCTTGACAGGCTTAGCGTTTTTCTATACGCTAATTTCTTCCTGGCCAGTTAACTACTAAGGTCGCTTAATGATAGGACTGTTTTCAATTCCATCGCTTTTTGCATGGATTCCTGATAACGTGTTAATGTTGGGTGAGCCACATCTTTAATCCGGAAAAAGATCAAGAGTGTGCTTTAAAAATGCCTGACGACCGCTAGTCTTAAACTAGCGGACATTTGAATGTAGGAGGTTTATTCTTCCATGGTCGTTCGTAAAGAAGATCTACAGATGAAAATATTGTTAGTGGAAGATGATAAAACGATTGCGTCCGGGCTGGAGTATTCGCTGCAGCAAGATCGCTTTTCTACCGTTCTATGCCATGATGTCGTTTCTGCAAAAAAAGTGCTCGCTGAAGATATAGATCAATTCGCTTTATGCTTATTTGATTTATCGCTCCCGGATGGAAGCGGTTATGAATTATGCAAAATGGTGAAAGAGCAACGAGATATCCCGGTCATTTTCTTAACGGCGATCGACGATGAGGTCAATGTCGTGATGGGGCTTGACATGGGAGCGGATGATTATATTACAAAACCATTTCGTATTCGCGAGCTTCTCTCGCGGATCAAGTCCGTCTTGCGGAGATACCATAAGTCGTCTCAGACCCAAGGGATCATTAACATTGACCAGGTTCGTTTGAATACGCTGGAAGGAAAAGTGTATAAAAACGGCGCCGAAATTTCATTGACCGCTCTGGAGTATCGCTTATTGTTGATTTTTGGTAATCATATTGGACAAGTTCTGTCAAGAAATCAGCTTTTGGAGCAGATTTGGGACGTGGCAGGCGACTTCGTGAACGACAATACGCTAACGGTATACATCAAAAGACTAAGGGAAAAGCTGGAGGATGATCCGCAGCATCCCACGATGATCAAAACGGTACGCGGTTTAGGATATAAGGTCGGTGATTAGATGCTGCGAAATCGAGAGATTCAGATATTATTGTTGATCATGGGTTCCATCAGTTTAGTAGGGGGCGTTGCCGCTGCTTTCATTTCGTCTGTAGCTGGGGCGCTCGTTTTCATCATGTCTATATTACTTATTGGAAGCAGTCTGTTATTCACGAAATGGAGATACCGCGAACTTGAACAGCTGTCCGTCTATTTGCGTGAAATAAGCAGAGGCAATTATTCACTTGACGCTCGTGATAATCAAGAAGGCGAGCTTAGCATTTTAAAAAATGATATTTATAAAGTGACACTCATGCTATCGGAGCAGCGATCGCTTCTTCAGCGAGACAAAACGGGGCTGACGGATGCCATTTCCGATATCTCGCATCAGCTTAAAACGCCGCTTACCTCCATGACGGTGATGGCAGACTTGCTAAGCAAACCCGACCTGCCTCCAGCGAAAAGAACGGAGTTCACCCGCAATATCCGTATTCAGCTTGAACGAATCGATTGGCTTGTTTCTTCTTTGTTAAAGCTATCGAGAATCGAGGAAAAGACAATCCAGTTCAAAAAAGATCAAGTATTCGTTCATAAGCTTATACAAAAGGCATTAGAACCGATTTTGATTCCGATGGAAATCAAGGACCAAACGGTTTCCGTCAAGGGCGATGACAACGTCTCTTTTGTCGGTGATTTCAAATGGACGGCCGAAGCGATTATCAATATTTTGAAAAACGGAGTGGAGCATACGCCTGAAGGCGGTGTGATCGCCATCACATTTTCCGAGAACGCGTTATATACGGAAATCGTCATTGCTGATAACGGAAAAGGAATTCCAAAAGAAGATGTACCTTATATTTTTAAACGTTTTTATAAAGGGAAGAATGCGAGCGAGGGGAGCATCGGCATTGGTCTTGCGATGGCTTACAGCATTATTGCAAGTCAGAATGGAGTGATCGATGTGGCGAGCAGCAGCGACAAGGGCACGCAGTTTCGGATTAAATTTTATAAACACGTGATTTAGCGGCACTCCGTAAGTGACTGAATTGTCACCTCCATCGTCACTGAAAAGTCATTTTAGACAGATACAATGATATTCAACAGATGAACGATGGAGGTACGACCATGCATTTGAAACAACAACGTAAAAGTATTTTTGCTATCACGATATGCTACACCCTGTTTATTCTTTATTTTTTGTTTTTCGGTTTCGGCAGAGTGGGTAAGGTTGATCAAATCTCCGAGTACACCTTTATGTTTTTACCAGACAGTTTTTTCAGGGTGCCAAGTCTATCAGATCTTCTACATCCTACGCTTATGGATTTTGTGGGTTTCGGAAACATCGCCGCTTTCATTCCTTTTGGCATATTGATTCCGTTGTTATATCGGACTAGCTTTGTTCGCTTTATGATATTGTTCATCCTATCCATCCTCCTACTGGAGACGATTCAGGCGCTAACTTTCCTCGGCAGCTTCGACATGAACGACGTCATACAGAACTCAACGGGCGCAGCCATCGGATTCGGGGCGTACAAACTTGGCTTTCGTACAAAAAACGACTGGAGAAATATTGCTGCTGCGGGTATTTCCAGCATTGTCTTGATGCTCGGGGTGTGGGGGATCTTCGGGATGGTTGACCAAGCGTTCACCAAAGAGATGGGCCCCTTTGTGGCGATAAACGAATGGAAGGACAGTAACGGCAATCCATCAACGGGAACGAAACCGAACCGTCTTAAGATAGGCGGTCAAGATGTGGAACCCCAATATAATATGTACAGCATTGAAGGCAAAAACAAGGAAACGTACAGGTACACGTTAGGCAATAAGAAGGAGGTATACCTCTTTTTGAATTATGGAATTCCCGATCAGGAGGATTCCCGAGGCAGCATTAGGGTTACCGCCGATGGACATGAGTTCCTGACTGTATCTGTAGAAGCCGGACGCCATGAGCCGGATATGGGCTCCATTTATCTCCCTCAGGCCAATGAGCTTACGATAACCATTGAGGGAAATGTAACCCTGTGGGATGTTGGATATACAGAGATGGTATATATCTGGAATTGAGCATCAAGGGAAGGGGGTACGGCCATGGAAATTTTAAAAATAGATCATCTGTCTAAAATATACGGCAAGGGCGAATCGGCGGTAAAGGCGCTTGACGATGTTTCCTTTTCGGTTCGAAAAGGTGAATTTGTCGCCATCATCGGCCCGTCCGGATCGGGCAAATCCACGCTGCTGCATATGCTGGGCGGTGTAGATCGGCCGACGAGCGGCAAAGTCCTCGTAGAGGATACGGACATGTATAACTTGGACGAAACGCAGCTGGCCATCTTCAGGCGCAGACAAATCGGACTGATCTACCAGTTTTTCAATCTGATTCCCGTCCTGACGGTGGAAGAGAATATGACGCTCCCGCTCTTGCTTGATAACCAAAAGGTAGATAAGAAGCAGATGGATGGTCTCGTGAAGACTCTGAATCTGCAACATCGTTTAAACCATCTGCCCAATCAATTATCAGGCGGACAGCAGCAAAGGGTGTCGATCGGCAGAGCGCTCATTAGTAATCCTGCCATTATGCTGGCGGACGAGCCGACCGGGAATTTGGACAGCAAGAATAGCAGCGAAATCATCGACTTATTGCAAATGTTGAATAAAACCTATCACCAGACATTGATCGTGATCACGCATGACGAACGAATCGCTTTGCAAGCTGACAGGGTCATTTCGATTGAGGACGGAAGGATTGCCAAAGACGAGGTGATTCGCCCTTGAATATTGTCAATAAACTCACCGTCAGACATTTGAGGGAAAACAAGAGACGAACGCTTGTAACCATCCTGGGTGTCATTTTGTCAGTTGCAATGGTGACGGCTGTTGCAACGCTTGGTTTTTCATACCTGGATTTGATGAAAAGGCAAACCATCGCGGATGAAGGGGAATGGCATGTCTTATATCAAGATGTAAACAAGGAACAGCTTGCAGCGATAAAAAACGATGAAGCAACCAAGACCCTTGCGATCACAAACGATCTAGGCTATGCCCCATTAGAAGGGGGGCAAAATACAAATAAGCCGTATTTGTTCATCAAGGCGTACGATGCACAAGGTTTAGCGCAATTTCCGATTGAAGTGAGCAAGGGGCGTCTGCCGCAAACCGACAAGGAAGTTGTGATTTCTGAAGCCGCTGCGACAAACGCCAAGGTGAAATATGAAATCGGGGATCGTCTCACTCTGCGCGTCGGCGAACGATTCGAGGAAGGGAATGATCAACCGCTGGGCCAAACCGAATCGCTGCGCATCGTAGATAACAAAAAGAACGAAACGCTGCATAATACGATGACAAGGGATTACACGATCGTAGGCTTCATCAAACCTCCCGTATGGGAACCGGCGTGGGCCCCAGGGTATACGACCATTAGCTATGTCGATGAAAACATCATCGGGGCAAACGATCGAGTCAATGCGGCGGTAGTCTTGCAAAAAGTCAATCAGTCCTTGTTCGCACATGCAGAAAACCTGGCAGAGAACAACCAGATCGAAACGGTCCACTATCATCACGATTTGCTTCATTATTATGGCGTTTCCAAAAGCGAAGCCTCGTACAGCACGATGGTCTCCTTATCGGTGATCCTGATGGCGGTCATTATGATCGGCTCGGTTTCGCTTATCTATAATGCTTTTGCGATTTCCGTCTCGGAACGTTCCCGTCATTTAGGGATGCTTGCAAGCGTGGGGGCTACGAAAAGGCAGAAGAGAAATTCGGTGTTTTTTGAGGGTGTCCTTATTGGCTTGATCAGCATTCCCGTTGGGATCTTATGCGGTCTTGCCGGGATCGGCATAACTTTTCAGTTCATTAACGCTATCATTCAAGGGGCATTAGGAATTACTGAAAGGCTAACGGTAATCGTTACGCCGTTATCGCTTTTGATTGCCTGTGCTGTTTCCATGTTGACGATCTTCATTTCGACGTATTTCCCGGCCGTCAAAGCATCCCGGATTTCCGCCATTGATGCAATTCGTCAAACAACCGATGTGAAGCTTACGGGCAAAAGCGTGGAAACACCGAAATGGATTCGAAAGTTCTTCGGAATCGAAGCAGAGATTGGATTGAAGAACTTAAAAAGGAACAAGCGGAGATATCATGCCACCGTCTTTTCGCTTGTGATCAGCATCGTTTTGTTTCTAACGGTATCATTTTTTACCGGTAATCTGAAACAATCCTTGGCCATGTCGCAGGAAGGCGTCAACTATGATATTGAACTATCATACGGCAATGGAGCAAAAATAGACGATCGGTTGGTTCAGTCCATTGCATCCCTTTCGGATGTGTCGGAATACAGCTTGATTCATGAGTTGTACAGGAACGCTTGGATCGAAGAAGCGTCCATCGCCGATGAATTGCAGGAGGCGGTCAAGAAGGATAAGAGTATGCTGAAGGACGGAAAATATCCTTACGATATTAAAATCAATGCATTAAACGATTCGAACCTGCAAGCCTATGCCAAAGCAGTCGGAGCAGATTTCGAGTTACTGACGGATCCGAAGCATCCCGCCGCCATCGTGATCGATACCATCGATTATAAAGATATGGATACCGGAAGATACGTCCAAACGAAGGCTATTCATGCAAATGTCGGTCAAAGTCTCGATTTGGCAACGATCCATGAGGATACGGAAAAAGAGACGGATGTAAGTAAAGTGTACATTGCGGCGTTGACGGATCGATCTCCGATGGGGATGAACTTAGTCGGACCAGGCGGGTTAAATATCGTCGTCTCGGAACGAGTCCTAAATCAACTAACAGACGATAAGAGCGGGGAGTTCGTTCAAACCTATCTCTATCTGAAAAGTGCGGACCCGCTGAAAACGCAGCAGGAAATCGAAGAAATGAAAGAGCCTAATCTGTATGTGTACAATGTGTACCAATCCAGAAAACAGGAAGAACAGATGATACTATTGATGTCCGTCTTTTCTTATGGATTTATCGTCTTAATTTCGGCGATTTCCACTGCGAATATTTTTAATACGATCTCGACGGGGATTGCCCTTCGAAAACGTGAATTTGCGATGCTGAAATCCGTTGGCATGACGCCGCGCGGCTTTGCGAAAATGATGAACTATGAAAGCATATTTTATGGGATCAAGTCGTTGCTGTTCGGTCTGCCAATCAGCTTTGTCGTGATGTATTTGATCTATATGGTATTGGCGAACAAATTTAGCTACGGATTCGTCCTTCCCTGGATGAGTATTCTATCTGTCATGGCCGCCGTATTTGTCATTGTCGGTTCTGCCATGCTATATTCCAGCGCGAAAGTAAAAAAGGAAAACATTATCGACGCGTTAAAGCAGGAGAGTATATAAAAGTGACCGGCTCTGACTTGAAGCTGCAAGGAATGACGGTGTCAACCATCATTATAATAAAGTCATAAGGGGAGGCCTCGTCTTGGGGATCGATGCAATCTATACGAATCTACGTTTTTTAATGCTGCCGGTCATCGTAATTATCGGGATCGAATTCGTTCTAATCGGGTTATATTATTATCTTTATTATAGAAAACAACAATCAGAGGGAAAGCCACGGATTCACATGAAAAAGCTTTTTCTTGGCGCCTTGTTCATCGGATATGTTGTATTTGTGCTCGAGCTAACCATGTTCGGCCGCGGCAATTCTCATTTCTTGCAGATGAATCTCCATCCATTCAGCGATTATGTTGAAGCATGGAACAAATATTCCTTACGTGATCTTCAGAACGGCATATTTAATATCATCATGTTTATCCCGATGGGAATATTGCTGCCCTTCATCAGCCGAAAATTCAAAGCATTCAAGTGGCTTCTTCTTGTCGTTGTAAGTTCTACGCTCTTTATTGAAACCTATCAGACGCTTTCAGGCGCAGGACTGTTTGAGCTTGCTGATATCATAAACAACACGCTTGGTGGTATTTTTGGATACCAGTTATACAGACTGTCTGCTTCCATTGTTTATAACAAAAGAGTAAGAATGAAAAGCCTGCTCGGAAACCTGGCGATACCTCTATTGATGGGCTTGTTATTTGTCGGCATGAATATCGTCTACTACCAGCAGGAGTTCGGCAATCTGGCCATAAACTCATTTACTAAATGGAATATGACAGATGTTCATGTAACAACATCCCTTCAGCTAAGCTCGGCACCTGCGGTCGCCCCCGTATACAAGAAAATCACTCAGCGGGATGGAGTAGAAGCCTTGCTGCAGCAGAAATTAGGATTATCTGAGTTGAAGATTAAGGATTGGGATGGCGATCGAGAGGTTCTATTGGAAGATAAATCAGGAACACCATATACATTCTATCAATCCCAAGAGGGAAACTGGTCGTTAACCGAGAACAATGATACACCGGAGCGAACTTCATTCAATGACCAAGAACTGCTATCACAGAAGGCCAAAACCATAATGGCCGATCTTGGCCTACTTCCTCAAGACGCTGATTTTACAGTGTTGGAGGATGGAGACTTTCAATGGTCCTTCCCGGATAAAGCGGGGGTAAACGAAAATTACTGGACTGGAGAACTGTTACTCGGTCTTAAACAAGATGGCGGTATCTATTCAATAAATAATGGGCTCCAAGAGAATCAATTTATTAAGGAAGTGGATATTCTGTCTCCTGCAGAGGTTTATGAGCGTATCCAGAATGGTGATTTTCCGCAAATCAAAAGAAATGCAATATTAACGCAGGATCAACTCGTTATTAAAAAGGGTGACCAACTGGATATAACAGGAATTGAGCTTTCATTTATGTATGACACGAAAAACTTCTATCAGCCTGTATACAGAGTAGACGGTGTATTTAATGGGGATACGAATTGGTTCACATTAATTCAGGCAAGAAGGAGCTAGGAGAGGATATCGTAGGTAATCGGCCCTGACATGATTGAAGTCAGGGCCGTTATTATGTTGCCCAACTTTCAAAGCGCTTCCGAAACTTTCGGAGCGCTTTTTCTCATCGTAGTGATCAATATGACGATATATAATAGTAAAGAAAAGTGATTGGATTTGGCATTTTTAAATTGTATTGGATATTTTTTGTAAAATAATGACGTAAATAAGTATTGACCGCTGGAATATTAATCAATATGATTAATGTATAGAGAAATATACTAATATTTGGGTTCTGATCCTAAAGGGTGGTGTTAGCTTGGAAAGGACAGCCACGATTCGCGAACAAATGGAAGAGTTTCTACATAAGAACGAAATGACGATTAATCGGTTTGCTGAGATATCGGGGGTCAATAGCGGCACACTCAGCAACATTCTGAATGGCAACCGCCCGATTTCCATGCAGCAGTTGGACCGGATTACGTTAGGTATGGGTCTGGAAGAGGGTTACTTTTACGAGCTGTATATCGATGAATGCATATTTCATGCTACGCCGGATTGGCGTCGGCTGGGTCCGTATCTTCACCGATGCGCGGAACTGGGGAAGCTGGATTGTCTGGACAAGGCTGTCCGGATGACGATGGATAATATCTCTTATTCACCCGTACTCTTTGAAACGGCAGAGCTTTTTTTCAAAGAGGGAAAACATGAGGCCGCTGTGCTGCTCTACAAAAGCGTGGCTGAGAGTGAACGATTTCAGCATTCGGAGCGATTGGCCCTTTGTCAGTATCGGTTGTTTGTATTAGAACTAACGGATGATCAGGATGCAAATTTGCAGGCAGCCGTTTATTTTGAGCCATACGTGGATCGGTTGGATGAGATGTACCAGTTGGATGCGCTTGTAAAATTAATCAATGTGAATTTATTTCTTCAGCGCTGGGATAAAATGGATGAACTGGCTGGGAAAATGGGGAACAGAGCAATGATTCAATACAAGCAAAAGAGCTTCTCAAATCAATTAGAAAATCCTAGACAGCCGTTAGTGTTCTATATTCTTTATTCTTATCTTATCAAAGCAAAGGTTTGCAGCGAGCGCGGAGATTATGATAGTGCATTGAATTATGTATCATTGTATTCTGATCCTGAATTTGTATTTGAGCTAAGTGAAGAAGAGTTTAAAATAATTTCTCAGTTTAAAGAATGGGCTGTAGCGAACCGTTACTTATATCATCTAATGGCTGGGAAAGTTGAAGTCTTAGGTGATTATGTAGAATACGTTTCAAAAAGAGAAGATGAAATTTTCCCTGCTCTATGTGAAATTATGATTGCGGCAAATCGATATCAATTACATGTGGATCCTATTCTTGAACGGTTTAAGGATTATGTGGAATATAAAGATCAAAGTAATCCAATAGGTAAGATAAATAAGCAAGTTACTTTAGAGCGATATACTCGTCTGTTAGCAGAATTAGGAATATACTATTTAAATAAAAGTGAAATCGACAGAGGGTTACAATCCATATTGGAAAGTTTGTCGAATTCAATTACAATTAATAGTTATAAAGGCATGTTAAGATGTATGGGATTATTTGAGGAATATCGTCATATTTCATCATTTGAGGTAAAACAAGAATATAAAAAATTGGTTAGTGAGGTGTATAAATTAAATGAAAAGAAAATTGGTTTGTCTGTTAGTTATTTGTAGTATTATATGGACGACTACGAATCCAGTAATAACCTATGATGATAATAATCCTCGACCAATAACAATTCTTCGTCATGGGGAAGGTACAGATACATAATGTTAGAGTTAATAATATCTATCATTGATTTCATGTTACAAAGGTGACTTAAGATAATTTATCTTAAGTCATCTTTTTTGTAATGGTGTCCGAGTTATTTGAAATATCACATATACTTTTTTTGTTAATGTATATCTCCTATTGACCTCAGTTCTACAAAATAATAGCATGTAATTAAATATTTATTATACTAATATTTGGTTTTCATCTGGGGGTGTTGTTACTTGGAGACGACAGCCACGATTCGCGGAGAAATAGTTAAATATTTGCAGGATCATCGTATGACGATTAACCAATTTGCAAAGATATCGGGTGTCAATAGCGGAACACTCAGTAATATCATAAATGGCAATCGTCCCATGTCTATGCACCAGCTAGACCGGATTACCGAAGGTATGGGGCTGGAAGAGGGAAAATTCTATGGACTTTATATAACTGAGGGTATTTTCCATACTACTCCCGACTGGCGGAGGCTTGGACCTTTTCTGGGACGATGTGCGGAGCTGGATAAACTGGATTGTTTGCATAAAGCAGCACGAATGACGATGGAGAACCTCAATTACGCGCCAATGCTTTTTGAAATGGCGGAGGAATTCTTCAACAGGGAGAAGTATAAAGCGGCGGCATTATTGTATGAATGCGTTGCTGAAAGTGAAAAGTTCCAGCATTCTGAAAGGCTTGCATTATGCCAATATCGGCTCTTTGTAATGGAGTTAAGTGACAATGTGGAAGCTAATCTAAAGCTGGCAGTATCTTTTGAGCATTATATTGATAGATTAGATGATGAATATCAATTAGACGCTTATAGAAAGCTTATTAATGTGAATATTTCTTTTCAGCGGTGGGACACAATTGAAGTGCTGGCTAGAAAAATGGGTCATAAAGCTAGATTACAATATAAGAACAATTGTAAAATTGCGATTATGAGTGATGGACAGGAAAAGCCCATAATCTTTTACATACTCTATTCATTTCTAATACAAGCGAATGTCCGTCGTGAAGCAGGGAATTTTGAGGAAGCATTAAGTTATTTGTCTAAGTATGAAAACCCTGACTGGATAAAGGCACCTTCTGATCAGGAAAAAATAATAATCAATCAGTTTAAAGAATGGGCAAAAGCGAATCGATACTTATACAGGTTATTGTCTGGGGACTCTGACGTTCTATCTGAATATGTAAACTATGTTGAATCCAGAACAGATGAGATTTTTACTGCCTTATGCAATATTGTTGTAGCAGCAAATCGACATCGCTTTAACATAGATCATATTCTGGAGAAGTTTAAAGAGTATCAGGCATATAAACCACAACGAAGCCGTCTCGGCAAGATAAGTGAACAAGTTACGATGAACCGATATGCTCGTCTCCTTACCGAGCTAGGGATATACTATTTGAACTCCAAAAAATTTGATCGTGGTTTAATATTTATTATAGATAGTTTGGAGTATTCGATAAGAATCAAAAGCGACAGAGGGATGCTGAGGTGCATGGGGATCTTCGAGCAGTTCCGCCAATACGCATCCGAGGAAACAAAGAAACAGTATAATGATTTGATTCGTGATGTTCAAAAATTATCTGTGTACGCTTGGAGCCCTCAAGTGTAAAGAGAAATGCTAGTAAATAGATTTTTCTGGGGGGTTGTTACTTGGAGACGACAGCCACGATTCGTGGAGAAATAGCCAGATATTTGCAAGAACATGGCTTGACAATAAATCAGTTTGCGAAAATATCAAAAATAAACAGTGGAACTTTAAGCGGTATACTTAATGGAAACCGTCCAATGTCAATGAATCAACTGGATCAGATCACCTCCTGTATTGGATTTAAGGAAGGTCACTTTTACGATAAATATATTTTTGAATGTATATTTCATGCTACCCCTGACTGGAGGCGACTAGGTGCTTTTCTTGAACGCTGTGCAGAGTTGGATAAATTGGATTGTTTACATTTAGCTGCACGAATGGCAATGGAAAATATTACATACGCACCGATGTTATTTGAATTGGCAGAATCGTTTTATAACGAAAAAAAATACAACGCAGCGGCAGCTTTATATGAATGTGTTGCTGAAAGTGAAAAGTTCCAACACTCTGAAAGGCTCGCCCTTTGTCACTACCGTCTTTTTTTACAAAGATTAAGTGACAATCAAGAATCCAACTGGCAGGCCGTTGTATTATTTGAACCATACATTGAACGGTTGGACGAACAGTATCAACTCCCTGCATATATCGAGTTAATAAATGTCAGCGGTTCATTGGGGCAGTGGGATAAGGTTGATTATTTAGCTGTAAAAATGGGATCTAAAGCCATGACTAGATATCAGAATCAAAAAATTGAGTACCCAGGTAATCATCCATTAGTTTTTTATATCTTGTATTCATACTTAGCTCGAGAAAATAGTTATAGTGAACGTGGAGATTATGAACAAGCTTTGTCCTATACGGACTTTTACCAAACTCCTGATTGGATTATTGACCCTACTGAAGATGAATGTAGAGTCATAAAGCAGTTTAATGAATGGGCTGAAGCCAACCGATACTTGCATTCCATATTGGCGGGAGACTATGACGTTTTGCTTGATTATGTGAAATACATCGAATCAAGAGAAGATGAAATTTTTGTGGCACTGTGTCATATTGTACCCGCAGCAAATCGACACCGGCTCAATGTGGATTATATACTTGAACGTTTTAAAATATATCTCACATACAAACCTCAGAAAAACCAAATCAGCAACATAAATGTGCACGTCACATTAAATCAATACACCCGCCTCCTCGCCGAATTAGGGATATACTATTTGAATGCTAAACAGTATGATCGGGGGTTATCCTACATCCTGGACAGCCTCGAGTACTCGATAAGAATCAAAAGTGATAACGGGATGCTGCGGTGCATGGGGATCTTCGAGCAGTTCCGCCAATACGCAACCGAGGAAACACAGAAACGGTATAATGATTTCATTCGTGATGTCCAAAAATTATCCGTGTATGCTTGGAGCCCACTTGTGTAGGGCTCTATATGTGCGTCTACAGGCTAATGTACAACGCTGGATAGGCGACACAATAGCCCTAAAAGCTGCCATGATAGCTTCCCGAGGCTATGGCCTAATACCCGGGTTTGTGATAAACTCGGATAAGTTTATTTTTACATATCGTTTAAAAGTAAGGAGTCCATGTCATGACATCAAGAACATTAATAGATCAAAACACAAATTCCGCAGGGCGCACATGGATGATTTTTGCAGGTATCATCCTTATTGCCATTAACCTGAGAGCGGCGATTACATCGGTCGGTCCACTGATCGGGATCATTCGAGAGGATATAGGAATTTCGAGTACATTGGCGGGCATGCTGACGACGCTGCCGCTGTTGGCTTTTGCTCTATTATCGCCGATGGCACCGGCCATGGCCAAAAAATGGGGACTGGAGAATACCCTTTTGCTGAGTATGGTGGTGCTGACATTCGGCATCGGCATTCGCTCGATATCATCTCCTTATACGCTGCTAATCGGTACCGCATTTCTCGGAATGGCCATTGCTGTAGGGAACGTGCTGCTTCCAAGTCTGGTCAAGCGGGATTTCCCGCGGCATATCGGATTGATGACGGGCACGTACTCTGCCTCGATGAACCTGCTCGCCGCGATCGCATCCGGGATTAGCATTCCGCTGGCTACCCAAGCAGGGCTTGGTTGGCAAGGGTCCCTGCTCATTTGGGGTTCATTGTCCGTCTTGGCTCTGATCGTGTGGATCATCCAGCGCCGCAGTTCCGGTAAAACAGCTGAGGTCAGTTCGACTTCTACCAAACAACAGAGTGTGCTGAGGTCACCGCTTGCTTGGTACATTACTTTATTTATGGGACTTCAATCGTTTACGTTCTACGTGAACGTCTCATGGCTGCCCGAGATTCTGAGAAGCCAAGGCATGGATTATAGTGCTGCGGGATGGATGCTCTCGATTCTCCAATTTGTCAGCTTGCCGTTTTCTTTCATTATTCCTGTTCTGGCTGGCCGGAATCCCAATCAGCGTATGCTGGTGACGATCTCTGCATTGTCCATGCTGACCGGATACGCAGGCTTATTTTCCGGCATGACTTCATTGAATCTGCTATGGGTGATGCTGGTAGGTATTTCAGGCGGGGCGAATTTCAGTTTATCCCTGATGTTCTTCACCCTGCGTACCAAAACGGCTCAAGAAGCTGCCGCGTTATCCGGAATGGCTCAGTCACTGGGTTATTTATTGGCTGCCGTCGGTCCGATGCTGATCGGGTTCCTGCATGATGCGACAGGAGGGTGGAAGGTTCCCCTGGCGGTGTTGTCTGCCATTGTTGTGGTGTTGTTTATCTTCGGCTTTGGTGCAGCGAAACCAGGTTATCTCTCCGTACCGAAAGATGCGAAGCCGGAGGCTTACCGATAGAGGTTATCATGACAACGATGAATACCTGTGAGTAAATAGGGCTTGCTGAAAGCGGAAGCGCGGAATCCACCGCTGCAGTCGCTCAGGAAGCTCTTCAATTCCTGGGAGGTTGGGGGATTCCCTCTAACGTTCCACATCTGTAATAAAAACTTCTGCAATCATGGAATTTGTTTTGCCCTGCGTCGTTTGTTTTCTATAATGGTTCTGTACATTGTCTTATCGGAGAGTTGAGTAAACAACATATGGCCTGGATGTGGATTCGCTTCAAGGATCCAAATGTAGCCGTTCTTGTCTATGGCAAGATCAACCCCCAATTCATGAGTTGATTTCTTAACCGTCTCGGCAATGGTAATGGATAGTTGTTTTATTTTGCGAATACAGGCGTCCACTTTGGTTTGGTTATTCTGAAAAAGCTTTAAGAGAACCTCTTGCAATGGTTCTGCATGCCCTCCTTGACGATAGTTGGTCACAAATTTATGGGGCGCAGCTACACGGGCGACCATACCCGAAATGATCCATTTGTCCTCTGGCTTCTGCAGGTATACACGGATATCGAAGATTTCCCCTTGATACTCCGCCATTCGCACGCCTT
This sequence comes from Paenibacillus sp. NPDC058898, assembly GCF_049316025.1. Taxonomy (NCBI): domain Bacteria; kingdom Bacillati; phylum Bacillota; class Bacilli; order Caryophanales; family Paenibacillaceae; genus Paenibacillus; species Paenibacillus sp. NPDC058898. Next base: position 360,478 of record NZ_JBMOSM010000003.1, on the reverse strand, counting down.
TCTGCACCAAATACCCGCGCTTTGAATTCCGATATGAATCAATTGCTCTTAAGACAGAGTGAACGCCAACAATCTTCCGACTTGGGCCGCAGCGAACTTCATATCCCCTACTCAATTTCTTGACACGGATGATTCCGTTGCCGCCACTTCCGAGATTGGGCTTTATGAAGACGGATGAATAAGTTTTCAGCATCCGTAAGATCCTTGAACCTGTCATCCAGCGAGTTTCAGGCAAATGTGGACGCAAGATATGATTCTGTAACATTCCCCTCTGATCCTTCATTTTTCCAATTGTCATTGAAATCCACTCCTCTTGTCGAATTCCAGGTATAAAGAGCATATTCATCAACCATCCCTGCTGTATAGACTGGTCTCCAATAATTAACAAAAAAACAGAATGAGTGCCTATCAGTGGTCAATTCCCATTATTCTTTTCATACATAATCACTTAAATGATGATCCAAAAAGGGTTAGTTGACATGCCACCAAATGGTGACATATAATCAAAGTGTCACTAAATGGTGTCCAATTATTCATGTGTTCTTTCGCTTGTATGTTCGAAGAGACCGTAGATGGTGATAAGCTGTCTCGGAACAATAACAAATAGGAGAGGGTGTTGTGAGAGAGACCGAATCGTCGCGCGATGTGTTTGACGCCATCGCAGATCCAACGAGGCGACATCTGATTCATCTATTATCCGAAGCAGAGGAGCTGCCTCTTTATGAATTAACCTCGCAGTTCAAAATGGGCCGGACCGCGGTATCCAAGCATCTGACCATCCTTAAAGAGGCGGATCTGGTGCATGATCGTAAGGTCGGCAGAGAAACCCGGTTCAGACTGAACGCAGCTCCACTCAGGGAGATACAAGATTGGGTGGCTTTTTACAGCAATTACTGGAGTGGAAATATGATGCGATTGAATCAGCTATTAGAGGAGGAAGAAGAATGAGTTTAGCATTATCTATGGATTTTCAGTTCACGACATCGATCGAGAAGCTTTGGTCCGCGTTAACCGAATCTGGCAAGCTTGCCAAATGGATTGCGGCAAATGATTTCAAACCCGTCGTTGGACATCGTTTTCAGTTTCGCCATCCGTCATCCGAATGGTGGGATGGCATTGTTGAGGGAGAAGTAATTATCGTGGACGAACCAAACCAGTTGGCATATAGCTGGGCCACCGGAGAAGAGAGGCATATGGTCACCTTGACGCTGCAGGATAAAGGGGACGGAACTGTTAACCTTCACCTCGATCAAACCGGATTCTCAAATGTTCATGGACTCGAAGGTGCTAAGTATGGCTGGGGAGAGTGGGTCGTCAAGCTTGAAAAGGTATTGGAACAATAGAAGCATCGTTTGTAGAAAGCTAGTTGGTGCAATATATAAATAGATATCAATTATGAACTAGAAGGGGGCCTGACATGAGCGAAACGAATCAGGAGTATATCGTACTCTCAGGTGCGAGAGAGAACAATCTTAAGAATGTATCCTTGCACATTCCCAAGAGGAAGATCACGATCTTCACCGGTGTATCTGGTTCCGGTAAATCCTCAATCGTCTTCGATACGATCGCGGCAGAATCGACGCGTTTGCTGAACGAAAATTTCAGCATGTTTGTTCGCACATTCCTGCCACGCGTTCCGCAGCCGGACACGGACGCGATCGAGAACTTGAGCATGGCGGTTATTGTGGATCAGAAGCGACTGGGTGGCGGTTCTCATTCCACAATGGGCACGATTACCGATATATCACCCATTCTCCGGCTTCTCTTCTCCCGAGTGGGTCAACCCTATGTTGGGGGAGTGAACATGTTCTCCTTTAACGATCCACAAGGCATGTGTCCCGAATGTAACGGAATCGGTCGTAAATTAGGCGTTGATATGAGCAAGGCGCTGGACAGGTCCAAGTCGCTCCATGAAGGGGCTATCTTGCTGCCGAATTACGACGTTAACGGCTGGGAGTGGAACATGATCGTGCAGTCTGGCGACTTCGATCTCGATAAGAAATTGAGTGATTATTCGGATGAAGAACTGGATCAACTCTTGTATGCCAAGGCCAGGAAAGTGCAAATGGATTTCGCCGGTAAGGCAACGAATATTACAGTGGAAGGTGTCATCGAGAAGTTCACCAACAAATACATTAAGCAGGATCTGAAGACGAAGTCCGAGCGTACGCAAAAGGCGGTTACACCTTATATTTCCGAGGGTCCCTGCTCAAGTTGTCGCGGTGCGAGACTCAACCAGGCTGTCCTAAGTTGCAGAATCAATGGATATAACATTGCGGAGCTGTCCTCCATGGAGGTCGGACAGCTGATTCGCGTTATTCGGGAGATGGACGATGCGATCGCCGCACCGGTAGTTAAGTCGTTGAGTGAGCGGTTGCAGCATCTGGTAGATATCGGACTCGACTATTTGACCTTGGACCGTGAGACTGATACATTATCCGGCGGCGAATCGCAGCGCGTCAAGATGGTGAAGCACCTAAGCGGCAGTCTGGTGGATGTGACTTACATCTTTGATGAGCCCAGCGTGGGTTTGCATCCGCGCGATGTGCACCGTTTGAACGAATTGCTCGTGAAGCTGCGCGACAAAGGCAATACCGTGATTGTCGTCGAGCATGATCCGGACGTAATCAAGATCGCGGACTATATCGTTGATGTCGGACCTCACGCTGGCAGCCGCGGCGGTACTATCGTCTTTGAAGGAAGCTATCTGGGTCTGCTGGAGTCGGGCACCTTGACAGGCAATCACATGAAGCGACCGCTCAGCTTGAAGGAGAACGTTAGGCAGCCTTCTGGCAAACTCCCCATTCAGGATGCTTCATTGTACAACTTGCGGAACGTAAGCGTCGATATTCCGACCGGCGTGCTCACTGTCGTGACTGGTGTCGCTGGTTCCGGCAAAAGCACGCTGATCAACGAAGTATTTCTCACTCGGCATTCTGATGCAATCGTGATCGATCAATCCGCCCTAGGCGTATCGACACGCTCGAATCCCGCGACCTATACGGGAATTATGGATGATGTTCGCAAAGCATTTGCTTCCGTGAATAAGGTAAGTCCAGGCTTGTTCAGCTTCAACTCCAAGGGGGCATGCGAGAACTGCCAAGGTCTGGGTGTTGTGTATACAGATCTATCATTCCTCGAAAGCGTAAAGCTTCCTTGCGATGTATGCGGAGGGAAGCGGTTTAAGGAAGAGGTGCTGGAGTACAAGCTGAACAGGAAGACGATAGCCGAAGTGCTGGAGATGACGGTGGAGCAGGCCTTGGAGTTCTTTGAGCTCAAAGAGGTTTTGCGCAAGCTCCAGGCGATGAGTGACGTGGGGCTGAATTATATTACGCTCGGACAGCCGCTGAGCACGCTGTCGGGCGGGGAATGCCAACGCATTAAGCTGGCAAGCGAGCTTCATAAGAAAGGCAGCATCTACGTGATGGACGAACCGACGACAGGTTTGCACATGTCGGATATCGGCCACCTGCTTGCGATCATGAACCGACTCGTGGATGCCGGCAATACGGTGATCGTCATCGAGCACAATCTGGATGTGATCAGTCAAGCGGATTGGATCATAGATATGGGTCCGGACGGAGGAAGCAAGGGTGGACAGGTGGTATTCGAAGGAATTCCATCGGGAATCATCCAAGTAGAGCAATCCATTACGGGCAGATACTTGACGTGAAGGGGGAGAGGAAATGAGTTTTTTTAAAGATATGATCTCCGTATTCCGAAAGCGAGAATTGATCTTGATCGAAAGCAGCCGAGAGACTGAAGATGTTTACACGTTTACATTTAAAAAAGATAAGGATTTGACGTGGACGGCGGGACAATATGGTTTGTTCAGCATTACGAATAAAAAAATAAAAAATCCGACAAAACCTTTCAGTATAGCTTCTGCTCCAACGGAGAACGTTGTCAAAATAACGACGCGCATTAACGGTAACCCCAGCGAGTTCAAGAAAGCAATGCTGGAATTGCAGCCAGGAATGAAAATCAAAATGGGCGGTCCGGTAGGGTCTTTTCATCTGGATCAAGAAAACCCTTCGCTCCTTGTAGCCGCCGGAATAGGAATCACGCCCTTCCGTTCGATCTTAAAAGAAATGACTTCGTCAGGAAAACAAGCAGGAAAACCCATTCACTTACTTTATTTGGACAGCAAAAAATCATATCTCTTCCAAGATGAGCTTGATGCCATGGCTGAGCTTGCTTTGGTCCATATAACTTATCTGGGTTCACGGGATGAATTAGAGCAGGAGATAGTTAAGTTTATCACTCGACATAAGGACCAAGGCAAATACTTTATTGCAGGTCCGAAGTCTATGGTCGAGTCTATATCCAATTTTCTGCAAAACCAAAACATTTCGAAACAAAATATCAAAAAGGATGCTTTTTTTGGATTGTAACGAAGCATCGTAACAAAAATGAGCCAAAGCTCGGTTGATCACCGAACTTTGGCTCATTCGTTAATTTCGAACGAGACATTCTTCAGATCGAAGCATTCAAGATCCTATAGAGTTTTTACATAGCGTTTACATAAATGGGTAGATTGATAATAGGTATTTGTTATAATCTGAAATTTGATAATGTTCTGTATACCTTGAGATGCACGAGTTAACAGTTTCATTTCATTTAATCAAGCGTATGGGGAGTGATGGTATCTTGAATCCAAAGACAGAGAAAGAACAAGTACAAGCTCAAGTTGCCAATAGACAACCGTCTGGCAGGTGGCGTGCTCTCGGCGAAACCTGGTGGACTGCTTTACAACTGGGGCTTACTTCATTTGGCGGACCGATCGCACATCTTGGATACTTCCACCAGACTTATGTGCGGCGCAAACAATGGCTGGACGAAAAAAGTTATGCGGATCTCGTGGCCCTGGCCCAATTTCTTCCCGGACCGGCTAGCAGCCAAGTAGGTATTGGTGTTGGGATGATGCGAGCGGGATTATGGGGCGGTATCGTCGCCTGGCTCGGCTTCACGCTGCCATCCGTGCTTATGCTCATGATCTTCGCCTATTTGATGCAAACTTTCGATCCCGGCTCGGCAGGCTGGATTCAAGGGCTGAAAATTGTCGCAGTGGCCATCGTAGCGCAAGCGGTACTTGGGATGGCAGGAAAGCTGGCCTCAGGTCCCGTACGGTCGGCCATAGCGTTAATAGCCATGGCAGTTGTTCTGCTGTGGCAGAGTCCCGTTTCTCAAGTGACGGTCATCGCGCTGGCCGGCATATCGGGACTGTGGTTGTTCAAGCGTCAAGCAAACGAGGAGGCTGCACCCGAGATCAAGATGCCGATCGGACGGAGAGCCGGACTCTTTTGCTTGGGCATGTTTGTTGTGTTATTAGTGGGTCTGCCACTCCTTAAAGGGCTGACCGATAATGGCTGGGTAGCCATTGTGGACAGCTTCTACCGAGCTGGATCGCTTGTATTCGGCGGAGGCCACGTCGTTCTCCCGTTGTTGGAGAGTGAGACGGTGTTGAACGGATGGATGTCCAAAGAGGATTTCCTGACGGGTTACGGAGCAACACAAGCTGTACCCGGTCCATTGTTTACTTTTGCCGCTTACCTCGGAGTCTTGATTCAGGGGATTCCTGGAGGTATCATTGCTGTACTCGCTATCTTTTTGCCTGGATTTCTGCTCATCGTAGGGGCAATGCCGTTCTGGAACAGCATCCGCAGAAACCCTAAACTGCAAGGCATGCTGACAGGCATGAATGCGGCAGTGGTCGGGATTTTGCTGGCCGCTTTGTATCATCCGATATGGACATCCTCCATCCATAGCCCGCTTGAATTTGTGATCGGCGCGGGTCTGTTCGGGATGCTGATGTTCTGGAAGAGCCCTCCGTGGCTGGTTGTGATTACCGGTACATTAGCCGGACAGCTACTCCTGTGATTCATTGATTTAGACCTCGGCGCTTTGTGCCGGGGTCTATTTGACTTTTCAGGAGTAAATCACGGCCGATTGGTTAAATATTTAGGGTGTACCTTTTTCTTGAAGGAGATTTTGATTCAAGGAGTTCCAGTTCTTAATTCGATATAGAAATGAGTGGATAAAGCTACATGTCGGATACCGAAGTGAAAGATTGCATTATCATCGGCGGCGGAATTGCAGGTCTGCAGGCGGCTATACAGCTGGGGCGGTATTCTGCCTACGATGTCCTGGTGATCGACCGGGGAACGGGGCGGTCCACCATATGCAAGAGCTACCGCAACATCCTCGGATGGCCGGATGGGGTCCCTGGTGAAGAGCTCAGGCGACGCGGACGTCAGCAGGCGGAATCTGTTGGCGTAACGTTTGCTGCCGATGATATCCGGAAGGCGGGGCGTGATGAAGCTCAATATTTTGTGTTAATCGGTAAAGATGGAGTTCAGTACAGGGCCAAAACCTTGCTGCTCGCAACAGGCGTGATGGACCGCTTTCCCAAGCTGCCAGGCCTGATGCCCACGCTGGGCACATCCGTTTTTGTATGCCCTGATTGCGATGGTTATGAAATTCAGGATCGAAAGACCGTCGTGATGGGATCGGGGGATCCCGGTGCCAGTATGGCCGTGCTGCTATCGGAGCGGACCAAGGATATCATCTACATCAATCATGAGGGGGAGCCAGCTTCTTCCGAGCATATGTCCCAATTGGCGGAGCTCGGGATTCCGTATATAGAGAAAAAGGTGTCGGAAATTCGTGAGGAGGGCGGCATCCTATCGGCCGTTGTGCTGGAGGATGGGAGCATTGTGTCCGCAGAGCGGGGGTTCATATCTTTTGGCGGGAATATGATCTATTCCGAATTGGCCGAGCAGTTGGGGGCAGAGCTGGAGCATAATCGTCATGTCAAGACCGATCCAAGATCCAAAATGACGAGTGTCGAGTTGCTCTGGGCCGCTGGTGATCTGGGCGTCCATTCCGAATTAACCACCGTGGCGATGGGGGAAGGCGCGACGGCTGCGATCTGGATTAACAAGACATTAAAGAAGATGACTGGCGGGGATATTACTTGATGTTATAGAAATAGACCCGAATCATTAGAAAACCACGTTACGATTCAGTCGATAAACATTCTAAAAAACCCGCCTGATCAGGCACGGCATGTAGCGAGCATGGCCGTGGATTGAGGCGGGTTAGTTCCGCTATATGTGGTCCGTCCTAAAAAAGTACGCCGATAGGCATTTACAGACCGAATCGGGTGATATGCTCTTCGAGCCTATACTTTTGCAGTAATTCGGTTTGCTTGGGACCGATCAGATCAAAGTGCGGGTAAGGTAGGCGATAATGGATATATTCCGGATTAAGTCCGTTGGATACACACCAGTCCTCAAGGCGCTGGATGTTCGAGCAGCCTACTTTGGTTACGGTATGGAACTCCGGAAACCGCTTGTCATACCAATAATGGGTCAAAAAAGCGATGTCTCCTTGTGCGACCTTCTGCTTCCATTGCTGCAGTTCCTGTCTCGAGATGCCGAATGCCATGTTTGTCTCATCCTTATAAGTATATTCATGCTTCTCATTATATCAGCATATACTTGACTGCACCTACTTGTTTTCCTAGTATGACGCTGCCATATACAAGCGTTACGGTTTACCGTTGAACGGAAGGATATCGAAGAGGGGGATGCGATATGATACTGGAATCAGCGATACTTTATATCAAGCCAGGGCTGGCAAGCGAGTTTGAAAGTGCTTTTCGTGAAGCTTCCGGCGTTCTGTTATCGAAAAAGGGATATGTAAGCCATGAGCTTAACAAGTGCGTGGAGAACCGGGATGAATATATATTCCTCGTCCGCTGGAGCGGCATTAAGGATCACCTGATCGGCTTCCGTGGGCATCCGGACTATAAGCTATGGAATGCCTCTCTGGAGCCGTTTTATACCCGACCGCCTGAGGTTAAGCATTATATCGATATCCGGATCGATAGTCGCGAGCAGGCTGAGGCGGAGCTGACTAAACTATTGATCCCTGAGAGCGGGACGGATTCAGCTTCCCATGAAGAAAGGACGGCAGAATAATCAGATCTTAAAAATATCACTTCATACGTCAATAGGGTGCATTCTCGGAAGCTGTCCTTGGACAGCTTCTTAGCGTATCGGAAGCACAGGGGATCGGGATATATTTTCATGGTAACAGAAGGAGAAGCCGGTATATTATGCAACCGGTCTTATTTTGTCCCGAATAACAGGAATTATGGGATGTCATGACGAACTTTGTTGTAAAGTTAAACTACATAAGGAGTGGTTACTATTACTATAGATTATCATGGCGTTCGCCGTCTTGCCGATGACATTCGAGCAAACGTTTCCAAAGTTATGGTAGGTAAAGAGCAGCTGATTGACAGACTGTTTATTGCCATGGTTACTTCAGGTCATGTTCTGCTGGAAGACGTGCCGGGCACAGGCAAGACATTGCTGGCTAAATCCATCTCGAAATCGATTGATTGCACGTTTAAGAGGGTGCAGTTTACGCCGGATTTACTGCCGTCGGATCTGAGCGGCATTTACTTCTATAATCAACAATCCACGACGTTTGAATTCCGTCCGGGTCCTTTGTTCACGAATATCCTTCTAGCCGATGAAATTAACCGGGCGACACCCCGTACGCAGTCCAGTCTATTGGAGTGCATGGAGGAACGCCAGATCAGCATTGACGGGGTAACCCATCAGTTGGAAGAACCGTTTCTGGTCATCGCGACGCAGAATCCGCTAGAACAGCAAGGAACGTTTCCGCTGCCGGAGGCACAGCTGGACCGCTTTCTGTTCAAACTGAATATGGGATACCCTACTTCGGAGGAGAGCGTGAATATTCTGAAGCGATTTAAAGAGGATCAACCCTTGGAGTCACTAATGGCAATTGCAACATCTGAGCGGATTGTACAAGCCAGACATATTGTCAGTAAAGTACATGTCAGCGATGAGATGTTATCCTATATCGTTGCGCTTTCGGAGCAATCGAGACGGGATGAAGCGGTTGCCTCCGGGGTAAGCCCAAGGGGCTGCCAAGCCTTATTGAAGGCTGTGCAGGTACAAGCTATCCTGAAGGGCAGGGAGTTTGTTACCCCTGATGATGTGAAGGATTTGGCTGTCCCGACATGGGCGCATCGGTTGAAGCTTCGCGGGACGCTCCACAGCCGCGGCGGTGCTGCTCCGGCGGAAGAAGTGATCGAACGGTTGCTGCAGCAGGTTTCCGTACCGACTGAAGAAGGCATATCGTCGTAGGGGGCGAATAGCTATGGGAGCCTACTGGATATTGTTCATCGCTGCTGTGGTCGTCGTCGTGCAGGGCAAGCTTTTCAAACGGATGGCCTTGAAAAGGTTGAACTACAGCCGCTCCTTCAAGGTGTCGACTTGCTATGAGGGAGATTCCGTGGAATTGATCGAAATCATTGAGAACCGCAAAGCGTTGCCTATACCCTGGTTAAGGGTGGAATCCCAATTCCGCTCGGGTCTGGCATTTGATAATCAATTGAACCTGGATATCAGTGAGGGGCAATTCAATCAGAATCACAAGAGCTTCTTCAGTCTTCTGCCTTGGACCAAGATCCTTCGCAGACATCGGATTACCGCTAAGCGCAGAGGCCTGTATAAGCTGGGCACAGTATCAATGACGACGGGGGATCTGGTCGGAATGGAGTCGATTGTGGAGAGTAAGACGTTGTCCGGTGGCATTATCGTGTATCCGATGCCGATGGATGTGTCGGACATGGCCCTCCCGGTCCAGACTTGGATGGGCGAAATGCTGGTCCGAAGATGGATCTTGGAGGATCCTTTCCTGATATCGGGCGTGCGCGAATATCGCGACGGCGATCCGCTGAAGGATATTCAATGGAAAGCGACCGCTCGGACGGGCACCCTACAGGTCCACAGACGGGATACCACAGCTGACAGCCGACTCTTGATCTATCTGAATATAGAGGATCATGAGCAGATGTGGAGCAAAGCGACGCGGCCAGAGCCGATCGAGTATGGCATCCGCCTGGCGGCTGGCATTACAGCTCACTTATTGTCGCAGGGCATGGAGATCGGAATGGGGACGAACGGAACGCTTGGCGAGGATTCAACCGATGAAGCATTCGTCCCCGTTGCAGGCGGCATGACGCAGCAGCAGCTGATCTTCGAAATGCTGGCGAGACTGGAGCTGACGCGAAAGGCTTCTTTTCATGATTATTTGGTCCATGAACTGTCCCGGCATGAAGAGGCGAGAGATATCCTCATTCTGAGCACTTACGTCAGCCCCAGGCTGGAAGAGATGTTTCAGCGATTTCGGGACCATGGGCACACGATTCAGGTATTTCCTCTCGATGATGTGCCGTCTCCTGCAAAGGAGGTGTCTGCATGACCTCTCGAGGCACTGGGTTTATAAAGGCTTTCTTGCAGGGATTCGTGGAATGTGTGCTCTATTTTCCGGTTCTCTTTATTCCGGCGTTCTATCTGCTGCCTGAATCGTATCGCTGGGTATGGCCTATTCTAGTATTTGGCGGGTACTTACTTGGCTATACAGGTGCGCGATTGTTCAAGCTGGATCGTCAGTTTAAGGCAACCTTATGGGCTAGCCTGGTTTCTATTACGGTATCCATCGCATTCATAGGCGTTGATTTGACCCTTGCTTATTTCATCCCTCTGATATTTATTGCCAGTTATCGCGGAAGCCGAATGGAGCAGGTAAGCTGGAATTTGATGTTTCCGGGGACATATTTCTTAATAGGTTTGATTTTGTACGGGGTCAGCAGTTTTATGTTAAGTTTCATGGATTCATTCCAGGGTGGCATATCATCTCTGACTTGGATGGGGGCAGCGGCGTTAGGATTGACCCTGCTGATCGTCAATAGGCAGTTGGTGTTGGATGAGACACTCTCAGGCAATGATCAGCCCGTATTGGAACGGCGTGTTCTGCGCTACAATCGCTGGTTTATCATCGTATTGCTGCTTCTGGTCGCGGTAGTCGCTTTTCTTCCGCAGCTGCAGCAATGGGTCTCTGATATGGCGCGGGGGATCGCTGCATGGATCTCCGGATGGTTCGGCTCCGGAGCGGAGCAGGCCCCGGAGCCGCCTTCGATGTCGGAGCCACCGCCTGAAATCCCATTCCTCGATGAAGAAACCAAGCCGCCGAGCCCATGGATGAAAGTACTGGAGCAAGTGCTGATCTATGGCGTGTTCACCTTTATTGGGATCGGGATTTTGTATGTTCTGTTCAGGTTTGGCAAAGTACTGCCTAAGCTGTACCGAAGATTCTCTGCATGGATGAATAGGATGATGAACGGACAGAACGTTCAGCCCTCACTAGGTTATGAGGATGAAGTGGAGAATATTGAACATGACCCGGCATCCAAACGACTAAAACGGCTGTTGTCCGGTATGCGTATCGGCGGAAAGTTTCGGGCGGGAGAAGGATCAGAGCACCTGAATGAGAAAATTCGCCAAATGTATCGGATGATACTTTCCCGAAGTATCAGGGAAGGTTATCATTGGAAAGCATCGCTAACACCGCGGGAAACCGAAAGCGATCTTAAGGAATGGGACGGAAGGAAGGATCGTATTCCACAATCCTTGATCGAGCTTTACGAGGAAGCCCGATATGGTACTCGTACCATTACGGAAGAAGAAGTTGAACGGCTGCAATTGGATAGGAAGCATACATGAGGAGTGAACATCTTGTCGGTACAAAAAGAAAGCAATGCTGTTATTCACTACGGAGATCCCGCGGTCACCGGGGGAGTCTCCGTCTTTGATAAGGAATTTGACAAGCTTTTTTATTATGATGGAACGGACCTGGGGCTAACCTACCAAGCTCAAGAGTCCACCTTTCGCCTGTGGGCACCGACGGCTAGTGAGGCATACGTTATGCTCTATCCGGATTGGCATGCAGTAGAAGCCCGGCGAATCGCGATGACGCGTGATGTGAAGGGAGCTTGGCTGCTGAAAGTAGGAGAAAATCTTCAAGGGATGTTCTACACCTACCAGGTCCTTATCGGGGATCAATGGAACGAAGCTGTCGACCCTTACGCTGCTGCCGTAGGCGTCAATGGCGATCGTGCTTACATCTTGGACATGGCCTCGACCGATCCAGAGCACTGGACAGAAGACAAACCGCCATTTCATAGTCCTCTGGATGCCGTAATCTATGAACTGCATGTTCGTGATTACACCATTCATCAAGGCAGCGGAGTGAAGCATAAAGGCAAGTTTGCAGGCCTGGCGGAGACAGGCACCCGAGGTCCGGGAGGGATTCGAACAGGGCTTGATCATATTGTCGAGCTTGGGGCCACGCATGTGGAGCTGCTCCCGATCTATGATTTTGCAACGGAAAGCGTGGACGAAACCAGGCTTCATGAGCCGCAGTACAATTGGGGATACGACCCGAAGAACTACAATGCTCCCGAAGGCTCGTATGCTACGGATCCGTATGTGCCTGAGGTTCGGATTCGTGAATTGAAGCAGTTGATTCAGACATTCCACGATCATGGCCTTCGGGTCATCATGGATGTGGTGTATAACCATGTATATGACGGGTATCTGATCAATTTCACGAAGCTGGTCCCCGGATATTATCTGCGTTATACGAAGGACGGCAAATTCTCCAACGGATCCGGGTGTGGAAACGACACGGCATCCGAGCGTCCGATGATGCGGAAATTCATTGTGGAATCCGTCCTGCATTGGGTGAAGGAGTACCGGATCGACGGTTTTCGCTTTGATCTCATGGGTTTGCTGGATGTGGAGACGATGAATGAAATCCGGGCGCGCCTGGACGAAATTGATCCGAGTATCATCACGATCGGTGAAGGTTGGGTTATGAATACCGAGCTGGATGAGAAGAAGCGAGCGAATCAGCAGCAGGCACCCGTGATGCCGCGCATCGCTCATTTTAACGACGGATTCCGCGATGCGGTCAAAGGGGACATCTTCCAGTTTGATTATAGAGGCTTTGTGAGCGGCGGAGATGGATATGAAGACAAGGTGAAGCAAGGCATCGTCGGTGGTATTCCGTATTCCAAAGATATCAAGTCATTCGCTTCCGAGCCGGATCAGTGCGTAAATTATGTAGAGTGTCATGATAACCATACCTTATGGGACAAAATTATACTGTCCACGGAAGGAGAGGATGATAAGATACGTCGGGACATACACCGACTGTCATCCGCCATGATTCTGACCAGTCAAGGCATCCCTTTCCTGCATGCCGGCCAAGAGTATTACCGTTCCAAGAACGGTGTGGAGAACAGCTATAACTCGAGTGACATAGTGAACCGGCTTGACTGGGGAATGGCATCGGAGCACCAGGATGGAGTGAAATACATACAGCTGCTCGTTAAGCTTCGCAAGAATCACCCGGCATTCAGAATGAGGGATGCCGCGTCGATTCGTAAGCATCTTCGGTTTGAACCGTGCCCTGGGCATGCCGTTGCTTTCACGCTTCGTGATCATGCGGGCGGTGATCCAGAGAAACATATTTATGTGCTCTATTATGCAGCACGGAAAGAGTCCTCTCTGGCTTTACCTGAGCTGGGCGAGTGGAAGATTCTGCTAGGCGAAGAGCATATTAGGCGTCTAACCCGGGATTCTCTTGTCGTAGAAGGGATCGGTGCGGTCATTTTATCCTGTTAATACGATACCGGAAGCGAATATTACCAAGAAATGAATAATGCCTGATTCTATGATCATCTGATATGCTGATGGTATCAGATTGATAGAATAGAATCGAGGCGTCCCTTTGAAGAAGTATTTCCTGTCACTTTGTTTGCTGCTGTCCTTTACATCGTTTTTTGACCTTCTTCAGGCATCAGCGGCTCAAGCTCCTAGCCCGACCGATTTTCACGATATCTCGGCAAGCTTTGCCAAAGACGCGATCCAGCGTCTGGCCAAGAGAGGTATCGTAAGCGGGGATGGCACAGGAGCTTTTTTGCCGCGAAATCCGGTTACCCGGGCCGAATTCATGGCCATGGTTGCCAGAATGCTCAAGATGGAGCCCGTTCAGAATGATTTGTCCGCGTTTCGGGATGTTTCCCAATCAGCATGGTATTATGGCTGGGTTCACGCGGGACTTAATTTGTCCATTGTTGAGGGGAACGGTCACCGGTTCTACCCGAATGCTTCCATAACAAGGCAAGAGGCTGCTGTGATGGTGATTCGTGCCATGAAAGAAAATGGATATATGAACGGAAATACAGCTGGCCAATACACGGATTCTGCTTCCATCGCGGAATGGGCTTGGCATGCGGTTGGCAAAGCGACCGATACAGGCTGGCTGCAAGGGAGTAAGGGACAGTTCAGGCCGCAGGACGCAATCACCCGTGAGGAAACGGCTATGCTGCTGGATCGGGTCCTGCAGTCGGGAAATGTGCTGTCCCAGATGAACCTCCAGACTCCTGCAAATGTTCATATGGGCTGGTTGTATAACGGTACTACGAATCAATACATCTCCTATGCCAAACGGGCCGGATTGAATGTTCTGGTACCACGCTGGTATTATATGGAGGCTAACGGCAAGGTGACGGACCATACCGACAAGGAGCTGTTGAATTGGGCTCATAACAACAGCCGGCAGGTGTGGGCTATGGTGGGGAACCGCGGGAATGCGGAAGGAACTCATCAAGTTTTAAGCAGCGCACAGTCCCGGAAGTCTGTCGTTGACAGTATTACAGCGAATGTCTCCCGGTATCGATTGGATGGGATCAATATTGATTTTGAGAACGTCATGCCACAGGATCGTCAGAATCTGACGGCCTTTATTACGCAATTATCCATAGAGATGAGGCAGCTAGGAGCTAAATTATCCATCGATGTTTCACCTGATCTGAATACGGATTGGACGGCTGCATTCGACTACGCAGCGCTTGGCACTCAGGTGGACTATATGGTGCTCATGAGTTATGACCAGCACTGGGGTGGTTCGCCAATAGCAGGCTCGGTTTCCTCGGTCCCTTGGAGTGAATCCGCGCTGCGCAAGCTGCTGACTCAAGTTCCGGCTAAGAAGAGCATCATCGCGTATCCGCTGTACACGAGGGATTGGAAAACCGCTTCATCGGTGTCCTCGTCGGACATCAGTTTGATTGAACAGGGACATCGTATTCGTCTGAAAAAGGCTTCTTTAACATGGAATGCCAGTGTGGCACAGTATGAAGCAGCTTATAGCAGCAGTGGCATTCAGCATCGTATATGGACCGAGGAGTCCCGTTCTTTATCCATGAAACATCTTATGGCCGCCAAATATCAGATTGCCGGTTATGCCTACTGGTATCCGGGCGCCGAGACGACGGACGTATGGCAGGCCATTCATAATGCGGAACGGTATGCTTATTATTCGTTCCGGATCTAAACATCCGATATGTCGCATATCAAGACCAACCTCGATGAGTGAGGTTGGTCTTTTTTTTACTTGTAAAAAGGTCATTCCGTGATACAATAGTTGGAATTTATATTGAATATTTTTCCTGTAGGAGTGATCATATGACCGTTCGTGCGGAGGAACGTCTGAAGGAGCTGGGCATCAACCTACCTAAAGCAGGCTCGCCAGCGGCGAAGTATGCCAACTATGTCGTTGTTAACGGATTGATGTATGTTTCGGGGAAAGGACCCTCAGGACAGCCAAGGGGCAAATTGGGCGAACATTACACAACAGAACAGGGCTATGAATATGCTCGCCTGACCGGAATTGAAGTCCTGGCCGTATTGAGAGAAGGCCTGGGATCACTTGATAAAGTGAAGCGCGTGGTCAAGGTTCAAGGCTTCGTTAACGCGACAACCGACTATGAGGAGCATCATAAGGTATTGAATGGATTCTCGGACTTGATGCTTGATGTATTCGGGGATTAAGGGATTCACGCCAGATCCGTATTCGGAGCCGTATCCTTACGGGATCAGCTGCCTGTCATTGTAGATTCAATCTTTCAAGTGGAGGAATAGGCATGGCATTAGTGATAAGGGAGCTGCAGGTGAAGGAGGATGAAAGCCTGCTGCTTATGGTCCAGGAAATCGGCCAGGGCGGGAATGGCTTCGTTAATGGTCTAAATAGCGGAGGCATGGAAGAGTTCGCCTCTAAGGTGCAGCGCAATTACGAAATGGCGAGAGGCATCGATCTTCCGGATGAGTATGTTCCTCAGACGATATATTGGTTATACGATAACGACAAGCCTGTAGGATACGGTAAGCTGAGACACCGACTGAATGAGAATCTGCTAGAGCTAGGGGGACATATCGGGTATGTCATCAGGCCGTCGGAGCGTGGAAAAGGATATGGCAAGCGGCTGCTGGCGGAGTTGGTCAAGAAAGCCTATGACAAAAACATAAGCAGGGTCCTTCTGACCTGTGATGAATCCAACCTGGCTTCCCGTTGCATCATTGAATGGAATCACGGTGAATTAAGTTCCATTGCGAAAGGAACGTGTAAATACTGGATTGAGACGGCTGCTGGGCACGACTAGTTGGAAGCAATGCCAATCAACACGCGCTTGGAGAGAGAATAAGTAGAAGTTAGGAGCGCTCCTCAACTTCTACTTATTTCTTCAACCAGTCGAACATCCGGTTGATCGCCGCTGCATGCTGCTGCGGCGGGAAATGATGCCCAAGACCTTCGTACAGATGGGCTTCCGGCTGATGTCCCTGCTCTTGAAGCTTGTCCAGCATCCGGTAACTATGTTCCACCAGGACCTGCTCGTCCCGCGTCCCATGGACAATCAGGACCGGACATCGGATTCGGTCCGCATAATGGATCGGAGACCGGAGAAGGTATCGTTCCGGAAACTTGGTTGGCGTACCGCCAATGATGCGTTTCATCATTCTGCGCAGATCGATTCGTTCCTCGTAGGTTTGGGCCAAGTCGGAGACGCCGCTCCAGAGAATCATTTTGGATACATGTGACGACAGGGCGGCTGCCACGGCAGCATTGATCGCCCCGCGGGAAAAGCCTAACAGATGAATACGTTTGTTATCTATCCATGAAATGCGCGATAGCCATTCGATTGCGGAGATCACGTCCATCGTATCGGCACCGCCGAATTCATCCCTGCCCTCGCTGCCTTCATTCCCACGATAGGCTGGAGCAAACACCGCATATCCTTGCGCTGCGAATTCTTCGACCCATTTTAACCTTACCGCCCCAACCCGTCCAATGCCGCCGCGGCAATACAGGACCAGTGGCAGCTTAGGTTCAGTTGACCCGAAGGATCCTTCCGGGACAGTGTCCTTATTCAATGAGCATGCAAGCGTGCCGACTACCGTTACGCCGGGTATGGCATCGACCGCTTCGGACATCTCATGGGTGCTTGAATGGGGCAATTGTGGCGGCAGACCCAGATACCCCTTGACATGTAATCCCTCTGAGACATAATCAATATGATAGATCATCGATGTCCTACCTCCTATGCTTAAATCATATTGTATCGAAAAAGGGCCCTATTCTCAGATGTTGGAGTTCAAGTAAGTATAGTACGTTCTTTCCGTTGAAATCAAGAATGACCTGTAAAAAATTACAATTTGCTAAATGGATTGATGTCTGCTAAAATGTATTCTCGAGAATATGAAATACTCTTATCTTGGCGGTCGTGGCGAAGGGGTTAACGCACCGGATTGTGGCTCCGGCATTCGTGGGTTCAAGTCCCATCGATCGCCCTCAAAGTAAAGTATGCATAATGGGAAGGAGAGCCGATAGGCTCTCTTTTTTTTCGTGGTATTCCCAACATATATAGATGCCAGACCGTACATAAGATGATATAATGATGTGGAAATCGAGGTGAACATCATGGCAAAAAAGAAAAGAACATCCCCATTGCCGCGAACTGAAGCTGCTGATAAACCCGCAACGTTAAAGGATATGCTGGACCCTCAAGTTCTGGCGAAGTTGAAGGCAACGACCGAATCCTTGAAAGCCAATGAAGCTGAGCGGCTTGAGCAGGAAAGGCAGGAACGGGAAGCTGTGCGCAAGGCTGAACAGAAGCGGCGCGATAATGATTTTGAGTATTTACTGGAACACAGCGAGATGGATTGGAAAAAATATAAGTGACAGGCGGCGGTTTGCTGTCTGTTTTTTTCGTTATTGCGGTCTGCCTTGTGTGAGAGTACGCCGGGTTTGTCCAAGTCCCAAAGGGCCGATTGTCTTGTTCTCCATTATTCTGCCTAACGACACCGCGGACGTTAAAGTAATATTGCCGCTCATTGAAATGATGAAGAAAATCGAAGGGCTAAAAGTCGACTATCTGGAGTGTCTTTTCTAAACGATGTATATCCGAAGTCGAAGGCTTCCCCAAAAAGACTCCCTTGTGGATGGAATTTTGGTTTAAACCAAGGGACGGTTCCCTGGATCATGTCGCTTCTCGGTATCGAATCGTATGATAATGAATCTGCTTACAATGCAATCTTTTTTTTTATAAAAAATATGACGATCATCCCTATGAGCATGGTGGAATGTGCGGAGTTAGCATCAAATAGCTCTCAACTGCCACAGGAATACGATCGGTGGCCTCGTTCCGTTAACGGGCAGATTAGTTTATTTGTGATATGCTTAATTTTTACATCTGTAACTTTTTAAACATAGCAATTTGAAAGAAACCATGGCTCATTTTTTATGCTAATTTGTATTGTGTATAAACCTACTAAAACGCTTGAATATTAAGGAGGTTAAAATAATGAATAACAAAATCCAAAAAATCACGCCAAACTTGTGGTTCGATACACAAGCCGAACAGGCGGCAGAGTTGTACACTTCTATTTTTAAAAATTCAAAGATAGGAAGAATCACTCACCATGGCAAAGATAATCACGGGATACCAGAAGGAACCGTAATGACTGTGGAATTTCAACTGGACGGGCAAGAATTCGTAGCCTTAAATGGCGGTCCGTATTTCAAATTCACAGAGGCAATATCATTTATCGTGAACTGTGAAGATCAAGATGAATTGGACTATTTTTGGGAAAAACTCTCCGAAGGCGGAGATGAAAAGGCTCAAAACTGCGGTTGGCTAAAAGATAAGTATGGCGTGTCGTGGCAAATTATTCCTTCCACTCTAACCGAGATGGTAAGCGACCCAGATCCTGAAAAATCAGAAAGAGTTATGAAAGCATTGCTCCAAACGAAGAGTAAAATTGACATAAAAACTTTGATGCAAGCGTATGAGGGATAAAGTGCACTTTGCCGTTACAGACTGGGGGAAGACCGTACCGCGAGTCATTGATAACGGAAAACGTTAGTTCAGAATTTACCGCCGTATGATTGATAGGGCGGTTTTTCTTTTGGCCAGAAATCAACAATCAAGGATAACAGAGCCTAAAAAAGAAATGAATCACCAACAGATGAAAGAATGCTTCGCAGAAACCGCTGGTTTATCGATAAGGGGCATAACGAGGAACGTGTGCTTCAGGAATATTTACAGCTTGTGAGATACAGACACGATGAATATGTTGAGCCTACCCGCTGGCATGAGGGATCTGGTAATGAATAGTTCCCTGAAGGGAAATCAAGACTTTGAGGTTGTGAGTGATTGGATTCTAACCAGATTACTGGAGAACAGGAACCCGCTTAGATAACAGGCGTGCTTGTACTCGGTATCTTGGAACATCCATGTAAGACCTCGCCGTATTCATGTGAGGTGTTGATGTCATGCTGAAAGCGGGTTACAATAAGTAAGTCAGTATTCATACTCGCTAGGAGGCGTAAAGAATGAAAGTTGAAATATGGTCGGATTTTATGTGTCCGTTCTGTTATATTGGTAAACGCCGTTTCGAATCGGCACTGGAGCAATTCCCTAATAAAGATCAGGTTGAAGTGGTATACCGCAGCTTTGAGCTTGATCCCAATGCATCGTATAAGACCGGGGTTTCCATGGATGAGATATTGGCATCCAAATACGGCATGAGTATCGAACAGGCTAAGGCTGCGAACGGCAACGTGACCCAGCAAGCGGCAAGCGTCGGGCTTACTTATCACATGGATCGCGTCATCCCGGCCAATTCATTTGATGCTCACCGCCTGGTTCATTTTGCATCCGGGCATGGTAAAATGAAAGAAATGACGGAGCGGTTGTTCCGTGCACACTTTACAGACGGCGAGAATCTTGGTGATAAGAATCGATTGGCTGATCTGGCGGCTGAAGTCGGCCTGGAGCGGGATCAGGCAGTGGCTGCGCTCGAGAGTGACGATTTCCAATCGGAAGTAAGGGCAGATGAATCCGCTGCAACAAATTTAGGAATTCGGGGAGTGCCATTCTTCGTGTTGGAAGGCAAATACGCCGTGTCCGGTGCGCAGCCGCTGGAAGTGTTCACGGACGCTCTAGATAAGGCTTATCGTGAAGCGAATCCGCTAGTGATGGTGAATGACACCGACAGCAGCGACGGCATGTGTGCCGACGGATCTTGCGATTTGCCGGACAGCGCGAAATAAAACATACACAGCAAGTAAGAGCCCGAAGTATCAGTAAGCGATCTTCGGGCTCTATTTTTCCAATTACTAATCATAATACATAGGAGGCCATATGCGGCATCTTCCATCTGAGGAACTTATCCATCGAATTCAGGATTCGGAAACGGATTATATGTTGGATCGAATGAAAGCAATCGAAGGTCGGACCGGAAATCCCGAAGGGGTCGAAATGAAGCGCTTCGGCCATGTACTGTGCTTGTACAGCAAGACGATGCCTTGGCTTTCTTTTAACACGGTGAAAGGACTGCGTTCAGAGGATCTGAATAACTTGGACGATATCATCGACTTTTATCGATCGAGGGACCGCAAATTCCAGTTTGAGATCGTACCCGGCCTGGTGAATCAGGAAGTCCTAACTGCGCTTGCCGATCGCGGATTCTATCAATCTGCTTTTCATAATTCCATGTATATGAACCCGCAAGAGATGAAGGGGGTGCAAGGTAATGGAATTGTGATCAGAACAATAGACAAAGATGAATTTGAGGATTATGCTAAAGTTCATTGTCATGGAACAGGATTGCCTGATCAAGGAATTCCATCTGTAGCCGCGAATAATCGTGTATTGTATTCACGCCCGGGATGGAGCTTCTATATCGCTTATGTCAAAGATGAACCGGCTGCAGCTGGCGTCATGTATGTAAATCAATCGACAGCGTCACTAACATTTGCGGCAACACTCCCGGAGCATCGTAGACAGGGCTTGCAGCAGGAGCTGCTTCGTAGGAGAATACAGGAGGCGAAGCTTGCAGGATGCGATCTAATTGCCTCCCAATGTGCCTTCTTATCGCAGAGCCATCGTAATATGGAATCGATTGGCATGAAGCTGGGTTATGTTCGGACGACGTGGACCGAGCGCTAGCCTGAAAGTTCAGAGCAGTAATGCAGGTGGTGGCAGACATGCAAGAACATATGGATTTTCTTAATTTGGAGTACTTACAACTAGGCTCTGCTAAACAGAAGCAAGCAGCCATGGTTATAGACGAGCTTAGACTATGGGATCATTTGAAACCCTGCAACCCGATATTGGTGGGTACGATCCCTATTGGGATTGACATCGCTTCAAGCGATCTCGATATCATATGCCATGTGACGGATTTTGCCCGTTTTGAGCGAGAGCTCACGACGCATTATAGTGAACTTGTTTCGAATTTCACATGCTCATCCCGTACGGTCAACAACGTGGATCGAACGGTAGCGCGTTTTCAGTATAAGGGGTGGGAATTCGAGATTTTTGCACAGCCAATACCTTCGACGAAGCAGAATGGTTACCGTCATATGATTGTGGAATACAAGCTCTTGAAGCGACTCGGTGAAACTGCAAGACAAGGCATCATCGAGCTGAAGAGGTCGGGTTACAAGACGGAGCCTGCCTTTGCGAAGCTGTTACATATCACAGGCGATCCTTATGAGGAACTGCTCAAGATGTATCACTGGCCGGAGGATCGACTGGACGCCTATATTAAATCTTATATGGACAAGGAGAATGGATATGAGTGACAAACAGCAACTGCTGAATGAGTATTCCGCATGGATCGGCAAAGTGAAAGAATTCGCGGAACAGGAAGAGGGATACTGGAGCACCCCGATTGCAGAGGGGAAATGGGCCGTACGTGATGTGGTGTGCCATATCATGCGCTGGGATGAGTATTTTTACAATGAAGCCATTGCCAAAATTTCTACAGGGGATGCATTGACTGTCCGGCATATGGATTATGATGCTTTCAATGAACAGTCAAGGCAATATGCCAAGACGTTATCAACAGAAGCGCTGGTGGACCAGACGATAACCGCAAGGGAGAAGCTGATTCGGGCGATCGAAGCCCTGCCTGAAACGTCATATGAGCTCCGGTACACGGACGGGGACGGGCATCCCTTTGAGGTAGCGCAATTTATGCGGGATTTCATCTGGCACGACAACCACCATCTGGCTCAGCTGAATCAGGTGCTTCAGGTCAGCTAGTCGGCAATACTTAGCAGAAATGGGTGAAGTCATTGATTGGCTACTTGGACATCATGTCTTACTTTACAGAGAGCAATCTGGAATGGTTATTAGAACAATTTAGAGCATTAGGCCCTCTGCCGGGCATCCTTCTGACTTTTCTGAAATCCTTCATTCCACCGATGCCCACGATCGTGATTGTTGGTGTGAATGCGGCGGTGTATGGGCTGTGGGCCGGGTTTCTTTACTCTTGGATCGGCATGGTGGCAGGATGCTTAACGACCTTTCTCATCGTGCGCAAAATATCCGGTACAGCACTGATCGAACGCTGGGCGAATAAACCTAAAGTTCAGCGTGGTATGCGCTGGATTCAGCGCAACGGTTTCAGTTACGTTTTCCTGCTTGGCATACTCCCCGTGGGGCCGTTTGTAGCGGTCAACGTAGCCGCCGGGCTAGCTAGAATGAACCTGATGTCCTATCTGATGGCTGTAACCTTGGGCAAGGGCATTATGGTGTTCTGTGTTTCTTACATCGGTGCCAACCTGTCCGATTTTATTGCGGAACCTTTTAAATTGTTCGGTGTCCTTGCCTTTATCGTGCTGTCCTTGTTGGTCAGTCGGAAGCTGGATTCATACTTTATAAGAAAACAATCGGTACACGAACAACAAGCAGAGCTCAAGTCCCATTGAATAGCATCATGGCTGAGGGAAAAAAACGGACGGTATGGTTCTTCATGACCATATCGTCCTTTGGCATATCTCGATCTCGCCTTTTGCTGTATAATGGAAAAATAGTAATGTCAAAACCAGCATGATTGAAAAAGGAGTAAGTGTTATGACCAAATTGGCCTCATCCATTCTCGAAATGATACGTATGATGATCATAATGATGATCTTTGTAACGGTTCTGGGCAACATTGAACATGAAATACTGAAGGCCTGGATACCTTGGAACGGACTATATTTCCTGTTCCTGTTCGTGGGGAATGTACTGTTGTTTCTTGTGCTTTACCGGAATCGCCTGCAGTTCAGCGGTTGGTATCGTTCAACCGCGACCCAGCACAAGCTGTCTAGAAATACGACGAGGATCGTCATGGCACTGGGCATGATCTTTATCGGAGCGCCCATCATGATCACGTGGTTCACAGTATAATTGGTGTAATTCATCGGTCATAAGCTCGAACGATGGGATTTAAAGGGGCAGTTCCAAAGGTAT
Source organism: Paenibacillus sp. NPDC058898 (assembly GCF_049316025.1). Taxonomy (NCBI): domain Bacteria; kingdom Bacillati; phylum Bacillota; class Bacilli; order Caryophanales; family Paenibacillaceae; genus Paenibacillus; species Paenibacillus sp. NPDC058898. The sequence goes on along the minus strand of NZ_JBMOSM010000003.1, from coordinate 336,945 downwards.
CGACCTTTGGAACTGCCCCTTGTTGGATGATTACAGTCTTTTACGTTTATACAGCGTTACCAAGAGACAAGAGAGAAGAAGCAGCACGATGGATACTCCGGCGTACAAGGCCTCCTTGGCACTGCCTTGTTCCTCGGCAGCCCCGTTTGACCAATCGCCCGGCCGGCCCATTCCCCGGCCTCCCTGCATTTGACCGCCAAACTCGCCGCCGAATCCGTTCCCCATCTGCCCCTGAGGGAAATCCGGCATCTGGCCTTGACCATTCTGGCCGGGGTCCTGAGGCATGGTTGATTGATTTCCAGCAGAAGGGGGGCTTGCGCTCGATCCGACAGCCGATACGACTGACAAGGAAGATTCATCTCCTGTAGGTACGGTGTCGGTGTCAGGATCAGGCCCTCCAGCTTTGCCTGAGGTAGCATCTGCGCTACTTCCGGACGCGTCGCCAGAAGGATCAGGCGTAGCACCATCGCTGTTGGCGGGCGTTTTCCCGGCAGAGATGCCTCCGGCCAGGGTGTCGTTAGGGGGAAGCATCCCATTTCCATTCGTCCCGCTGCCGCCATCTCCACCCGGTGTCGTGCTCGTGCCAATATCAGTATCAGTAGTGTTTCCCTGGGTGCCTCCATTCGAATTAGGCTGCGGCGTACTGTTATTTCCGCCAGGTACCATCCCGCCACCACCACCAGGTCGCATGCCGCCACCACCCCCGGGGCCCATGCCGCCGCTGCCGCTTCCATCGCCTGCGGAAGGAATCGTTCCATCCAGCTGCTGCTGGACATTATCCGTTGACTCTTCCACGAATGAGGTCAATGTCGGGATGGATTGCTCGTAATCCCCATAGGAATAGAAGGGTCTTGGGTCTTGCTTTACGTGCTCGGAAATTAAGTCTTGTAATTGCGCCACCCGTTCATTGAATGTTTCCTGCTGCATGTAGCCTTTCAGCATCTCCGAGAGGATGGCGTGATAGCGTTCCTTATATTCGTCAACCTCGAGCAGTTTGGCAATCAGGGGTCGTTCCGCCAAGGCTCCCTGGGTTGGCTCGTCAATGAGGATGCTGGAGCCCCCAAATCCTCCGAATGCCATATTATAATCCCAAGGCAGGACAGAGAAGATGCCATTGTTCTCATACAGGTAGTAGTTCTGTTTGTTCATCCCCAGATAACTGTCCATATTGGAAGCAACGACATTTAAGGCAACGTACTTAAGTACATTATCCACATCCAGCACCTTCTCATAATCGGAGCCGTTATTGAGCTCATCCAGCATATCGATCAATACATCATCGTTGGATGATTTGGATTTCATGACAAGTCCGGTATAGGAATCAGGGTCATTGCCAAGCCAAGTCAGATCGCTGCCAGCGCCGGTCATCTCAGCCTTGTACAACGCGCCGTACGAATGATCGAAATGACGCTCCAGATAGGAGTCGCCAATTTGTTCAATTGCGAGGTAGAACCCCCATAATTCATCGTTAACGTATACATTGACGTAAGAAAAGCCGGGAGTCGGCAGTCCGACGGAATCCGCCAGCTCGTAGGTGAGGAATTCCCGCATATACGAGGCGTCGCTGTAGTTGTTGTTCAGATTGATTTTACTGATTCCATTCAAGGTTTGATTGAGGTATTCGTCAAAGGATATTTTGAAGCTGTAACGGTCGGAGTCCGAATTGACCACGCTGCGCAGGCTTAAATTGCCTTTGGTGCGAATGCCGACATGATCAAATTGTATGCCGTTGTAATTGACGGATGCTTCTTTATATTCTTCGGCGCTGGAGTTGTCCAGCATATTCTGAAAATCCGCTTCGTCCATCGTGATTTTAACATCTATGACTTTATCCTTCGGAAAAACCGTTGAATCGATTTGCTCCTGCTGGGCATCACTCTCCGTGCTGCTCACCGTTTCGGCAGCTGTGGGTGTCCATTGGCAGCCTGAGATCAGGAGGAATATGGTCAGCACAAGGGCCAGCAGGACCGTCATTCTTTTCTTTTTCATCTCTGCCCACCGCCTGACTTAGGATACATAGTCGCCACTGTAACTGATCAGAATCGCGTTATGAACACCCGGGAGCTGGGACAGCTTGTTTACGAACTGGCCTTCGGCGTCACGCAGTCTTACTTCCAGTGTCAGTTCAATGCTGCCTGGCGTCACGGTTTTTTGCTTCAGATTATAACGCTTCACGGCTTGACCGATTTGTTCTTTTACGGCTTGCTCGCTCTGCTCATTATCGCAATGAATCACGAGCAGATAAGGCGTATCCACTGTTGCTTTTTTAATGAAGAAGAACAGGATAAGACCGACTGCGATGGAGCCGATGGCAGCCAGCGTGTAGAACCCGGCTCCGGTTACGATCCCGGCAACCGCGGCCCAGAACAGGAAGATCAGATCGGTTGGATCCTTGATGGGCGTACGGAAACGGACGATGGAGAGTGCGCCGACCATACCGAGCGAGAGCACGAGATTTGAGTTAATGGCAATGATGACAACGGCCGTGATCATGGTCATCCCGATCAGAGACACGTTAAAGCTTTTGGAATACAGCACGCCGCTGAAGACTCTTTTATAGAGCAGATAAATAAATAGCCCGATAACGAAAGAAACGGACAGCGTAATCAGGATTTTGGCGATGCTGATATCGGATACGAAGTTTTCCATGACGGAGTTTTTGATGATATCCGAAAAATTGGTGGTGCTTGTACTGCTTGATGTAGATGTGGTGTTCATGAATTATTGATCCTCCCATGTGTTATATTTCAGAAATTTGCGGCACATCACGTACTTGGAAGCCGATTGACGGCCTAGTCCTTCCAACTGCAGCGCGATTTTGATGTAATCCGGGATGTACTCGTCATATTTGACTTCCAATATGATCAGATTCTCATCGATCGCCCGGATGGGCAGCAGATTCCGATTGAACAGATCCGTGGAGTGCAGGCCGGTTCGAAGCTCCTTATCAAACGTAATCCGGACATTTCCGTTAGGACAGACATACGGCTCCCGGACATAATCGACAATGACCTTGGGCCGCATCAGCTTATGCTTCATCTCGTGATACAGCTCCATCATCAATGGCTTGTCTGGTTGATAGAGGCATTCGTATTGACCGGCCATGATCTGATCAACCATCTCCCTTGTGAGCGGCTCCTTCAGCTTGGCGATGTAATCCCGAAATTTGATTTTTTTCTCAAAATGGATGGTGTCGTCGGTTACGTTGTAGATGCGGATGCGGTATTTCACCCGGTCCCGAACCCCAGCCAGCTTCTCGTATAAAGCTTTGTTGTTGATATCATCAAAGTACAAACTTCGAATGTGATATTCCCCGCCAGGTCCTGCATGCTGATCGTAGTTCACCAGATTTCTCAATCGTTGACGGATGATTTGATACTGGTGAATATTCACAAAAAATTTCAGCTCGTTCCGGTATTTCAATGGGGTCGTCATGATTCCACCTCGTTTCTCTCTATCATTCGTTTGCTTGTTTGCTTACGAAATCTATCCTATCAATCGTTCCTGATATCTTTCTTAAACGCGGCTGAATGTAAACTGAATGTTTTCGCATAGAGAGCAGAGGTGTCCGGCTGAAGACTTAAAGGACTTTCCAAGGGGAGCTAAAGCGCATAAAGAGAAATCCGGTCTATGTTGAACTTGATATCAAGACGGATATGGATAAGCAGTGTTTCCGAATCGGGGAAAAGGATCCCGTTTGTGATTGAGAACTATGCTTATCGGGATGAATGGGGAAGAGAAACGGATGACGTGGTGTCGCCGCTTTGATTTTCCGGGTATTTAGAGGTGGTTTGATGCCACGATGATCTATAATGCACAGCGCAGCCGTGTCGTGGATTATTTAGGGAATAAACAGCACTTGGCGGCCGATCTCCGGATAGCCGTGGGGGCTAACGGCGGAATTCACATTCAATCGGGGGAGCAGAGGTTTTATGAGGGGCTTTTGGCAGTTTCGATTTCCCCGGTGGTTCACCGGAACAGCCGATGTAAACGAATGGTATGATGACGGGAATCAATAATACCGGATATCCGTTGAGGTGGACAATCCGATATGGGGCCTGTCTTCCGGTATAAGGGAAGCTTTCAGGCCCGGATCATGGCTGTAGCCAATGGGGCTGTTCCGCTACATGTGAAACCTCTGCGGGTTGAGGTTAGAGAGTAGCGGTAGTATCAGAGGAGGAGAGGCTGCTGCTTTTTCGCTCACGGAACATTCGGTAGTATAGAAACGAAGATACAACATATAGCGTTCCGGTAATACAAAATGTGATCGCATATCCCCAATAGCTGCCGTAAGTGGTGACGAGTTTAGATTGTACGGGTCCCATGGTAGCCCAGCCCAGCATGAAGGCTGTTTGCGTGACCGAATTGGCGATTCCTCTTCGGTGATCCGGTACGCGGTCGATCAGAATAGAGGACTGTATCGGATTGGCGGCATTCATCAGGGCTTGGCGGAACAGGAAGCCGACCGATGCGATGAGGAGTACGTTCGTGAACCCGGTTAACAGCAGGAAGGGCAAGGATAGGACTTGAAAGAGCACCACGGCCCTGACGGCTCCCACCCGATTCACCAGTGTAGGTCCAATCAGCATCGATACGATAGTCATGACTTGTCCGAGTGATATCAGAATGCCGACAGCCGATAACGATACTGAGAAGCGGTTGGTAAAATATAAATTCAAATAAGGCACGACAAGCCCTGAGCCCAGGCCGATTAACAATTGGGCAAGCGCGAACTGACCGATGACTTTGTAATCCCCCAAACCGGAGGTGTTCACAGCTCCTCCTGCCTGAGCTGGTTGATGATCAGTAAGCGGTGCATCCAGTGCCTGTATCTCCTCGGCCTTCTGATCGGTTGTGAACAAGAGCGGGATAAACGCCGCAAAGGTTGCCAGGCCGCCTATGAAAAGCGCTGTTTTCAAGCTGCCGACCTTGTTCATACCAACGGCCTGCAGGGCATCCGCCAAGAATCCGCCTCCCATGCTTCCGAGCACTTGAGAAGCAAGAACAAGCGAGGCGTGGATGCTAAAGATCCGCATGCGAGCCGCTTTCGCCGTGTTTTCCGCTAGAAAGGGGATAGCCAGCACCTGAAAAAAGGATGCGAATAAACCGGTATATATTGCAAGACCAAGCAAGCTGAACTCGCTTTCAAGAAAAGAGCGCGCGATCAGTCCTGCACCGCTTAACAACGCCCCAAGGACGAGGATTCGTTTGCGGCTGCCACGGTCTCCGATCAGGCCGATCGGAATGAACATCAGTGCCGTTGCCAGGGATTGAATACTGACCACTGTTCCATTCATGGAGTCATTATATCCAAGGCCTTGTATGTACAGATTGTAGAGCACGCTAAACATGCCGGTACCGATCTGATACAGCACGTTAGCTAGAAAAAACAGCTTGATGTTGCGCGGCCAAGAATGCATTTCTTTTGCCGACTGTTGAATGAAACCCATGATGATACCCCCTAAATTTTACAGCAGCAACCTCTATTCTAGCAGGTTCCACATAAGGGAGGAAGAAATATTATAAGTGAGTGGAGTGCGATTGACATGTTATAGACAAAAATATAAAATGTCTATATAAATAACTAATTGAAAAGTGGTGTTTGCAATGGATCCGAACGAGCGTTTCTGGAATGCTTCTATAGATGAACTTAAACAAGGCTATATTGACGAAGGGCCCGTATGGGTATGCCTCCTGTGTGGCAAGACGATTGAGAAAGGGATCATCTACCCGGACCAAGATGTGTTATATGAGTCAGAACGATACATGACGGTTCATATCCGCCGGGAGCATGGCTCCGTATTTCAGTATTTGTCTGGCCTCGATAAAAAGCTGACTGGACTGACCGAGCATCAGAATCGATTGCTGCAGCTCTTCTACCAAGGCAAGAACGATAAAGAGGTACAACAGGAGCTCGGCATAGGCAGTGCATCCACGATTCGCAATCACCGGTTTGCCCTGAAGGAGAAGGAAAGACAGTCCAAGGTGCTGCTGACTTTAATGGAGCTGCTGAAGGAAAAGGATGACCATGCGCCGGCATTCGTGGAAATTCCCAAGCAGGCCAGAATGGTGGATGAGCGCTACAATGTCACGGAAGAAGAAAGGCAATCGATCCTGGCCAAGGCGTTTCCCGAAGGGACCGATGGCCCGCTGAAGACATTTAAGCTCAAAGAGAAACAAAAGTACGTCGTTTTACGAGAAATCGCTGCCCGTTTTAAACCGGATGTCTTGTATTCCGAACAGGAAATCAACGATACGATCGGAAGAGACAATCCCGATTATGTGACCATTCGCCGATATTTGATCGAATATGGTTTTTTGAATCGCAAGGATGATGGAAGCCAGTACTGGTTAACGACATAAACGCTAAGATTAGGAGGTTTTAACGCCATGAACCGCAGACAGGAACTAAATCAAATGTATAAGGAAATCAAGATTGAAGCAGGCGTGTATCAAATTCGAAACACAAAGAACGGCAAGGTATTTGTTGCCGGAACGAATAACTTGAAGACCATGAACGGCAAACGATTCGAGCTGCAGATGGGAACAAGCTACAATAAGACGCTTCAGCGGGAATGGAATGAGTATGGTGAGGATGCTTTTGCCTTCGAGATTCTGGAGACGATTGAGCCCAAGCAAGATCCGTTCTATGATCTGAAGGACGCGGTCAGCAAACGGGAGGCATATTGGATTGAACAGCTGGAACCTTTTGGAGAAAAGGGGTATAACGCAGAGCGAAAATAAGGCTTTTGTGTGGCGAACCTATGTGTAGGATATGAAATCACATTCCTTTCGTTTGCAATGCGCTGTAAGGGTAAGATATGATGAATTTAGAGGCTTAAATCGCTTCCTTTTCTACTTCTTACTACACGAAAGCGAGACGTGAACACGATAATGAGATCCATAGCTTGGGTAACCGACAGCACGAGTACAATCGATCCTGAATTCGCCAAGGAAAATCATATTTATATTGTACCTTTGAGGTTGATACTTGGACAGGAGGCGTACAGGGAAGGAATTGACATCTCGGCAGAGACCTTTTATGAAAGAATGAAAGATGAACCGAAAGTCAGCAGTTCACAGCCTCCAATCGGTGAATTCATCGAATTATATGAATCCCTGAAAGTGAAGTATGATGATATTATCGCCATTCACTGTTCATCCGAGCTCAGCGGAACATTGAATTCATCTATGCAGGCAGCAGAGATTGCCGAGGTACCCGTGGTTGGCATCGATTCTCAAGCGGGAGCGTTTCCGGTACGCGAAATGATCATGTCCGGGATTCACTGGCATAGCCAAGGGGATACCGTGCAGATGATAAAAGATAAAATCCAGTCCATGGTGCAAAACATGTCGTTCTACCTTATTCCGGCAAGCCTGCACCGGCTTCACAGCAGCGGTCGGGTATCCGGCACCCAGCTTCTTCTCAGCAATCTGCTCCGCATTCATCTGCTGCTGCGTTTTGATGAAGGCAAAGTCATTGTGGAAGAGAAGATCCGAACGTTCAAGAAGGCCAAGCAGAGAATGCTGGAACTTATGAAACTGGATTTACAGAAAATTAAAAAGGTCTGCATCATGCACGCAAACAACGTAGAAGAGGCCGAAGAAATCCAGAAGGAAATCAGCGGGGCCCATCCGGCGTTGAAAACCGAAATTATGACCTTTATTCCCGTTGCGGGCATCCATGCCGGCGAGGGCACCATTGCGATGTCGTGGATTAAATATCATCCTGCTTATTCCTAGTTATAGTACAGATCCTGCCTGCAGATACTATCTGCAGGCTTTTGTTTGTTTTTCGATTCTATACGACCTGTGATGGTTGTATATGTAGTAGGAGATGATTCCAAGGAAAGGAATGAGGTTCACATGAAAGTGATTATCACGCAAGCTGAGGCGATGCAAAAGAATATATGGGATGATATCATGCTGATGTTCGGAAGAACGGATGAGGATGAAGTATGGGACACGGAGCAGTTTATATTAACCGAGGAGCAAGCCCGTAAGCTTGGGCTGCTTAAATAGGCGAAGAAGGGCCGTTGTCGATGCGGCTCTTTCTTCTTTCTTAGGCGGGCAGCTTAGGCTTGGTTTGGGCTGTAAGGAAATCATGTTATGATGGAAGGACTCTGTGGAACAGAGGACGAATATAATAGTGTGAATTTGAAGGAAGGTGACAAGTTGAAGCGTAGGACAAAATGGATGTGCTTAACGATGCTGGTTGTCATCTTGCTATTGGCTGTGGCAGGTTGTCGGGGCGAAGCCGAACCAAGCAACCCTGGGGACAACGGACCAGGAGCTTCGCCTTCGGAGCAAGTGCAGGAGCCGCAGACTCCTTCTCCAGATAATGAAGACGGGTCAACGTCTTCATCAGGCAGCACGGACAACGAAGGCGAGGACGGGAAATTGCCTGAGAACGAGCCTGAAGATGCGGTAGCTGAGCTTCTGAATAGCATGACCGTCAAGGAGAAGATCGGCCAGCTGGTGCTGGTTGGAATTGAAGGGACTGCCTTGGATGATACTTCGCGCAGATTGCTGGAGGATTACCATGTAGGCGGATTTATCCTTTTTAAGGATAATATCGATAGCGTACAGCAGTCAGTAGACCTATTGAATGAGCTGAAGAAGGCAAATGCTGTGAATCCTGTGCCGCTATGGCTGAGTATTGATGAGGAGGGTGGACGGGTTACCCGTTTTCCCGATGAATATGTGAAGCTGCCGTCAAGCGGCAAAATCGGAAGCAACGGGGATCTTGCACTGACCAATCGTGTTGGTGGTCTTATCGCGCAAAAGGTGTCGGGAGTCGGACTCAATATGGTTTTTGCCCCGGTGCTGGACATTAATAGCAACCCGAACAATCCGGTCATCGGCGATCGATCCTTTGGCAATACAGCAGAAACCGTAAGCACGCAGGGGATTGCCTCCATGAAGGGGATACAGGAGCATGGCGTCGTACCTGTAGTGAAGCATTTTCCAGGGCATGGCGATACTTCGGTCGATTCCCATCTCGGTCTGCCTGTTGTTGACCATGATCTAAAGCGTCTGCATGAAGTGGAGCTGGTACCTTTTCAACAAGCGATTGATGAAGGGGCCGATGTGGTCATGGTTGCGCATCTGCTGATGAAGGGCATTGATCCGGATACGCCATCTTCCTATTCGAAACCCGTCATTCACGATTTGTTAAGGGAAGAAATGGGGTTTAAGGGTGTCGTTATAACGGATGATATGACAATGGGGGCTATTTCCGGCAGCACGGACGTAGGGGAGGCTTCCGTGAAGTCCGTCGTCGCAGGGAGCAACATGATTCTGATCGGACATGAATATGCATTAGAAGAAGCGGTCATTCAAGCATTGACCAAGGCTGTTGATAGCGGCGTAATCCCGGAGGAGATGCTGAACGACCGGGTGAGGGCAACGCTTGAACTAAAGCACAAATATCAGCTGAGCGATGAGCCCGCGAAGGCTCCCGATGTGAAATCGTTGAATCAGCAAACGAAAGCTGTACTAGATCAGCTTAAATAAACGTAGCATATGTAGTGTAAGACGATGAACTTGTACTTGTTCGAAGAGGCAATGACTAGTTCCTTAAGGCAGATTTGGAGCATAAAAAAACCCGATCTCAGGGTGAGATCGGGTGAAATGAACTAGAATATATTAGAAGTTGATATAGTGTAAAAAATATGCTAGAATGAAGGATAAATAACTATTGGCTTAATGTCATAATAACCTAATGCTAGATTAGCATGAAAATATGGGATTGTCAACAGGGGGGCATAGAATGGAGAACCGTCAAAGTGCGGATTTTGCATTGGAACGAGAGGTTACGGATACAGAGAAAGCGGCTAATTCTCCGACAGAGGATTTTTCGGTTCATGACGATCTCTCACTTCCACCAGGCATCAAGATTAGCGATCCGGTTCGCATGTACCTGAAAGAAATCGGTCGGGTTCCCCTCCTTACAGCCGATGAAGAAGTGGAACTGTCCAAACGAATAGAGGAGGGAGACGAAGAAGCGAAACGCCGTTTGGCCGAAGCGAATCTTCGTCTCGTTGTAAGTATAGCAAGACGCTATGCTGGTCGGGGAATGCAGTTCCTTGATCTGATACAAGAAGGCAATATGGGCCTGATTAAAGCGGTGGAGAAGTTCGATTACTCCAAGGGCTTTAAGTTTAGTACGTATGCCACCTGGTGGATACGCCAGGCGATAACCCGCTCAATCGCTGACCAAGCAAGAACGATCCGGATTCCGGTGCATATGGTAGAGACGATTAATAAGCTCGTCCGTGTCTCCAGGCAGCTCCTTCAGGAGCTGGGGCGCGAACCGACACCAGAAGAAATCGGTAAAGAGATGGATATCACGCCGGAAAAAGTACGTGAGATCCAGAAGGTATCCCAAGAACCTGTGTCCCTGGAAACGCCGGTCGGCGAGGAGAGCGACTCCAACCTGGGTGATTTCATTGAGGATCAGGACGCATTGGCTCCGGCAGATGCCGCGGCGTTTGAGCTGCTGAAGGAACAGCTGGAGGAAGTGCTGGATACGCTCACCGAGCGTGAGGAGAATGTGCTCAGGCTGCGCTTTGGACTTGAGGATGGTCGGACCCGCACCCTGGAGGAAGTAGGGCAGGTGTTCGGCGTTACCCGTGAACGCATCAGGCAGATTGAGGCGAAGGCGCTTCGTAAATTGCGTCATCCGAGCCGCAGCAAACGTCTCAAGGATTTCCTTGAATAAATCCTGGGCACGCATAAAGAGATCATGAATGAATCCCTTGGTTACGGTCTAATGGCTGTAATCCAGGGATTTTTTGCTATTTAGCCAGGATTCCACTCCAGTTTGACACCACCCAAGTAGTTGGATCATAATGATGTAACATCCCCACATTTAGTAAGGAATGTTGTGCCTAATGTGAAGAATAGGGAGTGACATGTCTACGATGACTTTACATACATCTGCTATCGACCGATTGTGCAAGCGCAATGTGGAGCTGTCTGCTTTTTCTACGTATGGGATCGGCGGTTCAGCCAATTATCTGGCCATGCCTAAAACGGCAAATGACCTGGCGGATCTGCTGCAGGACTGCAGGAAACGCGGGATGCCATGGTACATCTTCGGGATGGGCTCCAATATCCTGTTCCCGGATGAACCGAACCATGATCTGGTGTTTATATCGCTCAAAAACCTGGTGGATCTTCGGGTGTCGGGAGATAAATGGTACGTTTCATCCGGCGCGCCCATGTCGCTACTGTCCTTGATGGGTTTAATGGGGGGGACGGATTTGCTCGACTTTACTTTTTTGCTGCCAGGCTGCGTAGGGGCCGGCATCTATATGAACGCCAAATATAATGCGCGCCAAATCTGCGATATTCTGGACACGGTTTATTATATCGATACAACGGATTCGAGCTTAAAGGTACAGTCCATTTCCGTGGCGGACTGTTTATTTGCATACAAGCAATCCATCTTCCAGCAGCACCCTTGGATCATAGTAGGCGCCGATCTCAATATTCCGGTCAGCTCGGAGGAGCAGATCAGCATGACGTCCGAACTGCTTACAGAATGGAAGACCCGCGGCAGCCATCCATCATCCTTGCCGTCCTTTTTCTCATTCTTCCTGGGCGAGGTGCACGCATTGGCAGGAAGAGGAATCGAGACGCCGCAGTCAATGCTTGACATCATCAAGTACCGGACGAGTAAACGCCATTTTGATTACCCGTCCTGCGGTTCCGTATTCAAAAATAATTATGATTATGGGGTAGCCGTCGGCTCGCTCGTGGATCAGCTGAATATGAAAGGAACCGAATATGGCGGCGCGATCATTTCTCCGCATCACGGCAACATGATTCTGAACCAGAAGCATGCCAAGGCAACCGACATTCTGTACTTGATGAATCTGATCTCGGAGTCGATTAACAACCATTTTGGATTCGTTCCGGAACCGGAAATTGTATTGGTATAAATACGACCTAAAAATAATCTCTGTAAAGGAATTGGAATAAGTAGAATTTAACGATATAATCAGATAGGTGATCATCTGTTTATCGATATAAACGATGAAATTTATGTTGCGAGAGGGGCATTATATATGGCAAAAACATTAATTTTTGGACACAAAAATCCGGATACGGACACGATCTGCTCTGCTGTTGCTTACGCTGATTTGAAGAACCAGCTTGGCCTTTCCGCCGAGCCCGTACGTCTTGGTGACGTTAACGGTGAAACTCAATATGCGCTCGATTACTTTAAGGTAGAAGCGCCGCGGTTCGTTGAGACGGTTGCGAATGAAGCCCAAGACGTTATTCTCGTGGATCATAACGAGCGTCAGCAAAGTGCAAGCGACATTGATCAGGTTCGCGTAATTGAGGTTATCGATCATCACCGTATCGCGAATTTTGAGACAAGTCACCCGTTATACTACCGTGCTGAGCCTGTTGGCTGCACAGCCACCATTCTGAACAAGATTTACAAGGAAAAAGGCGTAGCCGTTCGTAAAGAAATTGCTGGCCTGATGCTGTCCGCCATCATCTCGGACTCCTTGTTGTTCAAATCCCCAACCTGCACGGACGAAGATATCGCAGCAGCTCGCGAGCTGGCTGAGATCGCTGGCGTGGATGCAGACAGCTATGGGCTCGAGATGCTCAAGGCAGGCGCCGATCTGAGCGACAAAACCATCGCGCAATTGATCTCCCTGGATGCCAAGGAATTCCAAATGGGCGGAGCTAAAGTGGAAATCGCACAGGTTAACGCGGTTGATACCAATGATGTATTGTCCCGTCAAGCCGAACTCGAAGATGCGATTCAAGGGATTATCGCTGACAAAAACCTTGATCTGTTCGTCTTCGTCGTGACAGATATTCTGAACAACGATTCAATCGCTCTTGCACTCGGTAAAGAGTCCAAAGCTGTTGAGAAAGCATACAATGTGTCTCTGTCGGAGAACAAGGCTCTGCTTAAAGGCGTGGTTTCCCGCAAATCGCAGATCGTTCCTGTTCTGACTGAAGCATTCAATCAATAATATCTGAAAGAGTATTAACAAGCCTGACCATCGACTGAGGAATCAGTGGGGAGGGCTTGTTTTTTATTGTTGATTTCCCCCCCTATTCATCCATAATTACAATATAATTCAATATCGCCGTCTTTAAGCGCTTACGAAGATTGAAATATTGTAATGAATTTACATCGAATTGACATCCATTTTACCAAATGGGTCCGTATAATAAAGATATGAATGATAAAATACATATACGTTTCAAATATCCAGGAATTGGGTTAATGATGTTTAATGTACGCTAAGTCGGGTTCACGAGCTGAATCTATTTAATAGAAGGATGAAGAGGGAGCGATGAGAAGATGAAGAAGTCGGCTTGGAAATTGGGAGCAATGATGCTGCTTGTACTGATCATGATGACAACCGTTGGCGTAGCCTCAGGCAACAATTATGAGCCGGTTCCGAAAGCTTCGAATCAGGAAGCTGTCTACATCAACGGCCTTGAGATTAGAGACGGCAAGGTCTATCTGCAAGTAGATCCGATTGAATGGTATGAGGGAGAGGAAGCGAATCAGGTATTCCGCGAACGGGAACAGGACCCTGAGATGACGGAAGCTCTGGACGGCTATTATATCGTAAATGATACGGAAGAACAGATTGAACTTCCTGTGGCAGAAGATGCAGAAGTGCTGCTTCAGTTGTACGATCATACCGGACGGTATGAGGATGCCCAGATTTCCTGGAACCAATTGGTAAGTCTGGACAAATTCACGGACATCTACAAAAAGGATGATATCGTAGATATGAAATGGTTTCCATTTCATATCACCGTCGAAGATGGCGTCGTTGTGAAGATGATCCAACAATACGTGCCTTAAATGGATGATAAATAGAATAAACGGATGAAAATAAAGAGCCGCTCCATTGGTTATTCCTAACCGCTGGAGTGGCTCTTGTGCTGTCCAATGACAACAGGGTCAAGCGCAAGCGGGCACTTTACCGACTGTGTTTCATCGGCTTGAGTTTACCATTCACGACATCGCTGACGAACGGAGCAATTTTGGATTTGCGCTCCTCGTATTCTTCCTTCGTCAGTTTGCCTTCGGTCAACTTCTGATCCAGGCGCTTGGTAAGTGCTTGGACTTGTTGATCAATGACGGACTGGACGGGAACGCCTTGCTCCTTCGCGATCTGAGCCAATGATTTTCCGGATTGGAGCGACTGCTTGAGTGCTTCCGGCGTCGTCTTCAGAAGCTTGGCCAGCTCGGCGCTATCCGAGATTAATCGGCCATGACGATGATGCATCCGCTGCTTATGCCATCCGCCTTTGGCGTCAAGGAGCTTGTCTGCGGCAGCGGAGTAATCGATGGATTTACCCAGCTGCTTCGGATGCGAGGCGATTTTATCCTTCAACAGCTCAACGATCTTGGCTTTCATGGCATCTCTAGATATACCTTGTTCCTTGGCTATTTCCGCGAGTGTCGAGGTTTTGAGTTTATCCTGAAGAACTTGCGGTTCCAGCTTCAGAAATTGGCAGATTGCCTTGAACATATGACCGGGTTTATGTTGCCCGCGTTCGTCTTTGGTCGAAGGAACAGCCGGTGATTCTGTTTGCTGTCCAATCGGTTCCGCTGAGACCGAGACGGGAAGATAAGCGAGGCCCATGACTACAGCGATGGCGACAAGCACCAGCCGCTTCACTGACTTCAAGTGGGTTGTCATTGTTGTTTACCGCCTTTCTTGATGTTGGTCTTACAGTCCATCATTCTTTCCCGCTAAACTGAAATCATCCTTAAAGTAACCTTAAAATAGGATGAAAATACATAAATTTCTTGTCGAATGGAAAATTGGCCATTCTATGAAACTATCGACTCTTCTCTGCTAATATGGTATCATGGAGTCTTGATAACGTATTAAAGTGAAAAAGCAGTTTGCATATGAAACGGATTCCTATACATCCTGAATATGGCTGCGTTTATGTCTACGAGGGGGATTTTTTGGTGAAAAAGATAGCATCCGTATTAGCAGGCTTCATGCTTTTATTAACCATAGTCGGCTGTTCAAGCTCAGCAAGCGATGGCAATGAGCTGGTTGTCGGGATTGACGACAAGTTCGCGCCCATGGGTTTTCGTGACGAGAGCAATGAAATTGTCGGCTTTGATATCGATTATGCTCGTGCAGCCGCCGAGAAGATGGGCAAGGAAATCAAGTTTCAACCCATCGACTGGAAATCGAAGGAGTCCGAGCTTAGCAGCGGCCGTATTGATTTGATATGGAACGGCTATACCATTACTGATGAGCGCAAGGAGAAGGTGTTGTTCACTAAGCCTTATCTGGAGAATAGCCAGGTCGTCGCCGTGCTGGCTGATTCGGATATAACTTCGATCAGCGATTTGGCAGGCAAACAGGTCGGTTTGCAGTCGCTATCCTCAGCTGCTGATGCGCTAAGTGCCAACGAGATTCACACGCAAGTGAAGAAGATCAACGAATTTCCTGACAATATGCTGGCTCTGAGCGATCTGAAGAATGGACGCGTAGAGGCTGTGATCATAGACGAAGTCGTGATGAAATACTTCATGTCCAAGGAAGAGGGAACGTACAAGATTCTCGAGGAATCCCTGGCACCGGAGCAGTACGGCATTGGAGTTAAGAAAGGCAACGAGGAGCTGCTTCAAAGTCTGCAAAAAGCACTGGACGATATGAATGCCGATGGTACGGCAGCCAAGATTTCCGAGAAATGGTTTGGCGAAAACAAAGTGTTGAAGTAGGATGTTCCACAAGGATGGTTATTCATCCTTCCATAGGTATTCCAAGAAACCGGACTTTGACCAAAGGCTCCGGTTTTGTGTTCCCTGTTATGGGTCTACGATATCTTTGAAGAACTTCAAGCATCTCAAGAAGTTTTTCCATTAGGAGTTAAGAGTATATGAGTATGGATTACATCATTCAAATCGGCAAACCGATGCTGGAGGGCGCACAGACAACGATCCTGTTGTTTTTAATTGCCATCCTGGTCTCCATCCCGCTCGGGTTTGTGTTCACGTTAATGGTTCGAAGCTCAATCAAGCCGCTGGCTTGGTTGGCCAATGCCTATATTTATGTTTTTCGGGGTACGCCGCTGCTGCTGCAGCTGCTGTTCTTTTGCTTCGGTCTGCCGGTGCTGCCCGTGATCGGCGAGTATCTCGTTTTAGACCGTTTTGTAGCCGCAAGCTTGGCTTTTGTGCTAAACTATGCTGCTTATTTTGCGGAAATCTTCCGGGGAGGCCTTTTGGCGATTGATAAGGGTCAATATGAAGCGTCCAAGGTGCTGGGCCTAAACCGCTGGCAAACGACCACGAAAGTGATTCTGCCCCAAATGTTTCGCGTAGCCCTGCCGGCGGTATCCAACGAATCCATTACGCTGGTGAAAGATACGGCGCTGCTGTATGCAGTGGCGGTTCCGGAGCTGCTGCACTTCGCCTATACGGCGGTCAATCGTGATGTCACGATTATGCCGTTTTTCATCGCGGGTGTTATTTATCTACTGATGACGCTAGTGTTAACATGTGTTTTTAAGTTTCTGGAACGCCGATTTAAATATGAATAGAAGGACTGTCGTGTAATGGCAATTATCGAAGTAACCCATGTAAAAAAATCCTTCGGCCAGTTGGACGTGCTGAAGGACGTCAGCTTTGAGATACAGAAGAATGAAGTGATTGCCGTCATCGGACCTTCCGGCTCGGGTAAAAGCACCATGCTCCGGAGCCTGGTGCATCTGGAGGAGATCAATGGCGGATCGATCAAGCTGCAGGATCAATATCTCGTAAAGGATGGCGTGTATGTCAGCCCGCCGCAGATCAAAGCGATCACAGCCCGGATGGGTATGGTTTTCCAGCATTTCAACCTGTTTCCTCATCTCACGGTACAGGAGAATCTGGGGCTGGCACCTAAACATGTGAAGAAACAATCGAAGGAAGAAGTTAGGTTAAACAGCGCAGCGCTTCTGCAGAAGGTCGGATTATCTGATAAAGCGGATGTATATCCTGGAAATTTGTCGGGCGGGCAGAAGCAGCGAGTGGCCATTGCGAGAGCGCTGATGATGAATCCGGACATCATGCTGTTTGATGAACCGACATCGGCGCTGGATCCCGAGCTGACAGGCGAGGTGCTGGCGGTCATCAAGCAGCTGGCCGAGGAGCATATGACGATGGTGATCGTAACGCATGAGATGAGTTTTGCGAAAGAAGTGGCAGACCGAATTATCTTCATGGATAACGGACAGGTCGTCGAATCCGGCACGCCGGATCAAATATTTAACCAACCGAAGGCAGAGCGGACCCGGGAATTTTTAATTCGGGCGACGCGTTGAACAGTGACTGGCTCAGAGCCCGATCGCAAGATCGACCTTGGGCCGGTTTTTTTTGGGCGAAAAATAGGGCTATTTCGTGAAAGCGTTTAAATTACGGGTTGACGGAATCCAGTTTGGCCGATATCATTATTTTAAAGAATGTTAAACCATTTCATATAAACATCTACAAAAAAAGAGCGAGGAGCGGAAGAAGTCATGAGTCATGTTATTACCATTCATTCGGATGTATCCAAAGGTAAAATCAACCGCAATATTTATGGTCATTTCTCCGAGCATCTGGGCCGCTGCATTTATGAGGGCATATGGGTGGGTGAGGATTCACCGATTCCGAATACGGAGGGGATCCGCAATGATGTGCTGGAGGCGCTGAAACAGCTTAACATACCGGTGCTCCGCTGGCCCGGCGGTTGTTTTGCTGACGAGTACCACTGGAAGGACGGCGTCGGTCCGCGTGAGAATCGGAAGCAAATGGTCAATACGCACTGGGGCGGCGTTGTAGAGAACAACCATTTTGGCACGCACGAATTCCTGCGTCTTTGCGAGCTCTTGGGTTGCGAACCTTACATATCCGGCAATGTCGGCAGCGGTACCGTGCAGGAGATGTCGGAATGGGTTGAATACATAACCTTCGATGGCGTGTCGCCGATGGTTGCGTGGCGTCAGGAGAATGGCCGCGAGAAGCCTTGGAACGTGAAATATTTTGGCGTTGGGAACGAGAACTGGGGCTGCGGAGGCAATATGCGGCCAGAATATTATGCGGACCTGTACAGACGTTATCAGACTTATGTTCGCAACTATGGCGATAACAAGATCTACAAGATTGCCTGCGGCCCGAACGTCGATGATTACCGCTGGATGGAAACCGTGATGAGAGAAGCTCATCCGTTTATGGATGCCATCAGTCTTCACTATTACACGATTCCGGGCGAATTCTGGACCGGTAAAGGACCTGCTACCGGTTTCAGCGAACAGGAATGGTTCACCACGATGAAGAAGGCGCTTCATATGGATGAATTGATTACAAGACACTCGGCGATCATGGACCAGTATGATCCTAACAAGCGGATCGGCCTCATTGTAGACGAGTGGGGGACCTGGTTTGATGTAGAGCCTGGCACCAACCCGGGCTTCCTGTATCAGCAGAATACGATCCGTGATGCCTTGGTGGCGGGGTTAACGCTGAATATCTTCCACGAGCATAATGATCGGGTGGTCATGGCGAACATTGCTCAGGTTGTCAATGTCCTTCAGTCCGTCGTTTTGACCGAAGGCGAGAAGATGATCCTGACTCCGACCTATCATGTGTTTGATATGTATAAAGTGCATCAGGATGCAGAACGTTTGGCAACCAATTACAGCGGCGACGATTACGAGATGGACGGCGAGAAGATTCCGCAAGTATCCGTAACGGCCTCGAAGGATCAAGCTGGCAAAATCCATGTGAGCCTGTGTAATGTGAGCCACACGGAGCAAAGTGACGTGACGATTCAGCTTCGGGGATTAAACGGTGAGGTGTCTAAGATCGTAGGCCAGCAGCTTGCCTCCGATTCGCTGGACGCTCATAACACCTTTGAATCGCCGGAGACCCTGAGGCCAACAACATTCCATGCATTTGAACAGGAACGCGACATTCTGCGTGCGAAGCTTGCACCGATGTCCGTTACCGTTCTCGAGATCACGGCAGGATAAACGAAGGTGATGGCGGATAATCGCTGTAAAGGTTGTCATGACGATTACCAGGTTAACGATGAACAAATTACACGCGTCCTATCATCTCCCATGTTTGCGTCTGACCGGTGCGTGTCGGATGGTGAGTATGACGCCCGACTGCGTGCGTGCTTCTCTTGTCCAAAGCTGCAGGGGAACACGACGTGCACGCTGTGCGGCTGCATCGTACAGATCACTGCAAAGCTGAAAGACAAGCGATGCCCTTATCCGGGGCAAGACCGTTGGCCAGTTGCCAGTAGCGCTTCATAGCAAATTATAGTCAGGCCTGCTCTCATGGATGGATCGTGGGAGCAGGTTTTTTTAGTATGGGAGAACTTCCATTATCTTTACAGAAACTTTCAACCTATGTTATGACTATTAGAAAAAAGATCATCAGGATAGGGTGTGAACATGAAAAGAGGGGGCTTTCTATACTACTGGACCGCGCACTCGAGCATTTCGCTGGCAGGCGTTGTCTACATTATGGTACTGACTACCTTTATGTATCAAGAATCCGGATCGGCCTTTATTGCCGCGTTGTTCCCGCTGTTTAACGCAGTCGCACGGTTTGTCGCCGGTCTTACGGCTCCGCTTGTCATGGAGAAATTCGGCTTCTCCAAGCTTCTGGTAAGGCTTCAAGTCATGAAAGCTCTGTTGTTAACCGCATTGGTCATTGCATTTCCATACATATCATCTCAGGTTTCCATACTATGTATGTTTATCTTGTTCATTGCTTTTACCGAAGGATGGGGAAACCCGCTCATCCAGTCCATGGTTCCGAGACTAGTTGCACCTGACCGATTGGTTAAGGCCAACAGCTCACTATCCGTGACTAGCCAATCCTTGCAGATTGCAGGATATACCTTTACGGGCTTTCTAGTTGTACGGTTTGGACATATGCCGACTTTAATCATGAGCTGTGTACTCATCTGGGTATCCGTCTTTTCCCTTTGGATCGCAGCGCGCTCCATGAAGGCGAAGGAACCGGCTGCAGCTGGACGAGCGAAACCAAGCTGGGAAGTGATTCGTGAAGGCTGGTTCTACCTGTGGAGAAATCCTACATTAAGAATCGTCACGATGATGGATATGATTGAAGGGATTGCCGGAACCATCTGGGTAGGAGCGATCACGCTGGTGTATGTCAAGGAAGTGCTGCATCAAGGCGAAGCTTGGTGGGGATTCATTAACGCCAGTTATTATGTAGGCGCCATTGTGGGTGGGTTACTGATGCTGCTGCTGTCTTCCTTTATCCAGAAGAATCTGATTCCATGCATGGCCGTAGGTTCCGCGGTGTTCAGTTTGCTTACCCTATGGTATGGCCTGAACAGTATCCCGATCGTGGCTTTGATCCTGTGTATAGCAATGGGACCGGCCTACCAGCTGCGGGATGTGGCTCAGCAAACCGCGCTCCAATCCAGTGTAAATCAAGAGATGCTGCCGAAAATTTACGCTTCGCGTGATATCTTGCTATCCACGGTAACGAGTTTATCGATTGCCATAATTGGTCTAGTTGCGGATACACTCGGCATTCGCATGGTGTACATTGTAGGTTCAATCTGTATTGCGATATCCGCAGGGTTGTCGTTTACGCTCCTGAGATTGCAAAGGAATTCGGCTTTAGAGGCAGAAACGGGCGGCAGCAACTTTTCATAACATGTTATAAAAAGAGCCGTACCTGGATCAGGATCATGGGAGACTGATCGTCAGGTACGGCTTTTTTTAAGATATAGAAACTTCGAAGGATCTGCTGCCTGATATCGCAAGAAAAACTACCGCTAAACGCGGTCTGTCCTCTTTGAGAGTACGTCGATAGACGTTTTTCTTAAATGAGGTCGTCGCGCCTCGGATTAACGGCGAGCCTTTGCGTTTGCTTTAGGCTTTGTTCTTCTTGCTAAACAATGAATCAACTGACAGCAGGCTGCTGCCGCTAAGGGCAAGGTGGACAGCCATTGCGAGCAGCGCTATATCCAATTCATAGCCATTTAGGAAGCCCATGCCCAGCTTGGCCTGAAAAATAGCAACGACAAGCACGACGCCAAGAACAAGGGAGGCAATCCTTGTTCCCAAACCGATAATCAGTGCAATACCACCTACAATTTCGATAATGGCCACAACGGTTGCCATGAATGCGGGGATACCCAAACTTGCGAAAAAGCCCTCGATATTTCCGATGCCGCTCTGGAATTTATCCAAACCGTGAGCCAAAAAGATGACCCCCAGAATAACTCGAATAATAAATGTACCCGTAGAAGAATAACTACGCATGAATGGTAACAGCTCCTTGTTTTTGTTTTTAATTGTTATCAACTAACTTTTGTATAGCTGAAACTATAGATTGTATCATACTCAATTATGCTGTTAATTGTCAAGTAACTTACTAAAAATAATCAAATTCCACTATTTAGTGTCTGGGACGGTATTCGGTTGGCGACTGCCCAGTCCAGCGGCGGAATTGTCTTGAAAAATGGCTTGCTGAGCGAAAACCGAGTTTGTCTGCGATCGCCGTCATTGGCAGATGGGTCGTGACTAGCAGTTCCTTGGCTAGGGTGAGCTTTTGACGGCTGATATATTGTCTTGGCGATATTCCGTAAACCTGGCGAAACAGCTTGCTGCATTGGCTGCGGCTTAAATTAAGCTCTTTGGATACCGCTGCGACAGAGATCTCCTCTGTGAGTCCTGATGATAATTTTTCTTCAATGGCATGCGCGGCATCGGCAGCATGCAAGGAAGACGGTTTATGCGAGCCTGCTGCAGCCTGTGTCGACGAAGGCAGCTTGACTTCATCCTGCACCTTCAGAAGTGAAAGTACATCGTGGATGATGAGCAATGTATAGGACTGAAGCAGCAGCCTGTCTTCAAAGGTGAGATTGTACTCAGCTCTCGGGTTCTCCGGATGAAGCGAATGGGCTGCCGGCTGACTGCGCCGAACGATTCCCTCCAGCTCTTGAACGTATGCATTCAGATTGCTGTGCTCGCTTTCCTGCTGGCGAATGTGACGGTAAGGGGCGGCGGACAATAAACTCCTAATTTCCTGATCATCGAGATCAAAATGAACGTTGAAGTATCCATACGGCCCGCTCGCCAGATTGGAGGTTTGATGGGGCACTCCGGATTTGATCAGAAGCCATTCCCCTTGCCGCAGCGTAAAGGACTCCCGATGAATTTCCTGCAGGACCTCGCCTTCCAGACAGTACAGCAGCTCGAACAGATGATGATGATGCCTCGGATAACTCCATCCGGGTGGATGGGAATCAAAAAGGCATCCTGTTACTTGAAGGGTGTGAATCATATTAGGGAAGCGATAAGCGATATCCATATGGGTCGGCTCCTTTGGCATCGAAAATTCCAGTGATTATGCCATATATATTATCATAATAGGAGCTTGCGATTCTGAATATTCGGCACAAAAGGTATAAAGAATGATCCATTTGGAGATTGAGCAGCACGAGCTTTTGTTAGATGATGATAATAGAAAGCGAAATGATACGAGCAGGGAGGAAACAGGATATGAAAGCTCAATTGAAAGCGGTTAATCAACAGTTCGTGCTCGGGGATGAGCCGATCCAGATTCTGTCGGGTGCCGTACATTATTTTCGGATCGTACCGGAATATTGGGAAGACAGGCTGATGAAGCTGAAAAGCTGTGGGTTGAACACCGTGGAAAGCTATATTCCGTGGAATTTGCATGAACCTGAGGAAGGACAATTTACGTTTGATGGCATCGCCGACTTGGAGAGATTCGTCCAAATTGCCGGTGATGTCGGGCTGCATGTGATCCTTCGACCAAGCCCTTACATATGCGCAGAATGGGAATTTGGCGGGCTTCCGTCCTGGCTGCTGCAGTATCCGGATATCCACCTGCGGTGCATGGACCCGGTGTATCTGGAGAAGGTTGACCATTATTATGATGAACTGATTCCGCGGCTGGTTCCGTTATTAACCTCCAATGGAGGTCCGGTGATTGCCATGCAAATCGAGAACGAGTACGGGAGCTACGGTAATGATACGGCATATCTGGAGTATTTGAAGGATGGCTTGATCAAGCGGGGCGTAGATGTATTGCTGTTCACTTCGGATGGTCCCACCGACGGGATGCTGCAAGGGGGAACCGTTCCAGGCGTGCTTGCCACCGTCAATTTTGGTTCAAGAACCGAGGAAGCTTTTGCCAAACTGCGGGAATATCGCGCAGAAGACCCTCTGATGTGCATGGAATACTGGAATGGATGGTTTGATCATTGGTTGAAACCCCATCATACCCGGGACGCGGAAGATGCCGCCTCCGTGTTCAAGGAGATGCTGAGCTTGAATGCATCCGTGAACTTCTACATGTTTCATGGCGGAACGAATTTCGGATTTTATAACGGGGCGAATTTTCACGAGAAGTATGAGCCCACGATAACTAGCTACGATTATGATGCCCCTATCTCGGAGTGTGGGGATGTAACAGCTAAATACGAGGCCATTCGCAGCGCGATTGCGAAGCATCAGGGGAAAGAGCTCTCGGATTTCCCAAGTCTGCCTCAGTCCGTCAAGAAAAATAGCTATGGTTCGGTTCGCATGACGCATTATGCCGACTTGCTGGAGCACCTGTCAGTTCTATCCGATCCGGTGAAACGTACGACACCTGTTCCGATGGAACTGCTGGGTCAAAGTTATGGCTTCATCGTTTACGCAACGGATATCTCCGGACCTCGTCAAGGAGAATCGCTGTATCTGCAAGAGGTGCATGACCGGGCACAGGTATTCCTGGACGGTAAGTATCAGGGAACGGTTGAACGCTGGAATCCCCAAGCCCTGCAGATCGATGTTCCGGCAGCCGGGGCTCGGCTTGAGATCGTTGTCGAGAATATGGGGCGTATCAATTACGGCCCGAAGCTGAAGGACTATAAAGGGATCACTGAGGGAGTCCGGATGAACAACCAGTTCCTGTATGACTGGAGCATCTATCCTTTGCCGCTTGAGAATCCGAATGCGGCACCGTTTCAACCGCTTGCGGGTCCGCTTGAACAGCGGGATCGCCCTACCTTCTATCGGGGTGAATTCTCGGTGGATGACATTGGCGATACGTTTCTCCGCTTGGACGGATGGGGAAAAGGGGTCGTCTGGGTTAATGGATTTAACCTGGGGCGTTACTGGGAACAAGGACCACAAGCAGCACTTTATCTGCCTGGACCGCTGCTGAAGCAGGGGCGCAATGAGATCTTGGTGTTTGAGCTGCATCATACCGAAACAGCAAGCATCGAACTTGTTGATCAACCCGACTTGGGTTAATGAGGGTGTGGGTAGACAAACGTTATTAATGAATAAAAGGGAGCCCTCTCGTACTCATGAGAGGGCTCCCTTTAATGTTCAAAGAGAATTAAAGGATTAGACCAATTGCTTACGGACTTTTAAATAACGGTACAGAATGATGCCGAAGAGTGAGCATAGGATGGCACACAATCCGATGAAGCCATAGCCGGCCTGCAGCCCGCGCAGCAAACCGAGCTCTGTTCCGCTGCCGTACATTTGCTTGAATCCGTTCGTGATCGCTCCGATCGCGTAATTGCCGATAACGCTGCCGATTCCCATCATGGTGACGATGAACGTAATCGCAGTGTCGCTCTCGTTCGGATATCTTTTGGCAATTAGAGCCATGACCGTCGGATAAATCGGAGCAATTCCAATGCCGGCAGCCGCAAACAGGAAGGCATAGGATTCCCCGCCAAAGATTGCGACAAATGTACATACTCCGGTCAGCGCGGACAGGATGATGATGGACAGCGTGAAGCCGATCCGATCCGTTATCGGGCCAAGCAGCAGGCGTGCTGCCGAGAAGCAGAGGAAGAAGGCGGACAGCATCCCGGCTGCAGCCGTAGGTTCCCATTTGTACGATTTTTCAAGAAAGTTTACGAGCCAACCGCCAACGGCCATCTCCGATACGACACCGAAGGATAGAATCATGACAACAAGCCACAGCGCAGGATCTTTAACTAATAACTTGAGCGGAGTTCGTTCCGTTTCGGATAGATCGTCCCCGGGAAACTTACTCATGAGTGCCGGGATCATCGGCAGTACGGATAACATCAGCATGGCCAGATACATACCCCGCCAGTCCAGTGTGTAATTAAACACGCTTACGGTCATGAGGCCGGATGCAATCATTGGTGCCACGGTTGAGCTAATTCCGTAGAAGAAATGGGACAGGTTCATCATCGTGCCTGTGTTTCGCACAAAGATCCGGGCTGCCAATATGGCGAGGCCGATTTCCAGCATACCGTTTCCAATGTACATGAAGAAGTAGGACGCGGTAAACATTGGGTAGCTGTGCGACAGGAAGATGAATACACCCGAGAGAGCCATCGAACCGAAGGCAGCCATGCTGACCCACTTGATCCCGATCTTCCGGGTTAACAGCGCGGTGAAAGAGCAGGCAATCAAGTACCCGAGCGCGTTCAGCGATAGCAAGGTACCGATCTGCATTTCATCCAGGTTGAAGTCGAATTGAATTCTTGGAATGGCGGGTCCCTTTATATTTTCCGATATTCCGAAAATGATAAAGCCGAGAAAGATGGTTGCCAAATGAAGGGTGTAGTCTTTGCTGAATTTAGGTTTTGCTTTCGTTTGAAGGTCTGTATTCACGGTTATTCCCCAATCGTCATCGTTGAATTTTACATTGCACTTGTATCGGATATCATCATATCCAGAGCAAGCCGCTGCAGGCCGGCTATATAGTCATGTTCCCACTCGCGAAGCAGCATCTCGGGCAGATGCCGCTCCGGTACGTAGGCGGAAGCCCGGTCTTTAACGGAGAGCAGGGTGGAGGGCAGAAGGTTATGCTCACACCACAGAATGGCATCCGGATTGAGAATCGCGGTGAAGGCGGCGCTTAATCGGCTTAACGCATCGATTTGCTCCTCATCCGGCTCGATGAGACTGCTCATGACGGAACTTTTACGGTCCAATACATCATGAAAATTGTTGTCTTTGCTCATCGGTACATAGCCGATCTCACCCGTGAAGAACGTCCTGCCCCGAACGACGTTTCCGTTGATCAGCAGCCCCGCCCCCGGACCATTATGTCCCAGATACACGTATACCAGGGAAGCTTCCTCCGAGCGGCTCAAATTCTGATAGCCAAGCACGGCCGCATTCATGTCATTCTCCACGATGACAGGAATGGAGAACAGGTTCTCCAGGTAAGATTTAAGGTCATAATCCTGGAATGTCCCGTACAGCGGTACGTGAAAAATGACGCCATCTCGCACCGCAGCCGGCATGCCGACCGCAATTGAGCGGATCTTAGGATAACGGTGGATCCAGCTTCCTAGCTGGGAAGCCAGCGCTTCCGGTCCAAGCTGGAGTATGCCGTCTTCAGCTTTCCGTTCGATCAGATCGCCGTTCCAATTAAAAATGGTATATACGCTCTGCTCCTTCTCATAATAAACGGCGAGACCCAGCATATAGTCCGGGTTAAAAGCGTAGCGGTTTGCACGCCTGCCGCCACTGGACTCATCCAGTCCGAGCAGGGTGACCTCGCCTTCCTGGGCCATCTGTTCCAGAACTTTGCTCACTGTAGGAAAGCTGATGCCGAGCCGATCACTTAGCTCCGCTTTGGTTCCACTGCCGAGCTCCAGCAGGGAAGAGCGGAGCGCGCGCCGCACGGCGTATTTCATGGATTGCGGTGTGGGTAAAGCTTCTTTGCGCGTTGTCATCACCACTTCCTCACCTTTTTAAACGAGTTTAATAAGTGTCTGGAGATGATTATTGCATATCTCAAATGATGGTGCAAGAATAATTTTGCTGCATGAAATCGGAGGATATCAGGAGGACAGAAAAAGAACGTTCGCAACAAAGGATAAGGGATACGGACGCTCTAATACTAGAAGTAGTATGAGCTTATCGCAGAAGCATGATGGTACCGCCGAGGATTGATCGGTATCAGGATCATGGAGAACCGCAGCAGCGTTTCTTGGCGCCATATTATACATGAAATTAGATCAAGGCGGTTGACAACAGAAAGGCTCCATGAGAAAATGTACGCGCGTACATAAATTGCAGGAGGCTTGATGAATATCGCTAGTCGTAAAGAAGTTGCACAGCTTGCCGGCGTTTCGGAAGCAACGGTATCCCGTGTACTGAATGGGGTCGGACCAATCAAGGAGGAGACCAAGCAGCGGGTGCTGGAAGCGGCGGATCAGCTCGGGTATACCCCGAGTGCGCTTGCCCGAAGTTTTGCCCGTCGAAGAAGCGGTAACCTGGGCGTCGTCATGCCCTATCTGCCGAAGGCTCGTATATTCTCCGCTTACTATTTTTCCGAAATATTGAGTGGTATTGGCAGTAAGGCGTTGGAGAGTCAATATGACCTGTTGATGCTGTTCCGCGAGCCTGGCGGTTCGATGGACTACTTGAACCTGTTCCGAACTCAGAAAGTTGATGCCTGCATTATTCTGGGCGCCCGGGATGATGAAGGCGAACGTGCGGCCATCAAACAGCTGAGTGAAGCGAATCAACCCTATTGCCTGATTAATCAATACTTTGACGGCGAGGCGTTTCACGTTATGGATGCCGATCATGTGGATGGAAGCTATCAAGCGGTTCATCACTTGACGCAGCAGGGTTTCCGGAAGATTGCTTTCCTGAATGGGCCGCCTCAGTATTCCAACAGTCGCGACCGGTTGAAGGGGTACGCCCGGGCACTGAATGAAGCGGGAATCGTGCTGGATGAATCCTTGCTGTTCGAAGGCAACTTCAGCCGCAAAAGCGGTTATGCCGCAGCCGAGTTAATCGCCGGGAAGTTGGACCGGATTGAAGCCGTATTTGCCGCCAATGACCGCATGGCGATTGGACTTCAGCAGGGACTGCGGGCATTAGGCATTTCAGAAGAACGAATGCCTGCCTTTGTCGGGTATGACGATTCGGATGCCGCCGAGCTGTGTACTCCGCCGCTTACCAGCGTGAGAGTTCCGTTTTATGAGCTGGGATGCCTTGCAGCGGAGCATGTGCTTCGGATGCTGGAAGCCTCCGATTTGCCAGCAGGTAACGTAACGAACGCAGTTCTCCATCGCCAACTTCCAACTCGCCTGGTAATCCGTGCATCTTCGCTTCATCGAAATCAATGAACCCTTATTTAAGGAGGAATGAAGGATGAAACAATTACGTGTCGGCATGATTGGTTATAAATTTATGGGTAAAGCCCACAGCAATGCGTACCGGAGCCTCCCGATGTTTTTTCCGGAGGCGCTGAAGCCAGAAATGGTGGCAATCTGCGGACGTAATGTGTCGGCCGTTCAAGCTGCGGCGGTTCAGCTGGGCTGGAGTGAAAGCGTTACCGATTGGAAGGAGCTTGTCCATCGGGAAGATATCGATCTGATCGATATCAATGCTCCAAGCGATGCCCATAAGGAGATTGCCATTGCCGCGGCCAAGGCGGGCAAGCATATATTTTGCGAGAAGCCGCTTGCTTTGACCCTGGCGGACGCCAGAGAGATGCTGCAGGCAGCGCAAGAAGCGGGAGTCACACATATGGTCGGATTTAACTATAGATTTTCACCAGCCGTAAGACTGGCCAAGAAGCTGGTTGAAGGTGGAAGATTGGGCCAGATCTATCATTTTCGCGCCTGGTTTTTGCAGGATTGGATCATGGACCCGCAGTTCCCGCTGGTATGGCGGTTGCAGAAGGAAGTGGCCGGATCCGGATCGCACGGGGATCTTGGAGCTCACCTGATCGATCTCGCCCATTATCTGGTCGGCGATATGCAGGAAGTGATCGGAATGAGTGAGACCTTTATCAAGGAGCGTCCTATTGCCAGCGAGATGACCGGGTTAAGCGCAAAAGGAAGCACAGGCGGTCCCATGGGGAAAGTGACGGTAGATGACGCTACGCTGTTCATGACCCGCTTTGAGAACGGGGCGCTGGGCAGTTTTGAGGCGACCCGCTTTGCTGCGGGTCACCGCAGCACCAACTCCTTCGAGATCAACGGCAGCTTGGGCAGTGTTAAATTCGATTTTGAACGGATGAATGAGCTGGAGGTTTACTTTACATCCGACGCTGAGGATGTTCAGGGCTTCCGCCGCGTACTCGCAACCGATCCCGTTCACGATTATATGGAAGCATGGTGGCCTCCGGGACATACGATTGGTTTCGAGCACACCTTTACGCATGAAATTCTGGAGCTGTCGACCGCTATATCCGAGGGAAGGCAGCCTATGCCCAATTTCGAGGATGGCGTGAAATGCCAGGCAGTGCTGGAAGCCGTGGATAAATCCATTGCAGAGCGCCGCTGGGTGCAGCTGTCGGAAATGTAATCAAGTCATTCGGCCGATCTTGGCCGGACACATAAAAAAGGAGTGCTATCATCATGAAAAAGGCTTTAATTGTATGGGGCGGCTGGGACGGACATGAACCCGAGCAGGTTGCCGGCATTTTCGAGGAATTGCTTCGGCATGAGCAATATGAGGTAGAAGTATCCGGCACGCTGGATGCTTTTAATGATGCAGAGAAGCTTCAAGCCTTGGATCTGATCGTGCCGGTATGGACGATGGGCGAAATATCGAAGGAGCAGGTGGAGAACGTATCGCTTGCCGTACAGAAGGGAACCGGCTTGGCGGGCTGCCACGGCGGTATGTGTGATTCGTTCCGCAACAATGTGGATTGGCAGTTCATGACAGGAGGAAACTGGGTTGCGCATCCAGGCAACGACGGCGTGAAATACCGGGTTGAGATTAAATCGAGCTCCAGTCCGCTGGTAGCAGGAATGCAGGATTTCACGGTGGCCTCCGAGCAGTATTATCTGCATGTGGATCCGGCCGTTGAAGTGCTGGCAACCACTCGTTTTCCGGTTGCGGCCGGACCGCACCTGCTTAACAAAGCGGTCGACATGCCGGTGGCGTGGACGAAGCGCTGGGGATATGGACGGGTCTATTACAATTCCCTCGGCCATCATGCGGATATCGTCGATATGCCGCAGGTGAAGGAAATGATGCGCAGGGGATTGCTCTGGGCTGCTGAAGGCAAAGCGTTGTATTCGGGTTCGGACATGAGTGTGTTTACGGAAGGTCAAAGCTACACAGGCATGGGAGACAGCCAATAAGGCAGAAGGAGACTTGGATCATGAAGAAAGTAAAGGTTGGCATCATCGGCTGCGGAAAAATCAGCGGCATATATATGGAAAACTGCCATAAGTTCGATATCCTGGAGATGACGGCTTGTGCGGATATCGATCGTGCGCGTGCCGAGGAACAGGCTGCCAAGTATAATATCCCGAATGTATACACTACCGAGGAACTGCTTGCAGATCCGGAGATTGAGCTGGTCATTAATCTGACGATACCTGCACTTCACGCGCAAATTATGCTGGATGCACTGCAAGCCGGCAAGCATGTGTACGTGGAAAAGCCGCTTGGCGTGACCCGAGAAGAGGGTAAGGCGGTGCTGGATATGGCTGCGTCCAAAGGGCTGCTTGTCGGATGCGCTCCTGAGACATTCCTTGGAGCCGGTATCCAAACGGCACTGAAACTCATTGAAGACGGACGCATCGGCAAGCCGATTGCAGCGACCGCATTTATGATGAGCCGCGGACACGAGCATTGGCATCCTGATCCGGAATTTTATTATGCCGCTGGCGGTGGTCCGATGTTTGACATGGGGCCTTACTACCTGACAGCGCTGGTTCAGCTGCTGGGACCCATCCGCCGTATTAGCGGCATGACCGGAACGGCCCTTACGGAACGGACGATTACCAGTGAGAAGAAACAGGGTCAGAAGATTCAGGTGGACATTCCTACTCACGTGGCTGGACTTATGGAGTTTCATAACGGTGCGATTGGCACACTGATTACGAGTTTTGATGTATTTGGAGGGAGCACGCTTCCTAATATTGAAATCTACGGCACCAAGGGTACAATGCTCGTCCCAGATCCCAACGGCTTTGGCGGCTCGGTTCAATATCGGTTGACTAGAGAAACCGAGTGGACGGAAGAACCATTGCTTCCGGGGTATAACGAGAATACAAGAGGGATCGGCCCAGCGGATATGGCCTATGCTATCCGCAGCGGGAGAGCTCACCGTGCGAGTGGCGAGCTTGCCTACCATGTGCTTGAAGCTATGTGGGGATTCCATGATGCTTCCGATGAAGGCAAGCGCTATGAGATGGTCAGCACCTGTGACATCCCGGCACCGCTGCCGCTGGATTTGCAGAAGTATACTCTTGATCAATAATAGAATGATCTAAAAAAGCGGCTTAACCCGAAGGGTCCAACGGACCTCGGAGTAAGCCGCTTTATGCTGCGCACGGATACGTCCATCATATAAACGAAGATGATTATTGAGAGCACGTAACTTACGGTCATTCTTTGACGACAAGACCGAATATTTTGGTTAACGGGATAGCTTGATGCGGTGAAATGATGCATCCTTGAAGATCCTCCAGGGTCACGCCAATATTATGGAAATCGGTTCGGCTTAAGTCGATTCCCGCAAGCTTCGTACCGGAGAACTGCGATTGGTCGATCTGACAATCCACAAATTCCACCTTGCTTAATTCGGAATGATAAAAATCCGACTTTATGAGCGAGGTGGATTGGAATGACACCTGCTTCATGTTAGCAAAACGGAACGTAGCATAGTCGCCCGTGCAATGATCGAACACGACATTACGGATGGTGGCTGCCGTCAAGTCTAGCCCCAGAATTTTGCAATGATTGAATTGTACGCGGTACATAATGGCCTCACTGAGATCTACGTTGGACAAGTCGCAATGGTTAAATACCAGATCCGTTAGTTCGGCATGGTGGAGCGTGACGTGCTGGAACGTAACGTTATGGAATATCATTTGATCGAATTGAACCTTGTCGGCTGAAATATAAGACAGGGTCTCGTCCTGACAAGTAGATTGAATGAACGAGGATTCATCGTCAACGCCGGCATCGGATAGAATCATAGGCTCAAGCTGTTTGGGGAGCTTGGGTTTCACGATTTTGACTGGGGGGGATGGACTGGCTGTATTGCTGTTGGTATGGTTTTCGCTTTTGGATGACATGACTTCTCCTCCGAACATAGAAATAAGTATAGAGATGAGAACTTATAAGAATAACTTCCATCGACGTACTTTCTCAGAAGACAGACCGCATATTACGGGAGGTTTGAATAAACCTGGTTTTGTTGTATAGAAGTATATCATGTCCTTATCCGATTGTCCGGTCCCTGGAATTGATGGCGGCATCCAAGGTTCCGCCGAGCCGATTCGGAGACCATGCCAGCAGACTGACACGGCCATTGCCCGTTAGATCGCCAATGAGAGGTGTCATTGATTCACCGGCAACCCAAGGCCCAAACCGTTCTTCCTGCCGCCCGAAGGCGGTTCCCGAGCTATAGAGAACGAGCCATTTCCCTGCGATATGTTCAACGAGAATCAAATCTTTCAGCCCATCCCCATCCACGTCACCTAACATCACAGATATGGGTGAACCGATGGAATCTTTGTCAGAATACCAATTTCCGGCGTCCACGAGCTGTTTTCCACTGCTTAACCAGACCTGGCATGTGCCTGAGTCGGAGTTCCACACGACCAGGTCATCCAGTCCATCGCCATTCACATCTCCTATGGAGGGAATCACGCCTTCACCCTGTACGGAAACCTCATGCTGAATGAGGGGAGAATAAAAATGACACCCGGAGCTATAAGCAATGGCGGCTTTTCCTGTGACAGGGTCCCATAGAAATAAATCATGTCTGCCGTCCCCGTCCAAATCCCCCGTAAGAGCTTTCCAGTCCACGGCTCCAAATTCACAGAGCCAATGACCCGATGGTACTAAACGGCTGCCTGAACCCAAGGCAACCTCACAGATCCCCAGCTCCGCATGCCATACAGCCGCATCGACGCTGCCATCTCCATCATAATCGCCTGCCATCGCAGTTCCACCGGGGTAAAGCGGCCAGCCTGCCAACAGCGGGCGTATATACTGTATGCCATTATGGATTTTAATGGGGGACAAGACCCAAAAAGTAGCGTCGTACCATAGGTTGTTGGCCTCGTCCCGGACGATCCATCGATCCGGCTGCTCTTTTCTCGTGGCGTGCAGAAACTTAGGGCGATTCATGGTCGACCTGTCCTGCCATCGGGTTTCCCTGAAATCCGGTATGAAGGGCAAGATTGAGGTTATGGTCACAAACGATTTACGCTCCCTATTGAAGGACTGAATGATTCTTCTAAGAGGCGAATGCTCTTCATAATGTACAGTGCCGTCAGCAAGGAAACGGATATAGGGGAATTCGAGATAGGGGTGGTAGAAGAACGAGGCCAGTTCACGATCGCCTGTGAAATCCTGTAATGTCCGTTCCATACGAGTGACTTCTTCCTCAATCTTGTCACCTGCAACATAATAAAGCGGAGTGGGAACGTAGATCGTTCCGTTTGTCAATGGATCGTCCAGGGTGTGCTGGAGTGTGACTGTCCTTGCATCTGGGCTGGAAGTCGGAGATTCATAGAGGATGCCGTTACAAATCTCAATAATATGGCGCTGGACAGATGAAGCGGTATAATGGGGAGTTTCGTACCAGACCGCTGTAAGACCAGCCGCTTGAAACCTCTTATGAGCCCGTTGAACCCGCTGATAAGCATAGGATTGCTGCAACTGCCGGAGCGAATGGAGCGCCTCGGGCGGATCATCCGGAGGACAATTGCCGCTGCATTCGGGATAAGCAAATTCGAATCCGTCGCCGCTTACCGATTCCCCGTACTGATGCGTATATCCATGAATACCTAGCGAGGCTCCAAGGGCTACCATCCTTCGTAGCAGCCTTGCAAATCGAAGGGAAACTTCATCATGCAGATCATCTATCGATCGATCCACATGGTGCACCGGATCGACATATCGCGGAATGACGGCCAGGTGAAAGGGGATCTGTTGATGATGTAGGAACCGTGCGATGACCAGCAGCTTCGCCTGTTGTTCCTCCGTCTCATACCAGCCGCCCGGTCCGATATCTTCAAGCCGTATCAATGCTTTATTCATCAAGATGCGCTCCTTCCATGGGTAGCTGCTCGGAGTACCGATCTCGATATATGTATGCCGGGAATGGGCATTGCGTCATCAGGGATGAAGCGTTCATAAAAAAGAGGATCGCAGATCGTGTCCGCGAATACATAGAGATTAAGATATGAGCAGGAGGAAGAGGAAGTTTATGCATATTAGACACGCAAATGAACATGATGTTGCAGGCATCGCTAACGTCCACGTGAATAGCTGGAAAACGACGTATAAAGGAATCGTGGATGATAGCTTCTTAGAAAATTTGTCCGCTGCGGATCGGATAGAAGGCTGGCGCTGGAAGCTTGCCAATATGCCGGAGGACGAACAACTTCTGGTCATTGCAGATGAAGATGGCGAGGTATACGGGTTCATGTCTTACGGCACGGAGCGAGAGCAGAAGATTTCTCATGAAGGAGAACTTTACGCGATCTATCTTTTGGAAGAGCTTCAGGGGAAGGGCTGGGGGAAGCAGCTGTTTGCGAGGCTGAAGGAATTTCTGCAAGTTAGAGGATATCGTTCATTATTGGTCTGGGTCCTTGAAGGCAATAAGGCTGAGCATTTTTATAAATATATGGGCGGCCAGGAACTGAAACGAAAAGAGATTGTCATCGGCGGAAAAACACATACTGAAATGGCTCTGCTGTGGAGTTCCATTAATCGGATTCGGCCCTTCTCTTAAAAAGTGCTCCGCTTGAGTTTACATTAGAGAGGGAATCTACTATTATGGGGATATACCCCGGTGGGTAATAGCGATGCTTACAATTGCTTTGCCGACCATAGGAGGTTCGCATTTGAGTATAATTCCGATAGGTCCTTTTATGGTGAGGGCCGACATTGTGATTTTTCTAATTTGTGCGGCGGCTGGTTTCGCTGCGCTTCGAATTCGTTTGCGTCAGATGCCGCAGCGGGAATGGATCCTGGACACCTATTTATCTGTACTTATCATCGGTTTTATTTCATGGAAATTCGGGATGCTGGTGTTCGATCCGATCCGCACCTTGCAGCATCCGACCTCGCTTATTTACATGACGGGCGGAACGAAGGGGATATGGCTTGGGGTCGTTCTATCCCTGATCTACATAGCTCTGCGCTGGAACAAGAATAGAAAAGATTCAGGTCTACTGCTGAAGTCCGCTCTGTTGTCGGCATTCGCGAGCGGATGGGTCGGGTATGTATTTCAATGGTTGTGGGCGGACGGGGCTGGTCTAAACTCTTCCTTATTCTATATGCTATTATTCGGTACACTGCTGACGATGAGCTGGCTTCAATTCCATTCTCATCTCACCCGTTTTCTTACCCTGGGATTAGGGAGAAATGGAGCGGTGCAACTCATCATAGGCGCTCTTTTCGTGTGGGCAATCTATGACTTCGCTTCCACCTCGGTCAGCGAACGAGAAGCACTCGTATCGCCGAATGACAAAAACAATCCCGAAGCCGTTGCTGAAGGGTTGAAGCCCGGGCTTCGCGCACCGGATTTTACGCTGATGAATCGGGAAGGGCAGGAGATCAAACTGTCCGATTATCGTGGGCAAACGGTTCTTCTGAACTTTTGGGCATCCTGGTGTCCGCCTTGCAAGGTAGAAATGCCTTATATGCAGGATTTTTACGATAAACATCAGGATGAGAACGTGATAATACTAGCTGTAAATATGACGCATCTGGAAAATAGCATGAGTGAGGTACAGTCTTTTGTTGAGCAGAACGGTTTTACCTTTCCTGTCCTATACGACCCGAACGGAGCAAGCACCAGACGGTACGAGGTGGTGGCCTATCCGACCACCTACGTCATCTCGCCGGACGGTCTGATATCTGAGCGGTTTCAAGGCGCGGTTGACGAAGATTTAATGATTAGAGCCTACCGAAAAGCTAGCGCGATTAAGTGAGGTTAAATGGCGGATTTTTGGAGATGTGGACACCTATCTCTGCCGTCTTCTCCCCAGGCGGAATATAATACACAAACGCTGGGGAGGGGGAAAATAAGTGCAACCAATACCAATTTCGGCAGAAGGATGCAGAGGTTACGTCGGCAAAACCGTTTGCGCTGTCATGCGTGATGGAACAGAAGTCGTGGGGACTATTCGCGGTGTACATGATCGAGGCCTTGAACTCGAATTTGGGAACCCATCCGTATATACATTGTCCACAAAAGGTAAAAAGGGCAAAAAGTCTTCGAAGTCAGCTAAAAGCAGTGCGCAAACGTCCGCATTTGGACCTTACGGCTACGGCGGTGGCTACGGTGGATACGGCTGGGGAGGCAATGTGTTTGCTTGGGAAGCCATAGCGCTGTTGTTCCTCATTCCGTTCTTGTTTATCTAAACGTCAAGGAATTTAGATCACGGGCGCAGTGTTTTTATAGAAGAGACAGGTGGGAATATCCCAGTACTGTCTCTTTTTTTTTAGATATCAGAAAGTATAAACTTCGAAGCATGGGGCTTCCTGATATCGCAAGAAAAACATCCTATAAACGCGGTCTGTCTTCTGAGAAAGTTCGTCGATAGCCGTTTTTCTTATGCAAGTCTTATACATTACGTGTGGATTGGGCATGGTGGACAGGTTCAGCGGTTGCATTGGACTGACTGAGCAGCCATATAACTGGCGTGAATGCGACGAGAAAACAGCTGCCCGCCAGAATTGGAAGCAAGGACCATTCAGCGATGGAGTATCCAAGAACCGTCTGCCATCCGATGGCGATTAATCCGAGCAAATATGCCAGACCGCTAATATGGATGAGGATCGGTTTAACTGCAGGATTGACGGATTTCCTCATGGACAGCCACGCCACAAAAGGGATCGCTTGCAGCGCATGAAACCCTAGTCCGTGCAGCCAGATGATATTGCCGCCGATCCCGGTAAAACGTCCCGCATTGATGGAGATCCATATACCAGCTGCAAAAGATACCAGCACCGCGATCATGGCATAACGAATGCCGAGCCCGAGTTCCGGATGGGCTTCCATTACACGCTTGCGGAAGTATTGGGCGCCAAGGGTCAGGTAGAACACGACAAGCAGCATCGCAACGGCAGGGAAAATAGTCGAGATGACATAATCAAAAGTCGAGCCGTTCTGAACGAATCGCGGATCGACACCGCGGAAATTTTGAACGGTTTCGGCGAAGTAGGAGAACAGAACAAGCGGAATATAGCACCAGCGGTAGAACGATTTGCTTCGTGGCCTCATACCGGAAACCGGCAAAATGATTGCGGTTGATACGATGAAGATCCCCAGAGCCGCGTTGAAGGAAAACGCTTTGGAGATATCTCCATCCGGCGAGACAGACCCCCCATTCAGCAATACCCATATCCCGCATATTCCAGCTAACAAAAACCCGAGCAGCCCTGTCAGCAAAAGCCCAGTCTCCTGCTTATACAGCTTGAACGCCCAGTTCCTCGTTTCACGTGCAAGTTGATTCATATGAATGACACCCTCTCCGTAATGATGAATTGTTTATAATTTACAGGAGAATGGGGGTGACTTTAACGGGCTGGGGATGTAACAGAACCCTGTACCCCGGAATGATTTCTGTGCTGGACTAAAGCCGGGGATGAAGCAAGTGTTAATCTGACCGTAGATTCCAATATCTTTTTCAACCATAAGGACATTTCGGAAATTGTATTTATGGGTTATGTCAATGAGGATGAAATCGCCTTTCGTGATGCCTTAATGGAAGGAATTGCGAAGGCGGATCAAATGGCAGCCGCAGGCTCAGACCCATCTTTAGATTGTAATTTAGCAGCTTTTGTCTAGAGATAACTCTGGCAGGGATGTTTTTTTGTTTGCAACAGATTTATAAGATGGAATTCTGAATAAACGCATATAAATCTTTGTTTATTTTTGAAAATACACTATTCAAAGATAAACGGGCGTGATATTATGGGAAACAAATGAAAGCAAATTCATAGGGTCAATCGGAGGGGAAGCTTCATGGTTCAAAGCTTATGGGAACAGTCAAAGGCACAGCAGGCACAACATACATTGGATGAGCTCGTCTACCGTTCGAATTTGATCGGTTCCGACCGGCGCGTATGCAACTGGGGCGGCGGCAACACATCCAGCAAAACAACGATTCAGGATTTTCGCGGCAAAGACATAGAGGTTATGTACGTGAAAGGCAGCGGTTCCGATCTGGCTACCATGAAATCGGGCAATTTCACAGGCTTGCGCATGGAGGATATTCGGCCGTTATTCGAAAGGGATTCGATGTCGGATGAGGAAATGGTGGCTTATCTGGGACATTGCATGGTCGATGCGAAGCACCCTCGCGCATCCATTGAAACGCTGCTGCATGCGTTCTTGCCGTTTCAGCATGTGGACCATACCCACCCGGATGCCATTATCAGCTTATGCTGCGCCCATAACGGCAAAGAATTAGCACGGGAGATCTTTGGCGACCGATTCGTGTGGGTTCCTTACGTTCGTCCCGGATTTACTTTGTCGAAGATGATTGCCGAAGGGGTGTTGGCTAATCCGAAGGCCGAGCTGGTACTGATGGAGAAGCATGGGCTTGTCACATGGGGCGATACATCGGAAGCCTGTTACGCGCAAACGATTCGTATCATTAGTGAAGCGGAAGCTTTCATCGAAGCTCGAGTAGATAACGACAAGCTGTTCGGCGGCCGGAAGCATACACCGCTTGGATCGGAAGTGCGTCGCAGCATCGCTGCTAAAGTGATGCCTGCTGTTCGCGGCGCCGTTAGCGACGTGAAGAAAATGATCCTGTCCTTCGACGATCAAGATGATGTATTGGACTTTGTCGGCGGTGCCGATTCGCCGAAGCTGTCCCAGGTAGGCGCAGCTTGCCCCGATCATCTGGTTCATACCAAGGTAGTTCCTCTCTTCATCGACTGGACACCTGACGCCGAAGATGTGGAAGGTCTTAAGGCAAAGCTTATCGATGGGATTGCTGCTTACAAAGAGCAGTATAAAGCTTATTTTGAACGCAACCATCATGAAGGGGACGTCATGTTCGAGGCGGCTCCGCGCGTCATTCTTATTCCCGGCATCGGAATGATCAACACGGGCAAGAGCTGGGCGATGTCGCAAGTCAGCGGCGCCCTGTATCATAGGGCGATTGCGGTCATGCGCGGTGCGACGGCCCTGGGCAATTTTGTATCCCTGAGTGAAAATGAATCCTACAACGTGGAGTATTGGCCGCTTGAGTTGTATAAATTGAGTCTTGCACCGGCTGAGGCGGAGTTTTCCCGCCAGATCGCTTTTATTACTGGGGGAGCAGGCGGTATCGGAAGTGCCACAGCCCGCAGGCTAGTAGCAGAAGGTGCGCATGTCGTTTTGGCGGATTTGAACCTGGAAGGGGCGCAGCAGGTTGCCGAGGAGATTAACGCAAAACACGGGGAGAATCGGGCATTTGCTGTTAAGATGGATGTAACCGACGAAGAGGCGGTGAAGCGCGCCTATCGAGAAACATCCATCACTTATGGCGGTGTTGATATTATCGTCAACAATGCGGGCCTTGCAACATCCAGCCCGTTTGACGAGACATCGTTGAAGGAATGGAACCTGAACATGAACGTGCTGGGCACAGGTTATTTCCTGGTTGCGCGGGAAGCCTTCTCGTTGATGAAGACACAGGGCGTTGGCGGAAGCATGGTGTTTGTCGGATCGAAGAATTCCGTCTATGCCGGTAAGAACGTGACCGCATACAGCTCTGTAAAAGCACTGGAGGCTCATCTGGCGCGCTGCATTGCTGCTGAAGGCGGAGAATACGGCATTCGAGTCAACACCATTCTGCCGGACGCCATTCTGCAAGGTTCCGCGATCTGGAATTCGAACTGGAGAAACGAGCGGGCAGCAGCTTACGGGATTGAACCCGATCAGTTGGAAGAGCATTATCGTAAACGCACAACGCTTCTTGTCAACATCTATCCGCAGGATATTGCCGAAGGCATCGCTTACTTTGCATCATCAAGATCTTCGAAGACGACCGGCTGCATGCTGACGATTGACGGCGGGGTACCTGCTGCATTTACTCGTTAATCGAATGAAGGTATGACACATCTACCGCAAGGAATCAAGATTTCTTATTAAGATGGGGCGCTGGGTCTAATATGACCCTGCTATCCATCATACGGGAGGATATGTGATGAGGCAGGATGTTGCAAGGAACTTTGAAGAAGCTAAAAAGCTCTATGGGCAGCATGGCATCAACGTGGACGAAATCTTGACGGAACTTGAGCGCATCAAAATCTCCATCCACTGCTGGCAAGGAGATGATGTCCGAGGATTTCTGTTCCGCGATCAGGAGCTATCCGGGGGCATCTCCGTGACCGGGGAATACCCCGGGGCTGCAGGTACGCCGGATCAGCTGCGGGCCGATCTGGAAAAAGCGATGTCGCTCATTCCGGGATCCCACAAAGTGAACCTTCATGCAATCTACGCGGATACCGACGAGTCCGTTGATTTGGATCAGCTCGAGCCGAGGCACTTCCAGTCTTGGGTGGATTGGGCCAAGGAGCAAGGCATTGGCCTCGATTTTAATCCGACCTGCTTCTCCCACGACAAATCGAAGGATGGATTTACGCTGAGTCATGCCGATCCAGCGATCCGTCAATTTTGGATTGAGCATTGCAAGGCGTCGCGAAGAATCGGGGCTTACTTCGGGGAACAGCTGGGTCAAACCTGTGTAACGAATATCTGGGTTCCGGATGGATACAAGGATATGCCGGTAGACCGAATGGCGCCGAGGCAGCGGCTGAAGGATGCGCTGGATGAGATTTTTGCTGAAGAAATGAATCCGCAATGGAACCTCGATGCCGTCGAGAGCAAGCTGTTCGGACTAGGCTCTGAGGCTTATGTTGTGGGTTCCCACGAGTTTTATATGGGGTACGGCATTCGAAACAACAAGCTGATCTGCCTGGATGCGGGCCACTTCCACCCAACCGAGAGTATTGCCGGCAAACTGTCGTCGCTTGCTCTTTTCACCGATGGACTTCTTCTCCATGTCAGCCGGCCAATGCGCTGGGACAGCGACCATGTCGTCATCATGGATGATGAACTGATCGAGATTGGACGCGAGCTGGTTCGCAATAACCTGCTGGAAGTTACCCATATCGGACTGGACTTTTTTGATGCCAGCATTAACCGCATCGCAGCGTGGGTTATCGGGACACGCAATACGATTAAGGCACTGCTGCGTGCCAAGCTGGAACCCATCGATAGGCTGAAGCAGGCTGAACTTGAAGGCGATTACACGACCCGCCTGGCGATATCGGAAGAGTTTAAGTCCTATCCGTTTGGAGCGGTGTGGGATTATTACTGCGAACGCATGGGTGTACCTGTCAGAGAAGAGTGGCTGTCCGAAGTGAAACAGTATGAGCAGGATGTATTGCTGAAGCGTTCGTAAGGATGAGAAGACGGAGTACCCTCGGGTTGGTGCCCGAATCGTTGATTTTGATCTGACAAGGAGGCTGGGGAGCGTTGAGCATTCTTGCATTTGATTTGGGCGCAAGCAGTGGCAGGGCTATGCTGGGTCAATGGAATGGCCGAACCATCGACGTAACGGAAATCCACCGGTTCCCGAACGATCCGGTTCGAATCGGTGACCGTTTCCAATGGGATATATTACGGATCTACCACGAGGTGAAGCAGGGCCTGCTCCGGTTGAAAGGTCAGCATAATTTGCCGTCGAGCATCGGCATTGATACCTGGGCGGTGGATTATGGACTCCTGGATCGGAGCGGGGAACTGCTCATGAATCCGTATCATTATCGGGACACACGTACGGATGGCGTGATGGATCAGGTCTTCCGGGATGTGCCGCCTGCCGAGATCTTTGATCGGACGGGGATTCAGTTCCTCTCGTTCAACACAATCTATCAGCTGGCTTCATTGCAACGGCAGAAGCCCTACCTGCTTCAAGAAGCCGAGCGTTTTCTTATGATTCCCGATTTGCTGCGATACTTCTTGACCGGCGAGCTGGCGAATGAATTTACGAATGCTACCACAACGCAGCTGTTTAACCCGCTTTCGGCCAGCTGGGATGATCATCTCTTGAAATCATTAAATATCCCTCCTAAGTTATTTCATCCTGTTGTTCAACCCGGTACGCTTGTTGGAGCTCTGAGGTCATCCGTAACAGAGGAGCTGGGGATTCCATCCATTCCGCTCTATACGGTTGCAGAGCATGATACGGCTTCCGCCGTTGTCGCGGTTCCGGCACTGGAACGATCATTTGCTTACTTAAGCTGCGGTACCTGGTCGCTGATGGGAACCGAAGTCGACCAGCCTGTCATACATGAACGGGCCAGAGAGCTGAACTTCACGAATGAGGGAGGAGCGTACGGTACGTACCGGCTGCTCAAGAACATCATGGGACTTTGGATTCTACAGGAATGCCAGCGGACCTGGGGACGGGAAGGGTTAACGTACTCCTACCCCGAATTGGTTAATATGGCGGATGCGGTGCCAGCATTTGCTTGTTTCATTGATCCCGATGATCCTGTATTCCTCCCTGCAGGTGATATGCCGAAGCGGGTAGTGGAATATGCGGCCCGCACGAACCAGAGCGTTCCGCAGGGGATAAGTGCTCTTGTGCGCTGCATAATGGAGAGTCTGGCTATGCAATACCGTTATGTGCTGGAGTTGACTGAGGAATTGTCCGGGCAAAAATTTCAGGGCTTGCATATGGTAGGTGGTGGCATTCATAATGAAACATTATGTCAGTGGACTGCGAATGCGATAGGGAAGCCCGTTTGGGCAGGTCCCGCAGAGGGCAGTGCTATCGGCAATATGGCCGTGCAGTGGATCGCGCAAGGCGAGCTATCCGATATATGGGAAGCGCGCGCAGTCATTAGAGAGTCTTTCCCGGTCAAGACTTATGAGCCGAAGGAAACTCCCTTATGGGAGGAAGCTTACGGAGTGTTCGGTCAGCGGACCGGGAAGCGATAGAATATATAAACAGTAAGGATGGGCGGTATGATGCTGGTTGCAGAACGATATGAGAAAATAGTACAGTTGGTCAACGAAAGAGGGAGCATCCGAGTCTCCGAGCTGAGTCAGCTCTGCGGTGTAACGGAAGAAACGATTCGCCGCGATCTTGACAGGCTGGAACAGGCAGGGCGCCTGCGCCGTTCCCATGGCGGAGCGGTTAGCGTGAAGGATCAACCGGAAATTCAGCGGTCGCAGCCGGAAATACCGTATGCTGAGCGGGAAATCATGCATGCGCTGGAGAAGCAGCGAATCGCGGAGGAAGCGGTCAAGCGAATCCATCCGAATGATCGCATCCTGCTGGATGCAAGCTCTACGGCTTGGTACATGGCGAAAATCATACCGGATATTCCGATTACCGTGCTGACGAATTCGATAAAGGTGGCTGCTGAGTTGAGCACCAAGGAGAGGGTTCAGGTGATCTCCACAGGCGGCATTCTGGCTCATCGCTCCCTGTCCTTTGTCGGTCCGCTCGCAGAACGCTCGCTGGATGCTTACTACGTGGATAAAGCCTTTCTGTCATGCAAGGGTGTGCACATCGAGCGGGGCCTTAGCGAATCCAATGAGCTTCAAGCGAGAATCAAGCATAAAATGATCGGAATGACGGATGAGACCATTCTGCTCGCCGATGCCAGCAAATTCGGCACGCAGGCTTTTGCGCAGGTTGCCGATCTCTCCCAAGTGAATCTGATCATCACTGATCGCAGCTTGAAGGAAGAAGAAGCGGCACCTTATCGAGCATTGGGCATCAAGATCGAATCTGTATAGAGCAAGTTGCTATAACATATCACATAGAATCCCCCCGGTCCGGGGTTCTTGCTAGAGGCCGATTTCTCGGTCCATATCCTGATGATTAGCGGGGTGAAGAGGTTGAAGATTTCATTGTTTGTCACTTGTCTCAGCGACGCCTTGTTCCCGCGGGTAGCTGAATCGATGGCAAGATTGCTGGCAAGGTACGGCGTGCAGCTGGAATTCCCCGAAATCCAGACTTGCTGCGGCCAACCGGCCTATAACAGTGGTTATTGGGATGATGCACGCATAAGTGCCAAGACGATTCTGGACGCTTTTGACGATAGCGACTTCGTTGTGTCCCCCTCAGGCTCCTGCACGTATATGATTCATCATTATCCGGATTTGTTCAAGGACGATCCCATATACCTGGATAAAGCGAAAGCGCTTCAATCCAAATGCTATGAATTTACGCAATTCCTTGTTGACGTGCTGGGCGTGACCGATGTAGGCGCCGTTTATCCGCAAAAGGTAACCTATCATCCTTCCTGTCACGGAAGCCGCCTGCTCGGCGTTAAGGAGCAACCGATGAAACTGCTCAGCCACGTCAAGGGGCTGGAGCTTGTTCCCTTGCCTTTTGCCGAGGATTGCTGCGGGTTCGGTGGAACGTTTGCCGTGAAAATGGCGGACATTTCGGGGGCCATGGTGACAGAGAAAAGCGATCATGTGCTGGAGACCGAGGCGTCCGTGCTTGTCGGTCTCGATATGGCCTGCCTCATGAATATTGCCGGCAATCTGCGTCACCGGGGCGAGAAGGTTCAGGTTAAACATTTGGCCGAGCTTCTGTATGAGGGGGTGAGTGTACATGAGCACAGCTGAATCGAAAGCGCAGACGGTTAAGGAGCGTGCAGGCTACGCCCTTAATAACGATTTTTTGCGCAATGCGGTGAAGTTTACGACAGAGCGGTTGCGGCTTGGCAAAAAGCTTGCGTCGGAGGAACATGGCAACTGGGATGCGTGGAGGGAACGAGGACGCCAAATTCGGCTCCATACCATTGCGCACTTGGATTACTATTTGAATGAGTTTGCTGAACAGGCCAGGGCGAACGGAGCCCATGTCCATTTTGCGGAGACGGCGGAAGAAGCGGTCACGATCTCCTTGCAGATTGCGGAGCATAAGGCGGCCAAGTCCGTCGTAAAATCAAAATCGATGGTGTCCGAGGAGCTGCATCTGAACAAGGC
Source organism: Paenibacillus sp. NPDC058898 (assembly GCF_049316025.1). NCBI lineage: Bacteria > Bacillati > Bacillota > Bacilli > Caryophanales > Paenibacillaceae > Paenibacillus > Paenibacillus sp. NPDC058898. Next base: position 291,989 of record NZ_JBMOSM010000003.1, on the reverse strand, counting down.
GCTCGACTCGATCGGGGTGGAGGCCGTCGAAACGGATCTCGGTGAGTATATTATTCAGCTTGCGGATGAAACGCCATCTCATATCATCATTCCTGCCATCCATAAGAACCGCTATCAGATCGCGGAGCTGTTGTCCGCAGAGGCAGGCGAAACGCTGCCGCCCGATACGGCGATTATGGCGGGTTTTGTCCGCATGAAGCTGCGCGAGAAATTCCTTGAAGCGGACATTGGCATGACGGGTTGTAATTTTGCGATCGCCGAGACGGGCTCGATGGTATTGTTCGAGAATGAGGGCAATGCCCGCATGGTGACGACGGTGCCCAAGACACAGATTACCCTGATGGGCATGGAGCGGATTATCCCGTCATGGGCGGATCTCGAAGTGATGGCTACCTTGCTGCCGCGCTCGGCGACGGGTCAGAAGCTGACAGTCTACATGTCTGGAATCAGTGGTCCGAAGAGAGAATTGGATGCCGATGGTCCGGACGAAATGCATATTATCATCATCGATAACGGACGTTCTCTCCAGCTCGGCGACCCCGAATTTCAGGAGCTGCTCAACTGCATACGCTGCGGCGCATGCCTGAATGCTTGTCCGGTATATCGCCATATTGGCGGGCACGCCTATGGAGGCACATATAGCGGCCCCATCGGTGCCGTATTAACACCGGCCTTGAACAAGAATGTCGCGGAATGGGACGATATCGCCAACGCATCCAGCCTGTGCGGGGCCTGTTATGAAGCATGCCCCGTGAAGATTCCGCTGCATGATATGCTGGTTTCCCTGCGCCGCCGGAAGATTGAAGCTGGGCGCGGTGACAAGCTGGAAGCGATGGGAATGAAGGGCTTCTCGGCGATTATGGGGAATGCCAAGCGTTACCGTAGTGTGGTATCCCTCGGAAAGTGGGGGCAGAAATTGGTGGTGCGAGGCGGGGAAATCCGAACGAGGATCGGTCCTTTGAAGGGGTGGAATTCGTACAGGGTAACGCCGAGTCTCCCTAAGGAATCCTTCCGTGACCGATGGTCGGAGATGGAGCAGGATATTCGCAGAACCTCCGGGTCGATGGACCCTGAAATCGCAAACCGATTGAAGGAGCGGCTTCAGCAGCAGAAGTCCGGAAAGGGGGAGAATGCCCATGACTAACGAAACTGATCGCAGCTGGCTGAACCGTCTTGAAGAACAGTCTCGCAAGAAGCAGGAGCAGTTCATGGATGGAATCGCCGCGAAGCTGGGGAGAGACCGGGTTTGCACCGCCCCGGAGCACCCTTTCCGCGGTGCCCCCGACTTCTGGAATGAATTTGAGTGGCCGCTTGAGGAGAGGATTACACAGTTTACCGCCAACTTTGAAGCGGCCGGGGGCCATGTGGTAAGGCTGAGCAATCGCGAAGAGATCAGCCGGTTTATCAGGGACAAAGCGAAGGAGATGAGTGCGGCTACGATTCTTCGTCAGCAGGAAGAGGCACTGGACCGCCTGGGGCTGGAGGAGAGCCTGCCGGAGGCTCTTGTTCTCTCCTGGAATGATGCAGCGGACACGGACTGGAGGGCTGTAGCGGCCAGGGCCGATTTTGGCGTCGTCTTGGCGGATTACGCAGCGGCTTATACCGGTTCGATTACGGTGAAATCGTCCCCGCATAAAGGCAGATCCGTCAGCCTGCTGCCGACCGTGTTGATGGCTATCATCCCTGTAGAGCGTATGGTTACCCGACTCGGCGAGATTCTGATTCAGTTCGATCAGTCCGGACGCGAGCAGTTGCCGGCGGGAATCCACTTCATCTCGGGTCCGAGCCGTTCCGCCGATATCGAGAATGATCTTACGATTGGCGTTCACGGGCCAGGCATCGTGTATGCACTGCTGGTTGATTCCTATTAGAGTTAACGAATAACATAGGAAACACAGGATACCGGATAGCCCCAAGCGGGAGCAGTTATGACATGCTCACGGCTTGGGGCTATTATAAGATTATGGAATGTATAAGTTTTCAGTGAAGCTGAAAATTTCGATAAACCTCTAAAGGCAGTCTGTCTGCTGTAGTAAAAGTACGTCGATAGATGTTTTTCTTACCTATGAGGTTATTTGCCTTTGCGTGTCAGTTCGGCCAGACGGTCCCATTGCTCATGGGTCACTTCCGCCAAGTCGTTGAATTGCCCCGCACCCCTCAGCCATTCGCCGCCATCGATGGTGATCACGTCACCATTAATATAACCAGCAAAATCGGAAATGAGATAAGCGGCAAGATTAGCCAGTTCTTCTGCGTCCCCTACGCGCTTCAGGGGGATGCGGTCGATCATTTTTTGCTCCAGGTCCGGCGTAGGCGATAATCTTGACCAAGCGCCTTCGGTCGGGAACGGACCCGGGGCGATCGCTACCTGACGGATGCCGTAAGGGGCCCATTCCACCGCGAGAGATCGTGTCAGCGCAAGCACACCCGCTTTTGCAGCTGCCGAAGGGACCACATAGCCAGAGCCTGTCGAGGCATATGTTGTGACGATGTTGAGCATCGTTCCGCTTGTGCCCTGTTCAATCCAGCGTTTGCCGACTTCAAGGGTTGCGTAGAAGGTGCCGTGCAGCACAATGTTCAGCACGGCATCTACAGCCCGAGGGGAGAGACGCTCCGTGGGGCTTATAAAATTCCCGGCTGCATTGTTGACAAGCACATCAATGCCTCCGTAATGCTGCTCTGCCGCTTCAACAAGAGCCGAGATCTGCGCAGGGTCCCGTACATCGCAGCTCTTGTACCATACCTCGCAGCCCTGCTGTCTTAGTTCTTCAGCAGTTTGCTGCAGAACTTCCTCACGGCGTCCGCAGATGGCGAGTTTGGCGCCAAGGTCGGCAAATTTCTCCCCCATGGCACGCCCCAGCCCCGTGGCGCCTCCCGTGATCAATACGACTTTATTCTGAAGTAAATCGTCAGTGAACGGTCCCATCGATGGTTCTCCTTTCAAGCAGATATGGAGTAGCGTAGCGCATCCTCTGTACACATCCTTTATTGGCGGGCTGCATTAACATCTGGCAACATTGGTGTTGCAACCGCTTACTTCCAGCGTAACATGGTTAAGGCTTCCAGTCATCACATTCTTTAAGTGATTCCCGATTGCAACCGGACAAGGTGATGGAGCGAATACTCTCCACTAAAAAAGCCTCATTATCCAACGAGGGATATAGAGAATAACATCCAGAACCAGAGAGGCGTTACCAGATGAATTTTCTAACTTGGTTCGTCCGGGCCAGTTAATCTTTCTCATGATATATTTACCTCATTTCAAATGAATTTGTTGGAATTAAAATTCCAAGTGCTTGCACCTTTAACATGTCATGATCGTCTATTTCATTATCACACCAACTAGCATTGGAAACAAATGATTTACCTCCCTACCCAATATGTGTAACGATGACCTGCAATACCGAAAACGAACCCATGATCAGACCGACTATTATTGCGATTACAGCCCTGAATTTAATTTTCAATAAATCAATATCATCTTGTTCTACATCCTCAGGAATTCCATTGAACATTCGTAACCAATCATTATCTGGATGATTGAAGACATACAAGCCGAACAAAACGATCAGAACGTTGACCGTTATGATCAGAGCATAGAGTATTAGTAACAACATAAGATCAACCCCTTGATGTTAAATACGCAGGAGCCAAATGAAAGTTCCAGTATATGGGAGGATTAGTAGATATCGTGCGCACTGCTCCCCCTGTGCGCATGGTCGAGCTTGATCATCACAAAAATCCGCCTTTTTAAGTTTCAGAATGTGTTTGCTTGGTTAGGTTAATAAGAAATACTGGTTAAAACGATACATCGTCATAAATTCTACATCTTATATATCACACTGCCACTGATCATGGGATTTTGATTACATCACGAGATGAGGAACCTGACATGATTCTGAAATCACTGACGGAGCAGCTGATACTTAAGACCATAACGGGCAGTACTTCCGTGGATATCACGAACTTGGATACAGATTCAAGAGAGATTCGGCCTGGCGGCCTGTTTGTCTGTGTCCCGGGCTTTCACGTGGACGGCCATGATTATGCCCGGCATGCGATAAGCAACGGCGCAGTTGCCATTGTAGCTGAGCGGGAGCTGCCAGTGCTTCCAGGAAACGTAACGCGTATAACGGTACCGGATACCCGAAGAATTCTGCCGATTCTCGCAAACGCTTTTTTTGAAGATCCCACGCAGCGGTTGAAACTGATCGGAATTACCGGGACGAACGGCAAGACAACGACAACCCATATGGTAGAAAAAATACTTAATGACGCTCACCGCAAAACGGGCATTATTGGCACACTTTACATGAAGATCGGAGATCATATGGAGAAGACGCTGAATACCACGCCGGATACGATCCAACTGCAGCGTTATTTTCACACGATGGTCACTCATGGCGGGGCCTATGCCGTGTTGGAAGTGTCTTCGCACGGATTGGATATGGGGAGAGTGCGCGGATGCGATTTTCAGACCGTGGTCTTTACGAATTTAACGCATGATCATCTGGACTTCCACCAGAATATGGAGGGCTATCGCAATACGAAGGAGCTTTTGTTCGCCCAGATCGGTAACAGTAACCGTGATATGCTGAAGAAGGCCGTCCTGAATGCGGATGAAGAAGCATCGTCCTATTATGCAAAACGTACATCCGCACAGATCGTAACCTATGGCATTCGTAACGAGGCTGATGTTCGGGCAACACAAATTCAAAACATGCGTGAAGGTTGCACATTTCATGTAGAAACGCCATGGGGACACGGCGACTTCAGTCTGAAGGTGCATGGTGTTCACAATGTGTATAACGCACTTGCTGCCATAACCACTTGTTTGCTGGAAGGGGTAACGCTTGAAGAAATCCGTAGAAGTCTTCACCAATTTGCAGGGGTTCATGGACGATTTCAAGAAATAGAAACAGGACGAAGATTTCACGTGGTTGTGGATTATGCGCATAATCCAGGTGGACTTAAGGCAACTTTGCAATCCGCCAAAGAAATCACTTCAGGAAAAATGATATGCGTGATGGGCTGCCGGGGCGAAAGAGATCGCTTGAAACGTCCGCTCATGGCGGACATCGCAGCTTCGTATTCGGATTATGTATTGTTCACGACAGACAATTCGTTCTCGGAGGATCCGGAGCAGATTATGGCTGAGATGCTGGGTGGCTTAACCTCGCATGAAGCGGGGAATTGGGAGGTGATCCTGGATCGTAAAGAAGCCATTCAACGAGCTGTGGAATTGGCAGGTGACGAGGACAGGATCATTATTACCGGAAGAGGACATGAGACCCGTTATGTAGCAGGCAGCCAGATCGAATCGTTTAGCGATGAGGATATTGTATTGCGTTCCTTGCTGGACATGGAGCAAGGCATCCAGATGATGACACCGGAGCTATAAAATTACCCGGGAGGTGCTGGATTTTGAAACGAATGGTGGTTGGGGCAACTTTAATTGCAGCTTTGCTGCTTATTACTGCCTGTACACAGTCTTCTCCTTCTAAGGAAGAAGGGAGGCAGGAAGATCATCGGGAGGAAAAAAATGATTCCGCTTATCAAGTGCTTGCAGAGCAGTTGAGGGCACCTTGGTCTATCGATTTTGACGGCGATACGATTTATATTAGCGAGCGGGAAGGAAATATCGTTCAGATCAAGGACGGCACTTTTACCAGACAGTCGGTACATACCGAGAAGTCAGTCGCCCATCAAGGAGAAGGCGGATTCCTAGGCTTTGCGTTAGCTCCTGATTTTCAAAATTCCGGCAAGGCCTTCGCCTACCACACCTATAATCAGGATGGAAAAGTCATGAACCGGTTGGTCCTTCTAAAGCAGGAGGGGAATCAATGGACAGAGTCACATGTCTTTCTTGAGCGCATTCCCGGCTCCAACGTACATAACGGCGGCAGAATTGCGATCGGACCTGATGGGATGCTCTACGTAACGACGGGAGATTCGGGTGAAGGAGAGCTTGCGCAAAACCAGGAGAGCCTTGCAGGCAAAATATTGCGATTGACGCTGGATGGCAAGGTCCCGACGGATAATCCGACCGCAGGTTCTTATGTATATACGTTAGGGCATCGAAATTCACAGGGCTTGGCTTGGAATTCCGAAGGTGAATTCTACAGCTCAGAGCATGGACCGTCCGGCACACCCGGCGGACATGATGAGATTAATGAGATCACGGCTGGCAGCAATTACGGCTGGCCCGAGATTATCGGGGATGAACAGCAAGAGGGCATGAAATCCCCGCTCTACCACAGCAGCGAAACGGCTATTGCTCCTTCAGGCATCGCTTTTGATGAGGAGGATCACATGTACGTGGCCACCCTTCGCGGCCAGAAGCTGTACCGATTTCAGCCGGAGAATGCCTTGCTTGAGTTGGTATTGGAGGGTGAGGGTCGATTAAGAGACGTCAAAGTCCATGACGGCAAAACCTATGTCATTACCAACAATACCGATGGTCGGGGGGTGCCCTCCGATCAGGATGATCGACTGCTGGTGCTGAAATAATTCAAAGAATTGTACATGTCTTGCAATTTGAGAGAATAAGATAGGACAAGTACAATAACAAAAAAGGCCCCTTCCTGTATGGAAGGAGCTTGAAGTGGCAATAACAGATATTATGTTTGTTTGGCTTCGGTTTGTTTTCGAATACGGTAGACGCATTTTTTGTCGCCCTTGGCAAGGCACTCGGTACGTTCCACATCCGCCTCCAGCAAGGATTGAAACAGGTCAAGCTCACAGCGGCATGCGTGTTGGTACCGGTTGGCTATTTGGGATATGGGGCAGTTCAGTTCTTCGAGGAGATATTCTTCTTCGTTGACTTTTTTGTAATCCACCATATATCCGTTGTCATTCTGAACCTGGGCCAGGGCTGCAACTCGATCTTCGAGCGCATCGGCTTTCACCGTAGGCGTGTACTTGTTCAGTAATGTATCCTTACGCTTGTCGAACAGCCGTGAAATCATTTCATCACCGGACTCGTCCTGCAGTTCGTTCAGCAGATCGAGTGCAAGTGCATGATAGTTCTTAGGGAAAAAATCTTCGGCGGATTCCGTAAGACTATATAAGGAGACGGGTCTTCCCATCGGTTGTTTCACGGTTCGATAGGTGATGTAACCCTCGCTCTTCAAGCTCTCCAGATGGCGCCGAACGGCCATCCCTGTTATGCCCAGTGCCTCGGTAATGGATTTTGTGCTGAGTTCACCATTTATTTTTAACATTTGCATGATATACTCGCGAGTACTGTATGCGACTTCTTGATCCACTATAATCACCGCCTTGTTTCTCGATGAATGCTTTCTTTTTTAACAAAAAAGGTTAAAAAGCAATATGTCTCATCTTATGTCTTTACTTTCTATAAGTCAACCGGAATGGCTGTTTTGAGGCTATCATCACGCGGTTTATTGACAATTGGCATGATTAACCACATAATTATGATATATTTTAGTATAAAAAGTATAGAATAATAAGGAATTGATGAAGTTTGAGCTTTTTGCAATGATAGCCAGTCGAATGTTTGAAAGATTATTACACTCGGGAAGGTGGAATACGGATGTACGTTATTGGCTCAGCTTGTATTGAAGAGAAAGCGGGAGAATGCGTTGACGTTTGCCCTGTGGATTGCATAGAAGAAGGAGATGACCAGTTCTATATCGATACCGATATTTGTATCTCCTGCGGGGCTTGCGAAGCGGCTTGTCCGGTTGCGGCCATTTTCTATTTTGAGGATCTGCCGGAAGACCAGAAGCATTATTTTGATAAAGCAGTTGAATATTACAAAAACAAGTAGGGGCGCTCCGGTTTGGTTCGCTCCGGTTTGAGGCTATCCGCTCTGTTGTCCGTCCGTTTCCAGAATGAAATGGTAAGGTAGAAACGGACTCCCAAAGGATCTGCTATCCTCAAACCTCCGCTGGGTGGGTAAAAGATTAAAGAGCAATAACAGATCAAAGACTAGAGACAACAGATTAAAGATAAGAGATTAATGATAGAAGACTAATGATTAAAAGAAATAGCCATTTGTTAAAAGATCCAAAAGAGAGTCAGCTATAGTAAAAGGGATTCAATAAATGTCAAAGCCAGAGCATTCAAAAATTCAGGATCAAACTGTAGGTTCAGCGCATTCTATCAAGAATCAGAACAATATGAATATAAAGTTTCTATATACATAAGCCATCCGGGATCATTTGAGGGTCACCTCGAATTTATTTCTCGGGTGGTTTAATTCGTTTTAGGCGGATCATGCAGGGAAGCAACTAAAGACCTGGGACAATACCGGAAATATCATAGATTTCCTCCTTTTGAAGCCATCCGAGATGAAGAATGCCCCAATCATTCTTTCCTCAGATGGCTTTATTTATGAGGTAGAACGACGTTGTTATCTACATTTTAGGAAACTTCGTGTTAAGTTGATGTCATATTGTGCGCGAAGCGCGGTCATCTGTATGTATGTAGGAGATTGAATTTCTTTCGCAAAATATTGAAACACTTACATTTCCAGAAGCAAAAAAATATTAATTTAAATGTGTCATATATATTGACACATTTACAAAACACGTTTTATTATTAATATCACTGGAGAATAAAAATAATGAATTTGATAATAATCACGGTTTTTTGATGATTTCGGATCGTTTTATTTGGAAAAATGATCTAATTAATCTACTGGTGAAATTAAATAGGGGATGTCTTCATGAAAAAGCATGATCAAGACTTTATGAAGCGGCAGAACAGACTCACAGTATTCCAAATCATCAAGAACGAACAGCCGATTTCAAGAGCAGCTATTGCCAAACAGACGGGAATGAGTCCGACAACGGTCAGCCGGATCGTATCGGAGCTGACGGAAGAAGGGTACGTTCACGAAACGGAAGAACAAGCCTCGGCGGGACGCGGAAGAAAGTCTTCCTTAATAAGACTGCTGGATACGGCGGTCATCTCGATTGGCGTTGAGCTCGATCGCCATCAAGCCCATATTGGCTTCATCGATGTTCAGGGAAATGTATTGTGCAGCGGAAGTTTTCCGAGAGCATCGGAGGATACAGCCGAAGCCACGGTGGCCCAAATTGCATACACCATTGAGGAACTCATCGCGGAATGCGATATCGATCGCAGGCGGGTGGTGGGCATTGGTGTAGGACTGCCGGGTATCATCGATGTTGATGCCGGAGTGGTTAACTTCTCGGTACAGCTTGGTTGGAAGAATGTGAGGCTTGCCGAGAGGCTCAAGGAATTAACTGGACTTCAAGCGGTGGTAGACAATGAGCTTAAGGTAAAGGCGTTGGCAGAGCAGCTTAAAGGCTCGGCATACGGCTCCAACCGGACGGTTCTCCTTGGGTTCGGTAATGGCGTAGGCTCAGCGCTGATCCTGGAAGGGGAGATTTACCGCGGGGTGACCAATAGCGCGGGGGAAATCGGACACACGACCGTTGATCCTGAAGGTATGATGTGTGACTGCGGAAAAGCCGGTTGCCTCCAAACGTATATCAATATACCGTCCTTGTTGTCGGAAGCCAGCAAGATTAAGCCTGTTCGTACGATTGAGGAACTGTTCGCGGAAAGACGGGCTGGAACACGATGGGCGACCTATTTAATCGATAGGGCACTCGCGTATATGGCGATTACGATTAATAACGTCGTCAGCATGTACAATCCGGACAGCGTCATATTGAGTGGTGAGATTCTGGACAAGTTTCCTGAAGTATATGAAGAGATCACCGACCTGTGCTACTCACAGTATATCTGGGAACCGCTTCAGGATTCCTTCACGATTGTCCGCTCCGAGCTTCACGAACATGGGGTCATCATAGGGTCGGGACTTGTCGCACAGGATCGTTATTTTCGATTGAATTAATACAACTGGAGATCGGGGGAGCAAAATCATGGGATTTGTGCCATTGGTAGAGGAATATCGCGGAAACGTACTGGAGAACATTCACTATGGAGCGATCAGCGTTGTAGACGAGAACGGAAAGGTGGTTTATGCAGCGGGTGATCCGCATCATATGACCTTTCTGAGATCGGCGGCTAAACCATTCCAAGCAATACCGGTAATGAAACGCCGGATTGACGAGGTGTACGGACTTACGGGGGAAGAAACGGCCTTGTTTGCCGCTTCCCACCGGGGCGAACGCTTCCACATTGATGCATTGGAATCTATTTTGAAGAAAACCGGGATTCAGGAAGAAACGCTACACTGCTGCGCAACTTATCCATTGAATGAGGATGCCAAGGCGCAGCGCCATCGAGATCATGAGGACAAGCGGCGGATCTTCCATAACTGCTCGGGTAAGCACAGCGGCTTGATTGCTTTGTGTAAGCATATGGGCTGGGACGAGAGCACGTATTACAAGCCGGAGCATCCGGTTCAGCAAGAGATCATCGAGACGCTGGCTTATTTTGCCGAAGTTCCGGTTTCCTCGATTCCGCAAGGCATTGATGGCTGTGGGCTTCCCATTTTTGCGCTTCCGCTGGACCGTATCGGATACGCTTTCCTTAAGCTGGCCTGCCCGGATTTGATCAAGGACGCGGAGACGGCGGATGCAGCTGCCAGAATGGCAAAGCTGATGAATGAGTATCCGGATATCATTGCAGACACGAAGTTTGTGTGCTCCGCCTTGCTCCGGGACCACAACCTGGCAGCCAAGGGCGGTGCCAAGGGTGTGTATGGCATCGGACTTCGGAAAGAACGCTTGGCGATCTCGCTTAAAGTATCCGATGGCTCCGAGCAAGTATGGCCATGCATTATCGCTTCCATTCTGGAGCGCCTCGGTTACAGCGATCAGGCTACGATCGACCGCTTGTATGCGCTTGTTCCGAATGAGATTTTCAACGATGGCGGTACGCTGGTTGGGAAGCGACGCGCGGTGTATGAATGGAATGTTTAAGCTGTGAGGAACTCAAGGCGATCGGCAGGATGTTATATGCAGACGCGGCGAGTGAATCTATAGATATTCACTACATCAAAGGGGGAGTAAAACAATGAGATTCAAAGGTAGAACATGGTCACTGCTCATGCTGCTGCTCGCATTTACGATTGTTGCGGCAGGCTGCGGCGGAAACAGCGGAAGCGGCAAAGGGGCAAGTGAAGGCGGCGGCGAGAGTAAGCCGGTGACAAAAGATAACAAAGATGTTGTCATTGCGATTAACGCCAACTTCATTACGCTTGACCCTCACAATGCCGGAGACACGCACTCCATTTCCGGTGCACGCACGATGTACGAAGGTTTGATGGGCTTCAACGAGAAGATGGAACTCGTTCCTGTGCTGGCTGAAGACTACAAGATCAGCGAAGACGGCCTGACTTACACATTCAATCTGCGCCAGAACGTAAAGTTCCATGATGGAACGGATTTCAATGCAGAAGCTGTAAAAGTCAACCTGGATCGCATCATGGATGAAAAGAACAATCTTAGAATGCGTAAAAGCTTCTCTACCGTCGCCGATGTTAAAACTCCGGATGACCACACGGTTGTCATCACCCTTAGCCAACCGTACAATGCTTTCTTGAACAAGACCGCGATGGCGCTGATGATCAGCCCGAAAGCGCTCAAGGAAAGTGCTGACATCACGAAGAATCCTGTTGGTACGGCGGCATACAAGTTCAAGGAATGGATTCAAGGTGACCGCCTTGTCGTTGTAAAGAATGAAGATTACTGGCAAGAAGGTCTTCCGAAGGTAGACAGCATTACGTTCAAACCGGTACCGGAGAACGGTTCCCGGATCGCGATGCTGAAGACGGGCGAAGCGGATTTCATCTATCCAATGCCTACCGAGCAAGTCTCTGAAGTAGAAGGCGATTCCAATATCGTCATTGATAAGACCGATTCCACCATCGTTCGTTATATTACGCTTAACACCATGAAGAAACCTTATGACGATCTGAAGGTTCGTCAAGCCATCAACTATGCTATCGATAAAGATGCTTACATTAAAGTAGTTAAATCCGGACTGGGCTCGAAGCTGAACTCTTCCATGTCCTCCATGACGCAGTATTACGCTGAGCAATCCGGTTATGAGTATGACCCGGAGAAAGCCAAATCCCTCTTGGCGGAAGCAGGCTATCCAGATGGATTCGAAGCTGAGATTTGGGGAGAAAACGATTCCGAAACGGTAAAAGGCATGCAGTTCATTCAGCAGCAGCTGGCGCTTGTCGGAATCAAAGTTGAACCGAAATCGATGGAGGGTGCTACCCTGTCTGATCAGATTAACTCGGCTACGCCGGAAAACGCAAAAATTCAAATGTGGTATGTAAGCTGGTCCCCTTCGTCAGGTGATGCTGACGGTGCAACAAAGGGTCTGTTCAGCAGTGAATTCTTCCCGCCAGCTGGTTCCAATACAGCATACTACAAGAACGACAATGTAGATCAATGGATCAAGGATGCTAACGCCTCCGTAAAAGCTGAAGATGCAAAAGAAATCTATGCAAACATCCAAAAACAAATCTGGGAAGACGCTCCTTGGGCATTCCTCGGGGTCGATCAGGTCATCACCGGCAAGAGAGCTTATCTTGAAGGCGTTAAAGCTCTTCCGGACGGATCGATCAGCGTGATCAACGCAGAAGTCAAATAATCAGGCAGCGAAGAGCTTGCTAAACGTATACCTTGTGGTGGGCCGCCTCTTGAATCAATAAGGAAGCGGTCCATCGTATTTTAAAAGCTGGCATGTTGAAAGGAGGCACATCCTTTGGGAAGATATGCAATTCAGAGGCTGCTGGGTGTTATCCCGCTGTTGTTCGTTGTATCTATTCTTGTATTTATGTTCATTCACCTTATTCCTGGAGATCCGGCACGACTTGTTGCAGGTAAGGATGCCACCCTTGAGGAGATCAACGGGATTCGAGAGCAGCTAGGCTTAAACTTGCCGCTATGGCAGCAGTATGTGAACTACATGGGTGATCTGTTGAAGGGTGACTTGGGTGTATCCGTTACTTCCGGTTTACCGGTGACGGACATGTTGGAAAGCCGCTTTTTTCCGACGATTGTCCTGACCTTTACCAGCCTTGGCTGGGCACTGGTCATTGGTCTGATCATTGGTATCGTATCTGCCGTTAATCGCGGAAAATGGCCGGACTATATCGGGATGTTGACGGCGATATCCGGTATTTCCCTGCCAGGCTTCTGGCTTGGTCTTGTACTTATTCAAATTTTCTCTGTCGAGCTGGGCTGGTTCCCGACAGGCGGTGTCGACAGCTGGCAGTCCTACATTCTGCCTTCCTTTACGCTGGGGGCCGGAATTATGTCCATGCTGGCAAGGTACTCCCGTACATCGATGCTGGAGACGATGCGTGAGGATTATGTCCGGACGGGACGCGCGAAGGGTCTGAGGGAATTCGTTGTAGTCGGAAGACACGCACTGCGCAACTCCCTGATTCAGGTCGTGACCGTAGCGGGACTGCAGTTCGGATTTTTGCTGGGCGGCTCAGTTATGGTTGAGACGGTATTCAGTATTCCCGGCATGGGGCGACTCTTGGTAGACTCGATCGCGTTCCGTGATTATACCGTCATTCAAGCGCTATTACTGCTGTTTGCAGCCGAATTTATTCTGATTAACCTGATTGTCGATTTATTGTACGGTGTACTGAATCCAAAAATCCGGTATGCATCGAAATAGGAGGGGGAACCCATGAGCGACAATTCAACAGTGACGGTCAATTCCTCCGTACCGGAGGATACGCTTGCGAAGAGCCAGGCAACTGGCAAATTTAAAGCGTTCACGTCTAAATTCATGAAACAAAAGCTTGCTGTTATATCAAGCGGATTTATCTTGTTACTACTAGTGCTGGCGGTGATCGGTCCGCAAATCGTTCCGTATCCTCCGAATGAGCCGAACTATGATGCGATGATGCAAGGCCCGTCGGCTGCCCATTGGGCAGGTACGGATGAGTACGGTCGTGATATTCTGAGCCGCTTGATTGACGGAACAAGGTTGACCATGGTGGTCAGCTTAAGCGCCGTATTTATATCCGCAATTCTCGGTACGATTCTCGGACTGATCAGCGGGTACTATGGCGGCTGGATCGACCGTCTTATCATGCGAGGCAGTGACGTCATGTTCTCCTTCCCCGATCTGCTGCTTGCGATCGGTATCGTAGCGATTCTGGGGCCGGGCTTATCCAATGTGGTGATCGCTGTGGCGGTCTTCGGGACGCCGTCGTTTGCCAGAATCATCCGAAGCGTAACACTCTCCGCCAAGGAGTCTTTATATGTAGAGGCGGCAAGATCCATGGGCGCCAAGCATAACCGGATTATATGGAAGCATATTTTTCCTGAGACGGTTCCCAGCATCATTGTCAACGTGTCGATGAGAATCGGCGGCGCCATTCTGGCTGCTTCTTCGTTAAGCTTCCTCGGACTCGGTGCCAAGCCGACGGAACCGGACTGGGGCGCCATGCTCAGTATGGGGCGCGATTACTTAAGTATTGCACCGCATATCGTGTACTACCCGGGACTTCTGATATTCCTGACCGTGCTAGCATTCAATCTGATCGGTGACGGACTGAATGATGCCCTTGATCCGAAAACGAAAAACTAATAGGGGGGATAGATCGTGACGCAAACATTGCTTGAAGTAAAGGGTCTCAAAACCGAATTCAAACGCGATGGCTCATCGGTGCTTGCCGTAGCAGGGGTCGATTTTCACATCAATAAAGGCGAAGTGCTTGGACTCGTGGGTGAATCCGGATGCGGCAAAAGCGTGACCTCCCTGTCCATTATGAGGCTTCTTAAAGATACGCCCGGCCGAATATCCGGGGGCTCGGTAAGCTTTGAGGGTAAGGATCTCGTACAAATGTCGGAAAAAGAAATGCGCCGCTATCGTGGAAACGAGCTGGCCATGATCTTCCAAGAGCCGATGACATCGCTTAATCCCGTCCTTCGTATCGGGAAACAGCTGGAGGAATCCATCATGCTGCACTTGGGCTATAGCCGCAAGAAAGCGCGGCAGCATGCCATCGACTCGCTCAAACTCGTGGGTATTCCGCGGGCTGATGAAGTTGTGGATGACTATCCGCACCAATTGTCCGGCGGTATGCGACAGCGGGTCATGATTGCGATGGCGATGTCCTGCAATCCGAAGCTGCTGATTGCCGACGAGCCGACCACCGCCCTTGACGTCACGATTCAGGCTCAGATCCTGGATCTGATGAATCGACTGAAGACCGAGCAGGAAATGGGCATGCTGCTTATTACCCATGATCTTGGCGTCGTGGCCGAAATGTGCGACCGGGTGGTTGTCATGTACGCAGGCAGAGTCGTGGAAGAGGCGACGGTTGAAGAGCTGTTCGAGAACCCTCAGCATCCGTACACCAAAGGACTCATTCATTCAGTGCCCAAGCTTAGACAAAAGGTGCGCCGTTTGGAATCCATTCCAGGGAATGTGCCGGATCTGCGGAACATGCCGAAAGGCTGCAAGTTTGCCCCGCGGTGTCCGTTCGTGATGGAGCAGTGCCTCTCCCAGGAGCCGGAGCTTCTCCCTGTCGCACAGGAAGAACATCGCAAGAGCCGCTGCTGGCTGACACAGGAAGGTCACTCGAAGGGAGGAGAAACCGCATGAAAGAAACACCTCTATTAGAAGTAAAGAATTTGCAGAAATCATTCACGGTGAAAAAAGGATTCTTCGGTACGTCCAAGCAGCTTCGTGCCGTGGATGGAATCTCCTTCGCGATCCATAAGGGCGAGACCTTCAGTCTGGTTGGCGAAAGCGGCTGCGGCAAATCGACGACAGGCCGCTTGGTGACCCGTCTGCTGGCGCCAAATAGCGGCGAGGTCCTGTTTAACGGAACGGATATTAGCGGATACAATGAGAATCAGATGCGTCCGCTGCGCAAAGACATGCAGATGGTCTTCCAGGATCCATACGCTTCCCTAAATCCAAGAATGAAGGTCAAAGAACTGGTCGCGGAACCCTTGCTCATTCATACCAAGCTGAGCACCAAAGAGCGGGACAAACTGGCTTGCGAGCTGCTGGAAACGGTCGGATTGAACAGCTTCCATGCCGAACGCTTTGCCCATGAGTTTAGCGGCGGTCAGCGGCAGCGGATCGGCATTGCCAGAGCGCTGTCCGTGCGTCCGAATCTGATCGTAGCCGACGAACCAGTATCAGCGCTGGATGTTTCCATCCAATCGCAGGTGCTGAACCTGCTGCAGGATCTTCAGGAGGAATACGGCCTGACTTATCTGTTCATCTCCCATGATCTCAGCGTGGTTGAGCATATCAGCGATCGGATTGGTGTCATGTATCTGGGCGCGCTCGTGGAGACGGCCGATAAAGATACGCTGTACGACCGCCCACTGCACCCTTATACTCAAGCCCTGCTGTCCTCGGTACCTGTTCCGGATCCGAAGCAGAAGAAGGAACGGATCATTCTGAAGGGAGATCTGCCGAGTCCGGTGAATCCGCCCACAGGCTGCCGCTTCCATACACGCTGTCCATCCTGCATGGAAGTGTGCAAGCAGATTACGCCGGTTTATCGTGAGGTGGAGCCGGGCCATCAGGTGGCATGCCATTTATATGACGAAGAAATCATGAAAAATGCTTAACAGCGTTGATTCTCTTATATTAGGAGGGAAGGCTTCGATATGAATATCACAATAGATGAAGCTTCATTGGCAGATACTTCGATTTATGTGGTTTATGAGGGCGAGGAGTCTCATTTCCGTTTAACGGAATCTCGAAAGCATAGCATGAAGCTGACTTGGTTCTATGGCCGCTCTGATCAAGAAGCGGACGATCTCGTAGTTGGAATGGGGCAACGCTCGAACCTTACGTTGGAGCAAGTGCGCAGAACAGGCGCATCCGCTGCGAGAGCACTGCTCAAGGAAAACAAATCAAGCGCAGTACTGATCCGAGCTTCAGCCCGTGATGGTGGGGCTTCTTCTCGGATATCTATAGAAGAAGAACTCCAGGCGTGGGTTGAAGGATGGATGTACGGATTATATCAATTCAATAAGCATCGCGGGGTTACGGCCAATCTGCAAGTTCTGTCCCTAAATCTTCGACAGGAAGATTGGCAGGGGCTTTCCCGTGAAGAGATGGAAGCCATCATCCAGACGGCAGAAATCCGAATCGTAGGGACACAGCTCACCCGAGACCTGGTGAATGAATCACCGGAAACGCTAAATCCGGAGGCGTTTGTTGCGGTTGTCGAGGATCGTTTCAAGAAGGCACCCGTTCAGCTTCATGCGTATCGCGGACAAGAGCTCCATGATCGGCAGATGAACGGTCTGATCGCTGTGGGTGCCGGCAGCAAATACGAGCCTGCCATGATTGAGATTTCCTATAATGGGGTGGATTCCGAGAAGGATAGTCCTCATATTGTGCTCATTGGCAAAGGCGTAACCTTTGATATGGGCGGGATGAACGTCAAAATCGGCCGAGACATCAGCGATGCACGTATGGATATGGGAGGCGCTGCAGCCGTCGTGGGTGCCATGGATATTCTGGTATCGCAAAAAGCTCCGGTACGCGTAACGGCGCTTATAGCCGTTGCCGATAATTTATCGGGACCGGATGCAATGCTTCCTTCTTCCGTTGTTCATTATCCGAATGGTTTAAGCGTTCAGGTAGCGAATACGGATGGGGAGGGGAGATTGATCATTGCGGATGCGCTGCTGCATGCAGCGAAGCTTGGCGCAGATAAGGTGATTGATATCGCAACCCTTACCGGTAATGTCGGAGCCGCACTGGGCTTGGAGATTGCGGGCATCTGGGGTGATCAACAGATTACGGCCGATTTGGTTGAGATCGGTGAGCGTAACGGAGAGCGCCTATGGCCTATGCCGCTGATGGACGAGTACGAATCGGATCTCAGAAGCGATTATGCCGATCTGAAAAATGTGGGTACGTCAACTTTGGCAGGCGCTATAACGGCTGCGCTGTTTATCCGTCATTTTGTGGCGGATTCCATGAAATGGGTGCACATCGATATGGCGGGCACGGTTCAGTATAAAAGGGAATTTCCCCACTCCGCAGCGGGGGCTACCGGCTATGGTGCAAGATTGCTCGCCGATTATGTGGAGAAGCAGTTTCTCCATGCATAAAGAATCAACTTCAGTAAGGAGTGACGACGATGCTGCTTGAAATAATCGCAACATGCGTGGATGATGCCATCACAGCAGAGAAGAATGGCGCGGACCGTCTGGAATTGATCACAGCGATAACCGAAGGCGGGCTTACGCCGGGAATCGGGCTTGTTGAAGAGGTTGTGAAAGCCGTTCAGATTCCTGTACATGTCATGGTCAGACCTCATAGCAGATCCTTTGTGTACAACGAACATGATATAGCTACCATGATGGCGGAGGTTAAGGCGATCCGCAAGGCAGGTGCAGCTGGCGTTGTGCTTGGCATGCTGACTCCGGGAGGGAAGATTGACGAGGACTCCTTGGTCAAAATGCTGGAATGGACAGGAGATATGCAAGTCACGTTCCACCGGGCTTTTGATGAACTGGAGGATCAGTTCGAAGGACTGCGTACATTGCAGAAATACCCGTCGGTTACCCGTGTCCTAACGTCAGGAGGGCCGCAGCCTGCACCGCAGGCCATCCCGAGAATTCGGGAGCTTGTAGAACAAACGGCAGGCAGTGAACTTAAAATATTGGCCGGCAATGGTCTGAAGTGGGAAATCATACACGATTTTATCGACCGGACCGGTGTGAGCGAGGTCCATTTCGGCTCAGCTGTTCGGTACGGTCGATCAGGGCTGAAACCCATCGATCCGGTCGAGCTGCGATCGCTGGCTGAGAGCATACATCAATAGAAGTAGCAAACCTATCGGAAACAGGTGAACAAAAATTGCAAACCTTATGGAATAAACAGCAAGAATTTGTGGTTGGCGTTGACCTTGGGGGTACGAAGATCGCGGCAGCGCTCTTTGATTCCGAAGGACAGCTGCTGAACCGGGAGCAAATGGAGACAGCGGGTGCGCGTACGGCTGAAGAAGTGGTCGCGAGAATTACGAACATGATCCGCAGCGTGTCGGACGGCCACCCTCTTCGAGGCGTAGGGATGGCTTCACCCGGAACAGTTAACAGTAGGGAGGGGATTGTCATTCATGGTACGAATCTGCCGGAATGGACGAATGTCCCCCTCAAAGCCTGGATGGAACGTGATCTGCATACGGAAGTACAGGTGCTGAATGATGCCAATGCAGCCGCATGGGGAGAGTATGTAAGAGGTGCCGGAAGAGGGTCGACGAACATGGTGTACGTGACGCTAAGCACCGGCATCGGCTCAGGGATCGTGCTGGATGGGAAGCTGTTCCTGGGCAGCAGTTCATTTGCTGGGGAACTGGGACATCATATCATTGATCCGAACGGTCCGCAGTGCAATTGCGGGAGCCACGGCTGCTGGGAGGTATTTGCTTCAGGAACGGCCATCGGCCAGGCAGCATCCCAGCGGATGCTCACCCAGCCCAGCGTAATTTCTGAACTGGCCGCAGCCGAGGCGGGAGTGAATGCCAAGCATGTGTTTGAGGCAAAACGTCTTCATGACCCCGTCGCAGTAGAGGTCATCGATCGAGCCATCTATTATATGGCGCTTGGACTGGTTAACGTCATTCACAGCTTCAACCCCGATCGCATCGTGATTGGAGGGGGAGTAAGCAGAGCGGGCGATCTTTTATTTCCGCAGCTGCGGGAAATGACAGATAAGCTGGTCATGCCATCCTATTTAGGCACGTACGAGATCGTTCCTGCAGGACTTCGGGACGATGTTGGTCTGGTTGGAGCTGCGGCCTTGTTCCAGTAGCATAGGTGTAAAGAGAACGTTACGGATAGGATAAAGGAGTAATAGCGGTTAGATAAAAAGCGTTCGGATCGGCAACGTAGTTTCATGTTAACCGAGCTTAAGCGAATTAGACAAAAGCCGCCCTTCAGGGGGCGGCTTTCCAATTATTCATAGAGAGCGGGAAACGGAGCGATCATTTTTTTCGTTATAAGTCCGTAACATGTGACAAGTGATAGGCGTGAACTGTAAGCCGTCATCCGTTTTCACTGGGGGCGATTTTTGGTTTCCTGGTTAGGTTTGTTTGTATCCGACAAACAATAAGCGGTTGCTCACACTTTCCCGCGATGCCGGCGGAAACCGCCGGCTCCAAACCCGCACGTGGGGATGACCTGCAGGCTTGGAGCCGGCGGCTGCCGCTATTCCATGTACTTGGATGCGTCAAACGTAATCATGGACGTATGATTGGCATGTTCAATCAGTGAAGAGAGCTTGGTTACTTCGCGTTCCTTCTTCCGCGCTTGCGCCTGATAAGCTTCCGGATCATATAAAGCGACGTTGAACAGCGTTACGGCACCATCTCCGCTGCCACGGCTGCTCTGCCGCTCCAGCTTCTTGCGGGAGCCGAGATGAGCAAGTTGTCCGATATCGCTGCGGATCTGTTTGGCCAGCTCGATCGCTTCCATGATGGTCATGTCGGAGCCGTTCCAGCTAATGGTTTGTGTTGTATTGGAGATTGCCATCAGCAAATCCAGCTTTCTGTAATCCGCGGCGGCGGCTTCGATTTCTTCCGTAATGGCATCCACACTGCGTACAGGATATTCCGCCGTTTCCCCTTTTTCAATGATTGTGCTGCTGTTGTTCAAGCGTTCCGACATCAATTGATTCAAGAGTCGGTTGATTGCTGCCCGGACTGCCAAAGCTTCAGCCATCGTGATTTGACTCATAATGGATCGATCACCTCTTTAATTTCATTTCTGATTATGTAAACGCATAGATCTGTAAAAAGTTGCTAGATTATTAAAAAAAGCAATTTGAGAAGGAAAGTAGAGTTACATAATTGTCATGACTGTGTGAGATGGTTAAAAAATAGTCGGCCGAAATTAACCATCTTTACGACAGCTCCAAACATAAAACGATAGATTTTTAGGATATGATTGACAGCATCCTTGCTTGTATACTATATTAAGAGAAGGTTACAAAACGTTAATGAATTTTGCCGAATTTCGTTTGGAAAACGGGGGAACCGTCTTGGGTGAATTACTCTTGTATAGAGAGTATAGGGAACCTTCAACCGAACCCTTAGCTAACTCCGTAGGCATCGAAGGAGAGAACATATTTTGAAGAAGTTTGTCATCACTTTGCTAGGGTCTGCAATTATTTTTTCTTCTGGTGCCGTATCAGCATTTGCTGATCAACAACCGAATTTTCAGTATCAAGTGAAGCAATTGGTAGGAACTCCATACAAATGGGGCGGAACGACCACTAGCGGGTTTGATTGCTCCGGATTTATTCTGTACATGTTTAGAAATTTCGATATGGATCTTCCACGCACTTCCCAAAGCCAGGCTCAAGCTGGTGAACATGTGGATCGCGAAGATCTGCGGGTTGGAGATTTGGTATTCTTCAATACAAGTGGCAGCGGAATTTCTCATGCAGGCGTTTACATTGGTGACGGACAATTTGCGCATGCTTCCAGCAGCAAGGGAGTCAGAATCAGCAAGCTTAGCGATTCATATTACGAGCCACGTTATGTCACGGCACGTCGTGTGTTGAGTCAAGAAAATTATGCGAGACTGGTAGGAAGCGCAAGCTAATTGGATTACATTGCAGTTTAGGGTTCAATACATAACCAGAAAGCCTGACAAAGGGTTGTCCTTGTCAGGCTTTCTTTTTTTTTAGATATCAGAAAGTATAAACTTCGAAGCTTGTGACTTCCTGATATCGCAAGAAAAACGTCTACAAACTGCGGTCTGTCATCTGTGAAAGTACGTCGATTGAAGTTTTTCTTACTATAAGTCTGTCAATCCCACAGGGGTTGTTCGGTTACTCCTTAACAACAGAGGCATTCACAGCTGCTTCCACCCCGTTATTATAGAGACGGAACAAGCCAAGACGCCAGAAAGCAGCGCCTTTCAGATCATAACGCTTGGCCAAACCGAGCTTATCGTCCACGGAAGTGGCTGTTTCGCTGCTTAAGCTGATGCCGAGCAAAAGCTTCTGCTTCGGGACACCTGCTTGGAGTGCCAACTGGATCGCTTGGTCCACCAGACTGTTTGGTTCGGGAACCTGAGATTTGGTTCCGACCGGATTGTACTGATAAGCCATAACGATGAGATCATCGGCGATGGAAGCAAGCGTTTTGTAATCATAGCCTTTATAGGCGCTGTTCAATGGCGGCACCGCTAAGGACAGAGCAATGTCATGCGGCAATGCTGCCTTTAATTGCTTGACATAATCATTGAGCAGCTTCTGCTGGTTTACGACATCCAGTTTAAAACCGAGCCCTTCAAAATCAAGTACAACGCCGCCGAAGCCGTTCTCCGTTACCGCGGCTGTGATGCCTTCAATGGACTTTTGGCGCAGGCTGCTATCGCTCAGTACTTTGGTTAATTCGCCGTTTCCATCCAAGGCGTAGACCATGAGGTATGGTTTAATCTTCTGGTCCGCAGCATCTGTTACCATCGATTGCGGCGTAACGTCACCGGCCGCAGCGGGCAGGCGGTACTCGTCGCCTTGAAGCGTGAACTGACCCTCACGATCGATGCGGCTCCATCCAAAGGCGACTGAATTCATAGATGCAACAAGATCCCGTTCTTGGAAAGATTGCAATGCATAGAAGGCTCTCAAATGCATCTCGCGCTGCGGCGATACAAGGGAGACCGTGCGAGTTGCCTGATTCCAGCCCACATCGACACCGAATTGGCTGCTGAACGAGCTAAGCGGGATCAGTACACGGCCTTCCCGTTGAACCGGCGGGGCCGCAAGCTTCACTTGTTTTCCATTGACCGTTGCTGTCGTGCTTCCCACCTGAAGTAACACTTCAGTCGATTGGCCTTTCACACTGCCGATGGCCTTTACGGTTTGCGTCTTGCTATTCCAGGTGATTTGAATGCCCAGCGCTTCACCGACCGTCCGGAATGGAACGTAGGTGACCCCTTTGTCTACCCGCGGAGCTGCATCGAAGGTTAGCGTAACATCATCCAGCTTTACCGATATGGCAGGCTCAGCATGTACCTGACCAACATGGGGTGCGGTGCCGAGCAAGGATAAGGCAAGAACGGCAGCGACAGCTGTTTTTCCTATTTGTTTATGCAGCATGCTTTGGTATTTCCTCCGATCCATTAAATAATAGAATGATTTCATAGAATATGGAATTAGGTCTAGCATACGCTAGTATAGCAAAATTTTCATAGAGTTCCAATTCCATGATGTCAATGTCATAGAATAGATAAGAGTAAGCATGTTGATTTTTTAAACTTTCCGGTATAATAAATGAAGGATTTTATACATAACCTGATGATTACATGCATAGGGGGATAACGCGCGTGTTTAAATTCTGGAAAAACAAAAAGGGTAGGAATAGCGAAGCCAACAACTCGCCCATCCCGGAAGAGATGATCGAAGCCGTACCGGATCGGATCATTGAACTAACAGGTCGCGAGGTTCGCCGCAGTGTGGCGCCTGTTCTTGGTATGACGGTGCTTGATCTGGCCGAACGGAATGACGTGGACTGGAACTCTTTTTGCAAAAGAGGAACTTGTGCGCGCTGCCGCTGCATGGTGGCGGAGGGAATCGAGTATTTGTCCGAGCCCAATCTGGCCGAAGAACAACGCCTGGATCCTGAGGAGATCGAAGAAGGATATCGTCTGGGATGCCAGAGCAAGATCGAAGCGGTCGGTCCCATCAAAATCAAGCATGCCCCATACTTTTGACGACATAGAAGGCGGATGCCGTTCATATTTAAAAAATCAGGCAGCCGTACAATGGATATAATCCCCTTCAAGTAGACAGTGCGTAGAAAGAGCACATCCGTTTACTTGGAGGGGATTTTTCATGGGGAATTTCATGGGGAACAAAAGTAAGCCACCCTTGATAATCAAACTTCGTTTCCCGGGATATTGTTGAAAATATCCATCAGATATGAGACCAGCGCCTTTTGCCACATTTTACTAGAATGACTATACTACTAATATCTTGTAAAAAACAGACTATAGATAATTTGCGGAGAAACTCAAAAAAACCTCCGCTGCGATCGATCGGTGACCATGGTTTTATGAGTTCTTATCATTACTCGTGGCCGGACCGACATCAAGGGAGACGTCCTGCTCGCACGAAGCCGCTTTCAAAGGAGGCGACCGTTATGAATTCGATCTGGTCCATCCGAACCGGAATTCGGGATTTCCTGGAGTCTATCTATCGAACTGGCCGATCCTGGATTGAGAAATATCCATTTATTAAAACGGCGTATACGATATTTTCCTGGTTGTCGCTAATCCTGTTTGTTTTAAGCTTGTTTTTCGTTAAAGAATCGCGTACCATGATGGTTCAATATTTATGGTCGTTTTATGTACTCCTGCAATTTTGGTTTCTATGCCGAAGCAAAACGATACCGTGGAAGCAGATTGTGCTGTTTGTTCTGGCGGGCGTTTTTCTTGTCGTACCTTTTACGACGCTTACGGTCAATGCTCTCCACGTGCTTTTCGGCGGAAGCACATCTGACACCTGGTCCATTGCCGTGATCACGCCAATTTTCGAAGAATTGTGGAAGCTCCTTCCGCTAGGCATATTTCTGTTGTTCTCGCGTCGAGCTTCCGCTTTGAGTTTAAGCGATTACACGCTCATCGGCGCGGCGACTGGCGTTGGCTTCCAACTGATGGAAGAGCTCTCCCGAAGATGGCTAAGTTCCGGCCCGCTTGAGGAAAAGTTCGGCTACAGCTTTACATGGCTGGGCGGCGAAACGATTCATTGGGATTTGTTCTCGTTGTTTCCTGGGCGTTTCGAAGAAAGTGTGTTTCCGACGCTGATGACCGTCGGTCATCCTGTACATACCGCCATGATCGCGCTTGCGTGCGGAATTGCCTATCGACTGCGGACAAAACTGACGAAATGGGTTTTTCTGTTCCCGGTAATCATATTGCTGTGGGCCATCCTGGATCACGCTGCCTATAACGGTCAGCATCAGCTGCCGGGTTGGGTGCTCCAACTTCATGATTGGACCGGCAGCGGTTATAAAACTCAGCCGGCCTTCCTGCTGATGCTGTTTGCATCGATCGCTGCCGATTATTGGTCACTGAACAAAATACGAAACCGTCTGCCGTCACTGCCGAACGAGCCGCTGCTTAATCCGTTTACCGAGCTGTGGAATATGACCCGCTCTTTTTGTCTAGACCGTGGGAAATTCGTATATTGGCTAGGATTTTACCGGGAGCGCAGGGAGCTCGGATTTCATTTGCTTTATGGAAATGAAGAAGCAGCCAGTAGACAGGAGCCTATCGATGCTCAGGTAAAAGCTCTTTGCCAGGCGTTAACCGGGGTCGCTATAATTCTGCTCGTGGCCGGCATGTTCACAGGTATCGGGACATATGCGAGCGGTGGAGAAACGGCATGTTTTGCCTGTATGTTCGACTCGCTGCAAGATTGGTGGGATCGGCTGGATTGGTATGAACAGGGCGCGATCCTGCTCGGAGCCCTTGCCTTATCACTGCTGTTCGTTGGATTCTGGCCGGCTTTTGGCATCGCAATGACAGGGATGGGAATCGCCGGGAGCGGACATGAGATTGCCGGTTATATCCGCGATCCGAAGAAGCTGTTGACTCCCGAAAATGCGCTTTCCGTGGCTGCAGGCATTATATTAAGCCGAATTCCATTCGGCAAAGCGCTAAGCTGGGTCGGAAAAAAAGGGCGCAGCTATGTGCGTAAGCTTCTGGATAAGCTCGGATCCCGGAAGCCGGATACCGACGTCCCGGTTAAACCGAAACCTCCGAAGAATGACGGCCCGGGTAAGCATCAGGACGATCCCAAGAAGCCAGATGACGATCCCAAGAAGCCAGATGACGATCCCAAGAAGCCGGATGACGAGCCCAAGGAGTCGGATGACGATTCGCCACCAAATAAGGATAAAGCCGATGAGGGGACGGAACAAGATGAGACCATTGGAGACGTAGTTAAGGAAGGAAATAAAACGAAATATACGAATCCAGCTGGAAATGAACTTACTTGGGTTGATCAATCTCCTAAAAATATTAATCGAGATATTGACCAATTCTTAAATAGTAAAGACGTTGGTAAAGCAACTGAGGCTAAGGTTGCGGACTTTGTAAGAAATAAAACAGATGTAGAAGTAAAAGCGTATGCGCAAAAAGTGATGAGGAGTGATGGTCAAGCTGCCGGTGATTTAGATGTTGTAACAAAAGATGCGATTATTGAAGTCAAAGCATCCATTAAAGCAGTAAAAGTAGATCAATTTAATAAATTTACGGATCCAACTCATGATTTATTCTTTAATCCAGAGAATAAAAAGGTTGTTTTGTATATTGATAAGTCATTGAGTAATTTAAGACCCGAACAACAAGCCATGCTGGAAACCATAAAATCTAAAGGTGTTACGATCATTAACTCATTAGAGGATTTGAAGGGGGTTATATAATCGGATGGGGACTTCTGCCTTTATCTTAATGAACCACAAAAAATATACACCGGAGCGTCTTTTAGCTGATTCCATCATTTCTGCTTTCCATGCGGATGTAATGCTGAACTTTCATAACAGTAAAAACTATGCCAGCAATGGGCAATTGCTTTCTACGACGTTGAATATTAATGATAAGAAAGTACGAGAAAATAATGAATCGTTTATACTTTATGTAGATGCATTGGATAATCCACAACTTGATTTTTTTTACTATGAGGATGTGGGTTTGGATTCCAATCATAAACTATATCAAGTAGGAGCAATTGAAGATATTTTTGGCGTCGAAGAGTTGGTATTTCGATTTATATATCATTATCTCAAAATAAATCCTGACGACTATTTTTGGGTTGCGGATTATGATTGGGTTTACAGCTGGGAAGACATGCAACAATTAAAATCCCTACCATTTGACTCAGATTGGTGTTATAAAAATCCTAGAGAAAGTTTTGGATAATCATTTAAGTAACCAACACATTAATGACTTTCAGAGGCTCATTTCAACTTGGATAAGGAGAAATGAGCCTTTTTTGCATGCCTTTTTGAAGCGTAAGAAAATGAAAGCGAGTATGTGACGCAAGGGGAAAACCATGAACGTTTTCAAGAGAAATTAAATAACCTTAGTCCGGATGAGTACCGAACTAAGGCTCATTAAAAGCGCTTTTTTAAACTGTCTACAACTATGAATCCCTTCGTTCCATGGCCATTTTGCTCTGTTCCCGGAACGAGCTCGGCGTTTGGCCAGTAATTTTTTTGAATAACATCGAGAAGTACTTATCGTTGCCGTAACCCACTTGAGAAGCAAC
Source organism: Paenibacillus sp. NPDC058898 (assembly GCF_049316025.1). NCBI lineage: Bacteria > Bacillati > Bacillota > Bacilli > Caryophanales > Paenibacillaceae > Paenibacillus > Paenibacillus sp. NPDC058898. The sequence goes on along the minus strand of NZ_JBMOSM010000003.1, from coordinate 264,776 downwards.
CTCATGTATCGGCATTTCGGAATCTGCCAGCAGGCGCTTGGCCTCTTCAATCCGGCGGGATATCAAGTAATTGAAGGGGGAATCGCCGACTTCTTTTTTGAACAGATGGGACAAATAATGCTGACTGACATACATTGTATCGGCAATGTCCTTGAGACTGATGCTCTGGGTATAGTTGGTGTCGATAAAGTGTTTGGTCCTCAGCGCAATTTCGTTCTTGCCCTTCAAGGACTGGAATTGGTGCTTCACGTCCACAATGCGATAGATCACGGTAATCAATGACATCAGCAGGTTGGTGCTCAGCGTTTCATACCCAAGCACCTGAGAATCGCATTCACGGAGGATCTCGGAAAGATAGCTCTCCACTTTATAGGCGTATTTCTCACAGGATATGACTGGCTCCACATAAGCCGGGAGCAGCATCCCCTGGGGAACCCCTTCAATGTGAAGCGAATCCACGCCGCAGTAGATCACCTTAAAAGGCCCGTCCGTGATAGATCTCTCCTCGTGAGGAATGCCGGGGTTATAAATCGCGACATCGCCTTTGTGGAGTTCGTATACTTTTCCTGCAATAGTGAATTCTCCGCGTCCTTCTACAACATAGATGATCTCGCAGAAATCATGAATTTGCGGCGGTCCATAAAAGAAGTCCTCGTCCACGACCTGCCCGGCAAAGAGCAGCTGCGGATTTTTGATGAAGCGGAAGTGATCGCTTTTGCTATGCGAGATTTCGATCTTTGGCACGTTCTTGTCCCTCCTGGAAAGCAACATCCTCTACCTATTATAATGCAAAACGCCCTTCGATGCGGATATCGTTTACATCTGCTATTCGGAATGGTTCACTGTCTTGCTGAAATTATGATTCGATATAACAAAATAGTGGGTTATCTCTTGCACCGAATAATCTTACAATGATGTCATAATCCTTATAGGGAGGCGTGACACACATGACAATTGAAAACGATTACAGATGGCGGGACGGATTTCCGAAAATCGGCATTCGTCCTACGATAGATGGAAGACGGAGAGGGGTACGGGAATCTCTCGAGGAACAGACCATGAATCTGGCTAAGGCTGTCGCCGAGATGTTGACGAAGGAGCTCAAATATCCGAACGGCGAGCCGGTTGAATGCGTGATTGCGGATACGTGCATTGGTGGTGTTGCCGAAGCGACTGCAGCCGCCAAAAAATTCAAGAATGCCGAGGTCGGCCTGACGATAACCGTTACGCCTTGCTGGTGTTACGGCACCGAGACGATGGATGCCGATCCTTCCCGTCCGAAGGCAGTATGGGGCTTCAACGGAACAGGACGTCCAGGGGCGGTTTACCTGGCCGCTGTATTGTCGGCCCATGCCCAGAAGGGGCTTCCTGCATTCGGTATCTATGGCGAAGACGTTCAGGATGAAGGGGATACCCGTATCCCGGATGACGTTCAAGAGAAGCTTCTGCGTTTTGCACGGAGCGGCTTGGCTGCTGCGTATATGCGCGAACAATCGTATTTATCTATGGGCTCGGTGTCGATGGGCATCGCCGGCTCGATCGTGGACGACAGCTTCTTCCAGGAGTATCTGGGCATGCGGAATGAATATGTCGACATGAGCGAGTTTACGCGCCGTTTGGAAGAAGGCATCTATGACCCTGAAGAGTATAAGCAGGCGCTCGCTTGGGTGAAGGAGAACTGTACCGAAGGAGCGGATAACAATCCGGATCATCTACAGAACAGCCGGGAGCGCAAGGATCTGGAGTGGGAAACCGTCGTCAAAATGACGCTGATCACCCGTGATTTGATGATCGGCAATCCGCGTCTGAAGGAGCTTGGCTTCGAAGAGGAAGCTCAGGGCCACAGCGCAATCGCTTCCGGATTCCAAGGTCAGCGCCAGTGGACGGATCATTCCCCAAACGGTGACTTCCTGGAGACCATCCTCAATTCCTCCTTCGATTGGAACGGCAGACGTTCGCCTTATATCGTGGCAACGGAGAATGACAGCCTCAATGGAGTCGGCATGCTGTTCGGATACCTGTTAACCAATACGGCACAGATTTTTGCGGATGTACGGACGTACTGGAGTCCGGCTTCGGTGGAACGGGTGACCGGCTATAAGCTTGAAGGCAAAGCGGAGAACGGCATCCTGCATTTGATCAATTCCGGCTCGGCTGCACTGGATGGAACGGGCGAGCAGGAGATTGACGGCAAACCGGCCATGAAACCGTTCTGGGAGATCACGGATGAAGAGGTTGATCGTACGCTGAAGGCCACGCAATGGAGACCGGCTAACCTGGAGTATTTCAGAGGCGGCGGTTACTCAACCGACTACTTGACGCGCGGCGGCATGCCGATGACGATGTTCCGTCTAAACTTGGTAAAAGGGCTTGGTCCCGTCCTGCAAATCGCCGAAGGCTATTCCGTGGACCTGCCGGCGGAGGTGCACGACACGCTCGACAAGCGTACTGACCCAACATGGCCAACAACCTGGTTTGTACCGAACCTTACGGGACAGGGTGCGTTCTCAAGCGTTTATGAGGTCATGAATCAGTGGGGGGCTAACCATGGCGTGATCAGTTACGGACATATCGGAGCGGATCTGATCACCCTGGCTTCAGTTCTGCGTATTCCGGTCAACATGCATAATGTGCCTGCCGAAGAGGTGTTCCGCCCGCGTGCATGGGGGATGTTCGGAACGACCGATCCGGAGAGCGCAGATTTCCGCGCTTGTCAGAACTTCGGTCCTCTATATAAATAAGGTCAATCGAGAGGAGTAGGACATCATGCTGAATATGGACACGAGAAACGAGCTCTGCAAGTATGCCAAAAAAATCGTCGACAGCGGACTCGTTGTAGGACCTGGAGGAAACATCAGCGCCAGAGCCGGGGACAAAATGTATTTGTCCCCGAGCGGTTTTGCGCTGGAGGAGATTGGACCGGAGCAATGGATTGAAGTGGATATCCCGACCGGCGATATTACCGATATAGGTCTACGACCATCTTCCGAAGTGCTGATGCATCTGTATGGATACCGCAGCAACCCCGATATCGGGGCGATGGTGCATACACATCCATCCCATTGCATTGCCTTTACGTTGGTGGAGAAGGAACTGCCGGTGATGTTCCCGGATCAGGCGGCATTGGTTGGACGTACGGCCTATATCCCTTACATCATTCCTACGACGGATTTGCTGGCAGATGCCGTCGCGGAGAAAGTAACTGCAGCCAGTTCAATCCTGCTGGGGAACCACGGACTGGTCACAACTGGCCGGAATCTGCGTGAAGCGTATTACCGAACTCAGGTAGTTGAAGAGAGCGCCAAAATTTATCTGAGCGCCAAGGCAGCCGGCACACCGGTGCCGCTGACAGACCAGGAAGTGGACGATATTGCTGCGCTGGAGAGCGAAGATTATCGTATTCAGCTTCTGCAGAAGATGAAATAGAAAGATTGTGGAACGGATCCGGTTGTTCAAGACCCGGATCGGTATAGTACTAAAGGTGAGAAAGGATGCGGCTTATGAGCAAATCATCTGCGGTGCTTGCGTTTGACTTGGGGGCCAGCAGCGGCCGGGCGCTGCTGGGCGAGATCACCTCTTCTGATCATGAATCACCCGGCACGCTAAAGATTACCGAGATTCACCGCTTTGCCAATATACCCGTCCAGATGGGAAAACATTTGCACTGGAATTTCCTGATGCTGCTGCAGGAGGTTAAGCATGGCATCCGCAAAGCGTTCCAGGCCGGCTATCAACCGGTCAGTTATGGCATCGATTCATGGGGCGTCGATTATGGACTGATTGACCGTAATGGAGAGCTCATCGGAGTTCCTTATCATTACCGGGATCTGCGGACGGAAGGCATGGTGGAGGAAACCTGCGACCAGGTCGGCAGAGAACGTCTGTTTCAAGAAACCGGTCTGCAATTCATGCCGTTTAACACGATCTTCCAGTTAAATGCGATGCTGAAGTCAAAATCCCCGATGCTGGAAATTGCGGATAAGTTTCTGCTCACTCCGGATCTTCTGAACTATTTTCTGACGGGGGTCCAGGCGTGCGAGTTTACTATGGCAACCACTACTCAGCTATACCATGTTACTGAAGGCAAGTGGAATGAACCGTTAATGGAGGAGCTGGGGCTTCCCGCATCCCTGTTCATTGATCCTGTGCAGCCGGGAACCGTGATTGGAAGGCTGCAGGATACCGTGGCGCAAGAGCTGTGCGTTCCGGCGATTAAAGCGATTGCTGTAGCTTCGCATGATACGGAATCCGCCGTGGTAGCCGTTCCGGCAAACACATCCCGTTTTGCCTATCTTGTATGTGGAACTTGGTCACTTCTCGGCACCGAGCTTCCGGAGCCGCTTGTCCATACAGACGTGCTGGAAGAAGACTTCTCCAATGAGGGTGGAGCTTATCAAACCTTTCAATTGCTGAAGAATATCATGGGCCTTTGGATTCTTCAGGAGTGCAAGCGGCAATGGGAGAATCAAGGATTAACGTATTCTTTTGCAGAGCTGGTTGAACTCGCGCAGGCTGCGGAATCGTTCCGCAGCTTCATAAACCCGGATGACCTGCGCTTCATGAATCCGGCGGATATGATGGCTGAAATTCGGGATTACTGCCGGGAGACAGGGCAGCCTATTCCGCATAGCACCGGAGAGTATGTCCAGTGCATACTGCAGAGCCTGGCCCTAAGATACCGTGAAGTGCTTGAGCGGATGGAGGTTCTTACAGGACAGTATTACGATGGGCTTCATATGGTTGGCGGCGGCATTCAAAACGAGCTGTTATGCCGGTATACGGCCAATGCCATGGGCCGTACGGTGTGGGCCGGACCGATCGAAGCAAGTGCTATCGGGAATATGCTGGTTCAATTTGTGGCGAATGGTACATTGCGCACTCGGGAAGAGGGAGTAGAACTCGTCAAGCGGTCTTTTCCGCTTGCCTGGTACGAGCCTGAGTCCAACGGGGATTGGGAGGCAGCATTCCAACATTACAAGACCATTGTCGAACAGCAGCAGGTACAACAGTGAGGTTCATCGACTCCTGGGACTGACGTTCCTGGCGTAGATTCAATCTTTGCATCTTAATCTGATGAAAAAGGATGTCATACCATGCTAAAAGGCATATCTCATTTGCTCTCGCCTGAGCTGCTGAAGATCCTGATGGAGATGGGTCACGCGGATGAAATTGTGCTCGGTGATGCCAATTTTCCGGCAGCCAGTCATGGCCAGCGGTTGGTCCGGGCAGACGGACACGGGATTCCTGCGTTATTAAACGCGATATTGCCGTTATTCCCGCTGGATACGTATGTTGAGTCTCCAGTAGCGCTGATGGCTGTGACGCCGGGGGATACCGTGGAAACTCCGATCTGGGGTGAATACCGTGAGATCGTTCAGCAGTTTCACAGCGTTCCCATAGAATTTGATGAGGTAGAGCGATTCTCGTTCTATGAACGGGCGAAAAATGCTTATGCCATCGTGTCGACAGGTGAAAAGGCGCTGTATGCAAATGTGATCCTCAAAAAAGGCGTTGTCATTTAATTACGCTAAAGACCCCTCACTGCCTAAATGCAGTGGGGGGTCTTTGTGTGTGTTAAGCCACCACCTGAACGGTGAGGTATAAAACCTCCAGCAAGATCGGCGTGCCGGCCAGGAGTACATCGCCGGGAGAATACAAGGTTAGTGCTCCCGGCGTGAGGGTGTATATTCGGCCTTCCTGAATCATGCCATTGATATAAACCGTTGAGGTGGTGTTCGGACCGACCTCAATGCTCTGAAATGTATGGTTTCCGTCATCATCCGTAAATTGCTGGACAGATATGACAAAGGGAACATCCAGATTAACTTCGGACATCAAAACGTAAAAATAACGAAGCGTGGTCGGTATTACAATGATCTCCGGCACAATCACGCTACCGGGTAATCCTTGGATGCCTTTGGGATGATGGTTGGATAATCGGATCTGGATTTGCACGGTCGACTCCTTTTTCTATTCAGGGATAATATCCTATTATTTTACTGTAAGATATTATCCTTGTAATAAATTACAAATATAGTATATTTGTAGTATCTTGAAAGCTAGTTAGTTATGACAAGCTCCTCTTACGCTACTTCTGAATTGAACCCGCTTACAGTGTTTTCGGCTTATGAAATGAAAGCTCCTACATCCAGCGTTTAATACACCTCGATCCTTCAGCACGGCAACACCTTTCATATATATGGATGAATTTCATGACTTGAAAGGAGGTGAACATTTATGTGTATTCTTCGTCATACTTCCTGTAACACAACGGAGCAATGCGGACGTGATAAATTTGGCGTTCGTCTTGAGGTATGGGACTGCGGCAATGGTTCCGAAGAGAGATATACTTGCGGCTGCTAACATTTTATGAAAGCGCATGCATAAGCAGCGGAACTCCTTGTTCCGCTGTTTATATTTAGCGCCAGTCCTCTGGTTTCTTATCACCGTTGAAGAGTGAGGTATCAATTATGATGACGGGTCCATTGCAATTGCAATATGAAAGAGAGACAGTGAACAGCGAAGAAGAACAGCAAGGAGCAGTGTTAGCAAGATATCAATGTCATCGGATGGGGGCTTGGTCTCCCTGGTTGTCGGGAAGGAGAATGAACGGTGTCCATGAGTGCGCTATGCCTAATGTATCTGAGCTTGATTTTTGTGCTTTCGGGAGTGTCGAAACTGTTGTCGTTAGCGGATTTCAGGATGACAATCGAACGACTGCAGCTGCCTGCAGGTCACTTACCGATTGTAGCTGTTCTCATTTGCACCGCTGAGATCGCAGCTGGGGCAGGTTTATTGTTTTCCTGGAGCAGGATGCTTGCGCAAATTGTGATTTTTATTTTGCTGGCAGGGTTCGGCTATGCTGTTTACCAAGCAAGGATCGTGCAGAAACAGGAGATAACATGCAGCTGCTTCGGCTCATGGTCTAATGAGACTCTCGGCAGGAATACGGTTGTCAAAGTTGCATGCTTAGGTTTATTAAATGCGCTAATTTGGCTTTTTTCAGAACCCGTGAATCCACTCAGTATGCCGGTCCAAGAGGCGGTTCTCACCGTGCTGTCCTCTGTCGGCATTGTCGCTATTTCGTTAGTAGCATTGAATGTTTATACACTTGATTACATACAAGCGAGGGGAGAATAAAATCTATGGATTTGATTACAACTGTACTCGTGATTCAATATGGCTTGATATTTAGTTTGGCCTTCTTCGTCATGAAGCTGTACCGGCATGTTCGAGAGTTGAAGTTGAGGCCGCAGGCAGCCGTAAGCGGTGATGAGGAACCGACCGTTCCGAAGGAGGGACTAGAGCTCGGCATGCAGATTCCCCGAACAACCTATGTGAGCATGAACGGGGACCCCCTTAATCTGTATGACTATAAGTCCAAAATCCTCCTGTTCACGATGAACCATTGCAATGCATGCAAGGAAACATACGGAGCCATCAAAACGTTCATGACATCGCATCCGGAACTTCCGATTACGTTGTTTCTGTACGCCCAGGATGCCGAGGAGGCTGCTGAAATGGCCAGTGCCAACGGATTAACGGATTTGCAGGTGGTCTGGGCTGATCGGGCTTTGATCGATTCGTTTAAGGTGAACCGGTTTCCGTTGGCGTTCTATTTATCTGAGGAGCAGATCGTGATTAACAAAAGCGTAACCAATTACTTGCATCATTTTGAACAAATGATCAAGCAGCTGCCGCAGGCAAAACCTTCAGCCCTTAACAAATCGGCATAATGACGAAGGAGGCTCAAGGTTGTACAACATGAAATATGCAAACCTGATGTTTGAGGTTATGAAGCAGGTGTACCGTGTCTCACCACGCATGTTTACTAGATCTACGATGATATATTTACTCCAAGCTTTTCTGCCCATAGCACAGATTTACGTTACAGCTCAAGTCATAAACGCCATTACCGGCGTTCTGACCCGGGGCGAAGCTCCAATCAACGCATTATATTGGCTGGTTCTTCAACTGATGGCTATGCTGATTGGCATTGTGCTGGCTTCCCTTCAAAAGTATACCGAGCGAAAGATGAATGCTTATGTCTCCTTCTGGTTTAACCTTCAGGTATCTGAGAAGTTAAGCAAGCTTCCGTTCGTATTCTTTGAATCTCCAGAAAGCTATGACAAGCTGCAGCGGGCTCTGCGCAATCTGAATATATGCGGTATTAACATGGTGTTCTACATGTTCTCGATTGCACAGAGCGTCATTACGCTGGTCGGTTTGCTCATTCTATTGTTTAGCTTTCATTACATATTGCCTATTGTCATGCTGCTTCTGATCATACCACTGCTGATCATCCAGAAGAAAGAGGGCACTTCCCGATTCGTGGTGATCCATCAGCAGACCGCTTCATCCAGGATGGCGGCGTATATGAACCAGCTGCTGCAGACGAAGGAAGCGGCCAAGGAAATCCGGCTGTTTCATGCTAAAGACTACTTATTGAACAAATGGCGGGGCATCTATTTCAAGAATACGTATGAAATGCTGGGCGTCGAACGGAAAAATATGAAGAATCGCCTGATCGTGGAATCGGCCGTCACGATTTTTTCTTTTAGTATTTTAGCTGTATTCATATGGATCGCCTCCCGCGTCAAACTAACCATCGGCAGCTATGTCGCGCTCTATCAAGCGGTACAGGACACCCGTTATTCCATACAAAACATCAGTCAGAACATCGGGCAAATCTATCATGACGGCTTGTTCATCCACGAACTGTTTGAATTTCTGGATACGCCGGTTCCGCAAACGGATCAAGCCCTGCCGATGGACACGCCTTTACGGGAAGGAATCGATGTGGAAGGCATAACGTTTCGATATCCGAATCAGGAACAACCTGTTCTTGAGGATTTGACGATTCGCATCAAGCCCGGAGAGAAGGTCGCGATTGTCGGCGAGAACGGTGCGGGGAAGAGCACCCTCGTTAAAGTTATGCTGGGACTGTATGAACCGACGCATGGCGTCGTGCGTTATGACGGCGCCCCGATACAGGATTATGATCCTGCGAGCTTTCGCAGTAGAGTAACGGCGGTCTTTCAAGATTTTTACCGATATGAATTGACCCTTGAGGCCAACATAGCGCTGCGGGAGATTGATCCGGATGATCGCCAAGCGCATTACCAATTGAACGATGCCATGGAAAAGGCATCGATGACCTCACTTGCGGATTCGCTGCAGGATGGTGTTACAACTCAGCTTGGAACGCGTTTCTCGGGAGGGCGTGAACTGTCTCAGGGCCAATGGCAGAAGGTAGCGATCGCTCGGGCGTTCTATCGGGATTTTGAAGTGATTTATCTGGACGAGCCGACAGCAGCAGTAGACCCGTTGACGGAATCCGCCATTTTCGAGAATCTGATGTCCATGACCGATGGCAAAACTGCCATATTCATATCCCATCGATTGGGAAGCTGCAGACATGCGGACCGCATTCTTGTTCTCAAGGATGGGAGAATCGTCGAAGAGGGAAGACATGAGGAGTTAATTGAGCAGGGTGCCCACTATGCCGAGATGTTCAACAAGCAGGCTCAATGGTATCGGTAGAATCGTACCTTAAGTTGAAGATTTCGAATGGGGACAGAAGCGGATCAAGAACTATTCTTGGTCCGCGTTTTGTGTTTCGTTGGCGATTAAAGAGATAGTAAGCAGAGATCAAGGAAGACGGAAACATACAGGTACCGCTTGGATTACGCATAATAAGAGGAATTTTGTTCCTGAATTCCGAATTAAATAAGGATATAAACAGACTGGAGGCTAAAATATGAAACATTAATCCCCATCACCTACCGTAAGGTCAGAAAGATAAGTAGTCAGGGGGACTATATATGATCATGGATAAAAAAACATGGATTGTGGAAGCAACCATTTCGGATATGCAGCAGGCGATGGCAGAGGGTTGGATGACTTCAGTTGAGCTAGTTCAATTGTATCTGGAGCGGATCGGGTTATACGATGGAATTCTCCGTTCGGTTCTTGAAGTGAACCCTGAAGCGCTGCAAATTGCCGAGGAGTTGGATCGGGAGCGCAAAGACCAGGGAGCAAGAGGATTGCTGCACGGGATTCCCATCCTGCTCAAAGACAATATCGACACCGGGGATCGGCTGCATACGAGCGCCGGCTCCATCGCACTTGCGGATTCGTTTGCCACGAAAGACTCTTTTGTTGCAGCGAAGCTGCGTAAGGCGGGTGCTGTTATTTTGGGTAAGAGCAATATGACCGAGTGGGCGAATTTCATGTCATCGACGATGTGGGCTGGATACTCATCAAGACATGGACTTACGTTAAATCCATACGGCCCTGGCGAAATGTTCATTGGAGGTTCAAGCTCAGGCTCCGGTGCTGCGGTGGCGGCGAATTTGGCTGCAGCGGCCATCGGGACGGAAACATCCGGATCGATTATCAGCCCTTCCAGCCAGAACAGTCTGGTTGGCATTAAGCCGACGATCGGACTGGTAAGCCGGTCAGGTATCATACCCATCACCCATACGCAGGATACGGCCGGTCCGATGACCAGAACGGTGGAAGATGCCGCAATTCTGCTTAGCGTGATCGCGGGAACCGATGATTTGGACGAAGTGACCCAGATAGATCCTCAAAATAGGGTGGAGGACTACACGAAGTTTCTGGATTCAAAGTTTTTGAAGAAAGCTCGAATCGGGATTCCCCGATACTACTATAACCACCTGGATCGGGATAGACTAAATATTGTAGAGTCCGCCATTGAAGTGCTGCGGGATCAAGGAGCCACTATTATTGATCCGGTGGAGCTGCCTTGCCAGGATACCAAGTGGGATGCCAATGTCCTTCGCTATGAGTTCAAGAAATATGTCAATGATTATTTGGCGAACCTAGACGCGTCTCTGCCGGTTCATTCGTTGGCTGAAGTTATCGCTTATAATGAGGCACACGCCGATGCTGCCTTGAAATATGGACAGGGGACATTGATTTGGGCCGAGGAGACGAGCGGTACGCTAACCGAAGCAGAGTATCTTGAGAGCAAGCAGAAGAATAAAGAAATGGCGGGAACGAGAGGGATTGACCATGTTCTGCAGACATATCAGCTGGACGCCCTGCTGTTTCTGGGTAATGAATATGGACCAGATTTGGCTGCCCGGGCAGGGTATCCATCGGTTACCGTTCCCGGCGGTTATGCCGAGAATGGCGTCATTGCACCTGGAGGCTATATTACGAAGGGACCACAGGGCATTACGTTCATCGGGACGGCATATAGCGAGCCCGTACTGATCCAATTAGCTTACGGCTTTGAGCAGGCTACCCAGCATCGGGTTCCACCAAAGCTTTCATCCCAGTCATCAGAGTAAAAGAGAGGTGAAGTTCCATCATGCCGCGTAATTTGGAGTATGTTCCTTACGGTTACGAGCCCCCGAAGCCGACAACCAAAGGGACCTTAATATTCTACGATCTCTTCGAGCAGATCCAGAAGGATTTGGAGCAGGCTGCTGCCATTTTAGAAGAACGGTCATTTGTAAAATTGGTGCTGTATCCGCTGCATGAAGAGACGGCCAGGCGGATGTTCAAGGAGCTGGTTAGCCCTTATTACAAGCGGGAGAAACAGCTTCAGGAATGGATAGAGGAGCATGAAGGATCATCGGTTGTAATTGAACCCTTCGAGTCGAAACGGAAAAAATACACGCCGATCGATACTGCGCTTCGTCATCTGGTAGAGAAATACGGAAGTCCCCATTTTCTTATACTGACACCTGAGATGGCCAATGTGTTTGCATCTTTTTCTTCATTCGAGGAATGGATCGTGAAACTGAGGCTGATTTTGTTGTCCGAGCCGCCGCAGCTTCATCCGCGATTGGAGAAATTTCGCCATCGTTGGAATGTCGCGGGGGAGAAGCGGGAAGATCACTAGAATATAAAAAAAATGCCCGATTGTAGATTCACCTACAGTCGGGCATTTTCTATTATGTAGTAGCATTTGTATAAAATGGAAAGGACTGCGCCCCAGGGGAACAGTCCTATGTTAATCCGTGTACAGACCGTTAAATCTCATCGATTCAGGTCCCAACGCGGGTAAGTTTACTTATGATCTTGCGCACGCTTTCTCCAGACAGGAAGTAGGTCCGTTCCAATTCCTCAATGGACCGTCCTTTGCAGTAAGCGCGATACATTTCTTTATTTCGACTTTCGATGCGTTGTTTGGAACCGCTTAACTCTCCCCAGCCGGCTCTTTGCTCGCTCTGTTTCGGTATGTAGAGTAATTCTCCATCTATATACTGTTGAATTTGCTGCAGCAGCTCGGGGGGAAGCACTTCTCTTCCGTTCTTGTAATGGCCCATCGATGCCCTCCTCTTTCTGTATACATATTTAAGCTATCGTTGAGTTTCAAAACAATTGCATTGATCATGCTTGCCCTCCTCCTTTCGTGATATTGGTTTTTTTGGGTTTTTAGATTTTTGGATTTAAAAATAGATATAGGGAGCCCGCAGCGGGCTCCCATTTAACGGATATTCGCTTTACGCGAATACCACCTCACGGATCTGAATCATTGCAATCAGCCTCCTTTCAGCTCATTTCGTCGGCCCCGACTTCTATATTAAGCCATATGTAGGTGGAAATTTGCAAGAGATAAAACAATATTAATTGTTTTTTACCAAAATTCATGGGTGAATGATCTGTGAAAAGCCGAAGGGCTCATAGGGGATTTTGATGGTGTGTGACAGGATTATATAATATAGTTACTTCAGAATGCAAAAAAAGAAGGAGCTTTCGTGTATGTCCAATCACGATCCGCATATTCAGGAGTTAATTACGCTGAAAACGATCGCAGAAACGTTGAACGAGTCCAATGAGCTTGCTCCCATGCTGGACGTTGTTATTGCCAAACTGCTGGAGCTAACGGGACTTACGACCGGCTGGCTGTTCCTGGTGGAAGATCGGGGAACGCATGAATTCGTAGCCAGCCGGAATTTGCCGCCTGCCCTGAGCCGGGATGATAACGAACCCATGAGATGCGGCAGCTGCTGGTGCCTGGAGCGTTACGATGACGGACGCTTGAAAAATGCGGTGAACATTTTGAATTGCAAGCGTCTGGATAACGCCGTTCGGTATCAGTGGGGGGTTACTGAGGGCATAACCCACCATGCAACCGTTCCGCTGCGATCTGGCAGCCGCAGGTTCGGCGTACTGAATGTGGCTGCACCCGGGAAGCTGCATTTCACCAAAGAGGAACTGGCACTGCTGGAATCGGTAGCCTACCAAATCGGCAGCGCCATTGAGCGCATGCGGCTGTACGCAGCTGAGCAGCGCCGCGCGGATTTGTTTGCCCGGCTTGGGGAATATAGCAGTGCTCTCGGTGCTTATGCTTCCCAGGCGGTTAACCGGGCCGAATTAACGAAGCAAGTCATGAGTTTAATGGGACGTTACTTTGACTGGCCATTCGCCGCATTACTGGAGCCTATCGGTAACGATATGACACTGCGTGCCCTATATAGCGAAGGTCAGACGACGCTGCCCCATGCTCAATTTCCACTTCCTGAAACCGCACGAACCCGTTCTGACAAGGGAAAGGTCTCTGCGGATCCGGTCAGTGCCGAAGACGCGCAGCGGCTTGCGGATTTATTGGTTGAACAGGGATGGATATCCTCCATCACCCGAGCGGTTGCGGTTCCGCTGGGGGCAGCCGGAGACACCTTTTTTGGACTGCTTTTGATAGGGTACGATCATTACGGGGATGCGTACCGGGCGGATATGGAGGTGATCGAGGCACTGGCTGAACATATCGGCATGACCCTTCAGCGCATCCGTCTGGAGGAGAACCGGCGGGAGCTCGCAAGAATGGATGAACGCAATCGTCTAGCCCGAGACCTGCACGACTCGGTAAGTCAAACCCTGTTCTCGTTAGTCATGATGTCCAAGGGGGTTGGGGGGATGCTTGCCGCGGAGCCGCATGAGCAGAAAAGCATGCTGCAGGATACCATCCATGATATACAGTTTTTATCGCAAAGCGCCCTTAAGGAAATGCGGGAACTGATCATGCAGCTTCGCCCACCCGGACTTGAGGAAGGGCTTATGACAGGCCTTAAACAATACGGCGAACGTTTGAAGCTTCATGTAAGTTCACATATCAGCGGGATACAGGACCTGCCCCGGATCGTGGAAGAAACCTTGTGGAGGATCGGTCAAGAGGCGCTGAACAATGTAAGCAAGCATGCGGATACGAAGGAAGTAACGGTCGTATTAACCCTGCAGGAAAATGATGTTGAACTTCGAATCGAAGATCATGGCCGCGGGATTACCAAGCAACGATTGAACGAGCTGACGCGGCATTCAATTGGGTTGTCGAGCATGCGGGAACGGGCCGAATCGCTCGGAGGACAATTCCGTCTTTACAGTGTGTACAGAGAGGGAACCATGATTGAGGTTTCGCTGCCCTTAAGGGGTAGATCAACAGAGAAGGGGGGGGATAACGGATGATCCGATTGTTGATCGCTGACGATCATGCCATGGTACGCCGGGGATTACAGGTTTTTCTGGCTACGCAGCCGGATATCGAGATGGTTGGCGAAGCCGCGAATGGCGAAGAGACGCTGGAAACGGCCAAACATCTAAATCCCGATGTCGTGTTAATGGATCTGAATATGCCGATCCTCAATGGAATCGATACGACCGCACAGTTAAAAAAAGAACAGCCTCACATTAAAGTTATCGTGCTGACCTCGTTTATCGATTATGACCATGTTTTACCAGCCATTCGGGCAGGCGCACGCGGCTATCTTCTTAAGGATATTGAGCCTGAGGAACTGGTGGCTGCGATCAGGCGTGTGTATGAAGGCCAAGTTGAACTGCATCCGGATGCGGCAGGGCTGCTCATGACGCATGTTACATCGCCGGCGGGAGCAGATGAGACCAGCAGGTCCGGCCATCAGGAACAGGCAGCACAGTTGGATAAACTTACCCGTCGGGAGCAGGAGGTACTGCAGTTGATTGCATCGGGCATGAACAACAGGGAAATCAGCGAAGCGCTTTACATCACCGAGAAGACGGTTAAAACCCATGTCAGCCATCTGCTCGATAAGCTGGGGGTTGCCGACCGGACACAGGCGGCCATTTATGCGCTCAAGCATGGAATGGTATAAGGATTGCTGTATTTAGCGTACATAACGATCATATCTAAGACTATAGTTGTAGAAGCTCTCAGCCGAAGGCATGAGAGCTTTTGCTCGTAAAATCACTCTAAATGTTGACGATTTCCATGGCTTGCCTCCTCTACAATGGACTTAACAAAACATTCGATATCCATAAGGGAGGCAGTACCATGAAGATCGTGATTATAGCTGGCAGCAATCGTAAGGAAGCAACAAGCACCGTTCTGGCTAAAGCCTTGGAAGCGCAAATGAATACGTTGTTCGTGGAGGTGAAGCTGTTTAACTTGTATGAGACACCGCTCCCATTCTATTCACCAGACGAGATATTCAACCGCCATGCTGGCGTGCGCGAGCTGCAGCGTCTGTTAATGGAAGCGGATGGAATTATATTGACGACACCGGAGTACCACGGAGGAATGAGTGGAGTTTTGAAGAACGCCTTGGATCATTTGGGACAGATGCATTTCTCAGGTAAACCGGTGTTATCGGTAAGCTCGGCGGGAGGGGCGGTCGGTGTGAGTTCACTGCAGCAAATGCAAGCTACCATACGCAATTTGCACGGAATTAATAGTCCGGAATGGATCTCCATTGGCGGTTCTCAGCGGACCATTTACGAATCCGAAGCGGCAGAAGGCACGATTGTGCTGGATTATCGGGCTAAAGAGGCGCTATCCATCTTTATGGAGCTGGTAAAGAAGGTCAGCGGTAAAGAGGAGGTTGAAACCTCATGATCACTCATTTTGCCGGATTGAAATTAAAAACGGTCTCCATTCAGGGTGTGAAACAATTTTACAACGGACTGCTTCATTTCCCGATTGCAAGCGAAAGCGAGGTTGAGATCGTATTCCAGCCTACACCGGATTTCACACTCGCATTTGAAGAAGCGTATGAATCTATAGCTCCTGCCCATATCGCGTTTGAAGTGCCTTATTCCCAGTTTGAATCCATGATCCAGAAGCTCGCAGTGCAGATGCCTTTATTGAAATGGCCTGATGGTGAAGTGGTTGAGCGGTTTGATTCCGGCGTGAATGTGTACTTCAAGGATGGCGATGGAAACTTGCTTGAGTTTATCGCGCACGATGATCTGAAGGAAGGGGTACTGGCGCCGAACGGCACCTATGGCGTCCTGTATTTGCGGGAGGTGGGATTACCTGTGGAGGATCCGATAGCCGCAAGATTATGGATGCAGAAGACGCTCGGTTTAACGATCGCCAAGGAGTCGGAGCAATTCGCTTTTGTCATTGGAGGAACAGCCCATGCCGTTGTTGTATCAACAAAGCGCAAGTGGATTCCGATTTCGATGTATGCGCTGGCACCATCCCTGGAGATAACTTATGGAGTAACCGACGAACGGTTTCTGGACCGGGTTCGATCCACTCTGGATCGTCGGATGATGGTTTCGGATACCGAGGATGGTTTGCATTTTAGAATGTATGGTTACAGCATCCGACTAAAGATCACAAGCTTTCCTAAAGACATTGCAGCCAGGCTGAATCTGCCAAGTGCAATTGAAGGGAAGGAGGTGAATTCGGTCATTAGTGACCGGTATTTGGAGGATGGTCTTACAGCCTTGAGCCGCGGCGGCGAGATTGGCTGGTTTGAAGGACATGTTGGCGGAGCGTATTTGGCGGCTTATTACATGCAGAAGGAGTTTGATCTGCCGCAAGATGTACTGCAGGGGTTGGCTTCCAATTGCTTGCACTTGCGCAGTCAGCATGAAGATTGGTTCGAACCCTATCCTCCCGAACCTGCGCAGCCTGAATTAATGAATCGATTTATTGAAGGACTGCTGCCTAACCTGACGAATCTGAGTACCTCCGGACACGGGGTAACCCTGGCCGTCTTGGGACTGAAAGCATTGCGTGAGCGTCCGGACTTACTGACGCCGTCAATCGTGCGAGGTTTACTTAAGCTGATGGAAGATGCAGCAGTTGAACACAAGCTTGCCAGGTATTACGGAATTGATGATTATACGAAGCTGGATCGATCGGAGATCTCACTCTCGGAAATACCGCCGTACCGGAATGCAGCCGATCTGGCCATTCGTGCTTTATCCGAGTTGGATCATGTGCTGCCGGATCAACACGTTGAAGGGAAGTACTACTTTTTTGCAGGTGAGCTTGAGCATGGCATTACCCACGCCCACGCATTGATTGAGCTGGAACGGCTCGGTTATGCCCAGCTTGCTAAGCTTGGTCAAAACAATCACCGACTGCAAATAAAACTCAACCGTTTAAAGCCACAAGCGCTATCGAATCAGAGAGTTGAGGCTGCAGAGGAAGCTTCGATTACGGATTCGGCCTATTGGAGTAAACGGTATGAAGATCCCCATGCCATCAAAGTGCCTTATGCCGCACTGACTCTGCTCCAATATGCGCCGCCTGAACAAAGAGAATATATGGAGCACGATGTGTGTAAGCTGCTCTCGTTGATGAAGTAGGATAAACGATATTTTGACAATGGTAAAATATGGTGATAGGCTAAAGTTAGTTGTCAACAATAGAATGGAATGTACTAAGAAGGCATAGAACTGGAGGGTATCATGAAAGTAGCAATCGTTGTTGGAAGCATTAGAAAAGAGTCGTACAATATGAAACTCGCGGAATATTTGAAGCAGCGTTACTCGGATCGGATCACGTTTGAAATCCTGGGGCTTCGTGATCTTCCGTTCTACGATCAAGACATTGAATTGGATCCTCCTGCGGTTGTTAAGGATTTCAAAGAGCGGATTGCTGCCGCCGATGCGGTATTGTGGATCACACCGGAATATAATTACTCTATACCGGGCGTGCTCAAGAACGCGCTCGATTGGTTATCGCGCGTTGATAAGGTCATGAACGGGAAGCCTTCATGGATCATGGGGGCGTCGATGGGACAGCTTGGAACGGTTCGCGCTCAAGAGCATCTCCGGGATATTCTGTTTTCTGTCGGTATTACTTCGCCGCTGCTTCCGAACAATGAAGTATACATCGGCGCGGTACACGAGAAGATGGATGAGGCTGGCAAGTTAATCCATGAGCCAACCATCGGTTTCCTCGATATTGTGGTGAACAATTTCATTACATGGATGAACACCCGCAAATAAATATGAAGTCATGGAGCCCTTTGGCAGTTGCTTGCCAAAGGGCTTTTCCTGTATATTCACCTCGTAACACGATAGAACCAAGCAAATGGGATTTGCTTATGAACGGGGGAGGCTTTGATTGTATACGATTCTTATTGTGGACGACGAACCGATTGTAAGGGAAGGGATTCGAAACCAGATTCAGTGGGCGGACCATGGCTTTGAATGCATCGGAGGTTCTGAGAACGGCAGGGATGCATTGGAGGCTGTCACCCGCCAACCACCTGATGTGGTGTTAACGGACATCAACATGCCGTACATGGATGGCCTGGAATTGTCCCGCCATATTACGGAACGTTTTCCTAAGACGAAGATCATCATTCTGACCGGGTTTGACGATTTCGAATATGCCCAGCAGGCGGTGAAGCTGCAGGTCACGGATTTTATTATGAAACCGGTTACCTCGGCGGAATTAAGGGAGATGCTTGATAAACTCAAGCTGGAGATGGATGAGGAACACGGACGTACGGAGCACTTGAAGAGGCTCAAATATCAGTTGAATGAGAGCTTGGTCTTGCTTAAGGAACGATTTCTCGAACGACTGGCGTCATCGCCGATGAAGCGATCTGAGATCGAGAGCAAGCTGATTTACTTTGATATTCCGCTTCCGGGGCCGCTTTATATCGCAATAGCAGCGGATAGGGATGAGCTTCGTTCGGATGAAGAGCACGTCGATAATGAGCTGTATGCTTTTGCCTTATACAATATCATGCAGGAATTATTGGCGGGTGAGCCCGGTGCAGCCGTTTTTCGGTACAAGGAGAACAAGGTTATGGCCATTCTGTCGGGCTTCGGCGAGGAGGAGCTGCACGCTCGGGCGCAGGAGCTGGCGGAGGGAATTCGCGGATCTACGAAACAGTTCATGAAATTCACGGTCACGCTGGGCATCGGAACGATTTGCCGTGAACTTCAGGACATCCGTTATTCCTGCAGGGCTTCGGAGGCTGCATTGGAATACCGGCTCCTGATCGGCCATGATCAGGTGGTCCATATCACGGATCTTGAAAAGCGGGGGGACGCTCCTCTCCTGGATGGGATCGAAACCGAGTCAGCGCTAATCTCCGCGATCCGGGCCGGTACGGACTCCGAAGTAAAGACGTGCATCCGGCGGTTGATCAGCGAACTTGGAAGCGCTTCAATTTCGATCGAGCTCTGTTATGTGCGGATCGTACGAGTGATGCTTGCGGTTCTTCAAACTTTGATGGAAATCGGCTGCAATGAGAACGAGTTGATCGGCAAAGAGAAAAGTCTGCTATCCGATCTACATTCTTTTCGGTCCTTGGATGAGATTGAGCATTGGTTAAACGAGGTGTGCGAGCAGGCGCTAAAGGACGTTGCCAAGACGAGAAAGGACTTGACTCGCTCCCAGATGCTGGAGGCGGTCGATTTCATCCAGCGACATTACGAGGATCCGGAGTTATCGATTAAGACCGTGTGCAGCCGGATCTTCATGAGCACGAGTTACTTCAGCGCTCTGTTCAAAACGCATACCGGGAGAACCTTCGTTGAATACGTAACGGAAGTCCGTATGGAAAAAGCAAAGGAACTGCTGAAGCATTCCTCGATGAAAACCTATGAAATTGCGGCAAAGACCGGTTATCAGGATCCACAATATTTTAGCGTGCTGTTTAAGAAACATACCGGAGATACCCCGACCGAGTACCGAAATAAAATGGCGTCAGACGAGGTAAGGTCATGAAGGCACCGCAGCGAATCAAAACGATTCAGTCCCGCATTGCCAGCTCCTTCGTGATGTTAGTGCTGTTTACGGCGCTGCTGCTGATCTTCATCTCCTATCGGCTGTCCGAATCGGCTGTTCGCGAAACGGCGGAGAGTTATACCTCCGAGCTGATCAATCAAGTGAATGCAAATATCCAAACCTACATTACGGGCATGAAGGACATCTCGCTCGCAGCGATGAACAATCCGAACGTCAGAGAATATCTGGCCTCGGCCGATGAACTGCAGCCTGCGGAACTGGCTATATTGAAAGCGAAGATATCGGAATATTTCCACTCGATTCGGGTTTCGCGCAAAGATATTGCGTCGATTAATATTTTTGGAGCCGGCGACACCTTTATCTCTGATCGGGCGGACGCCGAACTGAATCCCTATATTGCGTTATCGGAGCAGCCCTGGTATCGGCAGGCGAAGGAAAACAAGGGACAGACAGTGATCTCCTCGTCCCATGTACAGCCGGTCATCAAGGGAGAGTACCGCTGGGTCGTATCACTGAGCCGCGAGCTCAGCGGCGTGAATCCTTCGAATGGGCTGGGCATTCTGTTGATCGATCTCAACTTCAAGGTGATTAACGATATGCTCAGCAAGCTGGATCTGGGGAACCGGGGTTACGTGTTTGTGATTGACCGTCAAGGCCGGATTGTGTATCACCCGCAGCAGCAGCTGCTCTACAGCAATTTGAAGACGGAGAGATTAGAGCAGGTCATTTCGGACAAGCAAGGGGGATTTGTCGTGAAGGAGGGCGGGGCAAGCCGGATATACAGCATCAAGGATACGGATTTCGGCTGGAAAATCGTTGGCGTTTTTTATGAGAATGAGCTGGTGGACAATAAGAAGCAAATGCAGCTTTCTTTTGCCATAGCGGGGTTGTTATGTCTTGGCGTGGGCGTGCTGTTCTCCGTTGTCATCTCCCGGAACCTGACGCGTCCCATCAAGAAACTCCAAGAGAAAATGATGGAAGTGGAGAAGGGGAATTTCGATATCCGGGTTCCCGTGGGGCATTCCAGGGAAATCTCCGGCCTGGCCCGCAGCTTCAACGTGATGGTGCTGAAGGTTAAGGAATTGATGGATCAGATTGTGGTAGAGCAGGAAATTAAGAGGAAAAGCGAGCTGAATGCCCTGCAAGCCCAAATCAATCCCCATTTTCTCTATAATACGCTGGATTCCATCATATGGATGGCCGAGAGCAAGAAGCATGATGAGGTGATTCTGATGACATCGGCTTTAGCAAGGTTGTTTCGAGCTTCGCTCAGCAAAGGGAGGGAGATGATACCGATTGCTACCGAGGTGGAACATATAACGAATTATTTAAAAATACAACAAATGCGATACCAGGACAAAATCCGTTTTGCCCTGGATATCGATCGCGAGCTTTACCCGTATCTGACATTGAAGGTGCTGCTGCAGCCGCTGGTGGAGAATGCCATTTATCATGGCATCAAGAACAAGGAAGGTCCGGGAACGGTCACGATTACAGGGAAGTTTCAACATAACCGGATCGAGTTTCAAGTCAGGGATGACGGCATCGGCATGGATCAGTCCAAGGTTGAGACTCTGCTAACGTCCAAAGAAGGCAACCCATCGAGAAACAGCGTTGGGATTGCGAACGTCCACCAGCGGATTCAGTTATATTTTGGAGCGGAATATGGCCTTAGCTATACGAGCAAGCCCGGATCGGGGACATGCGTAAAGGTGCTCATTCCAGCTGTTCATCCGGAGGAATGGCGGAGCTTGGAGGGGGATGTGCCATGAAGTCGTACATGAGACTGCGATATATTTTACTGCTGCTGATTTCGGTGCTAATCCTGGGTTATGTCGCCTTTCAATGGTCCAAGGCAGAGCCTGGTGCCAAGAAGATCATCGTGGGTGTTAAAGCACTGGATGAAATTGAATTCTGGCGGGTACTGATTGAAGGGGTGAACACGGCTTCTCGTGAATTCGGTGTGGATGTCTCGGTGGTAGGACCCACCCAGGAAATCGAAGTGGACTTGCAGATCCAATTGCTGGAGGAAGCCATCAAACGGAAGCCGGATGCGATTGTCATGGCCGCCGGAGATTATAACCGCCTTGTTCCCGTAGCAGAGTCCATTCGTAAGGCTGACATCCCGCTAATTATGATTGATTCCGCCGTTAATGGTGATTATGCGCAGAGCTTGATCGCGACCGACAATGTGAATGCTGGACAGAAGGCAGGCAAAGAGCTCTCTTCATTACTCCCGGCAGATGCCAAGGTTGCTATCGTCAGTTTCGTACAGGGGACCTCGACGCAGATCGAGAGGGAACAAGGGGTCCGAAGTATTTTGGAGTCGCGCAGCGGCACGGAAATTGTGGGCACTTACTATAGCGAAGGCAAGGAGGAGAGAGCCTATGAAATCACGAAGAAGCTGCTGCTGGAGAGGCCTGACCTGAATGGAATCGTGGGACTGAATGAGCCTTCTACGGTGGGGGCAGGCAGAGCGATTCGAGAACTGGGGCTGGGGGGCAAGGTCAAGCTAGTCGGATTCGACAGCTCGGTGAAGGAAGTCAAGCTGCTCGAAGAGGGGGTCCTGCAAGCCACGATCGTTCAGAAACCCTTCAACATCGGCTATTTAGGCATCAAAACAGCCGTATCCATCATCGAAGGAGACAAGGTGTCACGCAACGTGTACACCGATTCCGTAGTCATCAACAAAGACAATATGTATACCGAGGAGAACCAGAAGCTGCTCTTTCCCTTTGTGGAAGAGTAGCTTCTTCCTTTAAGGGGTCCTGTTCACAGATCATAGATTATTCAACATCGATCAGAGAATATTCCATTCCTCCGCAAGGGGAACGCTTTGTACAATGATTCATAAAAGGTGCCAGCTTGAGAGGTGAGGGGTTTTGAGCGAAGTATTGATACAGATGGAAGGAATCACGAAGGGATTTCCGGGCGTGCTTGCATTAAATAACTGCCGATTTGAACTGCTGCGCGGTGAGGTTCATGCGCTTATGGGTGAGAACGGTGCTGGCAAATCAACCATGATGAAAATCTTGACCGGCGTATACCAGAAGGATGCAGGAACGATCACGTACAAGGGGCAGCCCGTGGAGTTAACGAATCCGAAAGCGGCACAAGACGCGGGGATCAGCATGATCCATCAGGAATTGAACTTGGCGCCCGATCTGACAGTTGCTCAGAATATATTCATCGGGCGGGAGCCGCGACGAAAGCTCCGATTGTTTCTGGATGAGCATGCGCTAAACCGACAAGTGAAGGAACTGTTCGAGCGGATGGGACTGGACATGGACCCATCCATCAAGGTTTCGGAATTAACGGTTGCCAAGCAGCAGATGGTGGAGATTGCCAAGGCATTGTCTTATAGCGCCGACGTGCTGGTCATGGATGAGCCTACTGCGGCTTTAAGCGAAACCGAGATTGAGGATTTGTTCCGCATCATTCGCCAGCTTCGCGAAGGCGGAGTTGGAATCGTTTACATTTCCCATCGGATGGATGAGATCAAGCGAATTACGGATCGCATTACGGTTATGCGTGACGGGCAGTACATCGATACGGTTTCAACGGACGAAGTCACCACACAGGACATTATTTCCAAAATGGTTGGCCGTCAGATCTACGAGACCTCGAAACCGGAGAAGAGCGCAGGTGAACGTGAGACGGTAATGGAGGTTAAAGGACTGAATCAAGGCCGAATTTTGAAGGACATTAACTTCACTCTGAAAAAGGGAGAAATCCTGGGCATTGCAGGGCTGGTTGGCGCGGGGCGGACCGAGCTTGCCCGGGCGATCTTTGGTGCCGACCGCATTCAATCCGGCGAGATCCACGTTCATGGCCGCAAGATAACGATCAAGGGCCCCCACGATGCGGTGCGCCAAGGGATCGGTTATTTATCCGAGGATCGCAAACGCTTTGGATGCGTTGTCGATCTGGATGTGAAGAGCAATGTGGCTATCGCGTCATACGGCAGCTTCCTGCGTCCCGGCGGCTGGATGAATACGGCCAGGATTCGCAAACAGGCGGAGGATATGGTTGAACGATTGAAGGTCAAAACACCACATGTGGACCAGGAAGTAAAGTACCTCTCTGGCGGCAATCAGCAGAAAGTCGTCATCGGCAAATGGCTGACCCGCGATTGCGACATTCTGATCTTCGACGAACCGACGCGCGGGATCGATGTAGGGGCCAAGAGCGAAATCTACCGTTTGCTGAACGATCTTACGGCACAGGGCAAATCGATCATCATGATCTCGTCGGAGCTGCCTGAAATCCTTCGAATGAGTCATCGGATTCTCGTGATGTGTGAAGGCCGGATTACAGGCGAGCTGGAACATGAAGAGGCGACCCAAGAAAGCATTATGCATCTGGCTACAGCGAGAATGTAAGCCGTTATCCATACACGTTAGGAGGAATAAGCAGATGAACATTCAAATCAAATCGGGCGCGCTTCAGCAAGTGCTGGCCCTAGCCAGCCTGGTCGTTCTCATTCTATTCTTTACGTTCTCATCCAGCAATTTCTTTCAATTCTCCAATATCGTGGGCATCCTTCTCTCGACCGCGGTAATTGGCGTGCTGGCCTTGGGATCCACCTTTGTCATCATTACCGGCGGCATTGATCTGTCCGTCGGGACGGTCATGACGCTGAGCGGTGTTATGACCGGCGTATGCATCACCTTCTGGGGATTACCGGTTCCTGTCGGCATCCTTGTCGGCATCTTGACGGGCGCCCTGTGCGGGCTTCTGTCCGGAACGGCGGTGGCGAAGATGAAGATCCCGCCTTTTATCGCAACGCTGGCGATGATGATGATCGCCAAAGGACTGGCCCTGATTATCTCCGGAGCCAAGCCGGTCTATTTCAACGACGCGGAAAGCTTTGCCGAGGTGTCCCAAGGCAGTGTGCTGGGCTGGTTGATACCGGGCCTTGATATTCCGAATGCGGTCGTTATTTTCTTCATTGCGGCTGTTGTGGGTTACCTCATCTTATCGAAGACCATTATCGGCCGGTATAACTTTGCATTGGGCAGCAACGAAGAGGCGACCCGATTGTCCGGCGTCCATGTGGGCTTCTGGAAAATCGTCATTTACACCCTAACCGGCGCCTTTACCGGCTTGGCCGGTGTCATGATGGCATCGAGGCTGAATTCGGCCAATCCGGCCCTGGGTGCCGGGTATGAGCTGGAAGCCATTGCGGCGGTCGTGATCGGGGGAACTTCGCTCAGCGGAGGGAAGGGGACCATCATCGGTACGGTGATCGGCGCTTTGATCATGAGCGTGCTGACGAATGGATTACGCATTTTGTCCGTGCCGCAGGAGTGGCAAACCGTTGTCGTAGGGTTCGTTATCATACTCGCGGTGTATGCGGATATTTTGCGCAGACGCAAAGCGTAAGCCCTTGGTTAGTGCAGCGCTCCACGCTAAGTTAGCCGAATGTTAACGGGTTAGAAGCTTCCTTGGATGGAAGTTCTATAGATGTACTATTTTGATAAACAAGGGGAGATTGCGATTATGAAAAAGCTTTCCGTATTGGCTCTGATTCTCATGCTAACTGCAAGTATGCTGGCGGCCTGCGGTTCATCCGGCAAGAACGCTGCTGGAACCGACAGTCCAAGCGAGGGCGGATCCGGTTCAGGAGCCGGTTCTGCAGCCGAAGGAGAAATCTATATCCCGATCATTTCCAAAGGCTTTCAGCACCAATTCTGGCAGGCGGTAAAAGCCGGTGCCGAGCAGGCAGGGGAAGAGCTTGGCGTAAAGATTACCTTTGAAGGACCGGAGACGGAATCTCAGGTGGACAAGCAGATCGAAATGCTGCAGGCAGCACTCGACAAGAAACCAAGCGCGATCGGCTTTGCCGCATTGGATAGCCAGGCCTCCATACCTTATCTGAAAAAAGCCCAGGAAAACAACATCCCTGTCATCGCCTTCGATTCGGGGGTGGAAAGCGACATTCCGGTCACGACGGCATCGACGGACAATATGGCTGCATCCGCGCTTGCGGCAGACAAAATGGCGGAGCTCATCGGAAATGAAGGCAAAATCGCGATGGTGGTCCATGACCAGACCAGCGTAACGGGGGTTAGCCGCCGCGACGGCTTTAAGAAGCAGATCGAAGAGAAGTACCCGAATATCGAAATCGTTGACATCCAGTATGGAGGCGGGGATCACCTGAAATCGACGGATCTGGCCAAGGCGATGATGCAGGCGCATCCGGATTTGAAAGGGATATTCGGGGCGAATGAAGGTTCTGCGGTTGGCGTCATTAACGCAGTAACGGAGATGAAAAAGGAAGGTCAGATCATCGTGGTCGGATTCGATTCCGGAAAAGCACAGATTGACGCAATCAAGAACGGGACAATGGCGGGAGCCATCACGCAAAATCCGGTCGGCATCGGATACGAGACGGTAAAAGCCGCTGTGGCAGCCATCAAAGGGGAGAAGGTTGAACCGCAGATCGATACGGGATTCTACTGGTACGACAAACATAATATCGACAGCGACGAGATCAAAGCCGTGATTTACGAGTAAGATGAAATGAAGGGGAGCCCTTTATGGGGCTCCCCTAAACGTGACATCCGCTTACGCAGACGCCACCTCCATATTCTGAATCAATTCGTTCAGCCTCCCTTCCGATCATTTGGTCCAGCCGGACATCTATATTAAACCATGGCTGGCGCCGGGAATGAAGTGAATAAACAGGCTTAATTGTTTTTTACCAGGAAGCCTTGTCATGAATGATACCGGGTTTATTTTAACGGATCTGCCCCTCGTCCCACATCCGCTTCCAAATCTCTTCAACCGTTTCTTCAGGAGATAAATCAGAGGTATCCAGCCACAGGCCGATCCTTGGCGTTTCGTCGGTTAACCGCCGGTTCAACTCATGGATGGTCCATATACCGTAGCCTTTTTTGTCACGTATCTGCTCTCGTGCGCTAACGGCATTCTCGGATGGGTTTAACACAACGATGAAAACAGGAAGGCCGTTTAGCATTTCGGTTATTTGGTGCAGCGCCGGGCCGAGAATGACGTCCTGCAGAACGACATGAAAACCGGCTTCAGCATAGGTTCTGGCAGCGGAGGCGGATAGCTGATACCGTAATGCGAGCTGCCTCTCCGCCTCTAGCGAAGCATCCGGAAGCATTTCTTCTCTGCCCCTGACTATCATTTTCCGAAACGAGTCCCCTCGCAAATGGACCCCGCGTTCAAACTTCTCCGCTAGCAGCTGGGCTACCGTCGACTTACCAGAGGCCATGACACCAGTGACGATGATAATGGCTGGTTGACGTAATTGTGACATCGCGTTTCCTCCAATTTTATAGGATTGCAAATGAAGGGGAGCCCTATATGGGGCTCCCCTATACGTGACACCCGCTTATGCGGATGCCACCTCCATATTCTGAATCAATTCGTTCAGCCTCCTTTCCGATCATTTTGTCCGGCCTGACAATTATATTAAACCACAGCCGGATGTCAGTCGAAAGTGAACAAACAGGCTTAATTGTTTTTTACCAGCCGCATTGAGACAGCATGCATAACAGAAAAAATGAAGCAACTAACCCTTTGTCCCTCCATATTACTTACTTCCACGTAAGTATCTCACTTATAAGTACGTACTTCCGTAAAGTAAACTGTCGCTCTACAATGATCGTGTAGTCATTAAACAATACATTCATAAGGAGAGATTAACAATATGGAACTTCAATTAGCATTGGATTTGGTGAATATTCCAGAAGCAAAACAAGTGGTGGCTGAAGTAGCCGAGTTTATCGATATCGTGGAGATCGGAACGCCCGTTGTCATTAATGAAGGGCTTCACGCCGTCAAAGCGATTAAAGAGGAGTTCCCGCATTTGCGTGTGCTGGCCGACCTTAAAATTATGGATGCCGGCGGTTATGAAGTGATGAAGGCATCCGAAGCCGGTGCGGATATTATTACGGTGCTGGGCGTATCCGACGATTCCACGATCAAAGGCGCGGTGGCAGAGGCCTTCAAGCAAGGCAAGCAGGTCATGGTGGATATGATCAACGTAAAGGACATTGAAGGAAGAGCACGGGAGATTGACGCTTTTGGCGTGGATTACATTTGCGTTCATTCCGGCTATGACCACCAGGCGGAAGGTAAAAACTCATTCGAGGAATTGGCGGCGATCAAACGTGTCGTTAAAAATGCGAAGACCGCCGTTGCGGGGGGCATCAAAATGGAGACGCTCTCTGAGGTGATCCAAGCGAATCCCGATCTCGTGATCGTCGGCGGCGGAATTACGAGCCAAACCGACAAGAAGGCCGCAGCAGCTCAAATGAACCAACTTGTGAAGCAGGCTTAAGTCACAATGAGCAATAACATATTTCAACATGCAGCAGTCATTGCCAAGGAGATATCGGAATCCGTACAGCAGGTCGATGCAGCCCAGGTCGAGGGATTGATTGAACGGATCGCGCAATCCGACGCCATCTTCTTGGCAGGGGGCGGCAGATCCGGTCTGATGATCCGGGCTTTTGCCATGAGGTTAATGCAGATGGGATATAAGGTTCATATCGTCGGTGAAACGGTAACGCCGGCGATCGGAGCTCGTGACTTGCTTGTTATCGGTTCAGGTTCAGGCGAAACGCAAAGCTTGGTGTCTATGGCCCGAAAAGCCAAGGATATCGGATCAGCCATAGCAGTCGTAACGGTGAAGCCCGAATCGCGTATCGGAGAGCTTTCCGATGCGATCGTTCAGCTCCCCGGAAGCACCAAGGATCAGAATCAAGATACACTCGTCACTGTTCAACCGATGGCCTCTTTATTTGAACAGACGATGCTGATCGTGCTGGATGCGGTCATCCTGAGATTGATGGAGAAGAGTGAGCTCCATTCGGACCAAATGTTTGGCCTGCACGCCAATTTGGAGTAGGGTGCTGTCATGTGATATTTTCCACTTTGTTGATATAACCGCGACCGTTGTATACTGTAGGGAAGAAGGGGTGATGCATTATGGCAAGTGAAGTCAAACAGCGAATCAATCTGAAGGAAATAAACTGCCATAAAGAGTTAACCCTGGCGGTTATCGGCGGCAAATGGAAGCTGATCATCCTATGGCATCTTGGTTTAGAGGGCGTTAAACGCTTCGGTGAGCTAAATCGAATGATTCCTCATATCACGCAAAAAATGCTGACCAATCAGCTCCGCGAATTGGAGGAAGATCAACTGGTCCATCGTGTAGTTTACCCCGAGGTTCCGCCTCGGGTCGAATATTCGCTCACGCCCTACGGGGAGAGTCTTATGCCGATCTTGAAATTGATGTACGATTGGGGAAAAGATTACGGCGAACAGGTCATCTGGAAAGACGGTGAGAAGCCTGAGGATAAAGACGATGAACAGGCAACGGAACAAGCAGTTGCCCAGAAGCTGTAATTTCACGAAAATGTATACGAATGCATGGGAAACGCGGTCGTCACAAATGCATCGTGCTGTAATCAGCGGATTCATACATTTGCCCGGGTTACTTTTACAAGGAAACTTGTTATTTTTTCGGCAGGATCTGGTGACAGCACGATTCGTTGTAAAATAATTAAGGCGCTGATAGTATG
This sequence comes from Paenibacillus sp. NPDC058898, assembly GCF_049316025.1. Lineage (NCBI taxonomy): Bacteria > Bacillati > Bacillota > Bacilli > Caryophanales > Paenibacillaceae > Paenibacillus > Paenibacillus sp. NPDC058898. The sequence goes on along the minus strand of NZ_JBMOSM010000003.1, from coordinate 235,259 downwards.
GAAAAACCCCTTAAACTTAAGGGGTTTTTCCAGCAAGATGACGCTGAGTTCTGAAGAATTAAAAAGCGGCGAACAAATAGGTTCGCCGCCGCTGTTTTCGCGCTTCCTTGGTCAATGTAATTATTGCTGGCTTTTAAGATATTCAGCGAGTTGATCAAAAGTACCGCCAAATCCTTGTTTCACCATTGGAGCCATTTCATCAAATGCTGCTTGTTCTTCTGCAGTTGCGTTGACAGGGCCACCCTGCATTGTTAGCGTTGTTTTTCCATCGGCTTCTTCAAGTGTGATAATATTAATAATTTCAAGCGGCCAGCTTGCGTTAAAAGGTGCACGTATAGTGTTACCTTCTTCATCAGAGAATGATTGGATGAATACCAGTTTTTCAGGAACTATGACTTCTTGATATACAAATTTACCCCACATGGCTTGGGTACCATCTGGCGACTTCTGACAACCTAAGAACATACCACCTGGACGTACATCCATTCTAATAACATCTAATGAAAACCCTTGAGGACCCCACCATTTACCGAAGTGTTCTGGATCCGTCCAAACTTTAAAAACCAGTTCTCGAGGGGCATTGAAAACACGGGTTAGAAGTAAGCCACTTTTGCTTTGCTCGGTCATTTGAATTCCTCCTAATATGAAAGGTTGCGGCTGCTACCCTTTCTTTTGTAATTTGTCTAAATAATCCTCAAGTTGATCTAAGCGCTGTTCCCAAATACCGCGGAACGATTCCAACCATTCGTCCATCTCTTGTAGCGGTTCAGGTCGTAGTCTATATATCCGTCGATTAGCCTCTGCCTGAACTTCTACCAATCCTGCTTCATGCAATATCTTTAAATGTTTGGAAGTCTGCGGCTGCCGGATTTTAAGGCGATCAGCAACCTGACTGACAGTTAAGGGACCGTCTCGTAATAGTTCGACTATCTGCAATCGGTTAGGTTCGGCTAGTGCGTTCAAAGTTGTCTGTTTCATATGACCTTACCCCCGATCTTGTTATTACAACGAACTCGATGCTTGAACTAAAAGTTCTGCTAGCAGCTCATAGCATGGGGTATCATCTTCTCGAATTTTAAGCCATTTTCGTTCGGGTGGACCATCGAAATTTTTGGGGACTTCTAGATTTGTTGTGTTCATGATCATAAAGGCGATTGCATCTTTTGATGGTGAAATCACAGCTGCATATTGTCCGTTCTTTAGAAAATGTGGCTTTTTGTACTGAATTCGTTCTTCTACTTCCGGAATTGCTTCTTGGACCATGTGTCGAAGCTTGTTACTGACGTCTACTTGCCAAGGCAGACTAAGGTTTTCGATGAACGAAATTACTTCTTGGCTCATATCTTGCCCTCCTTATTTGTGAATATTAACCAACGATTGGTTACAATATACCATGATGAGAATATTCTTGTAAAGGAATATTCGGAAATGAATCTTGCCTTTCCTCAAAGGGTTAGTAACTGAACGTAATTTGACAATAAAGTGAGCACAATTCGAGAGTAGTTTAACCGTATGTTGAGCATCACATGATAGTTTTACCGTAATGCTATGTAAGCATAGAAAAGGCGAGAATGACACGCACGGCTGCATGAACGCGACATGCAACCGTGGCGTAGATCTTCTCGCCTTGCGTTTTTCGTTATTAATTTTTAATACTACTCTTCTTCTCTCCTCATTTGATAGTGATGGTGATAGTGGTGATGGTGATGATGATGGATCATATGATGGCCTGATGGAGAACTATATGGATGAAAATGGGGGTGATGCTCATGACCGTGACCATGATGATGATGATAAGGCTGAGGTTCTCTTTGTTGAGTTTCTTGAAGGTTATAGTTTTGTTGATTCATCGAATTTCTCCTTTTCGTCTTGAGATAATTCATATTATGTATACAAACGATTAGTGACACTTGACCATAAGAAAATGGGCTACCAAGATAAGTTAAATGGTGAGGAAATAAACCTCCGGTACCTAAGTGCCGGAGGTTTATTTTGCTGGCCGGATCATTTTCTGCACGGAAGGATTGACAATTCGCTGAAGGAGATATAATATCATACCGTATAAATCGTAATTATTACGATTAAGGAATGGAGGAAGTTCAGTAGATGAATAACAACAATAAGATTCCAGTTACCGTACTCAGCGGTTACCTCGGATCAGGCAAAACGACCGTGTTGAATCATGTGCTTCATAATCGTGATGGATTGAAGGTTGCGGTCATTGTGAACGACATGAGCGAAGTGAATATTGACGCGGATTTGGTTCGAGGGGAAGGGAGCCTGTCCCGAACGGATGAGAAGCTGGTCGAAATGTCCAATGGCTGCATCTGCTGCACCCTCCGGGAAGATTTGGTGCAGGAAGTTCAGAAGCTGGCACAAGAAAACCGTTTTGACTATATCCTGATTGAATCGACGGGGATTAGCGAGCCCGTGCCTGTTGCGCAGACCTTTGTTTATCCAGATGAGGTATCCGGTGTACAGCTGTCCGACCTAGCCCGGCTGGATTGCATGGTGACGGTTGTAGACGCGAACCGATTCTGGAAAGACTTCTCTTCGGGCCAAAGCCTGCTCGATCGGAAGGAAGCGCTTGGCGAAGAGGATACACGGGAAGTCGTGGATCTGTTGATCGACCAGGTTGAGACGTGTGATGTGCTGCTGTTGAACAAATGTGATCTGGTAAGCGATGACGAATTGGCCAAGGTGGAAGGCATACTTCATAAGCTTCAGCCAAGCGCCAAAATCATACGTACCGTTAAAGGACAAGTCGCACCTGCGGAAATTCTGAATACCGGTTTATTCGACTTTGAGAAAGCCAGTCAGGCCCCCGGCTGGATTCAGGAGCTTCAGAAGGAAGAGCATGTGCCAGAAACGGATGAATACGGCATCAGCTCTTTTGTTTATCGGAGAAGAAGACCGTTTCATCCGGAGCGGCTGGCCGCATTCATGAGTTATTGGCCGGAAGAGGTCGTACGCGCGAAAGGGATCGCTTGGCTGGCAGTGCTTGAGGATGTTGCGGCAAGTCTAAGTCAAGCGGGTCCTTCGATTCAGTTCGGGCCAGCTGGATATTGGGTGGCTGCTTTAACCGAGCAGGAACAGCAGGAGCTGATTCAGAGTGAGCCGGATGTGCAGCGAAAATGGGATGCCGTCTGGGGGGATCGGATGACCGAGCTCGTGATGATCGGGATTGGGATGGAACAGTCACTAATCGAGCAGGAGCTGGACGATTGTCTGTTGACCGAGCAGGAAATGCAGCTGGATTGGTCGACGTTTAACAATCCGCTGCCATGGATGGCCATCGAAGAGCTATCACTGTAAGGTTATATTTTTTTGATTAAAATTAATCGTAATAATTACGAATGGATAAAGAGCCACTTGAGGGCTTTACAGGTTTTCTAGAATATAATCCCCTTTGCGTAGACAGTGCTGAAGAAGAGCGCTACAGTTTACTTAAGGGGATTTTTGTCATGGAAAAGTTCAAAAGAAGAATACGAAAGAAGCAGGGGAATATGCAGAAATTCATCATTTAAAAACTCAATTGCAGGAAAAGTTATTACCCTGTTTAGAAAGCGCCCTTCAGAAGGACGGGGTTTAAAAAAATCATTTAATGATGTGGTCAATCTATTTATCTGTCCAGAACTTATACCTATCAAGTCCAGAGCACCTGTTTTGTATTTGTTGTATAATAGGAAGAATAGGAAGAAGATTCCCAATTCATGTTTCGATGATAGCTTTAACGTATTTCAGAATGTAATGCTGACGCATGAGCAACATCAATCAGGAGGACAAGGAAATGGCAAAAGCAAAGGTTCCAAAGAGACCCACTAGAGATGAGTTTGTACTGGAAGAACTCGGAAATCAGCTTACGGAAGCTTACCAGGAGGAATCGGTTATCGTGCTGACGGTCTGGGGAAGAGAAGAGGCGGTCCGCGGGCAAATCGATCAAATGGACTCCCGAACAGGGAAGGTACATATGAAACAGAATGGCGTTATTACGAAGGTTCCTTTTATGGACATTATGGAAGTGAATTATCCGAGAGACTAATCAGAATCATGTGTGCTTCCCGCAAATGAATCAAAGAGATTGTGATTTAAAGCGGTCGGCTTCATACCCGGTAGCGCGATGTCCAAAGTCGTGGTATATTAAAAAAAGTTATCTATGTGTTACTGGCGTAGCTTGGGGTACCAAGAGGGAGCACATAGGATCATATGCCGTACGCCTGGGCAAGAGGTAAGGAGACGATCAGTCGCCTTGCCTCTTTATGTTTTTTAATACAATGGCGAAGGAGCGGATTAGCATGAGTAAGGAACCCGTAATTTTAGATGGAAAAAAGGTATCCGACGATATCAAGACCAAGCTGGCTGTAAAGGTACAGGAATTGAAGTTGCAGGGGGTAACGCCTTGTCTGGCAACGATTCTGGTTGGCGATGATCCTGCTTCGGCGACCTATGTGCGGATGAAGGGAAATGCTTGCGAGCGGCTTGGCATCATATCCAAAAAAGTGGTACTGGAGACATCGACAACGACCGAGGAGCTGATTGCTGCGATTCAAGAGCTGAACGAGGATCCGAATGTCCACGGTATTCTGCTGCAGCATCCGGTACCGCATCATATCGATGAACGGGCAGCCTTTGATGCCATTGACATTAAAAAAGACGTGGATGGAGTAACCACGCTCGGTTTCTCGCAAAATGCGTTTGGTTTTGCCGATTATCCGTCTTGTACGCCTGCTGCGATTATTGCGATTATGGATTATTATGATCTGCCGATCGAAGGGAAGCATGCCGTGGTGGTCGGACGCAGTCCGATTCTGGGTAAGCCGGTATCGATGAATCTGCTTAATCGCAATGCTACCGTTACGATCTGCCACTCGAGAACGAAGAACCTTGGGGAGATTGTGTCCCAGGGAGATATCGTGGTTGCGGCCGTAGGCAAGCCTAATTTGATTCAAGGGGACTGGATCAAGCCGGGAGCCGTCGTATTGGATGCCGGCTATAATCCAGGCAATATCGGCGACTGCGATTACGATGCCTGCGCGAAGTTGGCATCCGCAATTACACCAGTACCTGCCGGTGTTGGCCCCGTTACGATTGCTACATTGCTGAAGCATACCGTCGAATCGGCTGAGCGAACCGTGCAAGGTTAACAGTAACCATGTAATAACGGGATAAGGCACGGTCCATTTGCGCGTCCCGAAAGGGGATTTGCATGAAGAATCCCCCTTTGAATCGCTTCGTTCCTCGCTAGAATCTGGAACGCAGAAAAGTATTGCCCATCAAATGCTCGGGGTGGAGTCTGCATTTCACGGATCCCTGGAAGTCATGGTATAGTTAGGAAAAAGCAAAATCGAAGGGGAGAGATTCATGCACAAACAACTCATTTCCAGTTGTGCTGCGGAGCAAGGAGCTGTGGAGGATAATCTGTTCGTTGCAGCGCCGCAAGCGGCTCCCGGGAGCACCGAATGAAGAACACGATTGCAGATATTGCCAAAAAAGCCGGAGTTGCCAAAAGCACGGTCTCCCGTTTCTTAAACGGAGGTTCTGTCAGTAATGCAACACGCCGTAAGATAGAGCTGGTCATTCAGGAAACCGGCTATATTCCGAATTCGTTCGCACAGAGCTTGAAAGCGAAAAAAACCAGCATGATCGGCACCATTGTGCCGCGTCTGGATTCATTCTCAGCATCGCAGACCGTTGCCGGCATGGATGAAGAATTAAGGAAACACGGTTATCAGCTTCTCATTATTAATGCAAGCCAGGACTTATCCAGGGAGATTGAAGCGCTGTATGATCTCGCCAGACAAAAAATATCTGGCATTATTTTATTCGCCACTCAGGTGACGGAAACGCATCTTGCCGCGATTAAAGAGATCGGCATCCCCGTCATCCTGCTCGGACAACAGCATAAGGATGTCCACAGCATGATATATAACGACTATGCCGCAGGTTATGACATGGGCCGATATGTGCTGTCCATGGGACACCGTCATATATCTTATATCGGCGTGACGGAAAAAGACGTTGCTGTCGGAGTTCAGCGGAAGGAAGGGTTTCTGAAGGCGTTAAGCGAGTATGACGAGGTGGAGGCGGTTCTCTATGAGAGTGGGTTTAAGATGTCGGATGGTGTAAAGACCGCATTGTCCATTTTTGAGTTGAACCGAACGCTGCCAACTGCAATGGTCTGCGCTACCGACAACATCGCGTTAGGCGTTATGAAAGCGGCTCATATGAAGGGCATCCAGATCCCCAACGAACTCTCCGTTACCGGATTTGGCGGATACGACGTTACCGAGGTAATTCATCCCGGATTGACAACGGTTAAATATGGATATTCCCAAGCGGGCCACCTCGCCGCTCAGCATATCATAAAGCTGGTCAACGACGAGCCTGTGGATTTCCTGACGGTCATGAATTGCGATATGATTCATCGGGAAAGCGTTGACAATCTAAAATAGGTATTTTATACTGGAAAAAAGGAACCGGTTCCAATACTGCTTTTGCTTGGTATTGGAGCTGAGTTCATTATTTTTAACCCTGATTGGAACCGGTTCCGTTATAAATGGGTTAGGCTGATGTTCACGCATAGCATGATCAGTTTGTTTTTTGAGAAAGCCTATATACAAGGAGAAGAGACATGGACAGAGAACGGAGATACCGACGCCTGGATCAGGCCTCTCCTGAAGAGATTGCCTCCTTGAAGGAGCAAGCAAAACGCAGCGAATGGAGGCAGAGGTTTCACGTACAGCCCATCATGGGCTTGCTGAATGACCCCAACGGATTTTCTTATTATAACGGGAAATACCACTTGTTTTATCAATGGTTTCCTCTGGGCACGTTTCACGGCCTGAAATACTGGTACCATACCTCCTCCACGGACTTGGTGCACTGGCAAAACAAAGGCATCGCCATTGAGCCCGGGTACTCGCATGATGCATATGGCGCCTATTCGGGAAGCGGGATCGTGAAAGACGACAAACTGTATCTGATGTATACCGGGAATACCCGGGATGAGGAATGGAACAGGCATTCTTATCAATGCATGGCCGTGATGGACCGTGTTGGCACCATCACGAAGCTCGATAAGCCGCTGATTGACCGTGTGCCGGACGGATATACCGAGCATTTCCGGGATCCGAAGGTATGGAAAGACGAAGACCTGTTCCGGTTCGTCATCGGCGCCCAAAGGGACGATCAAACAGGAACGGCTGTCGTGTATGAATCACCGGATTTGCTGGATTGGTCATGCAAAGGGGAAATCCAGACCCGTCTTGAACATTTCGGCTATATGTGGGAATGCCCCGATTATTTTGAACTGGAAGGACAGGGCGTGCTGCTGTTTTCGCCGCAGGGGCTGAGTCCGCAAGGCGACGAATTCCGGAACGTTTACCAATCTGGCTACATCGCGGGCAAGCCTCTGGATCGGGGGACGCTGGAGTTTGAACACGGCTCCTTTTACGAACTGGACAGAGGTTTTGATTTCTACGCACCACAGACCATGGTGGATGAGAAAGACCGGCGCATCATGGTAGGCTGGATGGGCTTGCCGGAGGTCGTCTATCCAACCGACTCGCATGGCTGGGCGCATTGTTTGACGCTTCCACGTACGCTCTCGTTTCGTGAGGGTAAGCTGATTCAGCTGCCTGTCCCCGAGTTGGAACTTCTTCGTGAGACGACAGCTATGGAAGCAGCGGATACGCTTTACAGCGAAGTGAAGAGTTATGCAGGGGTTGAGGGAACCGTATTCGAGATGACATGTGAGTTTCATGGGATCGAAGCGGACGTTGTTGGCATTGAATTTCGAGCTGGCGAAACGGAGCGGACCGTCATCTGGTATGACGCCGTCAGGCAAAAGGTTACGCTAGATCGCTCATCATCGGGTGCAACGATTGTGAGTGATTACGGAACGACACGTACCTGTATGCTGCATGCCAAAGTAAACTCAATCAAATTTCATCTCTTTGTGGATATTTCTTCGGCAGAAGTGTTCGTCAATGATGGCGAAGAAGTGTTTACGAGTCGGATATTTCCAAAGCAGGACAGCCGTCATATTCGATTTTTCGCAAAAAACGGCAGCACTGGCTTGAAGGTCACGAAGTGGGATCTTGCCCAAGCCGTAAAAGATATAGAAGGGGATGAATGAACATGGCAGCAGATCATAGGAAAATTGCAAAGCAGGTAGTGGAAGCCATCGGTGGCAGGGAGAACATCGCTTCCTTTGCCCACTGTGCTACGAGACTCCGAATTATGGTTCACGATCAGAAGAAGATAGACCAGAAGAAGGTCGAGAATATCGATAAGGTTAAAGGCGCTTTTTTTAACTCCGGCCAATATCAAATCATTTTCGGAACAGGAACCGTTAATCAGATTTTTGAAGCGGTAGAATCGCTTGGGCTTGAGAGCACAAGCAAGGATGAGTTGAAATCCGAGGCGAAAAAATCAGGAAATCCGTTTCAGCGGGCGATTCGCACGTTCGGTGATGTCTTTGTGCCGATTATCCCGATATTAGTCGCCACAGGTTTATTCATGGGATTACGGGGATTATTGACGCAAGAAACCGTCCTCGCCTGGTTTGGAGCGACGCCCGACGATATTTCGCCTAATTTTCTGCTTTTCACCCAGGTACTGACGGATACGGCTTTTGCTTTCTTGCCAGCATTGGTGGCATGGTCCGCATTCCGGGTGTTCGGAGGCAGCCCCGTGCTTGGTATCGTGCTGGGTTTGATGCTGGTTAACCCGGCTCTTCCCAACGCATATAGCGTGGCGAACGGTTCGGCCGAAGCACTCATGCTCTTCGATTTCATTCCGGTTGTCGGATATCAGGGTTCGGTCCTGCCAGCCTTCTTCATCGGACTGCTGGGCGCGAAATTCGAGAGATTTTTGAGAAAGCGTATTCCTGAAGCGATTGATTTGATCGTTACGCCATTTTTAACCCTGCTCGTTATGATCATCCTTGGTCTGTTCGCAATCGGACCCGTGTTCCACTCTCTGGAAGAGGTAGTCATGAACGTGACCACCTTCTTGCTGGAATTGCCGTTCGGCATTGCGGGTCTTGTGATCGGCTTCTTCAATCAGATTATTGTGGTCACCGGCGTGCATCATATTTTTAATTTTCTTGAAATTCAGCTTCTCGAAAAGACAGGAAGCAATCCGTTTAATGCGATCGTGACAAGCGCCATGGCAGCTCAAGGCGCAGCTTGTCTGGCTGTCGGACTCAAGACGAGAAACAAAAAACTAAAGGCATTATCGCTGCCATCCGCATTCTCGGCCATGCTGGGAATTTCGGAACCGGCGATCTTCGGGGTCAACCTCCGTTACGTCAGACCGTTCGTTATCGCCCTGATCGGCGGTGGCGTGGGCGGTTTCATGGCTTCCATCTTCCAGCTTGAGGCTACGGGTATGGCGATTACCGTTATTCCCGGTACGCTCTTATACTTGAACAGTCAGATTCCACTTTACATTTTGTGCAACTTAACAGCGATGGCTCTAACTTTTGTGTTGACTTGGTTGTTCGGATTCAATGATAAAATGCTCGATGAGGTTCGCTCGGAAGCGAAATAATTATTTATATTTATTCGATTTTTGATATCATAAAGACCGCGCTCCGGCGCGGTTTTTATGCATGATCGGGAAGCGTCCGATCGACCTTGCAGAAATAATGGCTTGCTCTGAAATGCTTTTCATCATTTACAATATGGTTACTGGCAAGAATATACGGAAGAGGGGCGAGTTTCATTGAATAAGAAAATCATATTTTTTGATATTGACGGGACGCTGCTGGATCATGAAAAGAAGGTTCCAGCTACAACCAAGGAGTCCATTCGTGAGTTAAAGGAAGCCGGGCACATCGTCGCCATAGCGACAGGACGCGCTCCTTATCATTTTGAAGAGCTGCGGGAAGAGCTCGGTATCAATTCTTATGTTTGTTTGAACGGTCAGTATGTGGTTCATGAAGGCAAACCGATATATGGAAATCCATTAGCACAAGACGCCTTGCAGCAGCTGACAGAGCAGGCCGTGGAGCTTGATCATCCGATCATATATGCCGGCAGTGAGGCCATGAAGATGAACGTAACTCAGCATGTTCATATCGATTCAAGCTGGGGGGAACTGAAACTCACGATCCCGGAATATGATCCCGAATATTACTTGGGCAGAGATATTTATCAGGCTATTGTATTCTGCACGGAGGAAGAGGAAGCTGCTTACGTGAAGAGATTCGAAGGTCGGTTCGATTTCGTTCGATGGGGCCCTTATGGAATCGATGTGTTGCCGGCTGGCGGCTCCAAAGCCGGAGGGATCAAACAATTGATTCAGCTGCTTCAGATCGATTTGGAAGATAGCATCGCATTTGGCGATTATCTGAATGATCTGGAGATGCTGTCATACGTGGGTTACGGTGTGGCGATGGGCAATGCGCCGGAGATTGTCAAGCAGGCGGCCAGATATATAACCCGGGATGTTGATCAAGATGGTATACAGTACGGCCTTCGTATGTTGGGATTGCTTGGCAAGGAAGCGCAGGAGATCGTATAGTTTTTCGAAAAGCGGCAGGATTGACGCGGAACACATCGCTGGAAATGTTAAATGAGATGAGAGCAAGTAAGAAGGTTATCTTATGACCTGGGACAGTCCCGGTCGTAGGATAACCTTTTTTACATGAAAGGGTAGGCTTTAATGTGGCCTGCTGTCTGGTTCAGGAGCCTTGCAACAAGAATTTTAAATAATTATTATTCGACTATATACATTAGTGTGTGGCATACAGTATAATAATTTCCAGGAGTTGATGATATGTCAGAGGATCAAGACATTCTGCACAGTTTGGTGCAGGAGCTTCGGCGAGGAACCATCATTCTTGGTGTCCTCAGCCAATTGTCGGAACCTCAGTATGGATATTCATTGGTGACCATACTGCAGGAGAAGGGGATCAGCGTGGAAGCGGGTACCCTGTATCCCTTGCTGCGGCGGTTGGAGAAACAAGGCTTGCTGGATAGCGAGTGGGATACGAATGAGGCTCGTCCGAGAAAATATTACATCATAAGTCAGACAGGTAAGGATATATATCGGCAGCTATATCATGAATGGAAGGTTATGATGACAAGTCTGGAGGGACTTGTTGATGACAAGGGGGACTCAGGTAATGGATCTGATTAACAGGTATATTTATGCAGTGACGCAGAAACTGCCCGAATCGCAAAGGGCCGATATTGAAAAGGAACTTCATGGACTCATCGAAGATATGCTGGAAGCCAGGGGCGCTGGTGGTGAGATCGCAAGCACTGAAGCTGTAGAACAGGTGCTGCTTGAGCTCGGGCCGCCCGGGGAAATGGCAGCCAGATACAAAGGAAGGGAAAGGTATCTCATTGGTCCCGGTTTGATTGACAGCTATTGGTCCGTCCTGAGGATCGTTCTGTATTCGATAGCCGTTGCTCTTGGCATCGTCTATATCATTGATTTCTTTACAAGCCCGGAACCCACCGCCGAGCAGCTTCTGGAGTACTTCGTCTCACTGCTGAGCGTGGGTATCCACGGGTTCGCTTGGGTTACCGTTATCTTTGCCTATATCGAATACCGCGGTGCTCGCCATGTCTCCAAAGAGCCATGGAAACCATCGGATTTGCCTGCAATTCCGGAACCAGCCACTCGGATTAAACCGACCGAGCCGGTGCTCGGCATCCTGTTTTCCGTGCTGTTCTTCGTCCTGTTCACGTTTTCCATTAACCTGATCGGTGTTCATCGATTCAATGAAAACTCGATCGCCATTCCGGTGTTTGAGCAGACTGCCTTTGCCAAGTATTTGCCGCTGATCTGGCTTCTAACCGCCTTCAGCATATTCAATGAAGCCATGAAATTAATCACAAGAAAGTGGACGCCGCAGCTTGCCGTCATGCATGTCATATTTAACGTCGCTTCTGTTATCGTTGCGGTGATCCTGTTCTCCGATATAACGATCTGGAATCCGACATTCATGGATCAGCTCGTTCAAGCGGGTCTCGTAACGCCGGGAGATGAAGCATATGAGACCGTAAAATCAATTTGGGATCGATCCAGGGACGGCCTCATTTACATCATTGTGGTCATTACCCTTATTGATACCGTATCTGTCGTGATGAAGCGGTTTCGGGGAAAGGAAGGAAATACGGCGTTAACCAAGTAAGACATAGGTAAGCAGCAGGAGCTATCCCTTAAGGGGTAGCTCCTTTTTCTGTTCAGTTAGACCATGAACGACACGCGACCCATCGGATAAGCATAGGATATGGAACGACGCAAATAATTTTTTGACAAAAATGTGAATGATATGTGTCAAAATTATGTACAATGGTGTTATAATAGGGTAAGAGTTAAATGAAAACCCTTACAGAATGAACGGAGCTGATTATGATGAAATACGCAATCCATTACTCTACGAGAATGAAAGACGTTATTTTGTTTTCCTTTGTTATTAGCATTATTCTGTTTCAAGTAGCTACTTTGACCGAATATTCTTATCCTGTCCTATTCTATATGCAGATGGCGGTGAACGTCGTTGTTGTTGCGGCACTAGCGATTGAAGGGTATGCCCGATTGGTGAAACGGGAAGTGAATATTCAGGAGAATTCGGATACGATTACCATCAATGGCGTAGAAATTCATGCCGACCAGATTCGTGAGATCAAGGTTTCCGGATGCCATAAAACCGCATTCCAAATCAACCTCAAGGACAAGAACATGAATCCGATGTATTGCTGCTTTAAATTTGAAGAGAAGAATTGTGAAGGGATTCGGAGTCTTACGCGTTGGGCCGAGCGGAACCAGGTTTCCGTGCGTAAGGTTGGACCGCAAACCCGTTCCGGTTTGGTTCTCTCGTCTAACAATTAATATGCCAATTTATATCATGAATAGAAGCGCCTGAACCATCGATGAATGGGTTCAGGCGCTTCTTTGTTTTGGTTAGAGATGTATGCAATGATCGTTTGTTTTGTTATCCCGGCGTATTCGTCATGGACCCCATGCACCTAAGGGAGCTGAAAGTTTAACCAATGTTAAGTTTTTGTTTCGATGCAGGTTAATTTCGTAAGATATACTATGGATAATATTGGGTTGCCATACATGAGGAGGTTTGAATATGGTAGAAGTTTCGAGATTCTTGTTAAATGGGGAATACCGCAAGCTGTACGAGCTGTTTGGAGAGGATTTACGTTTACTCGTAACGGTCGAACAATTTGAAGCGATGGCAGAGGAATACACAGCAGGCGTAAACGCGTTCCATATCACGATGGACGACACGCTCAACAGGATCCGAATGATAAACTGGCTGGATGATAGCGGGCAAAAAGGCATTCAAGCGATGATCGATGAAAAGGGGACGATTGGAGGGCTTATGTTATCGCCTATTGTGAGATTTCCTGAATCGGATGCCAAGCAAACAGACTCAGTTTTCCGACTTCCTTTTAACGGAAAATGGTATGTGTTCTGGGGCGGCGAGAATGTTGTGGATAATTACCATTACGTAGAGGAAAGCCAGCGGTACGCCATAGACGTCATAAAGACTGAGAACGCGATGTCTTATAAAGGAGATCCCGACAAGAATGAGAGTTACTTTGCGTTTGGGGAAGAGATTCTTGCTGGTGCCCGTGGGAAGGTGCTGGGTACCGAGAATAACATCATGGACAATGAGCCAGTGGGTATAACAAACGAAACTGAACCCGTCGGTAACTATGTCATCATCGATCATGGAACTTCAGAATATAGTCTATATGCACATTTAAAGAAGGGGTCGGTATGCGTGAAGGAAGGCGCTGAGGTCGAAGCAGGCGATCTGATAGGTCGATGCGGCAATTCCGGCAATTCAACCGAAGCTCATTTGCATTTTCAAGTGTCGGATCATCCGGATTTGTTTGGGGTAAATACGAAGTCTCTTAACATCAACTGGCTTGGCGGTATCAAGGTAAGACGAGGCCAAGTTGTATAGGGCGTGGATTGAACGCAAGATAAAACAAAGCAGGGGCCTGAATCTCAGGTTCCTGCTTTTTGTTCATGTATTAATAAGCAGGCGCTCATGTTCATGTTAAGTTTGCAACTTAGCTGCTGCAGCCGCCGCCACAGCCACTCCCGCAAGAGGACCCGCTGCTGCAGGATGAACCGCCCGATCCATCGCCTGATGACCCATCGCCCGAATCCGATCCGCCAGATCCGCATGCCGATGCGTACGTGCAGGAGGAGCTGCTGCTGTTTTTGTGAAGCTCACGTTCATCAGGGATCATGTGGTCACCAAATTGTTCCGGTGCGTTCCAGGCAAAATAGACGGCCGCAGCCAGGAGCACATCGCTATTCCGGAAATTGACCAGCTTCTCATGACGCGCCGGCTCCTCCTGGGCAGTTCGAACCCGATCTTGCAGATCCAGAATGATTGCATCGATGGTCGTACGCGCTGCAGGGATCTTCTCATAGGTCCAGGCATTAAAGCGCTTCTGGCCATGATTCACGATGAAATGGTGGGAAGTGTAGACCTCCAGCTCTTCGCGCGGCAGCGGGACACGAAAGAAAGCTCCCCATAGCTTGGCGCTGTATTCATGCCAACCGAATAATTGTACATATACCGTATCAAACCACGCGCGTTCATTCGGAATAGGCATATGCTCGCTTCCGGTATTTGGAGCGTGGTGAAGCATTTTGCCAAGAAAGCGTTCCGAGAATTGTTGGTACTCGTATGTATACATCAACATTTCATGCCATACTTCATCCACGTCTTTGCTGAACATTGGGACACGATCCAGCACGGCGCACATAATGAAGAACCGTTTAAGCTCCTGCCATCTCCATTCATACTCCTGTTCGGACAGATTCGGATGCTCACTCATTACTCGTTGCTTCAGCATGCTCTGATAGGTGTAGGGCAGCGCAGCCTCCAATTTGCCGACAAGCTCACTCGCCGGGCTTCCTGCCTTGACGATCGGCGGCAGTTCGGGTATTTTCCCGCGTAGAAGCTTATTGCCATTAGGGAGTGACTGGCTGCTGTGTTTGCGCAACGAGCGTTTCACGAAAAAAGAAATAATCCATACATCCACCGCAACGAATAGAATAATCAGTATCCAGGTTGTTGAATTCATACCGTGTTCCTCCTGTCTTTTTAGTGTTTGGAGGTGGGCTTATTCATTCTCTCCTGAGTAAATTATTGCAAATGTCACGAGGGTTGGCAATTGAAATTGAAAATCGATTATAACTTGAATATAAGGACTTCTTTATGATACATTCCGTGTGTGTCTAACGTTTTTTGATCATGCAGCTGTGATCTTGATGGGTGGCAATTACGTTTACTTTAGGAGCATACATATGTTAACAGGTTGGAAACTATCCGTAATAGGTATTATTATTGTAGGCATTACCGGCATCGTTGCGTCTATTACCCGTCTGATCGAGCCTGGCCGGGCGATTGCACTCTTCGTTGTATTCGTACTATTTATCGGGGCGCTGGAGCTGCTGGAACGAATCAGGAGCCGAAGAAAGAAGAAGGGGGAAGTACAATCTTCCAAATAAAATTGTAAAGACAGCAAGGAGGGAGCTTGTGAATTGGGTAGCTGTACAGCCGTACTACAAAATCAACCGAGTCGTGGATGGTATCGAACAACGAACGGAAGAGCAGGGGCGGGAGATGTTCCTGTACGAGGATCGCATCGTAACGAAATACCGGGAGTTCCCCATCAAGCAGGTCTTTGACCTGTCGTATCGGCCGATGGGAGACGGCGGCGGTTTCTTATACTTGCACACCCAACAAGGAGTGTATTCGTACACGGTGAAGGATGCTCCGGATTCTTTCATATCGGCATTTAAAAATCTCTAATGGCAGATCCATAATAAAACTGGTCTCAGGTCCAGTTCATATCCTCGCCTGCAGCACGTTTGCGAAAACTACGTTGTCATATAAGCTGATACTATTCTAGGGACGGATTAGGGGGACAGGGGTGGATACGCTATTAGATTTTATTGAACAGATCGGGCACTATGCATTATTCCTCGTATTGTGCCTTGGATTGGTCGGTCTTCCTGTGCCTAATGAAGTCGTGGCAATGACGGGCGGAGCGTTAGCGGCATCTGAGATTTTAACGCCGTTCCCGTCTTTTATCATGACGTTTCTTGGTGTATGCTCGGGATCGACGGTAGGTTACATGCTTAGTCGCTTTACCGCGAGCAAGCTGTTAAACCGCGCCCAGGAAAAGTCGAAAATCCGCCAGTTTCTTGATGTATCCGAACGGTTGACCCGCCAATACGGCAATTACGCCATATGCATTAGCGCTTTTTTGCCCATCTTGCGCAATGTGACGCCCTATGCGGTAGGAATGAAAGGGATGCCGTATCGCAGATTTGCGATGTATTCGTATTCCGCGTCCTTTGTATGGACCATCGGTTATTTCTCTTTGGGCATGTTTGTCGGAGATCAGGTCGTCGATCATATTGGAGCCTTGATTAACCGGTACGGTTATTATGCAGCAGGAATCGTCGTGGTGCTGGCCATCATTCTGATCATTTCGTGGGTGATTCGAAGAAATAAACGAAACAAGGAGAAGAATGAAATTCAGTTTCACGGATAAATGCCGCATGTCTGTGAATTAGGGCTCATCCGGCAGGGGCTCGGGTGATGTTCGGATGATTTTTACGTATTCTCGGGGTAAGAACCATGGGGTTTCTTGAGTTTGATAAACTCTGGTTGACGTGTTTTCCTGCTGATAACTGGGATGTGTACGAGTATTTGTTACGATGGCGGCTGCTAAAATAGCGAGAAAGATGAAAGCGCAAACAACCGCTTTTTTGATCAACATGGGAACCACTCCTTTATATACAGTGATTTCCTGATTGTCCCTTTTTCATTCCAACATACCCTTTGACAAAGTTTTGATCTCAAGATATACTGTTTTTCAGTGTGATTCGAAAAAATACCATATGGTTTTACCTGGAGGAGCCTGCCAACAGCGGGCTCTTTTTGTGTTTTTTTGGACTTATGCCTAAATAATGGGGAAATACTACTAATGAAGGAAAAATCGGACTATAGGAGGAGTAGACTTTGTCTTTGCTGCACATCGCCGTTATGGCACCTTTTATCGTAGCGCTTGTGGTTATGTTGACTTACAAGCTCATCGGCCGTGTTCACACCGGATGGGTGATTTTGCCGGTACCGGTTGTCCTGTTCGCCTATTTCTTGGGACTTATCCCAACCATTCAGGGAGGTGAACAGCTTCAAGCTGTCCTGGAATGGATTCCAAGCGTGGGAATAAACTTTACCGTTTATTTGGATGGATTAAGTTTAATTTTTGCACTATTAATATCTGGTATTGGTTCACTCGTTGTACTGTACTCCATCTTCTACATGGACAAGAACAAGGAAGCCGTTCATAGATTTTACATCTATCTGCTTCTGTTCATGGGCGCCATGCTTGGTGTTGTGCTCTCCGATAACCTGATGGTGCTGTACGGCTTCTGGGAACTGACAAGCATCTCGTCATTCCTGCTGATTGCATTCTGGCATCATCGCGACCGCTCCAGATACGGAGCTTTAAAATCCATGCTGATTACCGTGTTCGGCGGACTTGCCATGTTTGCAGGATTTATTCTCCTTTTTATCATGACAGGCACCTTTAGCGTGCGGGAGATTGTAGCGAATGTGGGTAGCATTACGGGAGACGCGCTGTTTATTCCGGCCATGATTCTGATCCTGCTGGGAGCATTCACCAAATCCGCGCAGTTCCCGTTCCATATCTGGCTGCCGGATGCGATGGAAGCACCGACTCCAGTTAGTGCTTATCTGCACTCCGCTACGATGGTCAAGGCCGGAATCTATTTGGTGGCCCGTTTTAGCCCGGTGTTTGCCGGGCAAGCTTCCTGGTTCTGGATCATAGCGATTACGGGCTTGACCACGCTGATATACGCTTCGATCCGTGCGATCAAGCAGACGGACCTAAAAGCACTGCTGGCATTCTCCACCATCAGCCAGTTGGGGCTGATTATGAGCTTGCTCGGTCTGGGCTCTGCCGCAGCTTATTATGGAGGCGGCGTGGACACGCTGCTCTATACGAAAGCAACGACAGCCGCCATCTTTCATTTGATGAACCATGCGATATTTAAGGGCGCTTTGTTTATGGTTGTCGGTATCGTCGATCATGAGACGGGCACCCGCGATCTGCGGAAACTCGGAGGTCTGATGTCGCTCATGCCAATCACGTTCACCGTGGCTGTCATTGGTGCATTTTCCATGGCCGGTCTGCCTCCGTTTAACGGATTCCTGAGTAAAGAAATGTTCTTTACGGCGGTCCTTCAAGCGCCTCACATGAATTTCTGGAATGCCGAGACCTGGGGGGTGCTGATACCGGTCGTTGCCTGGATAGCAAGCGTGTTTACGTTCCTGTACAGCATGATCCTGGTCTTCAAAACCTTCACCGGACGCTTCCAGCCTGAAAAACTGGAGAAGAAGCCGCATGAAGCACCGCTCGGGATGCTGATTCCCCCGGTTATTCTGGCATCGCTGGCCATCGTGTTCGGGCTGTTTCCGAACCTGCTGTCTCATGCACTCATTGAACCGGCGATGGCCGCCATTCATCCGGGGCTGCTCGTGGCAGAGGATCGTTTCCACGTGCATATCGAGATGTGGCATGGGTGGACAACGGAAATTTTCATGACCATCGGAATCATTGTTCTCGGTACCGTTCTGTATAAGCTTCATGGCAGAGCGCGTATCTTGAATACAACGCTTTTCAAGCGATTCACATTGAACAATCTGTATGACGGGGGATTGCGAGTCCTCGAAAGAGGCGGTAAATCGCTGACCTCCACCTACATGACAGGTTCACTCCGTCACTATGTGATCTATATCCTTGTATTTTTCATAGCCGTTCTTGGTGGGGGGCTCCTGCTGGTCGATCATATTGGATTTGATATGACGGACTACGCACCGATGTCCTTCTATGAGGCCGTTGCCATACTCGGTCTGGTCATCCCGGTCGTTGTGCTTCCGTTCGTACGAACACGATTGATGGCGATTATATTAACCGGTGCTGCCGGCTATATGGTGACCTTGTTCTTCGTTCTGTTCCGGGCTCCGGATTTGGCGCTGACCCAGATGGTTGTCGAGACGGTTTCGGTCATGCTGTTCCTGCTCTGTTTCTATCATCTTCCGAAGCTGAAGCGGGAGAAGGTACCGATGAGCCTGAAGTGGAGAAATTTGCTCATTTCGGTAGGCGTCGGTGCTGTCGTGACCTTGATCGCATTGGCTGCGAGCAGTGGCAGAACCTTTGACTCCATTGCGGATTACTTCATTAAAGAGAGCTACCATTTGGCCGGCGGTAAAAATATCGTCAACGTCATTCTGGTGGACTTCCGTGGATTTGATACCTTGCTTGAAATTACGGTTCTCGGCATAGCATCCCTTGGGATTTATGCCTTGATTAAAATCGATTTGGGTGAAGGCATTTTGGGTGAACGGGATCGTTATGAAGGGGCATACTTGCCTAACAGCAATGATGTCATTCTGCGCACCATATCCAAGGTGGTTATTTTTATCGTCGTAACCTTCTCATGGTTCCTGTTCAACTCGGGACACCATGAGCCGGGAGGAGGATTTATCGGGGGGCTGATGACTTCAGCCGCACTGGTTCTGTTATCGATGGCTTTCGGCATGGACATGACCAGGAAGATCGTACCTTTCGAATTTCGAAAGGTTACGGCCACTGGACTTGCGATTGCACTCCTTACAGGGATCGGCTCCTTTGCTTTTGACGCACCGTTCTTAAGTCATTCCTTCGGTTATTTCAACCTGCCGTTGCTCGGGGAAACCGAGCTGGCTACTGCGGTTCTCTTCGACCTCGGCGTCTATTTAGCCGTCGTTGGCGTGACGATGACCATCATCAATTCGATTGGGAGGGATAACTGACCATGGAACTTTATATGTCGCTTGCCATCGGGATTATTTTTGCGGTTGGGATATACCAGATCTTATCCAAAAGCTTGCTGCGGATTATTCTCGGTACTTCACTGTTGACCCATGGCGTTCATCTGCTGCTGCTCACCATGTCGCGGCTGAAGACCGGTGCTGCTCCGCTGCTTGGCGAGAAGGCTTCATCCTACGTTGACCCTGTTCCGCAAGCGTTGATTCTGACATCCATTGTCATTAGCTTTGGCGTCACATCGTTCTTCTTCGTACTGGCGTATAAAGCTTATCAACGATTGGGTACGGACAACATGGAAGAGCTAAGGGGGATGGATGATGAATAATGTAATTGTTCTTCCTCTCCTTATTCCGCTGGTTACAGCTGTTATTCTTATTTTCTGCTCCAAATATGTTCGTGTTCAGCGTTGGATCAGTGCGGTTAGTATCACAGTAAACCTGCTTGTGGCGTTGTTCATTGTTAGTCAGGTAAACAATGAAGGCATCCAGACGCTTCACATGGGTGGATGGCAGCCGCCGTATGGAATCGTATTTGTAGCCGACATGCTTGCGGCACTGCTGGTGCTTACGACGTTGATTGTCGCGGCTGCCTGTCTGTTCTATTCTTTCCGGAGCATCGGGGAAGAGAGAGAGAAGCATTACTTCTATGCTTTTTTTCAATTTTTGTTGGCTGGCGTGATCGGATCGTTCCTAACAGGGGATTTGTTTAACCTGTTTGTCTGTTTTGAGGTTATGCTGATCGCTTCCTACGCCTTGATCGTGCTGGGCGGCACCAAGCGCCAGCTGAGGGAAACCTTAAAGTACATGCTGATTAATATTATTTCATCCACCTTGTTTGTTGCAGCTGTCGCTTATTTATATGGCACAGTCGGAACGCTGAATATGGCGCATCTGTCTCTGCGCGTGGCCGAAGTTCAGCAGGATGGAATCTTGTCGGTCATCGGCCTTCTATTCCTGATTGTATTTGCCTTGAAGGCGGGTTTGTTCCTGTTCTTCTGGCTGCCTGGTTCCTACAGCGCACCTCCGGCGGCAGTTACGGCTTTGTTCGGCGCGCTGCTCACGAAGGTTGGGTTATATGCGATTATCCGTACCTTTACGTTGATCTTCTATCACGATACCGGCGGCATCCACGCCGTCATCGGCTGGATGGCTGCGGCAACGATGATTCTGGGCAGTTTGGGCGCGGTTGCGTATAAGGATCTTGGACGAATCCTGAACTATAACATTATTATTAGTGTTGGCTTTATCGCCTTCGGCATAGCGACGGCATCTTCTGACTCCTTGAACGGAGCCGTATTCTACTTGATGCATGACATGATAGCAAAGGCGCTGCTCTTTATTCTGGGCGGTATCATCATCGCCAGTGCAGGCGCGAACAAGCTGAGCGATATGGGCGGGTTGATGAAGCGCCATCCTTTGGTGGGATGGATGTTCTTTATCGTTGCACTAGCTCTGGTCGGCATCCCGCCCCTTAGCGGCTTTCTCGGCAAAGTCCTCATCGTTCGCGGCGGATTGAGCGGAGGCCATTATGTGCTTACGGGACTGGCATTGGCATCAAGTTTGGCGGTATTGTATTCCTTGATCAAAGTGTTTATGGGGGCATTCTGGGGCGAATCACCTCGACTCCAAGAATCAAAACCGGTCAGAATTCACAAGACAGCTTATGCGGCAGCTATTGGGCTAACGGTTATGGTGATTGTCCTTGGGGTGGGTTCGGAGTGGATATACTCCTACACCTCTCAAGCAGGCGCCGTATTATCCGATCCATCACTATATATTAATGCTGTATTAAAGGAGTAGTGGATATGGGCCATCAAATTCTGTTAAATATCATCATTGCCGTTGTCTGGATGTTCCTGAACAATAATTGGTCCCCCCAGCAATTGATCATCGGCTATCTGATCGGAATCTTGCTGATTTTTCTGTTGCGACGCTTCTGGCCGAACGATTTCTATTTGCGCAAGCTGTGGTTCATCATGCTGCTGCTGCTCTTGTTCCTAAGGGAGCTGTTAAAATCGAGCATCACGGTAATTGGACAGATCCTAAGACCGAAGCTGAATGTTCGTCCAGGCATCTTCGCCTACTCAACCGAGCTGAAATCCGACTGGGAGATTACGGTGTTATCGTGCCTGATCTGCTTGACGCCAGGAACGCTTACCCTAGAAGTGTCTCGCGATGGTCAGACGCTATATATTCATGCGATGGATATTGAAGATGTCGAAGAGCTGTCGAATCAGATCCGCGATACTTTCGAACGCGCGATCAAGGAGGTGACCCGCACATGATTCATAGCATCCTGATTGCCTCTCTGGTGATTTTGTCGCTGGCTATACTGGGCTGCTTGTACCGATTAATCAAGGGACCTTCCATGAACGACCGGATCATGTCGCTGGATACGATTGGAATTATAATGTTGTCCATGATCGCTGTTCTGTGCATGCTATTCCGGACAACTGTCTATTTCGATATCATTCTGCTGATCGGGATACTGACGTTTATCGGAACAACTGCGCTTGCCAGATATATTGAGAGGGGTGATGTCATTGAACGCACAAACGATGAGTCAGATCGGTGAGTTTCTGATCGCGCTGATGGTGCTGCTCGGAGCTTTACTTGGTGCCTTGAGTGCATTTGGCCTTATTCGTCTGCCGGATGTTTATATGAGGTCTCATGCAGCAACGAAAAGTGCTACGCTAGGCGTCCTCTTGATTCTTGCAGGTGCATTTCTGTATTTCACCTTCTACCTGGAGCATGTCAGTGCAAAACTGCTGCTGGGAATTGTATTCGTATTTATTACGGGGCCGGTAGCGGGTCACTTGAATGGGAGGGCGGCGTATCGGTCAGGCGTGTCCATGTGGGAGAACAGCGTCCACGATGACCTCAAGCCTGAACTCAAGCGCGAACGTGAACGGATGCGCGCTTCCCAGGAAAGGGAACGCTCCGAGAAGGGATGACCGAACAGGGAGCCTCACACTGACATATTGACGAAAGACAAGATGGGCTTTCCATGAACTTGGGAGGCCCATTTTTTTGTTAAAACTTGGTCAGTGGGCATCACCATATGGTAGAATTGACCCAAACATATTCGAAAAGCTTGGCAATGAACGTTAGCTGTAACACTTCCAGCAGAATATGAACAAGGAGCACATTTACAGATGATTTTAGAGCAAGCTGATATGAAACTTAGAGAGTTATCTTCCTTTCTTGCAAGATTAAATGGGATTCGTCATCATCATGTCGGATATTGCGGTGAACAGGAAGGCGAGATTTACAGCACGCTTCAGACGGAATTCACGGAGAATGGCGAACTGAGCAGTCAAAAATTCACCGTCATATATGATCAAGATCAGATTGTGGGGGCATTGGGGTTCGATGTAAATGAAGAAGAACGGTCCGCTGAATTATGGGGACCTTTTATCGACGCGGAAGGTGAGCAATGGAATCGATTGGCGGAGCAGCTATGGGATGCAGGGACTTCGAAGCTGGAAGGCTGCGTAAATCGTTATTACGGTTTTTATAACGTGGATCATCAATCCGCTGTACGCTTTATGGAAGACAAAGGGGGTAGAAAGTCAGGAGAGCATCATGTTCTACGACTCCGAAAATCTGCTCTATTAACGGATGGCCTTTCGGGACTCCAGGATTTCACACCCGAGTATGCGGATGAATTTGCGAAGCTGCATGGTACGAATTTCCCTAATACCTACCTCAGCGCTCAGGATATTATGCAGCAGCTGGATGAGGATCATCGACTCTTTATGTTTACGGAACTAGGAGAGCTCGTTGGCTATGTTTATGTGGAAGGTGAACCCGAATTCAAGGAAGGCAGCATTGAATACATCGCAGTATCCGAAAATTTCCGGGGGAAGGGCTATGGCCGGGCACTTCTTGACCAAGCGCTTCATTATCTGTTCCATATCGTACAGCTGGAGGACATCTCGTTATGCGTAGACCAGAGGAATGAAAGCGCGATCCAGCTGTATCAACGTGCGGGGTTCGACCCGATACATAAACTGGCGGCTTACGTATTGGAGTAAGATGGGTTTGTCCCGCATCTAAGCATGTCTACTATAACAAGACCCGCCAGTCCCGGTTGCAATGGATGGGCGGGTCTTGTTATGGATTTAACGCTTTGTCTTTTTGTTGCTTATCACGATACTTCCTGGCTGATCTTCATGATGGTAACGTTTTTCCATCTTTTTGCCGGTTAACCACAGCAGCCATAGAACAACGACTGCGATTAGAATACGCCAGGGCTGTGTTATAAACGCTTGCCAGTCATGTCCGATAAAAGCGACCATGAAGATCATTACGGATTTCCCCGCCATAACGGCTATCGTAAATGTCGTAGCCGATACCGTACTGATGCCGGATGCAATATTGATCAGCGAGGAAGGCGTGAAGGGGAAGCAGTACAGGATGAAGATCGGCGTAAAGCCTTTTTCTTCGATCCAATGGAAAAAACGCTGGGATCCCGGCATTCTTTTTTGAATAAGCAATCCCAGCTTGCCGCCCAGCTTGCGAACGATCCAAAACACGGTAATGGATCCAAGGCAAACGCCGATCCAGGAAAGTAAGAATCCCCACCATAAACCGTAGGCTGCGGAGTTCCCCATTACAAGGACGATAAGGGGCAGTATGGGCAGAAACGCCTCTATAAATGGAAGCAAAATACCTGGAATGGGACCTAGCTGAGAATACTGCTCAAGCCATCCTTGTACTTGATCCATGTCAATTTCCTTTATATGGGTCCATAAATTCTGAAGCCATTCCAACATGATGAGTAAGTCCTCTCCCTGCCTAGGGTAAAATTATGTATTTTCTGGTCGATCTCGGATGGAATATATTATAGCATAACGGAAACCAATATTATAAATTGCAGGTATTGGACCGGATGGATGAACACAAATAAAGCTCAAACTCCCCGTAAGCAGCGGTGAGTTTGAGCTTTAACCGTTAACGGTTGTTACCCAGAATGGGTGGGCAGCGCAGCTTTCTTGGTTTCCGGATATGAATTCGGAGGAAGATCCGGCTCGACCCCATTCCAATCGATTCGATTCTTGCTCCGCAGTGACCACACGACCAAGAGAATAATTCCGATGATGACCGAACCGATCGTGACCATATAATTGCCCCATATAGAAAGGTATTCAATCTCGATGAATGCATAATTCGAAGGCACCACGACATACCGGATCATCTCCAGCCAGGCCAGGTGAAAGCCAATATTCATCCATAGATTGCATAGAGAGAACCTATTTTTACGAGGGTAGGCATTGTAGAAGCAAACCTAGGAAACTGAAATGTTGTTTATAGTACGTTGTTTTAAAAAAAACCGAAAGTGTATAATGGGATTATGCCGAAAATCGTAGATCATGATAAACAAAGACAACGGGTCGCTGAGGCTGCCCTGCGGGTGATTCAGAGGGGTGGACTCGAAAAAGCGACGGTGCGCAATATCGCAGAAGAGGCGGGATTATCCGTAGGTTCGCTGAGGCACTATTTTATCAGCCAGGCTGAGCTGTTGGTTTTCTGTATGAAGCTTATTATCGAACGGATTGAAGAACGTTTTTCTTCACTATCCTTAAACGGACCCGTGTTTGATGATGTAAAGCAAGTGTTGATGCAATTTCTGCCGATGGATGAGGATAGGACGATGGAAATGGAGGTGTGGATGTCGTTTGTTGCCAAAGCGCTAGTCTATCCCGAATTAAGAATAATGACTGATCATATGTACGATGGTTTAACCAAGGCGTGCCATTATGTGGTGGATACGCTGGTTGCCCATAAGCTGGCTAAACCGGAGTTGGATCTTGAATATGAGAAGGAGCGAATATACGCATTGGTGGATGGGTTAGCGATACACCATATCATGAGGCCGCAGCAGCTCGCCACAGAAAAGATCGAGAGGATTATCGATCAGCATCTGCGTTCTTTATGTCTGGATGACAAGGCAATGGCCTAAAAGACCCATGTCACTTTGCGTGTCAACATTGACATGTCATTCCTTTTTTTAATACAATGGTTCTTCGACAGGCACTTCGTGTGAAAAAAGATACAAAAGGAGAATGGCATGGTCAAAAAACACAAAAATCTGACAGTCGGCGAAATTCTGAAACGTTTCATCTTTATCACCATCGGTGCAATTCTGATGGCTGTGGCGCTTGAAATATTCCTGGTGCCCAACGAAATTATCGACGGTGGTATTACCGGTATTTCCATCGTATTATCATCGATTACGCCCATCAATCTGGGTGTGTTCCTATTTATTATCAACTTACCGTTTCTGTTCATCGGTTACAAGCAGATCGGTAAAACGTTCGCATTTTCCACATTATACGGGATTGTGGTATTGTCAGTGGCGACAACCTTCCTGCATCATGTAGACCCGTTTACGAACGAGAAAATTTTAGCGGTGCTGTTCGGTGGTTTGGTTCTCGGGCTGGGGGTAGGTCTTGTCATCCGTTATGGCGGAGCGCTCGACGGTACGGAGATCGTTGCTATCCTGCTGTCCAAAAAGCTGCGGATGCCGGTCGGACAAATCATCATGATTATCAACGTGTTTATTTTTATTACGGCAGGGTTTGTATTTGGTGCAGATTCGGCCATGTATTCGATCTTCTCATACTACATAGCGGCAAAAGTGATGGATATAGTGGTAGAGGGCTTGGACGAGTCCAAATCCGTTACGATTATATCCAATGAATACGAAGAAATTTCAAATGCTATCATGCAGCGTCTGGGCCGCAGCACGACCATGATCTATGCCAAGGGCGGGTATTCCAAAGAGGATACGCAGATGATTTATTGCGTCATCACCCGGCTGGAGATTGCGAAGCTGAAGACGGTTGTGCAGGAAATTGATAAGAACGCATTTATTTCGATTCAAAATGTCGCGGATGTGCTGGGTGGGAGCATGGCGAAGTCTGATATTCACTAGGGTACAAGCGACGCTCTTAGTGTAATAGGTTGATTAACGAACAGCGGTTTTTTGCAGATCGTTCTGCAGAAGGCCGCTGTTTTTTGTGGCCGCTATATGCGGCTCTCTCCCTGAGATAAAGAAGGATTGCCTGAGGCCCTGATAGATCTTCGTAGAAGAGGTCTATCATGAATCACTCAGGCAATCCATCTATCATTTCTCATTTCCGTACTTCAAAAAATTCGCATTCATCCCGCTTATGATAGCCGAGCGAGCTGACGCTGGATTGTGTAATGACGGTTTCGTCAGTGAAGCGGATGACGAGACTGCCGGAATCAATCAGATGATTATCCTTGAAGATGCGTATACGGATCTGCTGCTCCATCACTTCCTGAAAGTCTTGGTCGGTTAATAGCGGTCTGACTATCGGCATGGGTCATCCTACTCCTTACGTTTGAATGGTGGATTGCTTGTGAAAACGTCCTATGATAAAGGGGGATTGGTATGACATTTGCGACAAACAGGGAAGTAGGTATCATTCCCACCAATCAGGATCTGCTCGCCGGCATACACGGGCTTACCGTCAATGACGCGAAGGTTCATGATCGCTTTGCGCTCGCAGAACCAGCAGATCGTCTTCATTTCCTCGATTTTATCAGCGTAAATCAGCATCCAGCGGCTGCCTTCAAACAGCTCGTTCCGAAAATCATTCTTCAACCCGAAGCCCATGACAGGCACATTAAGCTCATCTACGATCCGTACGAGCTGCAGGATGCTGTCCTTGGACAGGAACTGGCATTCGTCAACCAGAACGCAGTATGGCTTAGGCTGATGATCCTTCACAATCCCGTAGATGTCGGTTGTATCGGATATAGGTATCGCTTCGCGGCGCAGGCCGATTCGTGAGGATACATATCCAACGGCATCCCGGTCATCGATAGCGGACGTAAAGAGGAGTACCGGTTTGTTCTGTTCTTCGTAGTTATGGGCGACTTTCAAAATCTCGATGGATTTACCACTGTTCATGGAGCCGTATTTGAAAAATAATTGAGCCATGCTTTCGTTCCCTTCCTATAAATGCAATGTTGCTTCTTCGCGTTTAGTTGTGCAAAATTCTTACAATATAAGATATGACATGCAGATTATATTGTCGCATTATTGGGCAGCTTTTGTCCATTGCCTGTAAGGACTATATTCTGGCATAATGACTTGGGCGTGGAATGAAAAAAAGGTTTGACAATTTACCAGCGGTTGGGGTTTGTTCCGTACCGAATACAGCGGAACGACGCTGCGGGAGCACCTGGGCCTAACACATCCTGAACCCGGGCATTTTCGCCGGGAAGTTCACCAAGCGGCCGCGGATGTAATCTAAGCGAGCCATGTTGTTAAAAAAACGTTTCGAGTGACCGAGGTTTAGGGGTCATCTTGGAACGTTTTTTATGTATTATAGAAGTCAGATCATATTTCTCAATTACTTTGTCAGAAAAAACGAACTTCTCTGGTCATATAAGTAGTCAACGATACGAAAGAGGGTTTGAGCAATTGGAAACGACAGCAGACAGCAGGGTCCAGTGGGATGAGATGGAGGATCAGGAGTTGGTGAAATATGCGCAGGCAGGGGAGCGGGAAGCATTCGGGGAGCTTGTTCGGCGTCATCGGTCCAAGGTTTATGGCTATGCCAGAGCTATAACCCGGGAGTCCTACCTGGCAGAGGACGTTGTACAGGATGCACTTATCCGTGCGTTCATGCATCTGGGGAAACTGGTCGATGCCCGGCGGTTCTTACCGTGGGTGCAGCGAATCGTCCGGAATCAGGCCTATACCCGCCTTAAGGGAAGCCCTGCGATGAAAGAGCAGACATTCACCGAGCTTGAAGGCAGGGGAAGAGCTGATGGTGCCGGGAGTTCAGATCAGTGGAACAATCTGGACAGTATTCTGGGCAGGCTCCGTCATTCTGCAACCGAAGCTGCCGCTGGATTTCACGTTCCGGAGGAACGGATCGTCCAGCAAGAGACGCTGCGCTTTTTAACGGACATCATTCAATGTCTGAAGCCACGCGAACGGCTTATTTTCGAATCCCATTTTTTCGATCAGCTGTCTCCGCAAGAAATTGCTAACTTGTTTCAGCTCTCTTCGGCCAATGTGTATCAGATTATTTCGAGATCACGGAAGAAAGTGATCCAAGAAAAAATCCGCGTCACCGTTGACTCTTATATTAAGATGAGAAGGGACTTGGGAATTATGAAAAAGAAGATTCTGCCTTATGAAGGACCGTTGAAAGAAATCAAAACTTGGACAACCGCTGCGGATGCCACGTATAAAATGCTTCAATTTACAGATCGGAAGTTATCCCTGCCGATGGTCATGGGGCTTACAGGTCATGCATTCCGGATCAACATCATCCCGGATGAAGTTCACATTGCAGGTCCAACGTCGTACTTTTTTGGTGAAGTATTATCTCGGGGCCTTCATAATATCGGGTTCCATTCCAAGTTTGTAGATGGCATGTCGGACGGCGTCGGCACCAATGCCAATCTGCTGGATCCAACCGCTTTGGAGAAGAGTGCCATGAGCAAGCGCAGTATTCATCAGGAGCTGCCAAGGGCCCTTGATCTGATTCATGCTTCACTAGACCGGGGATACCCTGTGCTGGCTTGGGATATATTCTTCCCGGAATTTGGTACACTGTATGGTTACGACGATGAAACGAGAACTCTCTATGGGGAAGTATGCGGCAGAGTGGATACGCTGCCCTACGAAAATCTCGGCAGAAGCGTGATGGAAGATCTATTTGTTCTGGCTATTGAGGGTTCCGTTGATTTAACGCTTCAGCAGCAGCTTCGACTTGCGCTTGAAACCGCCATCGAGCAATATGAGGGGAATGAAAGCGTGGTGCCGACGGCAGTGAAGGGGATTGCAGCATATGATGCTTGGGTTAAATCGCTGCAGGGGCGGAAGATAGAACCGAACGGTCATGCTTACAACATCGAGGTATTAAGAGATGCCCGGTATTACGCTGCTGAGTTCTTTAAGGAACTGATTGCAGCTTGGCCGGATGCGAATAAGGAAGGATCGGAGCTCACGCAGCAGTTTAAAGAAGCCAGCGTGTTATATACAGGAATGTGTGAGAAGTTCAGTGTCCTGCATCAGATGTTCCCATTCCCGGTAGGTGGAGAGCCTAATTCGGGGGAGCAAGCAACGAAGGCGATATCACTGGTAGAGGATATTAAAGCTCTGGAGATCGAAGCTGTTGCTAAATTGAGAGAGATCTTTGCAAAGTTGTCTTCATAAATAGTGGTTGGATACAAACTTACCCCATTTGGTATTTACAATGTTGAGGTTTTGTCTTAAGATAAGACCATAATTTCAATATCAAACAGAGTCAACCCCACTTTTTACTGTTTTCTGGATTCCAAAACAGTGAAAGTGGGGTTTTTTTGTTGTAGAGGGAGAGTTGGAATTGTTACATGTATTAAAAAATTCATTCTACGTATTTTTGGGAGCTTGCTGTTTTGGTATTCTGTCAACGGTGGTTAAACTTGCATACCAGGAAGGGTTCCTATTTCAGGAGGTTATGATCAGCCAATTCGGGACAGGCTGGCTCATTCTGCTGTTGTTAATGCTGTTTTTTGGACGTCAAAAGGTTACGGGCAAGCAATTCCTAAGGCTAGCTGGGGTTGGGTTATGTACATGTCTTACAGGCGTCACGTATTACCTTGCCCTTCAGAGCATTCCGGCATCGATTGCCGTCGTTCTTCTATTTCAATTCACCTGGATCGGCGTCATTATTGAAGCCATTGTAAAACGGCAATGGCCGGATAAATCCACCATCATCTCCGTTATCATCCTGTTTGCAGGAACGATTATGGCTGGGGGGATTTTGGGTGCAGGCGAGCTTCAATTGAATTGGAAAGGGACTTTATTGGGGCTGACTGCGGCCTTGATGATGGCTTTGTTTGTCTTCTTCAGCGGCCGGGTCGAGACGCAGATGTCACCGATTACCCGGAGCTTCTATACCTCAACGGGTGGTCTGATTCTGCTGACGATCCTGTTCACGCCGAAAGTGTACACGGAGATATCCCTGTTTGACAACGGGTTATGGCTGTTCGGCTTAATCCTAGGCGTATTCGGTGTTGTTTTGCCCGTACTGCTATTCGCACTGGGCGCACCCAAAATCAGCACAGGACTGGCAACCATCCTTGGGGCTGGAGAGCTGCCTGTTGCTGTTATCGCTTCGGTGCTGGTGCTGAGCGAGCAGGTGACTGCTCTGCAATGGATCGGGGTTATCGTGATCCTGCTGGGCATTGCGTATCCGCAGATGGCGGCGCAGAAGCGGGGCAGGGTGCCAGCGGTACAAAGATGAGATTCAGAAGAAGATAATAACGCTGAGGGGCTGCTTGCAGCTCCTTTTTTTGTGTGGGGAACAGGTCCATGTATCAATTATCTAATGATCTCAATTCCAAAATCGACCAGCTGTTCTCTTCCCATGATGTTCATGAGCACTTTAGCGCGCTTTTTATGCTTATCGACTTTTTTAATAAGACTTTCCATTCCTTTTAACGGACCCGATTTAACGATGACATTGGACTCTTGGAACGTGACTTGGGAATATTCGATAACTTCACTTTCACTGATTAGTTTGAGAACGATCAGCATTTCATCTGTGGGGATCTCTTTGAAAAAATAAGACTCGTCCGGTTTTTGAGATGAAAGGCGGAATTGCTGCGCATCCGGTGGGAGGAGCCCTTTATCCTTGTTATTGAGATAGTTTAGCGAGTTGTAAATGAAGGGATTCTCTTTTAATGTATAATATATGGAAAAATTCATTTTTGTCTCAACAAACACGTAGCCGGGGAAAAGTGTTTTTATCGCATGGTATTCCTGGCGGTCTTTCTTCTCCGGTACTTTCCTTCTAGGAATCACGCTGGTTAGCAAGCTATCATCGAATCTGGCATCAAGCCATTTTTTAATTGATGACTCATATCCGGTTTTAACAAATAAAGCATACCATGACATATATTGCTCCCTCACTTCCTTTTGATGAAGAAAATAATACCAAACAATTCATGAAATTAATGTCGAAACTCGGAATTCGAACAAAAAATAATCAACTAATCTTATAAGAGTAATAGTTTACAAAAAAATATTTATATAATAATATATTGGTAATGAATGACTTAATTTAACAACAACTTAAACTGACTTAATCGACGTTTCGGCGCGTTAAGCACATTTAAGGGTCATAATGATACGCGTATTTTCGTGTGAATGCTTACGAAGCCTCCAGTTAGCTGGGGGACCTCGTAGGCATTTTTATGTTCAATTTCAAACAGCTCAAACTAGATGGCTTGTGACTGATCAACGACAGCTGGTATAAGGCACATAAGGCGTGCTTTAAATTATGAGTTGAAACCATCAAACAGGGAATAAGCGGGGGTTAAAAGCACCAATAATTATCGATTTGGGAGGATGGTACAAGCATATGTTAGCCTATGTATTCCCCGGCCAAGGTGCCCAAAAAAAAGGAATGGGCGAGGAGCTTTTCGACGAGTTTAAAGAATTGACTGCACAAGCGGATGATATTCTAGGATATTCTATCAAACAATTATGCTTGGAAGATCCTGATTTTAATCTGAATAAGACACAATATACCCAACCGGCATTATATACCGTAAATGCTTTAAGCTATTTCAGCAAGATGCATTCGGGAAGAAGGGAAGAGTTTGTTGCCGGACACAGTCTGGGGGAATATAACGCCCTGCTGGCCGCCGGAGCCTTTGATTTTGCTACAGGTCTAAGGCTTGTGCAAAAGCGAGGGCAGTTAATGAGCCGGGCTGCGGGGGGCGGCATGGCCGCCGTCATCGGGCTAACCGAGGAACAAATAGCAGAGGTGCTGCAGGAACATAAGCTTGAAACCATCGATATTGCCAATCTGAACAGCCCTCATCAGATCGTAATCTCAGGAGCGAGGGAAGACATGGATCTCGCCAAACAGGTCTTTGAATCACTTAAGGATGTCATGATGTTTATCCCCCTGCGAACGAGCGGTGCCTTTCATTCTCGTCATATGGAAGAGGCAGGCAGAGAATATGAAGCTTTTCTCCAGAACTTCACGTTCCATGAATTGCGTATTCCGGTGATCTCCAATGTGTATGCCAGGCGATATCAGTCATCCTGTATCAAACGAAATCTGGTTCAACAAATGACTAGCTCCGTTAGATGGACGGAAAGTATTCGATACTTGATGGGGCTTGGTGTTATCCATTTTGAGGAGATCGGTCCGGGAAGGGTATTAACCGATTTAATAGGGAGAATCAAGAACGAGGCAGAACCTCTAATTGTCGATGAACCTGCTTTCGTTGATGAAGCCGTAATTGAAAACCTGCATGAGGAGCTGAACGAGTGCCATCTCGAGATGTCCCATAAATCTGAAACGATAGCTGTCGAACAACTTCAATCATCCGAAATTAAACCAAGTTCGCTGGGGAGCGCAGCTTTCAGGAGGGATTACAATCTTAAATACGCCTATATGACTGGCGCTATGTACCGGGGAATTGCTTCCAAAGAAATGGTTGTAAGAATGGGAAAGGCCGGAATGATGGGTTTTTTCGGAGCTGGAGGTTTAAAATTACCCCAAATTGTGGAGGCGATTCAATACATACAGCAAGAGCTTTCTGAAGGTCAGGCTTACGGCATGAACTTGGTGCACAATCCTACTGAGCCTGAAATCGAAGAGCAAACGGTGGACGTTTTCCTTCAGAGCGGCGTGAAGGTTATGGAAGCGGCTGCTTTCATGAATATCACTCCAGCTCTGGTCAAATTCCGAGCAAAAGGATTAACCCGCGATGCCGATGGAAGGGTGATTTCGATAAATAAATTGATTGCCAAGGTATCGCGGCCGGAAGTCGCCGAAGCGTTTCTTAGTCCAGCACCCGAGCGAATCGTTGCAAAACTGCGGGGAGAAAACAAGATTACGCCGGAAGAAGCTCTTATGCTCAGGGAAGTCCCTGTTGCCGATGATATTTGTGCCGAGGCAGATTCCGGTGGTCATACGGACGGTGCAGTGGCTTATGCATTAATGCCGGCCATGATTAAATTACGGGATGAGATCATGCAAAGGTATTCATACCCTACAAGAATTCGGATAGGTGCTGCAGGGGGGATTGGCACCCCGGATGCAATATCGGCGGCATTTACATTAGGTGCGGATTTCATTGTGACAGGTTCAATTAACCAATGCACTGTCGAGGCTGGAACTAGCGACGAAGTAAAGGACTTGCTCCAGCAAATGAATGTGCAGGATACGGAATACGCGCCTGCCGGGGATATGTTTGAGATGGGGGCTCGGGTGCAGGTGCTGAAGAAAGGACTTTTCTTCCCGGCACGATCCAATAAACTGTACGATTTGTACCGCCAGTACAATTCCATTGATGAAATTGACGACAAGACAAAGGCGCAAATCCAAGAAAAATATTTCAAGCGCAGCTTTGAGAGTGTGTACGAAACGGTCCGAACGCGCTACCCTCAAGTCGTCGAGAAGGCAGAACGAAATCCAAAATATAAAATGGCTTTGATCTTCAGGTGGTATTTCAGTTACAGCACGAGATTGGCTCTGCAAGGGGATCAGGAGAATAAAGTAGATTATCAAATTCATTGCGGGCCAGCCTTAGGCGCATTCAATCAATGGGTAAAGGGAACGAGGCTCGAGGATTGGCGGAACCGGCATGTAGATGAGATTGCCGAGAAACTGATGACGGAAACGGCTGCATTGTTGAACCGGAGATTTAACAGCTTTCGCATGTCTTCGGAGGAACCTGGTATGGCAGAATTTCAGGACATTCGAAGCGCTCAAGAGGTTTATTAAAAGTGAGGTGTACCATATAAATGAACAATGAAATCGCGATTATTGGTATAGCTTGCCGGTTTCCGGGAGCACAGAATTATGAAGAATTCTGGGACAATCTGAAAGAAGGTCGTTCAAGCATTCAGGAAATCCCCAAGGAGCGCTGGGATTGGAAGGAGTATTGGGGCGATCCGCAGGCTGACAACAAGAGCAACAGCAAGTGGGGCGGCTTTATACAAGATGCAGACGCTTTTGATCCGGGCTTTTTTGGACTTTCGGCAAGGGAAGTAGAAGCGACCGATCCCCAGCAGCGGATCATGCTGGAATTATCATGGTCCTGTTTGGAAGACGCCGGGATCCTTCCTTCCGAGATATCAGGGGACAAAATCGGCGTTTACATGGGAGTTTTTAATTTTGATTATAAAGGACTGCAGGAGCAGACGAACCAGATTATCGAAACCTATCATTCCATAGGAACGGCATCTGCCGTCATAGCGAACCGAATCTCCCATTTCTTTAACTTTAAAGGACCGAGTTTTCCGATAGACACAGCATGCTCAAGTTCCTTTAACGCCATTCATTCGGCGGCCCAGTCCATACTTCTCGGAGAGAGCAATATGGCTCTGGCTGGAGGGATCAGCCTTATTCTTACCCCCTCGCGTCATATCTCCTTTTCCAAAGCTGGGATGCTGTCCCCGACCGGCTCATGCAAAACGTTCGACGACAGTGCAGATGGGTATGTGCGCAGTGAAGGGGCCGGAGTCGTGTTGCTAAAACCCTTAGAACAAGCCCTTGAAGATGGGAACTCCATCTATGGCGTATTAAAGGGAACTGCCGTAAACCATAATGGCAGAACCCATACACTTACATATCCCAACCCTGAAGCCCAGGCAGATGTCATAGCTGAGGCCCATAAGAAAGCGGACATCCCCGTGGAAAGCATAAGTTATATTGAAGCTCATGGAACGGGAACTCCAAAGGGAGATCCGATGGAGTTTCAAGGACTGCTCAAAGCTTTTCAATTACGATCGAATCAGGATCAAATACTTTCCAAGAATTATTGCGGCCTGGGTTCGGTTAAAACAAATATCGGGCATTTGGAATCTGCCGCCGGAATTGCCGGACTGATCAAGGTTCTGATGTCCATGAAGCATAAACAGCTGCCTGGACTGCAAAATTTCAAAACATTGAATCATCGTATTTCAATTAAAGGAAGCCCATTCTACATGGTAGACAAGCTGCAGGAGTGGAAACTTCTGGAGGGAACGGATGGACAAAGCTTTCCGAGACGCGCAGGCATTAGTTCTTTCGGGTTCGGAGGAACGAATTCGCATATCGTCCTCGAAGAAGCACCCGCGGTGAAGAAAAAAACCGCCAAGAAGCTCCCCCACTATCTCATCTGTTTATCTGCTAAAACGGAAGAATCTTTGCGGCAGAGGGAGCTGGATCTAGCACGGTGGATCGATAGGAACGGATCTGGAATCAGCCTGACGGATGTAAGCGCAACTCTTTTGCTCCAGCGGGAGCATTTCGGAATTAGGTCCGCCTATGTGGTTAAGGATGTGCAGGAACTGCGGGAGAAATTAAAGCAGGTGCTCGAGAATAGTAAACCGGATGGATACTGTAAAGATCAAATTCCGTTAATCGGTAAGAAACAAGAACCGCTGCTTGAACATCTGGGTAAAGTGTTGGTAACAGAACTGTTGTCCCTCAAGAGGAGCGATGTACAGGAATACCGCAGCAAATTGAAGGCATTAGCAGAATTATACGTAAAAGGGCACGAGGTGGATTGGAAGGATTTATTTCCGAAGGGAAAGATACAGCATGTGCATTTGCCTACCTATCCTTTTGCGCGGGAGCGGTATTGGATCCCTGTGGAAGGCGCCTCGGATCATGCCGCTACAGCAGCAGTAGCGAGGACTGAATCCTCCTATGTTCATCCGCTGCTGCATCAGAATACATCCGATTTTTCAGAACAGCGCTACAGTTCTATCTTTACGGGAGAAGAGTTTTTCTTGAAGGACCACATTGTGAAAGGGCGCCATGTTCTACCTGGCGTCGCGTACCTTGAAATGGCACGGGAAGCGGTTGAAAAGGCATCTGGTTTATCAACTCGTGCTAATTCGCCGATTCGGCTTCGACATGTGGTTTGGGCCAAGCCGGTCATCGTTGGGAAACATCCGGTTCAAGTTCATATTACGCTTTTTCCAGGTGAAAACGGTGACGTTACCTACGAAGTTTACAGCCAAACAGAAAAGGGTCGCGGGGAATCTATTATACACAGTCAGGGCAATGCTCGGATAAACATAGATTTGGATGGCGAAACGACCAGCGTGAGTATCGATCGATTGAAAGGGCAATTAACGAGAGCAAACGATACGGTCAAGGATTTTTATGAGACTTTTCACCGCTCGGGAATCCATTATGGTCCAGCCCACCGAGGGATGGAAGAGGTATACAACGGAGGCGGCCGTGTACTGGTCAAGCTGTTGTTACCTTCTTTGATCGAGAGTACAGCAGCTCGATATATTCTGCATCCCAGCCTGTTGGATTCGGCTTTACAAGCCGCAATGATTCTGATGCTTGGTTCGGAGAAGCAAGGCACTTCCGACGGCAAAGGCTCATCACGGCTTTTTCTCCCGTTTGCACTTGAACAACTCGATGTCTTACAGAGATGCGCTTCAGTCATGTGGGCACATGTTCAATACAGTGATCAAGATGCCACTGGAGGACAGTCGAAGAAAGTTGATATTGACCTTTATGATGAACAAGGAACCTTATGCGTGAGGATGAGGGAATTATCCTGGAGAGAACAAAGTGAAGAGGAGACCTTATTCCAATCACGGACCGATTCGGACACGCTCATGATGCACCCCATTTGGAAAGAACAGGTTATTTCCAGGGATATGACTTACACGAACGATCAAGACTATTGTATCGTGCTATGCGAAATGGACGATGCGATGAAGAAGCGCATGGAAACCGATGTTGAAGGGGCTCGCATTCTGTCCTTCCAATCCAACCGGAACGGGATGAAGGAGCGGTTTCAAGACTACTCGGTAAAGTTGTTATATGAACTTCAAAGCATTCTTAAAGTCGGAACGAGGACGAAAGCGTTTATTCAAGTCGTATTCTCCAGGCAAGGACACCAACAGCTAATGTCCGGTTTGGCGGGGCTTCTTAAGACGGCCAGACTGGAGAATCCCAACCTTGGGGTCCAGATGATTGAGGTTGATTCGGAAGAAACACCAGAGGAGCTTGTATCCAAGCTGAAAAACAATCTTCACACCCGGGATTTCCATATTCGGTATGAGGCAGGGAAGCGATTGGTCAAAGGCTGGAATGCGTTTGAAGCTTTGCAGGCAGAAGATAGCAATCCGTGGAAAGACACAGGGACGTACTTGATCACGGGTGGGATGGGCGGTCTCGGTTTCATCTTTGCCAATGAGATTGCCAAACGCACGAAGGGTTCGACGTTGATTCTAACCGGCCGTTCTGCGCTCAGCAACGAAATGGCGACTCAACTGGAGGCAATAAGAATACGCGGGGCACGAGTGGAATACAGGCGGGCCGATGTGACCAATAGCAAGGAAGCAGATGACTTAATCCAGCGTGTTACAACTGAGTTTGGTGGTCTCAATGGAATCATACATAGTGCCGGAGTGATTAAAGACAGTCTTATTCTTAATAAAACTGTAGAAGACCTGCAGGCCGTATTGGCACCGAAAGTGAAAGGTATCGTAAATTTGGATCAGGCGAGCAAGGATTTGAAGCTTGATCTATTTGTTGTTTTTTCATCGGTATTCGGAGTCGTGGGCAACCCGGGGCAGGCTGACTATTGCTCGGCCAATGCCTTTATGGATGCTTATGTCACGTACCGAAACGAGCTTGTGCGTTCGAAGGAGCGAAGCGGTCACACCTTGTCCATGAATTGGCCTTTATGGAAAGACGGCGGGATGCACGTCGATGAGAAGACCGAACAGATGATGATGCAGCAGTTAGGCATGGCGGCTATCGATACAGGCTCGGCAGTTCTTGCTTTCTATCAAGCATGGGCTTCCCGTAAAGACCAGGTTCTGGTCATGGCAGGTGATTTGGAGCATTTTTATACACAACTCACAGAAAAACAGACTGTGGAACCTAAGCAAATCGAGCCGATTCAAGCGGTAGGACATGAAGATAATGAATCCCTCCCGGATATGAGCGAGGACGATTTTACGGAAAGAGCAATTCGTTTCGTGAAAAAGCAGATTTCAACCGTCTTGAAGCTGCCCGTACAGCGAATTGAAACGGATGCCCCCATGGAGCATTACGGCATTGATTCCATCATGACCACCCAATTGACGAACGAATTGGAGAAGACGTTTGGCTCGCTGTCCAAAACGTTGTTTTTCGAATACCAGAATATCCGGGAATTGACCGGGTATTTCATCAAATCATACCGTGATAAGTTGGTGAGCGTGCTGGGAGAGGGCCTGTCTGCAGAACCTCTAATTCAGCACGCTGCACCTTCTGTTCCAACGAAATGGCCGGATGTACCTCATCCTGCAAGTCTTAGACGTTCACGGTTTGTGCAGCCAACTATTAAGCAACAGGATGAACATGCAACCAAGGCGATGGATATTGCCATAATCGGGATGTCCGGGCGTTATCCTGGTGCCGAGAATGTTCGGCAGTTCTGGGAGGTGTTGAAGAATGGCAAGGATTGCATTACGGAAATACCGAACGATCGCTGGGATTACAATCTGTATTATGACGAGGATCGCAACAAACCAGGAACAGCCAACAGTAAATGGGGAGGATTTATCACAGGGGTCGATCGATTTGATCCCTTGTTTTTTAATATATCCCCTCGGGAAGCGGAGATGATGGATCCGCAAGAACGCCTGTTTCTGCAATGTGTTTATGAAACCCTTGAAGATGCGGGATATACCCGGGAAGCTCTGGGCTTATACAGCGATTATGGCTTGGAAGGTAGCGTGGGCGTCTATGTCGGTGCCATGTATCAGGAGTATCAGCTCTACGGTGCCCAGGAGCAAGCAAAGGGGAATCCTCTTGCGCTTCCCGGACTGCCGGCATCCATTGCCAATCGCGTGTCTTACTTCTTCAACTTCCATGGCCCAAGCATGACCATAGATACGATGTGTTCTTCATCCTTGACGGCCATTCATCTGGCTTGTCAAAGCTTGCTGAGCGGAGAATGCAAGGTATCGATCGCGGGCGGGGTGAATGTTTCGATTCATCCCAATAAATATCTGTATCTGTCACAGGGGAAGTTTATCTCCGGCAGAGGAAGATGTGAGAGCTTTGGTGAGGGAGGAGAAGGATACGTGCCTGGTGAGGGAGTGGGGGCGGTTCTTCTTAAACCGCTGTCCAAAGCCATTGCGGATCGGGACCAGATTTATGGAATTATTAAGGCTACTGCTATTAATCACGGGGGGAAAACCAACGGATACACGGTACCGAATCCCAAAGCCCAATCCAGCGTAATTGGACGAGCTTTCAAGAAGGCGGGGATTGAGCCGCGCACGATCAGTTATATGGAGGCGCACGGAACGGGAACCTCGCTTGGGGATCCGATTGAAATAACAGGATTACACAACATTTTTCAGGAATACACGGGGGATAAGCAGTTTTGTGCGCTCGGTTCTGCAAAATCGAATATTGGACATTGTGAGAGTGCGGCTGGAATCGCAGGCTTGACCAAAGTTCTGCTTCAGCTTAAATACAAGCAGCTGGTGCCTTCATTGCATTCGCGGGTTTTGAACCCCAACATCGACTTTAGCCAGACTCCATTTGTTGTGCAGCAAGAGCTTGCGGAGTGGAAAAGACCTGTCCTCGAGTTGAATGGAGTAATGAAGGAGTACCCAAGAATTGCAGGAATATCGTCCTTTGGTGCGGGAGGGTCCAATGCCCACCTCGTCATTGAGGAGTATATCCCCGGAGTCGAGGAGTCTTCACCAATCATCATGGAAGGTCTCAATCCGGTCATCATTGTGCTATCAGGCAAAAGCGAAGAACAGCTGAGGTTACAGGCGCAGCGTCTTCTCGCGGATATCAGCGACCAACCGCATGAAGACTCCAGCCTTATTGACATGGCTTACACTCTACAAGTAGGACGGGAAGCCATGGAGGAACGATTGGCTGTGATTGTATCTACGATGAAAGAGCTGACCGATAAACTGGGGGAATATATCGAAGGCCGCGATCATGTGGACGGTATCTATTATGGTCAGGTAAGACGGAACAAAGAAGCGTTATCTGTATTTACAAGAGACGAAGAACTGCAGGAAGCCATTGCTAAATGGATTCAGCGTAGAAAATATGACAAGCTCGCGAGTCTCTGGGTTAAAGGACTGGATGTGGAGTGGAACCGGCTTTACGGGGATATGAAGCCACGCCGAATCAGCTTGCCCACCTATCCGTTTTCCGAAGACCGCTACTGGGTTCCCGGACCGAGTAACGTTCAGACGTTGAGCAATCCGGAGTCAAAGCGAGAACTGGTCGTCCCTAATCGGCAAATAAGTCCTGTTGAGCGAAAAGTGAGCTATTTGAATAAAAGGTGGGAACTTGCTGCCGTAGATGATTCAGTTGACCGAAACAAGTCCGCAACGCAAACCATTGCGATATTGACTACGCAGGAAACGATGGAATTAGCTATTCATGTATCCAGGTATTTCGAGAAATGCCGGATCATTGATATTCAGGATATGATACGCGAATTTCATCAGACTGAACAGGATTGGAAGCAATATGGCGGCTGTATCGACGTTGTGGGTTGCGGCTTGAATACAACGGGGCTGACCGGATGGATTCCCTGGCTCCAGAAATGGATCGAGCATGCTGACGCAGACGACCTGACACTTCTTGGGGTAACGAAATGCCTGGAGTCTTTCCGGAATGCTGAAGTTAACTTGTCAGGTGCTGAACGAGCCGGACTGTACAGAATGCTGCAGAGTGAATATAGCCGCCTGAACTCGCGTCATGTAGATGTGGATGCTGAGTCGGATGTTCAATTCATTGCTGAACAGATCGTTAACGAATATGCTGCCGAGAGTCGGGACACGGAAATCTGTTACCGGAGCGGTAAGCGATATCGAGCTACGCTGGAAGAATTGCAGGAGATACATCCAGGTCAAGAAACGTTCGCTTTCCCCGAGGGCCATGTGCTTTGGATTACAGGAGGAACAAGGGGGATCGGTTACCTATGCGCCAGGCATTTTGTACAGAAATATGGCGTTAAGAAGCTGGTCCTGACCGGTCGGGAGGTTTTGCCTTCACGTGAAGAATGGAGTCTCTTTAAGGGACAAAAAACGCCGGTAGCACAAAAAATTCAGGCGATTCAGGCGTTGGAAGAACTTCAAGCAGACGTGAAAATCTTGTCGGTCTCATTATCGGATGAGCAAGCTGTTCGGCAGAGCATGGAGTCGGTCAAAAGGACAATGGGGCCCATCGGAGGCGTTATTCATTGTGCGGGGCGGATTGACACCCATAATCCAGCGTTTATTAGAAAATCCGTTGAAGGAATCGAGCAGGTCTTCGAACCGAAAGTGTCAGGCCTTCGTGTACTCTGCGAGTGCTTCCGAAATGAATCTTTATCGTTCTTTCTGCTCTTCTCTTCGGTTTCGTCCACGATTCCTGCTTTAGCTTCCGGACAGAGTGATTATGGAATGGCGAATGCCTATATGGATTATTTTGCGGAGAAAGCGAAACATACAGTGCCCATTACCAGCATCCAATGGCCGAGTTGGAAGGAGGCGGGAATGGGCGAAGTGAGAAGCAGGGCTTACGAGCAGACGGGTTTGCTAAGCATAACCAATGAAGAGGGCTTACAGCTGTTGGATCAGATTCTTTCAAACAGAATACAATCAGTGGTGTTGCCGGCTGTGGTCAATCCTGAATTATGGGATCCCGGCATGCTTATGCAGATTGCCGAGAAGGGGAGCCTGCAAGGCAGGATGAGGCAAAGCGGGCAAAAGCCGGAATCCAATTCGAACAGGAGTCCCAGCTTGTTGAATCAGACGCAAGCATGGCTTACGGAGCTGCTGGCCGAAGAATTGAAAATTCCTGTTTCGAAATTGGAGCCCGATACAGCTTTCCAAGATTATGGAGTAGATTCAATCATGATTGCTCAATTGCTTCGCCGAATCAATCAGCTGGCCGGGTTAGATTTGGAGCCTACCCTGCTATTCGAATATCCAACCATAGAATCATTGGCCGGTTGGATGGTCAATGCTCATTCTGCTGCGGTATCGCAGATGCTGGAGACTGCGGATATTGGTGAATCCATGTCTGATGTAAAGGCATCATCACCTCAGGCACCGATGGCTTTGTTAGAAAGCGGAGCATCAAGGAAAGGACTTCCAGGCAAACCTGCCACGGGTATAGCGGTGGTAGGATTGTCATGCCGATTCCCTGGTGCCGGTTCACTTGAGGACTA
The DNA here is from genome assembly GCF_049316025.1 of Paenibacillus sp. NPDC058898. Classification (NCBI taxonomy): domain Bacteria; kingdom Bacillati; phylum Bacillota; class Bacilli; order Caryophanales; family Paenibacillaceae; genus Paenibacillus; species Paenibacillus sp. NPDC058898. The sequence goes on along the minus strand of NZ_JBMOSM010000003.1, from coordinate 192,151 downwards.
TTGGAGGATTTTGTCCGAAGGGATATCGGCCATTCGGCAGGTTCCGTATGAACGGTGGGGGCACTCCACCTCATATTACGCTGGAATGCTTGAGGAAATTTCAAGCTTTGATCCGTCCTTTTTCCTGATCCCGCAAGAAGATGCCAGAGTCATGGATCCGCAGGCACTGTTGGTGCTGGAAGAAAGTCTGAAGCTGATATGTCATGCTGGATATTCGTGGCAAGAATTAAAGGGCAAGCCGATGGGAGTCTATATTGGAGCCCGAACGCAGCATCAACCGGAGGAATCCTACTTATACCAAGCGCGTAATCCTATTGTGGCGATTGGGCAGAACTATTTGTCTGCCAATATTTCACATTTCCTTGACCTTCGTGGTCCAAGCGTTGTAGTGGATACAGCATGCTCTTCGGCGCTGGTAGCGATGAACATGGCGGTACAAGCTCTGCGAGCAGGCGATATCGATTCGGCGATTGTCGGAGGCGCGAGTCTGCTAACCACTGACCGTGCACACAAAATTTTTGAACAACGCGGGATCTTAAGTCCGGTACAGGACTTCCATATGTTTGACAAACGGGCTGAAGGTATCGTGCTGGGAGAAGGCGCAGGTATGGTTCTGTTAAAAACGGTGGAGCAAGCCATTGCCGATGGCGATCGGATCTATGCAGTCATTAAGGGCTTGGCGGTTAATAACGACGGGCGAACGGCAGGACCGTCAACTCCGAATATTCAAGCGCAAAGGGATGTATTACAGACTGCCTTGCGGAAGAGTGGAAGGCATCCCGAGGAGATCAGTTATATTGAAACGAATGGTTCGGGTACCACGGTGACCGATTTGCTGGAGCTTAAAGCGATTCAGTCGATTTATCGGGAATCGAGCACGGTTCCACTGGGGCTGGGATCGATGAAACCTAATATCGGACATCCACTTTGTGCAGAAGGCATTGCCAGTTTTATTAAAGTGGTGTTGATGCTGCATAACGGGCAATTCGTTCCTTTTTTATCAGGCGGAGAAGCGATGGTTCACTATGATATGGAATCATCTCCGTTCTATTTTAGTAGAGAAAAAACCGAGTGGGCGCATACATCCAGAGTGGCGGCAATTAACTGTTTTGCGGACGGAGGAACCAACGCTCATGTGATCCTGGAGGATGGCGCAGGGGTGCCTCTTCAACGTGTTAGAAGGCTGCCTTTATCGGTTCCGGAATTAAATAGGCGGCAGTTATGGGAGACTCAATCTCATTCCAAAACCTTATCAAGCGGCAGAAAAACAGCAGCAAACGTTCCACAGGGCATTTTTTGGGAAAATTTCGACTAGGAGGGAGCAAACGTGATGTACGAACAGTTTAACCTGTCCGCCAAGAACCCGATTATTAGCAATCATAAGGTATACGGGCAACAATTATTGCCTGGACTGGCCTATATTGATCTTATCTACCAGGTTTATAAGAAACATCACTATGCATTCGACAAACTTGAGCTTCGTCATTTAAGTATATATAAACCGCTCATAGTCGGACGGGATGTTACTGTAAGACTCGGCATTCAATGTGATGAGGCTTCTCCTGGTAGATGGAGGATTCGGTTGGAGGGACAGAATCGTCGTAACGGTATGGAAGAACCAGAGCAAACACTTTATGCCACAGCCGAGATGCATGCAAGAGATCAGGTGTCATACTCAGAAACGCTGGATTTAGGCTTCGTGAAGGGGGCAGCAAACCGTGTGCTCCCTATCCATGACATTTATGAAGAGTACCGAAGCCAGGATTTGGTGCATACCGGATTTATGAAGGCGGAAGGCCAGATTTATGAGATGGATACAGCAGCAATTCTAGATCTTTCTATTAGTCGGGAGGCGATGGCCAGCTCGCAAGAGTTCTTATTTCATCCTGCTCTGATCGACGGCAGTGGCGTAGGGGGCGGAAGAATATATGCTCCTTCTGCCCAAGAGGAACAGCGCTTGTTCTTGCCTCTGAGTTATGCCGTTTTTAATGCTTCGGAACCGCTCCAGGAACGGTGTATTACAAGGGTGCAGAGGTCGTCTGTTCTTCATAAGAATGAGCTGATGTTTTGGACGATGGAGTTTTTTAACGGGGATGGAAAAAAAGTCGGGGAACTGAAAAACTTATCTACGAAACTGGTTCGCGATGCCGGGTTGATCCATCCGGAGCGGAAAGGGTCCCTTTCATCATCTCAGATCACGGAGCGGCGCAAGCCGCCTCGGGTCAGCTCCAATAAGCAGGTTCAAATAACGGGTGCCGACGAAACGGCACCCGTTATTTCGATCGAACAGTTCCTGCGGCAACTCATGGCGGACACACTTAACTGTAAGGTGGAAGATATCCATCCTGAATCCGGATACTATGAGATGGGACTGGATTCCCCCGGATTGTTAGAGATTGTGAGGGCGATTGAGACCAGCATTAATAACTCGTTATCGCCGACTTTGTTGTTTGAGTACACAACAATTGCCGAGCTTGCTTCTTATCTCGAAGAAAACTATGCTTCAAAATTTAAGCAATCCGAGGCTGCATCGGTAATATCCGTACCTGATACCGCTTCAGATCCGGAATTTCAGAGTTCATTTAAGCGCTCGCCTTCCGGTTCCAATCTTTCTAATAATCCGGCAACGGAAGGAGACGTCGCCATTATCGGTATGTCCGGCCGATATCCCCAAGCTAGGAACCTTCACGAATTTTGGAGGAATTTGCAGGAGGGAAAGGACTGCATAAGCGAAATTCCAAAATCCCGCTGGGAATGGAAAAAAATGGATGGTATTAAATCAGCTGGCGGGAAAGCGATGTCCAAATGGGGAGGATTCATAGACGATCCGGATTGTTTTGATCCGAAATTTTTTAGAATATCCCCTCGTGAAGCAGAAACGATGGATCCCCAGGAAAGGTTGTTCCTGGAAACTTGCTGGGAAGCCATTGAGGATGCTGGATATACCCCTAAATCATTAGTCCCGCCCCGAGGTAAAAATAATAGGCGGAAGGTAGGCGTCTTCGCGGGTGTGATGCATAAGGATTATTCCCTGGTGGGCGCTGAGGCTGCTTCCCAAGGGGAAGCATTTCCACTTTCGCTGAATGCAGGCCCTATTGCCAATCGGGTTTCATATTTTTGCAATTTCCATGGCCCCAGCATGACCGTGGATACGCTATGTTCATCTTCCCTCACCGCCGTTCATCTGGCGATGGAGAGTTTGAAACGTGGAGAAAGCGAAGTTGCATTGGCCGGTGGGGTGAATTTATCTCTGCACCCGTCGAAGTATATGACATACGGGCTGTGGGGTATGCATTCAAGTGATGGTTATTGCCATACCTTCGGCGAAGGAGGCGACGGCTACGTTTCAGCCGAAGGCGTTGCGGCGGTCCTCTTAAAACCATTAAATAAAGCAGTCCAAGACAATGACCGAATCTATGCGGTTATAAAAGGCAGCGTGATCAACCATGTAGGGACTGTGAGCGGCATTATGGTGCCTGGCCCAGTGGCTCAGGGGGAAGTGATCGCCGATTGTCTCGAACAATCAGGCATAAACCCGCGAATGATCGGTTATGTCGAAGCTCACGGTACAGGCACCTCGCTGGGGGATCCTATTGAGATCGAAGGGTTAATGAAAGCCTTCGAGTTGTATACCCGAGAGCGGCAGTATTGCTCGATTGGTTCAGTAAAGTCCAATATAGGCCATGCGGAGTCGGCCGCGGGAGTTATCGGCCTCCAGAAGGCAGCTCTCCAAATCTATCACAAAACACTGGTTCCTTCCCTGCATTCCGAGCAATTGAATCCCTATATTGATTTTGAACAATCTCCATTCTATGTGCAGCACACCAAGGAGGAATGGAAACAACCTGTGACCATGGACGGCATGCGCAAGATTAGCTATCCGCGGAGAGCTGCGTTAAGTTCTTTTGGAGCCACTGGTTCAAATGCCCATATGATTCTAGAAGAATACATAGGTGCGAAAGTAAGCGATACAACGCAGGCGAACCATGGACAAGAGCGACCTGTGATTGTTCCTGTTTCGGCTAAAAATGAAGAAAGGCTCAAAACCTACGCAAAAGAGATGCTCGATTATCTGTTAGGATTGCCTGAGAGCGAGCCGGTACAGCAGGATAAAGAGCCGGGATTTACAGTCGGTCTACAAGGTAAACTGAAGGAATTATTAGCTGATATCATGCATGTTCATGAAGAACTCATTGAACTAGATGTTCCGTGGAGTGAATATGGAGTCGAGCCTGTTCATATTCGATTATTAAAGGGAAAAATTCAGGATGATTTCCTCGTTGAGATCGATGATCAGGAATGGGGGCAGAGAAGCACGATTGCTTCCGTAACCGCTCATCTTCTGAATGAGCACCCAGAAGTGATGGGGGCTCCTAACGTTGGAACTGATCATGATGGCGGATCCGATGATCAGGACAAGCGGGGACAGAACCGCTCGATAATCTCCATCGAAGATGTGGCTTATACACTGCAAGTCGGACGCGAAGCCATGGAAGAACGAGTGGTGTTTGTCGCTCAGGATATCCTCGAATTGATTCAGGGGCTTCAAGCTTTTCTGGAGAATAAAGAACTTAAACACGGCTTTAGAGGCAAGGCCAAGTTAATGAAGGATACAGCTGCATCTTCCTCTGCAGGTGATAGGAATAAGCAGTCCGTCAGCCAATGGATCGATGAGGGGAATTGGAATGAATTGGCTGAAGGGTGGGCTTCGGGCATGGAGTTAGATTGGAATTTATTATACGGCGAGAGCACCAGGCCTTCCCGGATCAGTTTACCGACCTACCCGTTTGCACGGGAGCGTTATTGGGTACCAGCTGCCGGAAAACCAATCGTTGCTGCGACTGCTGAAGCAGGGATACACCCTTTGCTGCACAAAAACACGTCCGACTTTACCGAGCAGCGATTTAGCAGCACTTTTAGGGGAAATGAATTTTTCTTATCCGATCATGTCGTGGGGAAGCAGAAGATATTACCGGGTGTTGCCTATCTGGAGATGGCGCGTATGGCAGTCATGGAATCCCTTGGCAGCCGAGCGGAGCATCATACGGAAATCCGTCTGAAAAATGTGGTTTGGATTCGGCCTGTCTCCGTGGGGGAGGAATATGCTGAAGTGAATATCCGACTGCTTCCCGCTGAGCATGGAGGGATCGTTTACGAAATATATAGTCAAGTTCAGGAGAGCACAAGGGCAGAGCCTGTTGTACACAGCAAAGGCAGTGCGGAGCTGCTACCAGCTGGAACGAAGGATGTCTTGAATATTGAAGATTTGAAGAGGCATTGCGGCGAACAGTGCTTCTTATCCTCCCAATTCTACGAGGTCTTTCATGAGACGGGGATGGAGTATGGCCCGGCCCACAGGGGAATAGAGAAAGCGTATGTAGGTGCGGGACAAATATTGGCTAAGTTATCCTTGCCGTCATCCGTTTCTAATACCTTGAAGGAGTATGTTCTCCACCCAAGCCTAATGGACTCAGCTTTACAGGCGACGATCGCTTATTCTATGAATTCTGGCGGCATGCCCCCGGTTTCGGTGAACCCGGTGATGCCTTTTGCCCTCCAGGAACTGGATATTCGGGGGGAGTGCACGCCGAATATGTGGGCATGGATACGAAACAACGATAAGGCTGCAAAGACAGGTTTAACTCCAAAGCTGGATATCGATATATGTGATGATCAGGGCAATATTTGTGTTCGTATCAAAGGATTCTCAACAAGGGTGCTGGAAGGGGAGCTTGAGGCCAGCAGTCGGTCTAATGCGGCTCCACAGGAGGCAATGGTACAAACGCCTGTCGGAAATATACATCTTGTGCCAGTATGGGAGGCCGTTCCGGCAGAGAATGGCACATGGCAGGCGCATGATTCCGATCACGTGATATATGTTGGTGGGGAAGAGAATAGGAGCATGATTCAACAGATGTACCCGCGGGTGCATTTTTTTGATTTGAATCCAGCAGATACGATATCAGAAATTGCTGTAAAACTAGAAGCTTTCGGCATAGTTGATCATATCGTGTGGGTTGCTCCTGCAGGTCCGTCAACTTCCCTGGAAGATGAAAAACTGATTGAACGACAGGAGCATGGCGTTATCCCATTGTTCCGCTTGATTAAGGCGTTCATTGGATTGGGTTATTCTGCCCGCGCCTTGGGATGGACAGTGATCACATTTGATACGCAGAGGGTTAACGAATCTCGCAAGGTCGATCCTTCGCATGCCGGCATTCACGGTCTGGTAGGTTCAATGGCAAAAGAATATCCGAGCTGGAATATCCGAATTATCGATTTGGAGGCCGGCAGTCCGTGGCCTGTATCCGATATATTCACTCTCCCTGCTGATCGGCGCGGACACCCTTGGGTGTACCGGAAACAGCAGTGGTACCGACAGCAGCTCATACCATTGAATAATCCTGCAACGGCGGAATCAAGCTTTAGGCAGGGTGGCGTATATGTCGTAATTGGAGGGGCTGGCGGTATCGGCAAGGCATGGAGCGAGTATATGGTTCGTGCTTATGGAGCCCATGTGGTGTGGATCGGCCGCAGACAGATGGATGAACATATAAGGGCGGATTTGGATAGAATTGCTCGTTTTGGACCCAGACCCGTCTATATCTCAGCAGATGCAACCGATTATGAAGAACTCAGAGCAGCTTATGAAAAAATAAAGCAGACATATTCAAGAATTAACGGCGTTGTGCATTCGGCGATGGTGCTGTCGAATCGAAGTCTCCTGGACATGGAAGAGGATCAATTCAGATCAGGACTATCGGCCAAGATTGACGTGACCGTTCGGATGGCCCAGGTATTCCGTAAGGAACCATTGGATTTTGTTATGTTCTTCTCTTCCTTGATCGCTTTCATTAAAAATCCAAAACAGAGCCACTACGCGTCGGGCTGTTCGTTCAAGGATGCGTTCGCACATCGGCTTTCGCATGAATGGCCGTGCAAGGTAAAGGTGATGAATTGGGGATATTGGAGCAGCGATGACGCTTCTGCTTCAGAGGATGTACAGCAGCTGTCCCGGATCGGGATGGGGCTCATTGAGCCTGAGGCTGGCATGAAAGCTTTGGAACGATTGGTTTCCAATCCGATTCATCAAATGGCGATGATTACAACGACCAAACCTCTTATCGTGGAAGGCATGAATCCTAAAGAGCGCATCGATATCCGATCGGATAGCATACCGTCAGTGATCAACAAAATTAGGGACTATAATTCGGGAACAGCAGATCGGCTCCAGAACATGAATGAGGCCCAAAGCTTAAATAAGGAAATGATCAGCCTTCTATCAAGAATGCTGCTAAGTGAGATATCCTCAATGGGATTATTGGAAAAGGATACGAAGTCAGCCGAGAGCAATGCCCATATTGGAATAATCCCAATGTACCAAAAGTGGTTTGAGGAAAGCTTGCGCGTCCTTGTGCAGCATCATTACCTCTATCAGGATGGTGAAATGTACAAAGTAACGGATCCGTTATCCGTTGATAAGGCCTTGTTATGGAAGGAATGGGAACTGAAAAAAGTCGAATGGCTGGAAGATCCGAGTTTAAAGGCATGGATGACACTAGCTGAAGAGGTCATGCTTGCATTGCCTGAAATTCTGACAGGTAAACGCCTGGCCACCGATATTATGTTTCCGAATTCCTCCATGAACCTAGTGGAGGGCATCTATAAAAATAATCCCGTCGCCGATCATTTCAATGAAGTTCTTGCCGATGCCTTATTGGCCTATATGGAGGAACGGATCAACGAATCTCCTGCCGTTAAAATCCGGATCATTGAAATTGGTGCCGGCACGGGAGGAACGAGCAGCAGGCTTTTCCAAAAATTAAAGCCTTACAATGATTATATCGAGGAGTATTGCTACACCGATATTTCCAAAGCGTTTTTATTATTTGCTGAGAAGGAGTACGGTCCGCACAATCCCTTTTTGACTTATAAAATATTGAATGTTGATGCGCCCGTTGCCGGCTCGGACACCCCTTTGGGTGAATTCGATATAGCTATTGCAACAAATGTGCTTCACGCGACCCGAAATATCCGCCAAACTTTAGGCAATACCAAATCCGTCTTGAAAAAGAACGGTTTGATTCTAATCAATGAGCTGAGCGATAACCGATTATTTACGCACTTAACCTTTGGACTCCTGGAAGGTTGGTGGCTTTATGAAGATGCACCTTTACGCATTCCTGGTAGTCCGGGTCTGTATCCCGAAACCTGGAAGGACGTGTTGGAGTCCGAAGGCTACGAAGCGGTTTTTTTTCCGGCAAAAGAGTCTCATGAATGGGGACAGCAGATCATTGCGGCTAGTAGTAACGGGGTGGTCCGAGTGAAACAGGTGCCCCATTCAGACAGAGCCGATGCGGAGGTCAAACGCACGTTTAATGCCAAACCATTTGATACGAGGGACAGGTTAGAAACGATTGCCACAGTGGAAGAGCAGCCTCGAGTTAAGATCGTTGCCGCTAAACAGGCCAGCACGGTCATGACCGAACAGATGCTGGAAGATCATGTGAAGGAGACCATCATTGAGAAGCTTTCCGAGGCATTAAAAGTAAATAGGAACGAAATCGAATTGGAGGAGTCCTTCGCCGACTATGGTCTGGATTCCATTATCGGGGTTCATCTGGTACAAGTCCTTAATCAAGCCTTACGCATCGAACTCGATACCACGAGCCTATTTGATTACAGTTCAGTTAAGCAGCTTACAGCTTATATTTTATCGGATCACAGGGATGCAGTCGCTGGCCTGCTTGGGCAGAATTTAAACAAACCAGTCGTCTCTGATGACAATCGACTGGATATACCTGAACTAGTTGAAGCAGCATCGCCATCTTATTCCAGCCGGTTTATCGACAAGGCTTCTTTATCAGGCAAGCAAGCACCTGATCTCGTTAAGCATGAGGTCGCTCCTATGACACCCATGAATAAAGAACCGATTGCCATTATCGGAATGAGCGGAAAGTATGCTAAATCAGCTAACGTGAACGAACTATGGATGCACTTGTCCAACGGAGCAGAACTTATTGGAGAGTCTCCGCGTTGGGATCTCTCGGCACATTATCCGAAAGAGGCCCAGTATTGCGATCGCGGAGGTTTTGTAGAGAATATAGATCAGTTTGACCCATTCTTTTTTAATATTAATGGTCTGGAAGCCAGCTATATGGATCCTCAGCAAAGGATATTTATGGAGGAATGCTGGAAGGCACTGGAGGACTCAGGTTATGCCGGATCCAGGATTCAGGGACGCCATTGCGGCGTTTATGTCGGCTGCCTTGGAGGTGCGGGCGATTACCAACAGCTCTTCGGAGATGATGCGCCGGCGCAAGCATTCTGGGGCATAGCCGGGTCGGTCATTCCGGCACGGATTGCGTATTATCTTGATCTCAAGGGACCGGCCATTGCCATTGATACGGCCTGTTCCAGCTCATTAGTCGCCGTCCATATGGCATGTCAGGGGTTATGGTCAGGCGAGACGGAAATGGCATTGGCTGGAGGCGTGTTTATCCAGTCTACGCCATGGTACTACTTGAGCACCAACAAAGCGGGGATGCTTTCGACAACGGGCCACAGCTATACTTTTGACGAGCGTGCTGACGGATTTATCCCTGGTGAAGGGGCGGGCGTTCTAGTACTGAAGCGTCTTCAGGAAGCGATACATGACGGAGATCATATTTATGGAGTCATTCGCGGATCGGGAATGAACCAGGACGGAACGACGAACGGCATAACGGCGCCAAGCGCCGTCTCTCAGGAACGCCTGGAACGAAACGTATATGATGCCTTCCAAATTGATCCCGGCGACATACAGGTTGTAGAAGCTCATGGAACGGGCACGAAGCTGGGAGACCCGATTGAGTATCAGGCACTAACGAAGGCTTTTAGAAATTATACCGACAACAAAGAGTACTGCGCGATCGGCTCGATCAAGACCAACATCGGGCATGCGGCCCATGCGGCTGGCGTCGCGGGAATCATTAAGGTTTTGCTGTCTTTGAAGCATAAGCAAATTCCGCCTACGCTAAATTTTGAAACGGGGAATTCGAATATTCAGTTTAAGGACAGCCCCTTTTATGTAAATACGAGCCTCAGGGATTGGGAGAAAGGAAGGAGTGGTAAAAGACGAGCAGCCGTGAGCTCCTTCGGATTCAGCGGAACAAACGCCCATATTGTTATAGAAGAGGCACCGGAACCAACAGGGAGTCATACCGACAAACCGGGATATCTGATTGTGTTATCTGCACGAACGCCTGAGCAGCTGCGCAAGCAGGCGAATCAACTGCTGAATTTCTGCCAAGATGACAGACAAGCAGACTGCGGAAACCTTAGCTATACCTTGTTGGCAGGAAGAAAGCATTTTAACAACCGCTTAGCCTGCGTAGTTCGGAGCTTGGATGAGTTAATGACATTCCTTGGTAAATGGCTGGCCAAAAGCAAGGTACCACAGGTTTATGTGTCGGAACTGAATGAAAATGATCGCCGGGAACAGCCTTCCTTAAAGCGATACGGAAACCAATGCATCCAGGAATGCCATTCGGTCGAACCCACCGAATATGTGGAGCGGCTAACAACGATTGCTGAGTTATATATTCAAGGATATGGGCTTGATTATGAAGCGTTATTCTCGAATGAACGCTATACCATCATATCTCTGCCAACCTATCCCTTTGCGACTGAACGCTATTGGGTACCGGAAGAAAAAGGCAAAGGCAGCTCTTCTATTGAATCAGCCCCACAAGGGCAGGCCATGCTGCACCCTCTGCTTCATCAGAACACATCGGATCTTTCGGGAGTCCGCTACAGCTCGACTTTTAACAGAGGCGAACCTTTACTGGCTTCAACTGATGTCTCAGGAAGGAACACACTCTCGGGGATGATATATGTGGAGATGGCCAGGAAAGCAGCGGAGTTATCGGGGGGAGTTTTCCTTGACCCCCATGAAGAGATTCAGATCAAGGATGTGGTTTGGTCCCAACCGGTTGAATTTGTGCAAGAAGACTTGCAGCTCCATATTGGTATCTTCCCGGATGCGGGAGACCTTTCATATGAAATCTACAGTACAGCGGACAAGAATAGCATAGATCCGGTTATACACAATCAGGGACGGGTGTCGACAACTGCCCTTCAAAGCAAGGCGTTGCGGGCTGATATGAGTCTTGTACAGGCACAATGCAATGTGAAATATTTCTCGAAGTTTGAGTGGTACAAGGTATATGTGGAAGCAGGAATAATTCATAGTCCTCAACAGCAAGTGGTAGAGGAGATGTTTATCGGACACCACCAGCTGCTCGCGAAGCTTTCAATGCATTCTGCTTTCCGGGCTTCATCCCATCATTTCATACTGCATCCAAGTGTAACCGAGGCAGCTATGCAAGCGACGTTAGGCCTCTTGCCAGATTGGGATGAGCAAATGGGTAGCGGAATCGTGAGTTCTGCACAACCGCTATCCTTGCAGGAGGTTCACATAATCGGTAAGCCAACTCCATTGTCATGGGTTCACGTACGAAACAGTGCGTATGGCGTTCAAGGGACAAATATCAAAGTGGATATTGACTTCTGCGATCATCACGGAGCGTTATACGCAACCATGAGAGGACTTACAGCGCGATTGGAGAGCAACGGACAGCATACCGTAAAACACGCAAAGGTTGGAGGAGGATTACAAATATGAGAAATCAGGATGCTCTTTCAAGTTCAAAAGGATCAGTTTCTGCTTCAGGGGTCCAGTTGTTTACACCGATCTATAAAGAATCAGAGACCATGAATGGTCGGAATCCGTCGAGTTATGTCCGGCATCTAGCCATCTTTTGTGAGATGGATCATTCAACCTTCGAAAGTCTACAGAGTGGGCTGACAGGCATCGAGTGCCTGATGCTTCAGTCACCTTCTTACCTGGAGATCAATCAACGCTTCCAATCTTATGCACAGCAGTTTCTTGACCTTGTAAAAACGATAATGGAACAGAAAGTGACCGGCGAGGTGCTTATTCAACTTGTGGTGCCGGTTCAGGGTGAGCAGAAGCTGTTCACCGGACTTTACGGCCTCCTACGAACAGCCCATATGGAAAACCCGCGATTAAGCGGTCAACTGATAGAAATAGAACCGGATGTAGAGGCATCAATACTCGTGCAAATGCTTAACCGCAGCAAGGGGTTGGCAGTAGATATCATACGCTTTGATCAAGGAAAAAGGTGGGAGGCAGGGTGGAATGAAGTTATTGTTCCGCCGGTGGAGGCGAGCATTCCATGGAAAGACAACGGGGTTTATCTGATTACCGGAGGCGCAGGTGGACTCGGACTCCTGTTTGCGGAAGATATTATCCGGCGAGTTAACGCTCCAGTATTGATTCTTACCGGTCGTTCTGTACTTTCTATGGATAAAGAAGCCAGACTGCATGAGATGAGAGCAACAGGAGCCAGAATCGAATATAAACAAACGGATGTGTCTCTTAAGGATCAGGTAGAACCCCTGATTCATGACATCCTGGAGGAATTCGGAAGCCTGCATGGGATCATCCATGGTGCAGGTGTCGTTTGTGACAATTTCATACTTAAAAAGACCGGGGATGAATTGGAGCAAGTGCTGAATCCCAAAGTGTCAGGGACGACATATCTAGATTCGGCCACCAAGGATTTGCCGCTGGATTTCTTTATTTTCTTCTCGTCGATCGCGGGCTGTTTCGGCAATCCGGGACAAGCGGATTATGCTGCTGCGAACGCATTTATGGATGCCTATGCGGCGTATAGAAACGGTCTCGTAGCATCCGGACTGCGTCAAGGCCAATCGTTGTCCATCAACTGGCCATACTGGAAGGATGGCGGAATGGAAGTTGATGAAATAACGGAGAAATCGATGATGCAAAGCTGGGGAATGACGGCTCTGGACACGAAAACCGGTATACAGGCTATGCATCAAGCACTGGCTTCCGGTCATGATCGAGTCCTCATCGTGTCAGGTCAAGTAGATCAGATCAGAGAGAAGCTGCTACCCGGTCCCACTCCTAAATCAGCAGCTTCTGAACCAATGAAGCGTCACCAAGTCGATGAGGGCTTGTTAAGAGACAGAACGGGCCGTCAACTCAAAGTCCTCTTTGGAGAAGTGACACGGCTCGAGGTTACCCAATTACATGCGAATGAACCCCTTGAGAGTTATGGAATCGACTCGATCATGATCAACCAATTGAATGCAAAAATGGCAGGGATCTTCGGGGAGCTTTCCAAAACATTGTTCTACGAGTACCAGACATTAGGTGAAGTCCTTGATTATCTGACTGCCGAACACGCGGAACGATGTGTGTGGTGGACAGGGTTGGGAGAGCAGAGTGAGGAGGGATCTGCAAGACCATCGGTGGATTCGCGTTCCGGTGAACCTTTTCCTGTTCTCGTTTCATTCCGTAAAGAGAAGAACCGTTCTACCCGCTCTCCAATCCATAAACCTGAGCTTAAATCGCGAGAACCCATTGCTATTATCGGTATAAGCGGACGCTATCCTTCTGCCCGCAATCTCAACGAATATTGGGAGAATCTTAAGGCAGGCAGAGATTGTATTACTGAAATACCTGGTGACCGATGGCCGATGGAAGACTTCTTCGATCCGGATCCACAGGAAGCGGTGGCGCAAGGCAAGAGCTATAGTAAATGGGGAGGGTTTTTAGAGGGATTTGCAGATTTTGACCCTTTGTTTTTCAATATTTCTCCCCGTGAAGCCATGATGATGGACCCTCAAGAGCGCTTGTTCATCGAGTCCTGTTGGGAAGCGTTAGAAGACGCGGGATATACGCGGGAGCATCTGGCGATCAGGCATCATCGCCGGGTAGGCGTTTTTGCCGGGATCACGAAGACGGGTTACGATCTGTACGGCCCCGGTTTATGGGAGCAGGGGGAACATGTTAACCCATACACCTCCTTTAGCTCAGTCGCCAACAGAGTTTCGTACTATCTGAATTTACAAGGACCGAGCATGCCGATTGATACGATGTGCTCTTCCTCTCTGACCGCGATTCATGAAGCCTGTGAGCATCTTCATCTGGGAGAATGTGAAATGGCGATCGCGGGCGGCGTGAATCTATACTTGCACCCTTCCAATTATCATTGGCTTAGCGTTCAACAAATGCTCTCGAAGGATGGCAGATGCAAAAGTTTTGGCCAAGGCGCAAACGGATTCGTTCCTGGCGAAGGCGTGGGGATCGTTCTTCTGAAACCTCTGTCACGTGCAATTGCAGATGAAGATCATATTCATGCCGTGATTAGAAGCACCAGTACGAATCATGGCGGTAAAACCAACGGCTATACTGTACCCAATCCTGTAGCACAGGGAGATCTCGTCCGTGCTGCACTGGATAAAGCAGGAATAAATGCAAGAGCGGTCAGTTATATCGAAGCGCACGGAACAGGAACCGATCTCGGCGACCCCATTGAAATAACGGGGCTTACCCAAGCATTCTCCAAAGATACAAGGGATACGGGGTTTTGCTCCATCGGTTCAGCCAAATCCAATATCGGCCATTTGGAAGCGGCAGCCGGCATGGCCGGTCTAACCAAAATCGTCTTGCAAATGAAGCATAAGATGCTGGTACCCAGTCTGCATGCCAAAGAACTGAATCCGAACATTAACTTTTCCAACACGCCTTTTGTCGTCCAACAATCGCTTCAGGAATGGCAAAAACCGGTGATTCATATGGATGGAGAGCTTATAGAGTTTCCTAGGATGGCGGGTGTCTCGTCCTTTGGAGCAGGCGGTTCCAATGCCCATGTCATCTTGGAAGAATATACGCCTGAGGAGACGTATCGCCCGGCTCCGTCTTCTCAAGATGGTCTTCCTGTGGTTATTCCGTTGTCAGCCAAAAACCAACCATGCCTTAACGAGAGAGTGAAACAGCTTTTGGAGATGATGGATGAGGAGATTTTATCGGATAGTCAGCTCTTTGATATGGCTTACACTCTTCAGGTTGGGCGAGAAGGCATGGAAGAACGGATTGCAGTCGTTGCGAAATCGATTCAAGATCTTCGAGCTAAGCTAACACGTTATGTGACGGGACACAACGATATTGATGGACTCTACAGGGGACAGATGGATCCGGGTAAAGAGAAACAGAGTATAGAAGAAGCGGATTCAGCGATGGAGAAGCTGGTACTGGAGCGGAATTTTCATAGCATCGCCATGATATGGGTTCAGGGCCTGCGCGTGGATTGGAATATCCTGTATAGGAATGGCGTTAAACCACGCCGTCGAAGTCTGCCCGTCTATCCCTTTGCGAGGGAACGATATTATATTGCAGAGAAACAGCTGATTAAAGAAGGCGTTGTTTCATCAACCCGGAAGTCGCTCGTGGATTCTGCGGATGTGAATGAGTCTGCAAGGATGGAGATGGATGGAAGCTCCAAGGAAACAAACCACGCGGCAAGTCATCGAAGTGCTGTGTCAGGTAAAGGCCGGCGAAGAGAAATGAGAGGCATGAGCACGAAGCAGTGCATTGAATGGGATTTAAAGGAGCAGATCGGTATATTGCTCCAAATTCAGAAGGGTAGGCTGGACAGCGAAATCAATCTTGCTGATTTTGGCTTTGACTCCATAAGTTTAACCCATTTGGCGACCAGGCTGTCTAAGCATTATGGGGTGGAACTAACACCTTCGGTATTCTTCGGTCATTCCACGATAAGTAAAATAATGGAGTATTTGATGAAGGAGCATCAAGAAGCACTTGCCGAGTTCTACTATGAGGCTGACGAGCACAGGCCAGCAAAGATCGCTCACAAAGCACGCCCAATCGCGCAGTCAAAGGTGAAGCTAAGCAGCAACGTATCTGATGATGCCCTTGAGCCCATCGCCGTTATCGGCATGAGCGGACGATTTCCGGAAGCGAGAAATGTTGAAGAAATGTGGACGATTCTGACCGAGGGAAGGAACGCAGTGAGAGAAATTCCCACTGACCGATTTGATTGGCGCCATTATTACAGTACCTCTGGCAAGGGTCCTCACAAGACAGACGGTAAATGGTGCGGTTGTATCCCGGGCGTTAGCGAATTCGATCCGTTATTCTTCGAGATTTCACCCAAGGAGGCGGAATCGATGGACCCGCGGCAGCGTTTATTACTGCAGGAAGCTTGGAAGGCGTTGGAGCATGCTGGCTACGGAGACAAAAAAATCAGAGCTGGGAAAATTGGCATGTTTGTGGGTGCTGAGCAAGGAGATTACCAGCAGCTAGTTAGAGGAGAGGCAGGGATTACCTCCAACCATAATGCTATTCTAGCGGCAAGGCTGTCCTATTTTCTGAATTTGAATGGTCCGGTACTCACGGTGGATACGGCATGTTCTTCTGGGCTGGCCGCAGCACACCAAGCTTGTCTTAGCCTTCGCAATGATGAGTGTGATACGGCCATTGCTGCCGGTGTCAATCTGATGCTTACTCCAGACCCGTACGTTGGAATGAGTCAGGCCGGGATGCTCTCCAGGGATGGTACATGCTTTGCATTTGATAAACGGGCGAACGGGCTTGTTCCTGGAGAAGCGGTCACCGTGGTTGTGCTCAAGCGTTTATCCAGGGCAGAAGCCGATGGGGATTCGATCTTGGCGGTGATCCGCGGCAGCAGTATTAACTATGACGGCAAAACAAACGGAATCACGGCTCCGAGCGGAGTTGCGCAAACCGAGCTTGTGAAAGCCGTTTATGAACAGTCTCGTGTTAACCCGGGTGATGTTGAATATGTCGTAACACACGGGACCGGAACGAGGCTGGGGGATCCGGTAGAGGTAAACGCCCTTCAAGATGCATTCAAAGCCTATACGGATAAACAAGGATACTGTGCAATTACTTCCAATAAAACGAATTTTGGGCATACCTTTGCCGCTTCTGGGTTAGTCAATATGATCAATCTGATACAAGCTTTCCGTCATGAAACGATTCCTGCAAGCCTGAATTTTGAGCAGGAGAATGATTATATTCGATGGACGGAAAGTCCTTTTTATGTCAATATAACGAATAAACCTTGGCCAGCCAGCGGAAATAAAAAACGTCTGGGTGCCGTAAGTGCGTTCGGAATGAGCGGAACGAACGTTCATATGGTTTTGGAGAGCTACGTTACAGCTTCCGTAGAAGAGCCAACAGGCATTCCCCCTTATCATTTGCTTACGTTCTCTGCCAAAACGAAGGAAGCAATGGAAGAGAAGATTCAAGATATGGTTGTCATGCTAGGAAAAGCGGATGCATCACAGGAATCGTTGAGCAAAATAAGTTATACCTTGTTGGAAGGACGTCAGCATTTTAACCATCGTATGGCAGTTGTTGCTGGGGATAAACAGGACGCTGAATATATATTATCGGCAAACGGGGATACCTTACGGCTGCCCAATCGCTTTGCTGGAAAAGTGCCACGTGATTTTGAAGGCCAAGCTTTGATTCAGCAGTACGTCAACGATCTACTGAGATCTGCCCAATCTCTAAAGGAAAATCCGGATAAATACCGGGAAGCACTCTATGCATTAGCTGATCTGTACTGCCAAGGGTATGAGATCAGTGGCGATGGTTTATATGACGGTGCACTGGCCCAACTGACAGAGCTTCCGACTTATCCATTCGCCAGAGAGCATTATTGGGCATCTGTCCAAGACGCGACCGCTGGCGTTCCAAATACGAAACCCGGGCGCTTCCGAATCATAAACAGGCCCCGAAGAGATGCACATCCTGGGCCTTCTGTGGGACAAGATCAGCTTCGAATAACAGAAGGTGCGGCGCCGCAAGAAGCTTACGAATTGATGACATTTGAAGAGGTCTGGGAAGAAGAGGCTTTAGAGGATATCCATAACGCCGATTTAAAGACGCTGGTTTGTTTTCTAACAGAAGAGGAGAGCAAACAGATTGTTACGGACAAAGCCACAGCCTTGGGTGGAGACACGCAGGTTATTTTTGTTTGGCGAAGTACCGTCTTTGACAAGAAATCCAGGCACGATTACAGTATTCCCGCGACGAATAGGGATTCATATGTACAGGCGCTGTCGGGTATCCGCGAGGATTTCAAAGAAATCGATGCCGTGCTGTATTTATGGCCTATTGAAGATGCTGCATACATCAAAGATTATTCCAGCATCGTGCATATGGTTCAGGCTATCGCTGCCGCAAAATTAAAACCGAAGCAGTTGTTGCTTGCCGGCCAATTCGAGAATCCGATTGAGCGATGTTATATGGAATCATGGATTGGCTTTGAGCGATCTTTAGGTCTCGTACTGCCAAATGTTAGCGTAAGTGTCGTTTCCATTGACTTGCAGGCCCGGGAGCGAACGGAGTCTCTGATAGTCCCGATTGGGAAGCTGTGGACGGAACTTCGAGCCAACCAATCAGCAAGTGTTCTGTATCAGGACGGAAAACGGTATATTTGCCGAGTCAAGCCCACCATGCTGGAGCATGATTCCATCATGTTGAAGCGAGGGAGAACCTATCTGATTACCGGCGGATGCGGCGGCTTGGGGCTTCTCTTTGCCAGACATATCGCAAGCCGATATGCTGCGAATTTAATCCTTACAGGCAGATCCCCAATGAATGATGAAATACGGGCCGGCATCAAGAAGCTGGAGGAACTGGGCAGTCAAGTTCTATATGTCCAATCCGATATTTGTGATGTAGAACATATGCGTGAAGGTTTGGTCGCTGCAAAGGCTCGTTTCGGACCTATTCATGGGGTTATTCAGGCGGCCGGTATGTCAAGCAGTCAAAATATACTTGAAAAAGAGTTGGAAGATTTCCATGCAGTGCTCGCTCCTAAAGTGGAAGGAACACTCGCACTGGATGAAATACTTCAGGATGAGCAGCAGTTGGAATTTATCTGTTATTTCTCATCCACCTCGGCTGTGATCGGCGATTTTGGTTCATGCGACTACGCCATTGGAAACCGGTATCAGATGGCATATGCGCGATACTGGAACGAACAGAACCGAGTCGGTCGCTCCATCGTGATCAATTGGCCGCTTTGGAAGGAAGGCGGCATGGGCTTTCAGGATCAGAATAACACCGAGATGTATTTGAAATCCAGCGGTCAGCGCTTACTGGAGACCGAAGAGGGCTTACAAGTATTTGAGCGTATTCTTTCCCACAGTCTTTCGCAGCATCTAGTGCTGGTTGGTCAGCGGAGTAGGGTGCATCGATTCCTGGGGCTTGCCAACAACGAGAATTCATTTGAAGCAAATAGACAAACACCAAATACCGCAAATGCGAATGCTGCTCCAGGCAAGGGATGGCGGAATGAAATGAAGGGTTTGAGTCTTGCGCAGTGCCTGGAATGGGATATGAAGGAAATCGTAAGCCAGTTGCTTAAAATTCCTCGCGATAAGCTGGATTTAGACGAAAATTTGGCGGAATTCGGCTTTGATTCCATCAATCTTGCACAATTTGCAAATGTGCTGACCGAGCATTATGGCTTGGATATCACACCTTCGTTGTTCTTCGGACAATCCACGATCGGAAAGTTAATCGATTATTTTTTGAAAGAGCATAACGAAATGACGACAGAATTTTATCGAGAAAGTCAGACCGTAGATACGGAATCGCCAAACTTCCCGGACACAACTTCATCTGAGCCAAAAGCATTCAAGAGAGCGAGGGTGCAGGAACGAATAGCTTCATCATCATCAAACCTCCAAGAGCCTATTGCGATCATTGGCATGAGCGGACGGTTCCCGGAAGCCCGAAACATCGATGAGATGTGGACGATCCTGGCGGAAGGCAAAAATGCCGTGTCGGAAGTTCCTGCCGAGCGATTCGATTGGCGGCGATACTACGGGGATGGCGAGCAGGAATCTGCGCAAATCCATTGCAAATGGTGCGGAACCATTCCGGGCGTCCGTGATTTTGATCCGATGTTTTTTGAGATTTCGCCTAATGAGGCGAAAACGATGGATCCGAGACAGCGGCTTTTGCTTCAGGAATCCTGGAGGGCGTTGGAAGATGCCGGGTATGGGGAGGACAAGCTCGGCGGATGCAAGATCGGGATGTTTGTTGGAGTCGAAGACGGCGACTATCATCTGCTTGTGAAAGACAAAGGGAGTATAACCTCTAACCATAATGCTATTCTGGCAGCGAGATTATCGTATTTTTTGAACTTGACCGGGCCGAATATGGCCATTAATACAGCGTGTTCATCGGGACTGGTTGCAGCTCATCAAGCGTGTATGAGCCTACGTAATGGAGAGTGCGACGCGGCCATCGTGGCAGGAGTCAATCTGCTGCTTACACCCAATGCATACGCTGGCATTAGTCAGGCTGGGATATTATCTGCAGACGGCAAGTGTTATGCATTTGACCAACGGGCTAACGGAACGGTTCCCGGTGAAGCTGTTACCGCTTTGGTATTCAAACGCTTGTCACAAGCCGAAGCGGATGGGGACTCTATACATGCGGTGATTCGCGGAAGCGGAGTTAATTATGATGGGAGAACCAATGGGATCACAGCTCCCAGCGGAATTGCCCAAACCAATCTGTTGAAAGAAGTTTACCATCAATATCAGATCAATCCAGCAGAAATAGAGTACATTGTAACCCATGGCACCGGGACAAAATTGGGCGACCCAGTAGAAATTAATGCCTTGAATGAAGCGTTTAAAGCGCATACCGAGAAACAGGGGTACTGCGCGCTTACCTCTTCCAAGACGAATTTCGGCCATACTTTTGCGGCTTCCGGACTGGTTAGCCTGATTAATCTCGTGATGTCCCTGCGTCATGAAATGATTCCGCCAAGTCTTAATTTTGAGCAAGGGAACGATTATATCCAATGGGCGGACAGCCCGTTCTATGTGAACAAGAAAGCGAAGGCTTGGAGTCAAGCTAACGGAGCATCCCTAAAAGGAGCCGTTAGCGCTTTCGGAATGAGCGGAACTAACGCACACATGGTTGTCGAGAGTTATTCGAGGAAAAAAGTTGCTGTGTCCACGGAGCGACCGCCGTACTATGTGCTTGCACTTTCAGCCAAAACGAAAGAAGCGCTCGAGGAAAAAATCCGGGATATGCTTCATGCACTCGTTAATGAGAAGTGGGGTGAAGAGGACCTTCAGCATATCAGCTATACGCTGCTGAATGGCCGCGTTCATTTCAGTTATCGCTGTGCCGTTGTCATACAGGATTTAAGCGATGCTGTGTATGTAATGAAACAGGCTGGGAACCGCGAGAAAGTGCCGAATCTTTTCGAAGGCAGGGTTCCCCGCGATTTTACCGGACAAAAAGTGATGCAACTGTATATACAGGAACTTCTTGCGAAGAGCCGTACCCAGCATCTTGGCAAAAGCCAATTTCAAGAGACGCTATATGCCCTGGCGGACTTTTACTGCCAGGGATATGAAATCGAGTGGGGTCAACTTTTTGGTCATGTTCGACCTTACAAGGTCAAGCTGCCAACGTATCCATTTGAACGAGACAGCTATTGGGTGGATACTGCTGAAGCGGAAACTGATGAACAAACAATCAGGAGGGGCAATGACACAGAACCTGAACCTCATCCTTCAGTAGAAGTCGAGGTGAGTCCGTTAGTTGGCCGCACATATGAAATGGAGATCGAAGCTGATGTTGAGATTCCACATCATTCAGCCGAAATGGATTCAGATGCGCTGGTGTCGTCAGTTTCCGTACAACTAAGAACCCTCTTGATGGAGGTAACCGGGATTCCCCATGAAAAATTAGAAGATGCAGCTTCCTTTGAAGAATTGGGACTGGATTCCCTGATGATTCATGCGTTAAATAAAAAAATTGAGCTATGGATCGGACAGTTAGACGCGACTCTTTTTTATACGTACAACAGCATCCAAGCATTAGCCGCTTATTTGGCACAGGAATATCATGAAGCGGTTTCCAAGCATGTGGATATGGCCGTGAATGGGGCGTCTCGGAAGAGCTTGAGGCAGGCTGAGCAGGCGGGACCGGCCCCAAAACAGCCTCCTCAAGCCTCTAATCCAGCAGCGATACCTTCAAGCCGCTCTCTCTTATTAACGGATCGGCAGCCAAACGCCTCGACCGATATTGCCATTATCGGGTTAGCTGGCCGCTATCCGAAAGCAGATACGCTTCAGCAGTTTTGGAATAACCTGTACGCGGGAAAGGACTCCATAGAAGAAATTCCGGCGAGCCGCTGGTCTTTAGACGGCTTCTATGAACCGGACCGGACCAAAGCGGTAGCGAAGGGTTTAAGCTATAGCAAGTGGGGAGGCTTTTTGGATCGTATTGAATATTTCGATCCATTGTTTTTTAATATCTCACCGAGAGACGCTATATACATGGATCCACAGGAACGCCTGTTTCTTGAGGTTGCCTGGGGATGTATGGAGAATGCGGGATATACCCGGGAATCGCTGAAGCGGGATGGGTATGGAAATCAAATCGGAGTCTTTGTCGGTGCTACTTTTAACAACTATCAGTTGTTTATGGCCGATGATGCCGGGCAAGCCAATAAAGAGATGTACCTGGCGACAAGCCAGATGTTCTCGATCGCAAACCGGGTGTCTTATATCATGGATTTTACAGGTCCAAGTTTAACGGTGGACACAGCCTGTTCTTCATCCCTATATGCAGTTCACTTGGCTTGTGAAAGCATCCGAAATGGGCAGTCCCGGATGGCAATCGCCGGCGGTGTAAATCTTTCGCTTCATCCTAGCAAGTATATTACGTTGTGCCAGGGACAATTCAGCGCTTCCGACGGCAGATGCCGCGCTTTTGGCGAAGGGGGAACAGGTTATGTGCCGTCTGAGGCGGTAGGCGCCCTCTTTTTGAAGCCTTTGCAGGAGGCAATCAAGGATCAGGACTCCATTTATGGGGTCATAAAAGGGACCGCGGTCAGCCATGCGGGCAGGACGAACGGTTATACGGTACCAAGTCCAGTGTCCCAGTCTCAGGCGATTGAAAAGGCGCTTATCCAAAGCGGGATTGATCCAAGAAGCATCAGTTCCATTGAAGCTCACGGCACCGGAACGTCGCTCGGGGATCCGATTGAGATTAAAGGTTTGACGGATGTATTCGGCAAATATACCGAAGATACAGGATATTGCTCCATTTCTTCTGTCAAATCCAACATTGGACATGCAGAGGCAGCGGCTGGTATTGCGCAGCTTACCAAAGTGCTGCTTCAATTGAAGCATCAAACCTTAGTGAAAAATGTCATGCACGGGCATGGATTAAACCCTAATATTGACTTCGATCGTACGCCATTTGTTGTGCAGCGTGATACCGCTCATTGGAAACGTCCAACGATTCATGGACAGGAAGTTCCTCGCCGTTCCGGTATTTCGTCCTTCGGTGCAGGGGGAGCTAACGCACACATCATAGTTGAAGAGTATGTCCAGGTGAACGATCAACGGGCCCGCATTGCCGTCAGTTCGCAAAGTCCTGCGTTGATTCTCTTATCGGCTAAAAACGAAGACAGGCTCCGGGAACAGGCCAGGCAGTTATTGTATGCTCTCACGGAAGAACAGTTCTCGGACGCTGCGCTTCCTGATATTGCCTATACGCTTCAAGTGGGGCGTGAAGCAATGGAAGAACGATTGGCATGGATCGTAGGGTCCATGGACGATCTTAAGATGAAGCTGGAAGGATTCATTGAGGGCCGTGGTCATATCAAGGATATGTTCCGGGGACAGGTCAAACGCAATAAGGAGACGATGTCAGTCTTCGAAGCGGATGAAGAGTTTCAGGAAGCCGTTAACAAATGGATCCAACGCGGAAAATACGCCAAACTTCTCAACCTTTGGGTAAGAGGACTGGGCGTCGACTGGAACCAGATCTATGGAGACGTTAAGCCGTGTCGCATTGGCTTGCCAACTTATCCGTTTGCTGGTGAACCTTACTGGATCCCTGAGACCGAGAAGGATACTGATGCAACAAAACCTGTTGGAGTTCCGGCCGTATCTGTTGTTCATCCTTTACTTCACCGGAATACCTCAGATCTTTCGGGGCTGCGTTTCAGTTCGGTCTTTACGGGGAGTGAGTTTTTCCTAAAGGATCATGTTGTGAAGGGACAGCGAGTTCTGCCTGGAGTGGCTTATCTTGAAATGGCGCGATCGGCCGTAGAACAAATTGCCGGAGAGACGCTGGAGAAAGGTCGCACAGGAATTCGCCTTAAAAATGTCGTATGGGCTCGGCCCATTGTGGCGGAAGATCAACCGGTTCAAGTCCATTTGGATCTATATCATGAGGACAATGGTGAAATTGCCTATGAAGTATACAGTGTGTCTGAAGCGGGAGGAGAACCGGTGCTGCACAGTCAGGGAAGTGCGGAAGTATGCAGCATGAATGATCATGCTTCGTTGGATATTGAATCGCTTTTGGCTGAATGCAACCTGGACATCATTTCATCAAGCAAGATCTATGAAACCTATAGCGCAATGGGTATACAATACGGTCCAGCACATCAAGGCATAAAAAAGTCTATCTGGGCAGCGGCCAGGCGTTAGCGAAGCTGTCTCTTCCATCCGGAGTGACAGATGCAGCTTCTCCTTTTACGATGCATCCCAGCCTAATGGATTCTGCTCTGCAGGCCACCATATCCATGATGATGAGCTCTGATTCAGCGTCGAGCGCTTCGTTGAAGCCGGGGCTTCCGTTTGCCCTGCATGAGCTGGAGGTTTTCCGCAGCTGTCCTTCCGAGATGTGGGCACGAATCCGGTACAGTGACGGAAATAAACCAGAGAGTAAAGTGCAGAAACTGGATATCGACCTATGTGATGCTCAGGGTAAGGTTTATGTAAAAATGAGGGGGTTTTCAACCAGGGTGCTTGACGGAGAGGTGAAATCATCGACGGTTTCGGAAACGCCTGGTACCCTCATGCTGGAACCGATCTGGCGGGACCAGCCAGTTGCTCGGATTGGCAGTGCCCCGGAGTATGCCAAACACTTGGTGTTCCTGTGTGAGATCGGTTCGGGCATGCAGAGTTTAAACCATCAGTTGAGCCAGGCCCGTTGCATTACGCTGGAATCATATCAGGAACGAATAGAAGAGCGGTTTATAACGTATTCGGCCCGAATCTTTGAGGAAATTCAAGCGATTCTGAGAGACAAGCCCAAAGATAAAATCCTTATCCAGGTGTTGTCACTCTCACAACACGATCAGCTATTGTTATCGGGGATCTCCGGCTTGATGAAGGCTGCACAGTCGGAAAACTCCAAGCTTGTATGTCAATATATCGAAATAGAATCCGTTGATACTAATATAACGGACGTATTCATGGAGAACAGTCACCATCCAATGGATCAACGTATTCGGTATCGGGACGGCAAACGTTGGGTTGCCGGATGGGATGAACTCCAAGCTGACGTTATGAAGGCGGCTGCTCCCTGGAGAGACCGAGGCATTTACCTGATCACAGGTGGTGCAGGAGGTCTTGGCATCATTTTTGCCAAAGAGATTCTCCATAAAGCGAAAGAGGCCGTATTGATTCTTACCGGACGCTCATCACTGCATGAGGGTACGCATGCCGAACTGGATGAACTGCGGGTTCTTGGAGCCAAGGTTGATTATCGACAAGTCGACGTGACAGATAAGCAGCAGGTTACCTCCTTGATTCAGAGCATTCATGAGGAATACGGAAGCATGAACGGCATCATTCATGGGGCGGGCATTATCCGGGACAATCTAATTCTTAGAAAAGATGTCGAAGAGCTGGAAAACGTGATGGCACCCAAAGTAAGGGGACTCGTATATCTGGACGAAGCCAGCAAAGACATTCAACTGGATTTGTTCATTGCGTTTTCTTCTGTGGCCGGGGCAACGGGGAATCCGGGACAGGCGGATTATTCGGCCGCTAACGCTTTCATGGATACTTACGCTGAGTATAGAAATGCGCTTACGGCTTCCAGGCAAAGGCATGGACGCATGTTATCCATCAGTTGGCCGCTCTGGAAAGAAGGCGGGATGCGTGTTGACGAGGAAGTCGAAAAAATCATGATGAAGAGCCTCGGTACTGTCCCAATGCAGACTTCGACAGGTATCCAAGCGCTGTATCAGGGGTTGGCCTCGGGAAGGAACCAGGTGGTAGTAATGACAGGCATCATGTCCCGAGTGAAGCCTAGAATGCTGCCGGCAGCCGCATCCGTTCAGCATGAGAACATGTCAGCACCCGTTAAGTCAGATGATACCAACTTGCCGGCAAGAGTAGAGACAGCCTTGGTCCAGACTGTATCCAAGCTGCTAAAGGTCAAGCTGGAAGATATCGATATGCAATCGGAGTTAAGTGAGTATGGGTTTGATTCGATCTCGCTTACGCAATTTGCCAATCTTCTGAATGAGGAATACCATCTTGAATTGACGCCTACCGTGTTCTTTGAATATACGACGCTGGATAGCTTTGCCGAATACTTGTTATCGGAACATCGGACTGCCTTTGATGAAAAGGCTTCATTAACCGTCCAGGAGGATCTAACCGTACCGAAGACAAGGGGGCCCGAAGAAGAAGAGATTCTCTTGAGAAAATCACGTTCTCGACCGGGAAGGATAGCAGTTCGGTCTGAGTCGCCGTCTCCGGACCCGGAGGCCAGCGATTCTGAATCTGAGCCAATTGCGATTGTGGGCATCAGTGGCCTGTTTCCGATGGCAAAGGATGTGGATGAATTTTGGAAGAATATCGTGGAGGGCAAGGACTGTATAACGGAAATACCGAAAGAACGCTGGGATTGGAGAGAATGCTTGGACGATCCTTCTGAAGACGAAGAGCAAACCAGTCTGAAATGGGGAGGCTTTATTCAAGGCGTGGAAGAGTTTGATCCGTTATTTTTCGGTATTTCTCCGAGAGAAGCCGAAATGATGGATCCCCAACAGCGTCTCCTGCTGACTCAGGTTTGGAAGGCGGTTGAAGATGCCGGCATTTCGCCGAGCAAGCTCTCGCAACATCCTACAGGCGTTTTCGTAGCTGCAGGCCCAGGCGATTATATGAACGTCACTTCGATTTCACAAGGGAATCCCCAAGCGATGACGGGCGTGGTCCCATCCCTGATTCCGAACCGCATTTCATATGCATTAAACTTGCAAGGACCCAGTGAATACTATGAAACGGCTTGCTCTTCTACATTGGTGGCGTTACATCGAGCGATCCGATCCATATATAACCAAGAATGCGAGCAAGCGATTGTAGGCGCTGTAAACCTGCTGATTTCTCCTATAGGCTTCATAGGCTTTGATGCTATGGGATATCTAAGCCCGGATGGAAGAGCTAAATCCTTTCAGTCCAACGCGGACGGATTTGTTCGGAGCGAGGGTGTTGGTGCAATCATCATCAAGCCGTTGTCGAAAGCGATTGAGGACAATAATTTAATTTATGCTGTAATCAAAGGGACCGGCGTGTCCCATGGGGGCAAAGGAATGTCATTGACCTCACCCAATGCTGCTGGGATGAAGGCAGCCATGGCCCAAGCATTTAAAGGCACGGGAGTTAGCCCCCGGACGATATCCTATATTGAAGCTCATGGTATCGCATCGCCTATCGCCGACGGCATCGAAGTCAATGCATTGAAGACGGGTTATCAGGAGATAGCGTCAAACGATCCATCTTCATCTGATTCATGGGGAGAGAGTGCTTGTTATATCAGCACGCTGAAGCCTTCGCTGGGTCATGGGGAAGTTGCTTCAGGCATGGCTTCGTTGATCAAGTCCATTCAGGCGATAAGACACAAACTTATCCCTGGAGTGAAACGATTTACGAGTCCAAGTCAGCATATTTCGCTGGAAGGAAGTCCGCTTCGAATTTCTGCAGAGCATCATGAATGGGAGCCGTTAACCGATACGCATGGAAAGGTGCTACCGCGACGTGCGGCGATAAACAGCTATGGCATCGGCGGTGTGAACGCTCATGTCATCCTGGAAGAGTATATTCCGGTGGCTGCCGGTAAGCATCAGGAACCTTCGAGGAAACCTCAGATCGTAGCTCTCTCGGCAAAAAGTACAGAGCGACTGGTAGAATATGCTCGGCGCATGCTTGAATATGCAGAACGTGCGCCGGAATTCTTTTTATCGGATTTCGCATACACCTTGCAGATAGGCAGAGAACAGATGGAATCCCGGCTGGCTTTTGTTGCAAGCAGCCGCGAGGAGCTGATTAGTGGTTTCAGGCAATTCCTGAAAACATCGCAAGTCGTCCCGATGGCGAAAGATTCGCATCCTGTCATTTTTACAGGGGAGACAGTCAATTCCAAGTCCAAAATGGATTCGGATGCTGTCCTAACATTATTTGTGGATAACAACCTGACGGATATCGCTCTCCAATGGACAAGAGGCGGCATATTTCCATGGGAAACACTTCACGATGCAAAAGAGGTTCGTAGAATGTCACTGCCTGTCTATCCGTTTGAGAGGAGAAGGTGTTGGCCCGATCTTGATGGCGATGGAGCACAAGAGATCCATCCGGGACAGCTTAAACGTGCAGCTTCAACCCATCGTTTCACTGTAACCACATCGATAATGGCTGAGACGGACCTTAATGTAAGCAGCCGTGTTATCGATATCGTATCGAAAATACTGGGATTGGCCCCCCATGAGTTGAGTCCAGACCTGCCTTTGGATCAATATGGGCTTGACTCCATTCTATTGATGCAGCTCTTGCAGCAATTGCAGAATCAGCTGGCTCCGGCGGTGGATCTCGTTAAACTTCAGGAATGCAGGACGCTTCTGCACATCATTACAATGATCGAATCGCTAATGAAAGAGGATGGATCAAGCATCTTCAGCCGACAAGGCAAGTCCGAAGTGCCTGGGAGTTGGCCGCAGTTTCCCGAGCTAATCCTTCTTAACAATGGCTCGCAGGGATCGCCCGTATTTTGGTTCCATGGCGGCTTGGGTGGCGTGGAAATGTATCAAAAGCTCGCGCAAAAGAGCGAGCGGCCATTTTACGGCATCCAGGCAAGAGGTTGGTTAACTGATCGATCCCCGTTAAAAGGGGTTGGGGCGATGGCTGCGTACTATGCCCATATTATTCAATCCGTTCAGCCTAACGGGCCTTATGATCTGGGAGGTTACTCCTTAGGCGGAGTACTGGCGTATGAAGTGACACGTCAATTGCAGGAGCTTGGACATTCGGTGAATTCAGTGGTGATGCTGGATTCACCATATGGAAAAGAGTTTCAGCAAGGAGCCGTTTCCAGAAAGACGGCCGTATTGCAAGCCGTTAATTTGGCCCTTGCTTCAAAGAATTTTCAGGAACCGGATAAATTTATGCAGACGCTCATCCATCGGAATGAATTGGATCTGAATGTTCAGGAAGAGGAATTGTTTGAACAGTTAATTAAGCTTGGAAACACCCGCGGACTCACCAAGACGGAGGATCAAATCATGTCGATGATTGAAGCGAATATCAAGATACAACATGCATACCAATTTGATCGGTTTTCGGTGAGGCCACTATCCGACCCCGAAGCTGTAACCTGCTACTATTTCCGCAATAAGGGTGGACTGATCTTTGGAGAGCTGGAACCCTATTTCTCTACAACGGAAGATTCTTCAGCTCTAGACCATGCAACCTACTGGAAGGAATGGGAACGTCAATTTCCTAAACTGCATGTGATGGATATAGATCCTTCCAATCATATGGTGCTGTTATCAGAAGCCAAATCTTATGAAACGATTTTTGCGTTTTGCGAAGAGTTATATTCTGAACATGGCATGACCAAAGAGTTTCTCCACATGTTTAAAGAGAAGACGAAAGAATTACACGGAGTCAAGGCATGAACGAATCCCGGTTAAGCTGCAGTAAACGGCGCTTAGCCGGGAGTTTTTTATGCCCGATGCGAAAGGGGAGGAATCATGGTTCATTACGAAGTGTTTGTACTGCGAACGGTTTCGCATCCCTTTATTAATTATAGCTATATTGTTTTTGATAAAAGCAGCCGCTCTGCCATCATCATTGATCCTTCATGGGAACTCGATACCATAATAGGCAGGCTAAACTATTTAAACGCAGATGTGAAAGGGATTATGCTGACCCACTCCCACTACGATCACGTAAATTTGGCGTCGGTGTTAACCGAAATTTATGAATGTGATGTATTCATGTCGAGCGTGGAAATTGAAGACTATGGTTTTAATTGCCGAAATTTGACAAGTTTATCCGATAATGAGGTCGTCATGTTCGGGGAGACAAACGTGACGTGCTTGTGGACGCCCGGGCATACTTCGGGAAGTATGTGTTTTTTGCTTGAAGACTGTATTTTTACGGGGGATACACTCTTTATTGAAGGCTGCGGGGGATGCAATTTCAAGGGGGGATCCGCTGAGGCGATGTTTGATAGCATTCAAAAAATCAAATCTTTTGCAGCTCCGGAACTGCGGGTATTTCCTGGTCATTCCTATGGTACCCCTCCTGGTCAAACGATAAGTATGTTGTACGATCAGAACATCTATTTTCAATTGGATTCGCTCAAGCATTTTGTCAATTTCAGAATGAGGCCAAATCAAGAAGGGATATTTAATTTTCGATAAAATGGGAGTGAAAAAAAGTGGGGAAATCGATCGTATTTTTGTTTTCGGGGCAAGGATCGCAATATTACCAAATGGGCAAGGAGTTATATCGGGATCAGCCGGTATTCCGTCATTGGATTCAGAAGCTGGATCAATATTATTATCAAATCTCCGGGAAATCGGTAACCCGCGAGCTTTACGAGAATGATTATCCGATCAGCCAGCCATTTGATTCATTACCATTCACACATCCCGCAATATTCATGATCGAGTATGCCTTAGCTCAGGTATTTATGGAATATCGGATCTTCCCTGATTATGTGTTAGGCACAAGCTTGGGGGAATTTGCTTCCTGCACGGTCGCAGGTTCCATGGATTACACTTCAGCATTGGAGCATGTGATCGCTCAAGCTGAAATCGTTCAGAATCATTGCGAATCCGGGGGCATGATCGCTATTCTTGATCAGGTATCTCTATACCGCAGCGAACCGATACTTTATCAGAACTGTGAGATTGCATCGGTTAATTTTGATACGCATTTTGTCATCTCGGGAGGAGCCGCGGCTCTTTCCGAAGTGGAGTCTTATTTAAAAGATTGTAATATCATGGCTCAGCGATTACCCATTCGTCATGGTTTCCATTCCAAGTGGATCGACCCGGCAGGCCCGTATTATGAGCGCCATGTAAGCTCTTTAGCTTTAAAGTCTCCCCATACGACCGTAATCTCATCTTTTAGCGGGCAGAGGGTGGCTGCTTTCGAACCCGAATACTTATGGAACGTGGTGAGGGAACCGATCCAATTCCGCAATGCATTGAAATCTTTGATGCCCCTGAAAGATAAGATTTTTGTAGATTTAGGCCCTGGAGGAACACTTGCCACCTTCATTAAGCATAATCATCAAATGTTTGGCTCACATGAAGTTCAAAATATATATACCGTTCTAAGTCCTTTTCATAAGGATATCCATAGATTGGAACAAGTCATATCCAAAATAAAAATGGAACGAGTAACCACTTAAGTCATACTAAGAATTAATGTCGAAACCATGAGTATTTTGCGATTGCCCGAGAAATAATACCACGTTCATGAAATTTATAGGATAATAAAATACGAGCATAAACGCCTTGCAAGATATGGTTTATACAACGATATCAAGCGCTACGAAGCTGGCATATGATAAAAGACGTTGTAACCCCCTGGTTGCGGCGTCTTTTTGACGTTATTGCACTAAAGTTGCAGTCGCACCTCAAAATCAACTACTATTTAAAGAGGGAACAGAACTTCTAGAATGTTAGCAGCGTGTTTTGTTTTTATTTACTACTCGAGTCATCACGGCTCTGAATCACACAATCGAAAGGAAGTATCCCATGAATTCTATGCAAATCGAACAGCTCAAAATCATTCGGAACGAAATTACCCGATTTATGATGAAATACAAATTCGCCTTAGATGAGATCGAAACCAAAATGGAAATATTAAAAGAGGAGTTCCAGGCTCTTCATGATTATAGTCCGATCGAACATACGAAGTCCCGCCTGAA
Organism: Paenibacillus sp. NPDC058898; assembly: GCF_049316025.1. Classification (NCBI taxonomy): domain Bacteria; kingdom Bacillati; phylum Bacillota; class Bacilli; order Caryophanales; family Paenibacillaceae; genus Paenibacillus; species Paenibacillus sp. NPDC058898. The sequence continues at coordinate 160,212 of NZ_JBMOSM010000003.1, read as the reverse complement.
ATCGCCGGAGAGCATCATGAAGAAGCTGCTCCGCAAAGGCGGAAACATATCTCTCAGTTCCATCGAAGACAACATTAAAGACATCGCGGGTCTAAGAATCACCTGCTCCTTCATTACCGACATTTACAAAATCAGCGACATGCTGCAGAAGCAGAGCGACTTAACGGTCCTGAACGTCAAAGATTATATCAAGAATCCGAAGCCAAACGGATACCAAAGCCTGCATCTGTTAGTCGAAGTGCCTGTTTTTTTCTCCGACCGGGTGGAGAAGGTATGCGTTGAAGTCCAAATTCGGACTATTGCCATGGATTTCTGGGCGAGTCTGGAGCATAAAATTTTCTACAAATATAATAAGTCGGTTCCCCAGCATCTGCTGGAAGAGCTTAAGAAGGCGGCGGATACGGCTAACGCGCTGGACCGTCAGATGGAGCAATTGCACCACGAAGTACAGGCCATTAAGGATTCGGAAAGCAATGATTCGCTGCTGGAGGAGCTGAAGAGCATACAGATCAACAACCGCAAGTATGAGCTTCCGGCCGGATTGCTTGAAGTGTTGACCGAGGATAATTAAAAGTTCTGGCAGGGGCAAAAAAAAAGAAAAGCTTCACCTGTTTCATCAACCGTACACCGGGTATATATATCCTAAGTGGGAAGTGGAAACACATCAACACCAGACGGATAATAAGACGTTAAGTCGGAATTACCGAAAGGATTTGATACCCATGTACAGCATAACGAGGAATAAGGACGATACTACCTGAATTATTCCAAAGTACACCTTAAGCAATGGAACGATTGCGTTAGAATAGAAATAACCGCTTCCCACGAAAAAACTCTGCGAGTGATCTCGCGGAGTTTTTTTTGCTGTCGACAACCATCCTTGCATGCCCCTGAATCTGCACGTGCACAAAGGGAATAGGATGGTGCATGATGTACAAATTGTGTTCCTTTTCCTAGTGGAAAGCCGATGACTGTGTGAACGATTCTGTTCACAATATTGAGGGATTGGCGGCCCTCGAAAGAACGGACTCTATGATATACTTAGAAATTGGATACAATGGTAACAAACATGATGAAGATGTTATGAACCTACATAATAGAGGTGTATGTACAGTGACAACTACCGTAGTCATCGGCGGCGGCATTACCGGACTTTCGACCTTATACTATTTGCAAAAAGAGTTAAATCGCCATCAACAAGATATGGAATTGGTGCTTATCGAGGCAAGTGAAACGCTGGGAGGCAAAATCCGAACCGTTCAGAACGGTGAATTTATTATGGAAACCGGAGCGGATTCGATCGTATCCCGGAAAACGAATGTGGCACCACTTCTGGAGGAGCTTCAGTTAACAGACCAGGTTGTGTATAATGCCACGGGGACTTCGTTCATATATACGACTGCAGGTTTGAAAAGAATCCCGGATGAGAGCGTATTCGGCATACCGCTTAGCCTGAAATCCTTGGCGGAAAGCGAGCTCGTGTCTGCCGAGGGGAAGGTGGAGGCGCTCAAGGACTACTACACGCCGAATGAAACGTTTACCAAGGATGATTCTTTAGGCGAGTTCCTTGAAGCCTTCCTTGGCAAGGAAATCGTTCAGAATCAGATCGCTCCGGTCATATCGGGCGTATATTCCGGAGAGCTTCATGATCTCACGATTGCGTCCACGTTTCCTTATTTACTAGAATACAAAAATGCACACGGTAGTATCATGGGCGGTCTAGCCGAGCATAAACAGAAGTTCCTGGGCTCAGGTAATAAGAAGTTTGTTTCCTTCCAAGACGGAGTCTCCGTATTGATTGATGCAATGGAACGGACCGTGATACAAACAGGCGCGAAGATATACAAGGGCGTTTCCGCAGAGAAGCTGGAGAAAATGGCTAGCGGTTACGGGATAACATTGGCAAATGGCGAAAAGCTTGAAGCTAATTTTGTTGTATTAAGCACAATGGGATCCGCCGCGAAGGAGCTGCTGCAAGATCCGCTGCTTAACGAGGACTTTGACCAGCTGTATACCAAATCGCTTATCAGCGTGTATCTTGCCTATGATATTCAAGACGAAGAGCTTCCCTACGATGGAACGGGATTCATTACGGCTAAGGGAACCCAGTTAAAGTGTGATGCTTGTACCTGGACGAGCCGGAAATGGGAGCATACTTCCGAGAACAAGCGGTTATTAATGCGATTGTTCTACAAGAGCTCCAATCCGCATTATGAGGAGTTCATCCGATTATCCGATGAAGAATTGAAGCGGGTCGGGATGGAGGATATCAGCCAAAGCCTCGGCATTAAGGCAGAGCCTATTTCTTGTGAAGTCACTAAATGGCATGATAATATGCCGAATTATCATTTGAAGCACCGGCAAATCGTGGAGTCATTAGAGCATAAAATGGGTGACCTGTACCCTAACGTTATGCTTGCGGGATGCTCCTATTATGGAGTGGGTATACCGGATTGCATTGCGAACGGGGAGAAGACGGCAGGTCTGATCGTAGAAAGGATGCTTGGATGACAATTTATATCGCGTTGCTCAGAGGGATCAATGTCGGCGGCCATAACAAGATCAAAATGGCCGATTTAAGAAAAATGCTTGAACACATGGGGCTGGCTCGCGTGCAGACCTACATCCAGAGCGGAAACGTGCTCTTCGAATCTGCGGAATCCAAGGAAACGCTGCGCGTCCAAATGGAACAAGGCATACTTGAAACGTTCGGCTTCTCGATATCGGTGATCCTTAGAACCTCTGAGGAAATCGAGGGGATTGTTCGGAACTGTCCATTTTCGGAAGAAACGATACGTCAAGCGGAGGAAGCGTCGGAGTTTGAGAGTCTTTATGTTGCCATGCTGCCGGAAGCGCCTGCTGCTGAAGATGTGGAGAAATTAAGGCTCTATGTAAACGAAAAGGAAACCTTCGAGGTTATTGGTGAAGAGGTTTACTTACTGTTTAAGGAAAGCGTTCGGAATTCCAAGCTGGCGGTTCAGTTGACGAAGCTCGGCGTACCGATGACGATGCGGAACTGGAAAACCATGAACAAGCTGGTACAACTGTCCCAGACAATGAAGAGTGAGTAGTCGCCATCATTTATACAAATGAGGGGTACATAGGCTAATCTCAAAATTCGAGAGGAAGTCCGGGCTAAAGTGTTTCACTTCCTGAGGAGCGGGTAAATATAGAACAAGTGGGAAGTGGTATTGTCAATCGACGGACGGAAGAACATGATGTCATTCCGAAAGGCAGTTGATTCACCATGAACACTCGCAAAAGGAGAAGGAGAGCGAAGTTTCTTCGATTCTTTTCAGGTAAGGCACCCTAGCAATTGGAAAATGGCTGCATAATGAATTTTAAATCGCTTCCCACTGATAAGGATCCTGCGAAATTATTCGCGGGGTCTTTTTTTTGTGCGGGAGACCGGAGTAATTGATAACATCTGAATAAGCTGAAGCTGCATTCCATGAAAGAGGATCCTGACGGATGCTTGCCCAAAGATGAGTCGGATAAGACGTGAATAGTCTGGAAGTAATGGGTTTTATACGCTATGCTGCCCCCGCTTGTGGACCTTGAGATAGGGGGAACTACTTAATATATAGTAACGAATATCTGTTAACAAATTGTCCTATTTTACTAGATGATTAACTGATCCCGGGACTTGTGAATCATTTATCAGATTTTACATAAATCGGTTTAAAAATCAAAGGGAATATGCAATTATTGATCTTAGGAGGTGAGGTGCTAAATGGATCTTTTATAGGAGATAGCCTAAATCTAAATCGTGAGGGATTTAATATTGAAAGCGCTTTAATTAAAATTTGGAGATCCCATGGAGACCTGGAGAATTGGGAAACTGAATTGATTGTTCAAAAAATCATTTCTAGGAGGTTTTCCATTGTCTAAGATCGTCCTGAATCGATGTATATCCTGTTTCTTGATTCTCTGTATCGTGTTGTCGGCCTCGTTTGCCGGTTTCCCAGGACAGGCTTCAGCCCAGTCATCCAACGCACTGAACAATGTACCTGAACTGCTGATCACCGAGCTTGTCCCTGATTCTACGAATGTAGGAACCGCCGATGGTTATGAATTTATTGAAGTATATAACAATACTGACCAAGACATCGATTTCAGCCATTACAAAATTCGTTACCGTTACTTGGAGAGTGATACCCTCTGGGCTCATGTACCCGATGAGGTGATGATTCCATCCAGAGGCACGCTGGTGTTCTGGATTATTAACGTACAGAACAGCAAATCAACGATTGCTGATTTTAATAAAAATTACGGCACCAACCTGATTGAAGACACCGATGTCGTCAAAATATTCTCAGGCGGCATGTCCAATTCACGCATGCGGGAGCTCGTGGTTGTGACGAACACCGGCCGTCCGATCGTATCCGCATTTTACAATGACGGAGATGTTCATAACGCCGCCGATCAGGGGATCTTCTATAAGTACCCGGAGGATGGCAGCCTGAAGATGCAGCGGATTTCCCAGCTGGAGCATAAGGCTACGCCGGGTTCGCTGCAGCATTCCGAGGTACCTGCGGAGCCGGTGCATATTGATGTGACCAAGGAACCAACGGTCACCAACCGGACGACAACGACGAATGTGACGCCGGGCGAAAATCTGGAGATTCTCGCAGAAGCGCACGATGATCGTATGGTTACGTCGCTCGCGTTATCTTATCGTGTGGATGGACAGAACGATTACAAAGTCGTACAGCTTCAGGAAGGAAAGCAAGGCCTCAGTCATACGATTTCTTACCTGGAGCTGCTGGGACACACCAAGCTGGAGTATTTTTTCACGGTGTCCAACACCTTTAAGGAAGTAGCGAGTCCCAAATACGAAGTCGATCTCACGGGGAATGGTGCCAGCGCCAGCCTGAATGTTGACGATCAACAGACCGTCACCGGGATAACCTATATTCGGGGTGCAGCAGGTGGGGGAGAACCTGCAGATCTTGAGCTTCATATCGACGGGCAGCCGGTTCAAGGTACACCCGTTATGGAGCATTCCGCTTATTTTGTTTTTGAAGGCGATGGTATTGACGATGGGATCAACACGGTAACCATCGGCAAGAATGTTCTGTTCAAGACCGAGGCGAACATTGACGGCTATCAAACCATCGTTGTCCCCATCGAACCGCAATGGTTGATAAGCGGCATAAACGAAATTACCCTTCGGGCCGGTGATAATGAGAAAACCTATTTCGAGGATGACAAGCCGACCGGAAATATGGATGACTTTAATGCCCGCAATGTACGGCTGTTGTTAGGAGATGGGACAGAAATCCGGGATCCGCAATATAGCGATCCTGCGCTTATCCATGACCTTGGTGACGATGGACGGTTTCTGCCTTTTGTTGCATTTCAATTCGATATTCCAGCCGATAAAGTAAAGGCCCTGTCTTACGCATGGGATACTACGACGGTTACAGACGGGCAGCACAACGTTGAATTGAATGTAAAGGGGAAGTCTGAAGCATCTGCCATTGTTGAGGTAGATAACAATGGACCGGTAATTAGCGTGACCGTTGAAGAGGGGAAGAGCTATAAGGGAAGCATTCCGATCGATGTGACTGCAGAAGATAGCGTATCCGGCGTGGAACAGGTGAAGGTCCTGCTGGATGGTCGAACCATCCAGGTGCCATACGATACTTCATCATCCGAGCTTGATCCAGGTGATCATAAGCTGGAAATCCGGGCAGTGGACAAGATCGGCAACATCTCGGAACGTACGGTAACGTTTAACACGACACCGGAGCATCCGAATGCACCTGTATTGGTCTCACCAGCAGATATGGAGAGCGGAACCGGGTTGTCGCCGGAACTGAAGGTTCAAGTCAGCGATCCATCGGATGACGAGCTTGAGGTCTCCTTCCATCAGGCGTATCCGTATCATGCATTAAGTGGCGATCGAGTAAAATTATCCAAGAACGCCTCGGATGAAGAGCCACCTAAGGACAGGTTCCCGGTGGGCGAAACTGCGCTAACTGCAGAGGAATTGAAGCTGGTAGCAGAGTCCAACGATCAATATGTCACGGTGGATTCCACGTCCCAGTTCCCTTATATCCGGTTTGAGGTAGAGCTGGAGCATGCCGTGGAGCCGGGTGACAGCGTTGAAGTGACTTGGGAAGGACATACGGTGCCCGGCCGTAAGGTCACGATGTATGCGTGGAACCACAACCAGAACAAGTGGACGGAAATTACCAAACATATTGCCCAGTCTGAAGATGATTTTACGCTGCGAGGCGAACTGATGGCAGCAGACTACGTCCAGAACAGCAAAGTGGATGTCATCGTACAGGACGAAATTCCATCCCGTGGGGATTATGATTACACTTTTGTATGGGTATCGGATACCCAGTTCTTAACGGAGCTGTACCCGCATATTCAGCAGAAGCAATTCGACTGGATTGTCGATTCCATTGATGATATGAACATCAAATATTTGTTCCATACCGGTGATATCGTGAATGATCCGACAGCTGAGTATCAATGGAAACGTGCCGATGATTACATGAAGATGCTGGAGGATGCAAATCTGCCGCATGGCGTGCTCGCCGGAAATCATGATGTGGGAAGTTATGATTGGGATTACACGACCTACAGTCAATATTTCGGGGAGGAGCGTTACAAGAATCAGCCATATTACGGAGGTTCCTACAAGGACAATCGCGGACATTATGACCTTGTCTCCGTTGAAGGCAACGACTTCATCATGATGTATATGGGATGGGGCGTTGAAGACGAGGACATCAAGTGGATGAACGAGGTTCTCGCAGCGTATCCGGACCGGACCGCATTCCTGAATTTCCATGATTATATGCTCGCGAACGGAACTCGTTCCGGTATAGGTAACAAATTGTACAAGGAAGTTGTCGTTCCGAATCCGAATGTGGTTGCCGTTCTGAGCGGCCATTACACGGGAGCCAGTCTGCTTAAGAATGAATTGGATGATAATGGTGACGGTATTGCGGACAGAACCGTGTATCAGATGCTGGCAGACTACCAAGGACATGCCGATGGCGGGAGTGGTTACTTGAGGTTGCTGCATTTTGATAAGGATAGCAATCAGATTTACGTAAATACGTACTCTCCTTATCTGGATAAGTACAATTATTATACAAATGGCTCGGATGAGTTCAAGATGAATCTGGATCTTGAACCGAAATTAAAGCGCGTAGCAACCGATTCGATCCAAGTAAATCATCTGAGAGGAGAGTCTATCGGTACACCGCAGAACGTGGCTAGCGGCACTGAGGTTACTCAACCGTGGACAGGACTGCAATCCGATGGAACCTATTCGTGGTATGTCGTCGCACAAGACAAATTCGGGGGGAAAACCCTTTCGGATGTGTGGACATTCACGACAGATGGCGGGAATCCAGGCGCTCCGACCAACCTGAAAGTACTGAATGTGACATCGTCAACAGTTCAAATCGGTTGGGATCCCGTAAACAGTCCAGACCAACAAGTCGTGAACTTTAATGTGTATCAGGACGGGGAGCGCGTGGCAACGGTCACGGATAGCGTATATGAAGCGACAGGGCTAACCCCGGACACGCTGTATGAATTCAAAGTAACCGCCGTGGACAAGCAAGGGACGGAATCCGCTCCTAGTGAGGCCTTAACGGTCATCACTCAAGCCGTAGAAATTCCGGATGCACCTGTATGGACAGCCGGGGAGCTTGAATTTTCGGACATTACTTCAAACGGCGTATCCATGAGCTGGCCGGAGGCGACCGCAGATCATGGCGTGGATGGATATCGTGTATATCTGAAAGGGCGGAGTGAACCGGTTGTTGCCGTGACCAATGATGTGTATTCATATACCGCTTCCGGTTTGGAGCCGGACACCCGATATCATTTTACTGTAAAAGCCTATAACGCTGCGGGAGAGAGCGCCGGACTTCATAACACAGTCACAACACCGGCAGCAGCAGTAGACAAGAGCGAGTTAATCGGATTAATCGCATCGGCACAGCAAAGGCTCGACGAAACACGGGAAGGCACATCGCCGGGGCAATATCCGGTCGCAGCAAGGTCTGCACTCCGTGCTGCCATTGAAAGAGCCAGCGCCATAGCGCAACAGGATCATGCAACTGCCAAGACAGTACAGGATGCAATCATTGCTCTGCAAGCCGCGATCCGTACCTATAACGCATCGGTTGTACCTTCAACGGAGAATCCTCCATCATCGGGATCAGAATCAGGATCGGGGTCCTCTGGAGGATACGTATTATCTGGAGACAACCGTTTAAAAGAACTTGAAGTGATCATCGGCGACAAAGCAGCTGAACTTACCCCTGCATTCAATGAGAACAGAACTGAGTACCGACTTGAGACGGAAGCTGAATCTGTGCAGCTCCGTGTTCATGCGGCGCATAGCAAGGCAGCAGTTCTTCTGGGAGAAGAACCCCTGAAAAAGGATCAGGTTATCGAGCTGAAGGAAGGGGATAACCTGTTGAAGCTGGTGATTCGGGCGGAGAACGGGACGACCCGAACCTACCAGTTAACCATTCACCGTAAGGCGAAGCCGGGCACCGAAGAACCGAAGCCGGAGCCAAAGCCGGTGATGTTAACAGACATCGCAGGACATTGGGCTTCGTCGGCGATAGAGGAAGCGGTTCAGCTCGGTATCGTTGGGGGTTATCCGGATCATACCTTTAAACCGGACCGACAAGTAACACGCGCCGAATTTATGGTCATGATGGCCAAAGCACTCGATGGACAAAGGGATGCTGGGAAGCTGGATTTCAAAGACAGTTCCCAGATCGGATCCTGGGCGCTTGAAGCGATTCAATGGGCCGTATCCGAAGGTATTGTGAAGGGATATGAAGACGGCTCATTCAGACCGAATCAATCCGTCAACCGTTCTGAAATGGCGGTCATGATCGCAGGTTACCTGGGCCTTGCCTTACCAGAGACAGAAACGGAATTCCGTGATCAGCAAGCCATTCCAGCTTGGGCAGAGAAGGAAATCGCTGCCGCCACTGCGGCTGGCATCGTAAATGGCCGCTCGGGTAACCGGTTTGCTCCACGGGACTCCGCGACCCGGGCGGAAGCCGTCATGATGATTCTTCGTATGCTGGAGAACGTGGAGAAGCAGTAAGAAATAAGAACAAATAAGAGGCTGACACTAGAGCTGGAGCTTTAGTGTCAGCCTCTTTTTAGGTTGAAGGCTAATGGAGATTCATGTTAAGGGTATGGAGCAATGAATTAAACCCACCGTCCACCGCGAAATACAGGTTCAATCGTGCCGTCAGCCAGCACACCGTCAATGTCCAGTTCAGCCGAACCGATCATGAAATCAACATGCGTCAGACTAACATTGACTCCGCGAGCGATGAGTTCTTCCTTGCTCATCTTGGTACCGCCCTCGATATTGACAGGATAGGCGCTTCCCAGCGCAAAGTGGCACGATGCATTCTCATCGATACCGGTGTTATAGAAGACGCGGTTCAGCTGGGAGATTGGCGAATCATGCGGTACGAGTGCCATTTCTCCTAGATAGGACGCGCCTTCGTCCGTTTCCAGCAGTGTCGTGAGGTGCTCCCGCCCGGATTCGGCTTCATATTCGACAACTTTGCCGTCCTTGAACGTGAGCTTTATGCCTTCTACCAAGCGGCCGTTCAGATTAAGCGGAAGCGTACTGGTTACGGTCCCGTTTACGCCTGTACGGTGCGGCATTGTGTAGATTTCTTCGGTTGGCATGTTTGCCACGAAATATACGCCGGCTTCATTCTCGTCACCGCCGCCAAGCCAGAGATACCCTTCCGGCATGTCCACGCGCAGATCCGTTCCCGGCGAACGATAGTGGAAACTCTTATAGCGTTTGGCATTCATGTGATTCTGGCGCAGTTTCAACTGAGCAATATGATCCCGCCAAGCGGCAACCGGATCTTCGCTATCCACTCGATTCATCTGGAATACCGCATCCCACATCGCTTGAATACGATCCTCTTCGGGAAGATCCGCGAATACCTTATCGGCCCAGGCACGGGTAGGTGCCTTAATGAGCGACCAGCTGATTTTATTGTTGCGCACATAAACTTGGTATTTTTCGTTAGCTACGGCAGCGGCTTTCACGGCTGTAGATACTTTGGCTGAATCAATGCCTCGGAACAGCTCCGGATCCGGAACCTTAATGCGCAGAATGGCTCCTCCACCTTCTGCAAGCTGCTGCATGGCGTCGGCCTGCCACTGCGGATAATAACCGAAAGAGTCAGCGGGTGCTTTCTCGTAGCGAATGCGGGTGATTCTCTCATCATCCCAGTCGACTTGCACATATTTGGCGCCTGCATCGTATGCTTTGGCCACGATGTGGCGTGTCAACTCTACGGTTTCGATTGGAGCATTGACAATCAGTACTTGGCCCGGTTGAACGTTTACGCCTACCTTAACGACCAGCTCCGCGTATTTCTCCAGATTTTTCTCGAAATTGTCCATATGTAGATTTCCTCCATTTCAGATGTACACTCTATTTTAACATGTTTCCTCTGTGTTCGAAAAAAAGTGGAATCAGGACAAAAGTGTGACAGTCAGCTGTCATATTTTCTGAATTACAATGACGACAGTAAAAAAAGAAACCTACTTAGAAGGAGTGTATGAGAACGTGAAGACACAATCGACCAACAAATTGCCCATCGTACTCACAGGCCTGCTGCTCGGCATCTTAATGGCCTCCATGGACAATACAATCGTAGCGACCGCAATGGGGAATATCGTCGGGGAGCTCGGAGGACTTGATCATTTCGTATGGGTGACTTCCGCTTATATGGTCGCTGAGCTTGCAGGAATGCCGATCTTTGGCAAGCTGTCCGACATGTACGGTCGCAAAAAGTTCTTTGTATTCGGGATGATTGTATTTATGCTGGGTTCCGTACTGTGCGGTACGGCGAACTCCATTACAGAACTGGCGCTATATCGTGCCGTGCAAGGCATCGGCGGCGGTGCGCTGATCCCGATTGCATTCGCTATTATGTTCGATACGGTTCCCCTCGAAAAGCGGGGGAAGCTCACCGGGTTATTCGGAGCCGTGTTCGGATTATCCAGCATATTCGGACCGCTTGCAGGTGCGTATATTACGGATCATATTACATGGCAGTGGATATTCTATGTTAATTTGCCAATCGGTATCGTGGCTTTCATGATGGTCACGCTGTTTTATAAGGAATCGCATGAACGTTCCAAGCAGCCGATTGATTGGATGGGAGCCGCTACACTCCTGACGGGCGTCATCTGTTTCATGTTTGCTTTAGAGCTTGGCGGCAAGCAGTTGGCGTGGAACTCCTGGATTATCCTGGCGTTGTTTGCTATGGCGTTTGTCATGCTGGTTCTCTTCGTGCTTGCTGAGAGAAGGGCGCAGGAACCGATTATTTCCTTTCGTTTATTCAAGAATAAACTCTATACGTCCAGTGTGCTGTGCGGTTTATTCAGCGGAGGATCGTTCATCGTGGCTTCCGTTTATATTCCGATTTTCATTCAAGGGGTACTCGGTGGAAGCGCAACGAACTCGGGGCTCGTCCTGCTGCCAATGATGGTGGGTTCGGTCATCACGGCTACAGTCAGCGGTTTTCTGATGAGTAAAATATCGTATCGCAACATCATGATCCCGACGCTTGTCCTGTTCACGGGAGGGATGGTGCTCGCTTCGACGCTAACTCCGGAATCCAGCAGGTTCATCGTAACCCTATACATGGTACTGATCGGGCTTGGCATCGGCGGATCGTTCTCCGTGCTGAGTACAGCCGTCATGCATGGCTTATCCTATAAACAGCGCGGGATGGCGAGTTCGACCTTTAACTTCACGCGATCGCTTGGAATGACAATTGGAATAACCGTGTTCGGGTTGATACAGAGCCGATCCTTCACCGGATCCCTGTCATCGGGAGCAGTGAACAACGGCGGACTTCCTGAAGGATTCGATCTGAAGGATCCCCACATCTTATTGGCGCCGGAGACAAGGTCGCTGATTCCGTCAGAGCTGCTCAAACCGATCTCCGACAACCTCGCTTCCTCCATTGCCATTACATTTGCCTGGGCTATCGTTCCTGCAGCATTAGCGCTTGCGGCAGCAACGTTAATGGGGCGCAAAAAGTTGGATGAAACAGCGGAGTTAAAGAGAGAGGCGGTGGTTGGTTCAGAAGAGGAGGGAGAAACTCCGGATAATGAAAAGCTGTTGATGGTGCCGTAGCGTTTACGGTATGGCGGTATGACCCGGATCAAAATGATTTGTCTCATAAACGGATTTGCTCATTGGACTGATGGTTCGTCAGGTTGAAAACCATGTCCTATGAAGTAATGGCGGTGCTCAGGATGTTATCCTTTGCACCGCCATTTCTTGCTTTTCGGCCGGTTGCTCTTAACTGAATAAGAGGGCATCCCGCCAGATCCAAGACCTTTTGGGACACCCCTCTTACCGTTAACTCTTAATGGCACCTGCTGCAATATCGGAAATGAATTGCTTGCTGATGAACAGGAACATAACGATCAGCGGAATGACGGCTAGCAGCGTACCGGCAATGACCATCGAATAGTCGGTCGTGTATATTCCGTTCAATGAGGAGAGCGCAACCTGCAAGGTGAATTTGTTCTCATCATTTAGAATAATAAGCGGCCACAGGTAGTCATTCCATACGCCGATGAACGTGAAGGCGGCCAGGAATGATAAGGCGGGACGCAGAATCGGCAGCGATATATTCCAGTAGAGGCGGAAGAATCCGCAGCCGTCGATTTTGCCTGCATCTAGCAGCTCTGAGGGTACCGACTCCTGTGCATATTGCCTGATCCAGAAGATCCCGAAGGCGTTTACCATTCCGGGAATGATCAACGCTTTATAAGTTCCTACCCATCCGAACTCTGCCATAATGACAAACGAAGGTACCAGGGACAACTGGGCAGGCGCCATCATGGTGGCAAGCAGCAGCACAAACAGCCATTTATTGCCTGGGAATTGGAATTTAGCGAACGTGAATCCAGCCAGGGAATCAAAGAATAAGACTAACAGCGTACAAGCGGAAGCAACGAACAGGGTATTCCAGAATGCGCCGAAGAAATCAATGCTGCTCAGCACTCTCGACACGTTATCAAGCAAGTGAGGACCGAACCATAGTTTCGGGGGGAAGCTGTAAATGTCCGAAGTGGTTCGCGTTGCCATGACAAGCAGCCAGTAGAAGGGGAAAATCGACAGCAGCAGTCCGGCGATTAACCCGATGTGAAGAAAAATGGATTTCCATTTGAACATACGATTCACCCCCATTTCAGTCATTGGACGGACTGCCCTGCACCATTTTCCAGTTCACGATGGAGAAGAGTGCAATGAGCAGGAACATTCCCCAGCCGACGGCAGCGCCATATCCGAAATAGTTATTCACGAAGGCTTCACGGTACAGGTAGAGGACGATGGTCATACCGCCGCCGCTGACGCCGCCATCATTGCCGACAAGCACCTGCGGTTCGGTGAAGATCTGCATGCCGCCGATGGTCGAGGTGATGACCGTGAAGAGAATGATGGGTCTTAGATTGGGAATGGTGATTTTGAAAAAGGATTGAATGCCGGAAGCTCCGTCGATTTTGGCTGCTTCGTACAGGACGGTCGGAATGCTCTGCAGCCCGGCAAGATAGATAATGGCGTTATACCCTGCCCATCTCCATATGACCATGACCGAAATGGCGAGCTGTATGCCCCATGTCTTATTCAACCACTCGATAGAGTTCAGGCCGAGCAAGGACAGAATATAGTTGAGAAGGCCGTAATTGTTCGAGAATACGGTGCCGAATACGATGGCAACCGCCACGAGTGAGGTAACGTTCGGCAGGAAATAACCGATCCGGAAGAAGGTGCGGAACCGGACAAACGATGCATTAAGCAGGAAGGCAACGACCAGCGCGATAAACAGCATCGGTATCGTGGAGTAGATCCAGATGAGCAGCGTGTTGCCGACGGCTCTCCAGAATTCCGGATCGGTGAGCATGAATTGGTAGTTGCCCAGCCCGTTGTAGGTCATCTCGCCGATGCCGTCCCATTTCTGAAAGGACAGGAACATCGAGAAGGCGATCGGAAAGAGCCCGAATATGGCAAATAGAATGTAAAAAGGGGAAATCGCCAAATATTCTTTGCGGTGTTTCCATATCTGTGCTGACAGTCGGTCTTGTGATTTCGGATGCTTAGGAACAGGCTTCTGTTCCACGGGCGTATGATTCAGCATTGGATTATCCATCGTACTGTAACCTCCTCAAGCGGTTGGTATTTAAGTACTTATAGAGGTTGTTCAAAAAGTCTGCTTTTGATAAGAAAACCTCTATCGAGGCCACTTCAAGGATGAGCGACCGCGATGCATAGGTAGGTTTTCTTGCGATATAGAATTTCATCAGTTCCACTGATAACTCATAAATTCTATATCTAACACGAAGCGAATCAGGAAGCAGCGCGGCATCGAATCTTGAATTCTGCCGGGCCTAAGCGGATGCTTACGAAGTCATGTTTCCTGCGGAAACATCTTAGGTGCTCACGTTTCCAAAACGTACGCTCCGCTCCTGACGTCCCTAGCTTCATCCAACTGAAGCGTTTTGAAAAAACGCACATCGGAAGCATAAGCTTCGGTGCTGAAAATCGACCTTTTTGAACACGCACTTTTAGCAATCGAGAAACATACAGGTAAGAACCGGATCCGGGTTTAGCGCAGCAGTTCTTTTTTGACTCTGGCCAGCGCGTCTTCCCAGGCTTTATCAGGATTTTTGCCTTGGAGCGCAACGGATGACAGCTCTCGATTGACAATGCCGTTTACATTAGCGAATTTACCGCCGAAATAAGCAGGTTTGACGTTACGCGCAGAGTCCGAGAACACCTCGCCAGTTGCCTGATTCCCGAAAAATTCCTCGGGCTCCTTCATCACGGGGGCATCCAGCGCGTCTTTGGCGGAAGGGAAAAGGTTGATCTTCTTGAAGGATTGAACCTGATTTTCCGGATTCTGAATATATTTCATTACTTCAAATGCTTCCTGCGGATATTTACTCGTCTTCATGATGGCGAGGAAGGAGCCGCCATTGTTGCCGTCCCCGCCAGGGGCGCGTGCTACTCTCCATTTACCGCTGGTATCCGGCGCCGCCTGCATCAATATTTCCTTCATCCACACCGCACCGACAAAGGAAGCGACCCGTCCATTGTTCATGGCGGCATTCCATTCTGAGGAGGAAGTATTAGTGTTGGCGCTTAGCTTCATCTGTGAAGCCTTCACCGCCGTATCCCAGGCCGTCTTCATGGAGGATTCAGGGGTTTCGCCGATAAACGTATTGTCCTCAGCAAAATATATGCGTTCAGACTGAGCATTCATTTGCGTGTAAATGTTGGTGATGTTGTCGAGCATTTTCACTTTTTGATCAAAATGCTCCTGCAGCTTCTGCCCGGCTTCGAAATATTGATCCCAGGTGCCGAGCTGCGCGTGGACATCTTCTGGTTCGGTCGGTAGCCCGGCTTCCCCGAACAAATCTGACCTGTAATATAGGGCGGTTGGCCCCGTATCGATCGGAAGGGCAATCATGGCGCCTTCCGGGGTAACGCCAAGCTTCCATTTCCAATCCAGGAAATCCGGCTCAATCTCCTTGGCGCCCAGCTCATACAGATCGTAGAAACGATCCGAACTCGTAAACAGCTCTGCCACCCAGTCGTTAAAAGCGACGATGTCCGGTCCTCCGGAACCAGCCGCTAGCGTTGTTTTTAGCTTCGATTTGAAGTCGCCACCGATTTTTTGTGCATCGATTCGGATCCCCGGGAACTCCTTTTCAACGGACTTAATCAGCTCATCGTCCAGGCTTCGGTTCCAATACCAGAGTGTAAGCGTTTTCGTTTTTTCGGTGGAAACATTTCCAGCGCAACCGCTGATGATCATAACAAGAATCAGTAACCCCAAGCTAACCATCCTGCGTGTATTCACTATCGTCAGCCTCCTAACGTGGTGAAGTCGGTGATGCTTAAATCTTATTCAGTTACCAAGCTTGCGTGAGTATAAATATATGATTACGTTTATAAACATTAGACTAAAAATCGAAACATTCCATAAAAAGGAATAATAAATGGACAACCTGGGGGCGATATCACGGATCGATCAAGTCTTTCTAATATATCATTGCCTCCTCCTTCTGTAGGTTCGTTAGGTCATGCTCGTCATTAATATCCTGCATCACCTACACGAATGGGTTCGGTCGATGAGTTTTAGAATCGGATGACCTCCTTTCTTTGACTTTCTTGTATAATAGCTTCAAACTATTCTCAGTATAAGTTAATATTGTATGGAAAATGAAGTGCTAGATTGGTAAATTCAAGGAAGTTAGGTGAGGTGAAAAGAGTGAATGACCCGCATAACCGTCGCTTGATCATCAGCTCCTACCGTGAGCTTGGGGAACACGAGCTCACCGGGAATCTTAGGAATGACGTGGCCTCCTTTCTGCAGAAACACCAATGTCCAAAGACAGCAGAGCATGTTCTGAAAGTGGGGGAGGAAGCCCGCAGAATTGCTGTTCTCTATGGCGCCGATCCGACCGCTGCTGAATATGCCGGGTATCTGCATGATATTAGCGCCGTTTTTCCGAATCATGTCCGCATTCAAGTAGCCCGCGAGATCGGGGTGGAAGTATTGCCTGAAGAAGAGCAATTTCCCATGATCATCCATCAGAAAATATCGGCATATATGGCCGAGGATTTGTTCAAAATTACAGAACCTGAAATCTTGAACGCTGTTGGTTGCCATACGACGTTAAGATCCAAGGCTACATTGTTAGATAAGGTACTGTTCGTCGCGGATAAGATGGAATGGGATCAAACGGGAATCCCCCCGTATTTAGAGGAGATTACGGAGCAGTTGCAAACCTCGCTGGATCATGCCGCATTTGAATATATTCAATACTTATGGAATCGGCGTGAATTGCTGAAGGTAGTCCATCCTTGGCTTCAAGACGCATATGATGAATTACGGGATTCACTAAACCATAACCTCGGCAATCCGAAATAAACGAAGTTTGGAGGCGGGTTCATTGACGCAAATTGCATTGATCTCCGACATACATGGAAACATTCCTGCCTTGGAGGCCGTTCTGAAGGATATCAAACAACGTGAAATCGAAACCATCTATTGCCTGGGTGACTTGATTGGGAAAGGTCCGCACGGAGATATCGCGGTTGATCTGGTCAGAACCCATTGCCAGCAAGTCATCAAGGGGAATTGGGACGACTTTATAGGCAAGGAAACCGATGATCCGGTCCTCCAATGGCATCAGCATAGACTTGGAAGCGAGAGGCTTCAATATCTTGCCGAACTTCCGTATATCCTTGAGTTCATGATGAGCGGTAAATGGATCCGGTTGTTTCATGCATCGCCCCGCAGCGTGTACGAACGAATACAACCATGGGATGACCAGGAGAAGCTGGAAACCTTGTTTCACAGTTCCCCGCTGTGCGGAGACCCGAGAATCGCGGACGTCGCCGGTTACGCGGATATTCATAATGCATATCACCAGCATCTAGACGGGAGAACGCTGTTTAATACTGGCAGCGTCGGCAATCCCCTCGAAATGCCTGAAGCCTCCTATGTCATTTTGGACGGAATCTATGACAGCGAAGATCCGGCTCCTTTCAACATTCAATTTATTCGCGTGCCATACCCTATTGAACAGGCTGTACAGGATGCCTTGGAATCCGGCATGCCTTCCCCTGAGGAATATATTCTCGAGGTTAGAACGGGGCGGTATCAAGTAAGGAAAGACTAAGGATAATATCGATTTCTGAAGAGCCGGTTATGCCGGCTCTTTTTTAAGAGATAAGAAAGTATAAACTTCTAAGATTTAGCATCCTTATCTCGCAAGAAAAACTTCCGCTAAATGCGGTCTGTCTACTGAGAAAGTACGTCGATAGACGTTTTTCTTATGGTAGCAATCACATGAACCACAAACCCGAATGACTTGTAAAATAATACACCTAAAAAGACCTCACGGACGATCCTGTAATCAACGGATCATGTGTGAGGTCTTCTACTTGTATTATTGTTGATTCTCGGAGCTGTGACCAGTGTTTGATTGCTGCTGTTTAAACACCTCGGCTGCTTCTTCTGCGGAGATTTCGGTGTCAAATTCACCTGGAATCGGCATTTTGTTCAATTTCGTGGTTTGAACTTCTGCTTTTGTCGGTTCATTACTGTTATGGTTTTGTTGGCTCATGTTGGTGGCACCTCCTTATCAAAGTACGTCTTCTGTATTTTGCCAACCATTCCCTAAAATTATACAGAAAGACAGTATTGACGCTTGGCCTGATCCGTCAGAGCCAGCTGTTCCTGATTCTATCGCCAAATATTTAACTTCATATTCAACGGATGCCTGTTTCTCTGCTATCATAGGAATAATCGTTCAATGTTTGACGATAATCCGCAGTACATATGGAACGGAGAATGTACTATGAGCAAGTCTTATTCGTTCTTCCCTTTAGGGGATTCGGCTGTTCTCGTTCAATTCGAAGACATCGTGAGCGAGAAGGTGCATCGCCAGGTCACAGCTATGACGAGGCGAATGGAACAGAACCCTTTTCCAGGCTGGATCGAATGCATCCCTTCGTATACAAGCGTAGCGGTTTACTATGATTATGATAAGATCGGCAAGCCAGAGAGGTTCGATACCGTGTTTGCTTACGTCTGTTCGATGCTGGAGCAGCGGATGGAGGCGTGCGCTTGCGAGAAGACCATCACGAAATATGAGGTTGTTGACATTCCGGTTTGTTATGGGGGCGACTATGGGCCGGATCTGGACGAAGTGGCTCAGCAGAACCACCTATCTCCCAGAGATGTCATTCGTATTCATTCCGGGCAGGATTACTTAATCTACGCGATCGGATTCGCGCCCGGCTTCCCCTATGTCGGAGGTATCCCGGAGCAGATTGCGACACCGAGGAAACAGACTCCCCGGCTGCAAATCCCGGCTGGATCCGTAGGAATCGCCGGCACGCAAACCGGCATTTATCCGATCGAAACGCCGGGCGGGTGGCAGATTATCGGCCGGACGCCGCTCGTTTTATTTCGTCCCGAAGCCGAGCCGCCAACGCTGTTGAAGAGCGGGCAATATATCCGGTTTCGGCCTATTCAAGTTGAGGAATTTGAACGGTTAAGGGAAGTGGGCCTATGAGTATAACCGTACTAAAGTCGGGACTTCTTGTTACTCTTCAGGATGCGGGAAGACGGGGTTACGGCAGATACGGGATTATCACGGCAGGAGCAATGGATAATTCCGCTTATCGGATCGCCAATCGACTAGTTGGCAATGAGAATGAACAGGTCGTTCTGGAAATTACATGGTCAGGATTCGCGGTTGAATTTCATAGCGATCGGTGGGTTGCCATTACAGGCGGGGATCTATCACCCTCGATTGAAGGTGTGAAAGTTCCAATGTGGCGTCCCGTGCTGATCAAAGCGGGCCGTGTTCTGAGCTTTCAACAGCCGGTAACGGGTTGCCGCGCTTATATGGCTGTATCGGGCGGATTTGATGTCTGCCAGGTAATGAGCAGCAGGAGTACGTATTTAAGGGCCGGAATCGGAGGATATGAAGGGAGGCCGTTGAAGAAAGGAGATACACTATTTGCTCATCCTTCTCAGCTTCCTCTGGTTATGTCTGAACGCTACCTTGATGATTACGGCGGTTTCCTCACCGTGAATTGGGCCGTCTCTGCTGAAGGGTATCCTGGTTCAGGGCAGGAGGAGGTGATACGCGTGCTGAAAGGGCGTCAATATGATGACTTTGACGCCATCAGCAAGCAGGCGCTGTTCGAAGAACAGTTCACCGTAACTCCGCAATCGGACCGTATGGGCTACAGGTTGTCCGGTCCGCCGCTTCAACTAAGCCATGCAAAGGAATATATATCCGAGCCGGTAGCCCTTGGAACGGTACAGGTACCCGCAGATGGCCAGCCCATCATTCTAATGGCGGATCGGCAGACGCTTGGAGGTTATCCCAAAATTGCGCAAGTGGTGACCGTTGATATTTCGCTGATCGCTCAGCTGTCTCCTGGGGCAGCAATTCGTTTTGCGGGTATTTCGTTGGCAGAAGCAGAACAGCTTTATACGGCTCACGTTCGAGAGTTTCGAATGTTGGAGGCCATGATCAAGCTTAAATTAAAGGAGTGGTGAGTCAGCATGGTTCGAGTGGACCTGAACTGCGATATGGGAGAGAGCTACGGTGCTTACAAGTTAGGCCATGATATGGAGCTTCTTCGCTGTATTACTTCGGCAAACATTGCTTGCGGATTTCATGCAGGTGATCCGGCGGTCATGAGGGCAACGGTCCGTCAAGCGATTGAGAGCGGTGCCGCAATCGGCGCGCACCCTGGCTTGCCCGATCTGGCTGGCTTCGGAAGAAGAAGAATGGAGATAACGCCTGCCGAAGCTTATGACATGGTAACCTATCAGATAGGAGCCCTGATGGCTTTTGCGATACAGGAAGGGTCTGGGCTGCAGCATGTAAAACCTCACGGTGCTCTGTATAATATGGCAGCAATCTCCAGACCCCTTGCGGATGCGATTACATCGGCGATCAAGCATATCGATCCGACACTCATTCTGTATGGGTTGGCGGGCAGCGAGTTAATCGCGGCGGGGGAAAGGGCAGGGCTTCGCACAGCAAGCGAAGTGTTTGCGGATCGTACCTACCAGGATGACGGCACCCTCACGCCGAGACATCTGCCGGATGCCATGATAACGGATCCCGAAGCTGCGGTTACGCAAGTCGTACGGATGGTGAAAGACAGAGTGGTAGTTTCTCTGAGCGGCAAGGTGATTCCCATTACGGCAGATACCGTCTGCATTCATGGAGATGGCGCGAATGCATCGTTATTCGCCAGCACCTTGCGTTCACGGCTTGAAGCAGAAGGCGTAAGCGTTCAAGCGCTGCTATAATAAAAGTTAGGATGCTATTTTCGTGACCCGGCAGCTTACATAAACGAGTACAGGAGATATGATATATGCTAAAAATATTAATTTCAGGCTTTGAACCATTTGGCGGAAGCTCTATCAATCCAACGGAGAGACTGGTTGAGGAGATCAAGCACGAATCCTTCCCCGGTGCAGAGATCAGAACGCTGCTGCTTCCCGTACATTACGATGAGTGTGCGGAAATACTGCTGCAACAGATGAAGGCATACGAGCCCGATGCGGTCATTGCCTGCGGCGTAGCGGGTGGACGGACCGCCATTACACCGGAGCGGATCGCCATTAATATCAAGGATATACCGCCGGAATCGACGATTTCGGATAATCGGGGTGTAAGACCTCAAGACGAGCCCATAGACGCTGACGGACCGGACGGACTGTTTTCAACCCTTCCCATCCGTTTGATGGTCAACCGGTTGAAGGAAGCGGGAATTCCAGCTACGGTATCCAATACAGCCGGAACGTATATCTGCAATAATACGATGTATGCGATTTTGAACGATATTCGCCTTAAGCAAAAATCTGCCATTGGCGGATTTGTGCATTTTCCGGCTTCGATAGAGATGGCCGTGGAGAAGCCGTCCTTGCCGACTTTATCCCATGAAACGATGTTGAAAGGCCTGCGCATCATCGTACAGGCCACGATGGATGAATTGAACGGACGAGCTTAAGTCACGGTCGCTCAGCCCTTACGCAATGAGTTGTAGATACATGATCGAATACATGATTAACAAACAATAAATCCCGTAACCCGCCATCCATGAGAACATCATGACATAGCGAGTAACGGGATCTTTTTTATTTTCTAACTCTATACATCATGTCATTAATCGACTGCATCTTCGATTACCGGGACGCAAGGGGAGAGAAACGGATCGCGTTGTTCCCGTAATTGTCCGCGTGCCAGCACCTGAACCCGGAACTGGTTATCATAACCCTCCAGATTCTCATCATCTCTGGTATACAGGAGACCGTATGAACCGGGAGCGATTTCGCCAATCAATTGGTACAGCGCCACGATCTCGGCAGCCTCGGCTCCCTTGCGGTTCGTAAAACCTCCGACATGAAGGTAATAGAAGCCGTTAGCCGCATTTAAGGATAGCAAGCCGCTGCCCCATGCAAATTCGGTCATCTTAAGCTGTATTTTCTGAATAATCATGTCGAGCTGCCCGGCATCCGCTTCCGCAGGATTTTCCTGGATAGTAGCCCAGCCGTGAAATTCATACATGAATGCTCACTCCTTGTCGTTATAATGGATCGGTATCAATGTGGACTTCTATTCCATATCTTTGGCTGTATTCATGTAATTTGTCAATAACCGATTGGGCAGGCTCCCCTTCAAAATGATAATAGACCTTTCTCCCGGTTTGCTGGGCAGCCTCGAAGGTGGCTTTCATTTGAGAACGTGCTCTTCGATTAAGCTGCTGAAGCGCGGGCTTTGTCTGGGCAACATATTCATCACTGATTGCATCGAATTCATGTCCCTTCGGATCGGTATTAAATTTCATTCTGGATTCTCCACCAAGTCGCTCCGCGAGCGCATCCGCTGCTGCATCAGGCTTGTTGACCTTCTGAAGTTCCCCGGAATAACTCGGTACCTCTTGTGGTGTGTCGCCGGATTCGTCAGGTTTTTCTTCATCAGGTTTGTCTTTCGGCTTATCTTCCTCCGGCTTTTTCTCATGGTCAGCGTCCGGCTTCCGCGGATTCTCTTCCGGTTGTTCATTCGTACCGTCAGGCTTCGGATCGCGAGTTCCGCCAGAGGGAGTATCCGGCTCATCGCGCGTTTTCAAACCGACTTTCTCGGAAAGCGCATCCAGCCACCTTCTTGCACGGGGACCCAGCTTATTGGACAGCCAAGATACCCCTTTACCTATCGGAATCCGGCTGAGGATAACGGCTAACACGGCAGCGGCCGCATTTTGTGGGGATAGCAGCTTCTTCGGGTCGCGGATGTATCCGGCAATTTCGTGTCCGCCACCGGCAATGCCTGCACCGGTCATGGCAATACCAAGAGCGGGCCAGAAGCTGACAAACAGCAGGGAAAGGGCAAAGGCTCCTAATATGATACCCGCTTGTTCCCAGCCGCTAAGCCGATCCCACCAGTTCTGGAGTGAGTCGAACAAGCACGCGAAACAAGAGGAGTCGCCAGCTGTCATCGAAGCGCCGATACTGGACAGGATCCCGGCAGCAAGCATGAGAATGCCGATGGCTCCCAGAACGGCAGTATACTTTCTTACATTTTCCTGGACCTGATCCCTTTGGCCTGCTGCTTCGAGATTGCCATATAATATCGAGTATCCGAGCTCGCGTCGTTCTCGGTAGAATCCAATCAAGTAACCGAGGCGTTTCCTATCTGTAAAGTGAGCCCGCGTCATCTGCCAACACTCCGTTAATGGATTGATGAGGGCCTCACCCTTCAGAACAGGAAGACGGTCACGGATTCGATGCAGATCGAAATAGTCGATGAACAACCCTGCAACCAGCAGGACCAGGAAGAAACCTTCGGTTCGGTAGCCCTCGCCGGTCCATTCATGAATAGTCAGCACCCACTCCGGCAGCCGGTTCTGTCCATTCCAGGCTGCATGATTCAGGATAGCCCATAGCAGAAGGAAAGCCGGAAATGCATAGGCCCAGCGTGAGAGGCGCTTGGCGTACCGGAAAGCGATGCCGATTCCGAGTGCAATCATAGCACTATGTACAGGATGCGTAACATTCATCATGGTCGGAATAAAGCTTTCCTCGAAGTAGCCCGGAAATAAATCGAAGAACTCCCAATGGAGCGTTTTGCCGCCGAGAAAAGACACCCCATAATTGCTTTGGACTAAGCGCCTCGACAGCTCCTCCATAAATTGAAAGCCAATGCCGGGAGCAGCCCCTAATACAACATAATCGCTCAGACTTAACGAAGTAGCTCTTCTTGAAAAGAATAAATACAGTCCCAGAGGCAATAGCTTGTAGATTTCCTCAACGATTGGGGTCATGACGGCGAATGACCATGTGTCGTTAGTCCGTCCTCCAAAGATCAAATGAAGTCCCTGCATGGTCCCATTGGTCAAGGGAATGACCAAGAGAACGCCTGAGAGAACATACAAGCTGACCTGCTTCCAGGTAACGGTTTTGCTTCGGCTAAGCAGCCAAAATTGCAGCAGTACGTAGAAAGACCACAAATATTGAACTAGCATGGTCCGCGATTCTTCAATCAGAATCAGACTTAAAACGAGCACCAGCAGGGAAAGCCAGGAAAATAAGTGATACACCTTGGCAATGAAAGGGTATCTCCCAATCCATTCCCTCCAAACCCGATATATCCCCTCGACCGTGTCTCTGATTCTCGTCCGAATGACCGCAATAGACGATGTAATGGAATCCACCCCCCGCTGAATGAACCATTAGCTTAGAACGTTCACAAAAGACAGTTTGCTATATATTTACACAATGGGTCCTCTTCGTGAAACATTTTCTTGATCAGCATATGCGGCTCCAAGCAGAGGTAGTGCTGCCTAAAAAGAAACACCCTGATCAGCCGGCAGAATATCCGGATAACCAGGGGAGAGGAGGTAACTATTTATATTTTACGACGATGGCATTACTGACCTGCCGTCCAGGGGACGTTAAGTAAGATCCATTATAATACAAGCCGCTGGAGGCACCACCATCCAGATTCATCGCTTGGTACGCCCCAGCTTGTTTCATAATTTCCGCAAGCTGGGGAATGGTTGCCCCGCCTGTCGTTAACAAAATCAGCTTATGATCCTTCGTGATACCGAGCGCACTTCGTGCGCCGCCGCCAGTTAGAATCTTCGGATCTTTGAAGCCTTCCTTCTTGACGTCCAGGGTTACCTTGCCGTCAGTCAGTAGACGCGGGCCACCTTGAAGTGCCCCTTCCAAATGTCCGGCATCATATACAGATCTGAAATCAAGTCCAGGAATCATGGTGGCCAGATTGTTGCTGTCATAGGTGAAGATCGTCCGATTATCCCCCGAGGCCTTGTGCAAAATATTGCCTTTGCTGACCAAATAGCCGTAAGGCGCTTTGTATGCGCCGGAAGTGTAGGCATCAAAGAACGTACCGTTTATAGCCACTACGGCGTTACTACGCTTGGCTATACTGCGCAAATCCTCGACCTTCCCTGCTTTATTGCCTGCCAGAACGACGTCCAGTTCCACCTTCGGATGGAGAAGTGAAACGGTAACCACCTGTGCACTGAAGGAACGGGAGCCCACCTTAAAGGTTTTCCTAACCGTCGTAACGGGCTTGGTTTGGCTGGATATTAATGTTCCCGATAGAACAGGGAGCGTGTTTGCTACATTCCCATCCGTGATGTTCAGGGTGGATCTATTATGGCTCCAGGATAGCTGTAAGCCCAGATGTTGGCTGACAAATTGCAGCGGTACATAAGTGGAGCCGTTCTCGGAGAACGGGGCTGCTTTAGCCTGAACCTTCTTGCCATTTACATAGGCATTGAGGCTGCCCAAGTATAGCGTGAGAGCTGTATCTTCGCGAGTAATAGTGAGTTTTTTTTCAGCGGCTGTATACGCCACCTTTACGCCGTCATAGGTCTTGAGTACCCCAATCGAAATATAGGATTGGCTGTTCTTATCCACATAAGCCAAATTCTTGGGTGCGGATGCGGCATACAGCGGCGTTATTACCGTCAGCATGGCTAGTACAACGATTGCAATAATTCTTTTCATGTTTCCTCTCAAGCTCCTCTTCTCTTTATCTGTATTGGGCAACGCAGGATTTGTGCCTATACTTTATCGGAAGATAAGGACTATTTATTTAGGACAAAAGTCCAATTCCTGTCTTGTTTTTGTAAATAAATTCCGATAACCCATTGACAATGAACTCCATTCCTTATATGGTTAATTACATAAGTAACTAACCAATGGTGTAATGAGGTTATAAACGAAAGTTGGTGAGGTAAATGGCATTTCAGATTGATGACAGCAGACCGATATTCATGCAAATTGCCGACAAAATTGAAGACGACATCATCGAAGCACGACTGCCTGAGGAAACGCAGGTTCCATCAACGAATCAGTTTGCAGCCTTTTACCAGATCAATCCGGCTACAGCTGCTAAAGGGGTTAATCTGCTGGTCGATCAAGGAATTTTGTACAAGAAACGGGGGATTGGCATGTTTGTAGCTTCTGGAGCTCGTGAATTGCTGATGGAGAAGCGCAAGACGGAGTTTTATGAACAGTACGTGGTCGCCATGGTTAAGGAAGCGGCCAAACTTGGGATTACCAAAGATCAATTATCGGAAATGATCCGCAGAGGGGAGCAAGACTGATGAGCCAAACCGTGATCGAAGTCAAGAATTTGAGCAAGGCATACAAGGATGCGACGGCTGTCGATAATGTGAGCTTTACCATTGAGGCGAATAAGATCTATGGATTGCTGGGCAGGAACGGCGCGGGCAAAACGACCATCATGCAGATGATAACGGCGCAGCTGTTCCCAAGCCAAGGGGAGATTCGCGTATTCGGAGAGCATCCATACGAAAATCAGAAGGTGATCCGGCAGGTATGCTTCATTAAGGAAGGCCAGAAATATCCGGATATCTTTACGGTCAAGGACGTTATGGGAATTGCCGCTAACGTTTATCCGAATTGGGATGCGGCATATGCAAACAAACTGATCGAGGTATTCCGGCTGCCTATGAAACGACTCGTAAAGAGATTGTCCCGCGGCATGCTCTCATCGGTAGGCATCATCGTCGGACTCGCCAGCCGCGCACCGATCACGATCTTTGATGAGCCTTACCTCGGACTCGACGCCGTGGCCAGAGAGCTGTTCTATGATCATCTGATCGAGGATTACACCAATTATCCGCGCACGATTATTCTGTCCACGCATTTGATTGATGAGGTTAGCAGATTGCTGGAGCATATTATCGTCATTGATTCCGGCCGAATTTTACTTGACGATGCTACGGATGACTTGCGGGGACGTGCGTTTAAGATCGTCGGTCCCTCCGGAACGGTTGAATCGTTTATCCAAGGGCTGGAAGTGATACATCGGGAGTCGTTCGCTTCCATGTTATCCGTCACGGTGATGGGCAGCGCGACAACGAAGTTGCATAAAGAGGCGGAGGAATTGGGCTTAGAAACAACCCCCGTTTCCCTTCAACAATTGATCGTATATTTAACTAAGCGCGAAAAGGTGGGGATCCAACCATGAACGGAATTCCTGGCGTAATCCATATTTATTCGAGACAGAAACTATCCTGGTTTTATTTGCCCTGGGCCATCACGGCATTCAGCTTTCTGATCAACTACATTATCAGCGTGTTGGTTAATGGTGAAGCGTTCTATGCCGGGGGATTGGCAACAATCTTTATCTATGTGTTTATCGCGGCTCTTGTATCGGTGCTGCAGCTGTTCCCCTTTTCCCTCGGATTCAGCATTCGAAGAACGGACTTCTATCTGGGCTCTGTTCTGATGGTGGTAGCGTACAGCGTCATAACGTCGATTATATTATTGGCATTAGCCGAAATTGAACGCTTTACGAGTTCTTGGGGAGACCGGATATCGTTCTTCAAACTGCCGTATTTGAATGACGGCACGTTATTTGAACAATTCATCATTTATTTCATATTGCTTCTTACATTTGCCTTTATCGGGATAGGAATCGGCGTGTTCTATCTTCGTCATCGCGGCATTAAGACCTTTGTCATGTTTGCGGCCTATTTCATTATATTGTCGGGGGCCAGCGTTCTGGTTACCCAATACGGTTGGTGGGGGCAAGTGATTGACTGGGTTGTCAAACATACTGCCTTTGAATTGTCCCTGTGGCTCATTCCCATCTCGGTTATCCTCGCACTCGTCAGCTACCGCTCGATTCGTAAAAGCTCGGTGTAAGGCAAAAGACGTCCGATTACTCGGACGTCTTTTTGTGCTTCTGTTTTTTTAACGTCTTCGCTCCTGCAAGCGTGGTGCCCAGCGGGAACGAGAGGAGCGGGTGTTTGGAAGTGCCGATGAGCTGAGATGTGTAGATGCCGGAGTGCCCGGAGAACAAGTAACTGATCACACAGGCCATAAACATATACACGGCGCCTTCACCGCCGAACAGTTCGATTCCCATAATAAAGCAAGCAATCGGGGTGTTCGTTGCTCCGCAGAAGACAGCAATAAATCCTAATGCAGCCAGGAACGGGGCGTATAATCCGATCCATTCCGATAACGCGTTACCCAGCGTTGCCCCGATGGCAAACAGCGGGGTTACTTCTCCACCCTGGAACCCTGCCCCGAGCGTCAGCGAGGTAAAGATGATTTTGCCGAGAAAGGCGAGAGGTGATACCTCGTCTGTGAAGGAGGCTTCGATCAGGGGGAGACCCAGTCCCAAATAATCGCGTGTCCCAAGCAGATAAACCAGCCCAATGATGATAATGCCGCCGACAGCGCTTTTGATCATCGAATTGCGGAAGAAATAGCTG
Organism: Paenibacillus sp. NPDC058898; assembly: GCF_049316025.1. Taxonomy (NCBI): domain Bacteria; kingdom Bacillati; phylum Bacillota; class Bacilli; order Caryophanales; family Paenibacillaceae; genus Paenibacillus; species Paenibacillus sp. NPDC058898. The sequence goes on along the minus strand of NZ_JBMOSM010000003.1, from coordinate 131,816 downwards.
TACCACCGCTTCAAGGAATGGGTTAGCTCACTGAATAGTCGGCTTGTCAGACCAAAGAGTATCGAGGCGAAAATCACCTTTAGGATCACCAGGAAACTCAAAGCCGGAATTTCTCCGATCGGATAATGCAGATGGCTGACGCCCCATAGGGAGGTGGCGATCAGATTCCCGACCAAGCTGGCTATGAATGCAGGTAATAGGGCTTGATGCGAGATCAGTCCGATGGCAAGGACTTCTAGTCCAAATAGCGTTCCCGCTAGCGGCGTGCCGAAGATGGATCCGAAACCGCCGCTAATTCCGCAGATCAGCAGTATTTTTCGATCCGCCGGCGTGACGCGGATAAGCTTCCCGAACCACTCCGATAAACTTCCTCCCATCTGAACGGCAGTACCCTCACGTCCTGCAGAACCCCCAAACAGATGCGTGATTAATGTTCCGATTAGAACTAAAGGTGCCATTCGCAATGGAACGGATTCCGTACCGCCATGGATTTGTTCAAGGATGAGATTATTCCCCTTGGTACTGCTCTTGCCAAATTTGTAATAAAGGTAGCTGACCACAGCGCCTCCGAAGGGAAGGAAGAACAGCAGCCAAGGATTCTCCATGCGAAGGGAGGTTACATAGTCCAGACTGTAAAGAAAGAAGGCGGAGGCACTGCCCGTCATTAATCCAACAACACTTCCAAGAACGATCCATTTGATGAAGTAACCGGACAACAAGGCGTATGGCCATTTTTCGGTAACTTCAAACCATTTTTTAATCATGCAAATTCACCCGTTTCTATATATTCGCCGCTAAACCCTTCGATACACAAACAGACTCCTACCAGGAAAGCGACCTCTGGTAGGAGTCATTAGCTATCGAAGCGGTTATGGCGAACTCCATCGCCTCATTCAATTAGCATTTATTGTAATGGATTAGAGGTTTCTGTGTCAATGGCGCAATCCATTAGACGCGGAGCTTTTGTTGAGTCAAAAGAGGTACCGCTTTTATTTGGAAAAAAGCGCTTGACTTGGGCATGGACTTTTTTCAGGTGAGAAATTCAAGATGTCCATGGACGCAGGAAAGACCTTTATTTTATAGTTACAGATGATAATGAGAATCAATATCAAAGTATTGAGGGGAAAATGATGTCATCAAACACGTCCAATCCAAGTTTTACAGATTCCGAGGCCCACGTTAAACACAAGGGGCGACCATGGGCTGCAACCCTGATTCTCACCGGAGGTGTGGCAGCGCTGGTGCTTGGTATAGCTTTATCGATATCGCTCGGAGCGGCAGAGATTGATCTGCGAAATGTATGGGAGGCGGTGTTTTTCTTTAATCCCGATGTGACGGAGCATCAGATCATACAGGAACTGCGCTTGCCGAGAGTCCTCGGTGGAGCGATGGTGGGCGCCTGCTTTGCCGTATCGGGCGCGATCATGCAGGGGATGACTCGGAACCCGCTCGCTGATTCAGGTTTGCTCGGATTAAATGCGGGAGCGGGGTTTGCCATTGCCCTCTGTTTTTCCTTTTTTCCGGGGCTGCCTTATATGTACCTGATTCTGTTCTCGTTCCTTGGAGCAGGATTAGGTGCTGTACTCGTGTATGGTGTCAGTTCCATGGCAAAAGGCGGATTGACACCGGTACGTCTTGTTCTGGCGGGTGCTGCGCTCAGTGCTTTGTTAAGTGCGCTTAGCGAAGGCATTGCATTGTATTTTCAGGTCGGACAGGACATGGCGTTCTGGTATGCCGGCGGAACCGCGGGGATTAAGTGGGTCCATCTGAAGATTATGCTGCCGTGGATCGTCGCTGCCATATTGGGAGCTATTGCATTGTCACGCTCCATTACCATGCTCAGCCTCGGCGATGAGATCGCCCGCGGGCTCGGGCAGCGAACGGGACTCGTCAAGCTGGCCGGAACAGTGATCGTGCTGGTGCTGGCAGGGGCTGCCGTCTCGGTTGTCGGTGCGGTAGGCTTTGTCGGTCTCATGATTCCGCACGTCACGCGCAAGCTGGTCGGTGTGGATTATCGCCTCATCATTCCTTGCTCGGCCGTTCTTGGGAGCTTGCTGGTCGTCATTGCCGACCTAGCAGCAAGAATGGTGAACCCTCCTTACGAGACACCGGTGGGCGCGATCATCGCGTTGATCGGGGTGCCCTTCTTCCTCTACTTGGCACGCAAAGAAAGGAGGGAACTGTAATGGAGACCATCACAAACACCATGCATGGGCGAAAAGACAGGAAGCGCAAAATCATAACCCTGTCTGTGCTGGCTGCACTGATCGTTTTGGTATTTCTGATCAGTATGAATACGGGAGTCATTCGTTTATCGCCGCTTGAGGTCATCAAAACCTTGTTTGGCAGCGGGACGGATAAGCAGGAGCTGGTGCTGTTCGAATTCCGCTTGCCGCGGATCGTCATCTCGCTGCTTATTGGGGCCGGGCTAGCGATATCGGGATGTGTGATGCAGGGAATATCCCGTAATGAGCTGGCGGATCCGGGAATCTTGGGGATTAATGCAGGAGCAGGCTTGATGGTGATGCTGTTCATTTCATTTTTCCCAAGCACGACGGCGGCCCCTGTCTATCTACTGCCGGTGCTTGCATTGATTGGGGCGAGCTTAACCGCTGCATTAATATGCGTGCTGGCCTATAAGAAGAATCAGGGTTTTAAGCCGACGGGGCTCCTGTTAACAGGGATTGCCGTTGCGGCGGGCATTAGTGCGGCTATGATCGTGCTAACGCTGCGCTTGAGTCCTGAAAAATATCAGTTTGTTGCCACTTGGCTAGCGGGCAGCATTTGGGGTTCCAGCTGGAAGTTTGTATTGGCATTGCTCCCATGGATCCTTGTGCTTCTGCCCTTCGTCATGTATAAAGCGCAGGTGATGAACGTGCTCAATCTTGGAGAACCGATGGCGACGGGACTCGGTGCTTCCGTCACAAGGGAGCAGCTGAAGCTGTTGGCAGCGGCGGTTGGCTTGGCAGCCTCGTGCGTTGCGGTAAGCGGCGGAATTGGATTTGTCGGACTTATCGCGCCCCACCTATCCAGACGGTTGGTCGGTGCGAAGCATCAGATGCTGCTGCCGGTAACGGCGCTGGTCGGTGCACTGCTGGTCATCACAGCCGATACTCTGGGACGTTGGATCATCCAACCATCTGAGATTCCGACGGGGATCGTGGTTGCGGTGATTGGTGCTCCCTATTTCCTGTACCTGTTATCCAGGTCGAGAGCGTAACAGGATAAGTAACTGATCTAAAATGTGCGCTTTATTAAAGGAAAGGACTTGCTCATTTCTATAATGGAATTACGGATTAAGGAGGTCCTTATGCTGCGTCGATTTTTTTCCTATTACAAGCCTTATAAAAGGCTGTTCATCCTGGATTTTTGCTGCGCTATCTTTGCGGCTTTACTTGAATTGATATTCCCGGTTGCCGTCAACCGCGTGATTGACGACTTGCTGCCGAGCGGTAACTGGAAGTGGATCTTATACGCTTGTTTGGGTCTTCTCGGCATTTATGTTGTCAGTTCCTTCTTGCATTACGTGGTCACCTATTGGGGGCATAAACTCGGCATCAACATTGAGACGGATATGCGCAAAAAGCTGTTTGATCGGGTTCAGAAGCAATCCTTCCGTTTTTTTGACAATAACAAGACGGGACATCTCGTCTCGCGGATGACAAACGACCTGATGGATATCGGGGAAATTGCCCACCACGGTCCGGAAGATCTCTTCATTGCCCTTATGACGCTTGCCGGTGCCTTGGGCATCATGCTCGGGATTAACTGGGAGCTTGCGGTGATGACGTTTGTGATAGTACCTCTGATGGTCTATTTATCACTCTATTTCAGTGGAAAAATGTCGGCTGCGTTCAAGCGCATGTTCTCCGATATCGCCGATTACAACGCAAGGGTGGAGAACAACGTCAGCGGTATCCGCGTGGTTCAAGCCTTCTCGAATGAGGAGCATGAAATGGCTCGTTTCGCCGAGAACAACAACCGTTTCCGCGTGACAAAGCTGATTGCCTACCGCATTATGGCGTGGAACTCTTCGATTAGCTTTATCCTGATGAAATTCATCTCCCTGTTCGTTTTGGTGTGCGGTACTTGGTTCGTGATCGAAGGCCGGATGACCAACGGGGAATTTATCGCTTTTGTCATGCTGTCCAACGTCTTCCTCGGCCCGATTAAACAGATTAATGCGGTCATTGAGATGTATCCGAAGGGAATCGCCGGCTTTAAGCGTTATTTGGAGCTGCTTGAGAGCGAACCGGACGTTGCGGATACGCCTAATGCGAAGCCGGTTCACGATCTGCGGGGAGACATTGCCTTTCACGGGGTATCCTTCGGGTACGAGAACAAAGATCAAGTGCTGCAGGATGTCAGTTTGTCCATACGTGCCGGTGAAACCGTTGCGCTTGTGGGGCCGTCCGGAGCGGGCAAAACAACGTTATGTTCATTGCTGCCGCGTTTCTATGATACAGACGGTGGCCGGATTACGATTGATGGGATCGATATCCGAGACATGACGCTGCAATCCCTTCGTTCCCATATTGGCATCGTGCAGCAAGATGTATTCCTGTTTGACGGCAGCATTCGCGAAAATATTGCCTATGGCCGACTTGACGCTGCCGATAGCGATATTATGAAAGCCATGAGCCGTGCCCAGCTTGAGGAGTTGGTCGCTTCGCTTCCGGATGGGCTGAATACCTTAATTGGCGAGAGAGGCGTCAAGCTGTCCGGCGGACAGAAGCAGCGCCTGTCGATAGCCCGGATGTTCCTCAAGAACCCGCCGATTCTTATTCTGGACGAAGCGACGTCCGCATTGGATGCGGAGACCGAAGCGGCGATTCAGCAGGCATTGGCCGAATTGTCGGAAGGTCGGACGACACTTATAATTGCACACCGGCTCGCTACCATCAAGAACGCAGATCGGATTGTGGTTGTTGCTGACAAAGGCATTGCCGAACAAGGCATCCACGAAGAACTGCTCGCGGCGCACGGCATATACAGCCGATTACATCGAGCCCAATTCGGGGCTTAAATCCAGCTATCATTTTTTTGGGAGGATATCAACATGTTCAAGTCTAAATTACGCATCATGCTCTCTACGCTCGTTTTATGTTCGATCTTTATTTCGGCATGCAGCGGGAATGGGAATACCGTGAATAATGGCGGCTCTGCCGGTGAAACAGCTGCGGGCACGGACAAGCCCCAGACTGAGGCCTCAGCGCCCACGACTAGAGAGGTGGATACGATTAACGGAGAAATCGAAATTCCGGCCGCTCCCGAGCGAATTGTAGTTGATGCCTACCTGCCAACTCTGCTGCTGCTCGGAGAAAAGCCGGTCGGCGCGACAGCGACGGATCTCGAGAACATCCATATTCAAGACATGATTGAGGGCATAGAGAACACGGGGGAAAGCGCTCCGGAAAAGATTGTGGAATTGAACCCAGACCTGATTATCAGCGCTAACTCGGACCCGGAATTATACGAGAAATTGTCCAAAATCGCACCGACGGTCATTCTCCCTTACGAAACCTATCGAGGCGTGCACGAAGAAGTGGAGGGACTCGGTGCTATACTGGGCAAAGAAACAGAAGCAAAAGAATGGCTCGCCGGTTTCGATGAAAAAATAGATGCGCTGCGCACAAAAGTGAGCGGTGTGTTGGAAGAGGGAGAGACGTTCTCGATCTTTGGCGCATTCGGCAAAACCTTCTATCTCTACGGAGATGGCATTTATCGAGGAGGCTTGGCGATCTACAAGGAGCTCCAGCTAACGCCTCCGGCAACGATCCAAAAAGAATTGATTGATGCCAACGTGACTTACAAAGAGGTTTCCATGGAAGTGCTCAAAGATTATGCAGGCGATTATATCTTCTTTGATGAGTCTAACGGCGCCGAGATGGATAAGAAGGACAAGGTGTGGACTTCGATTGAAGCGGTGAAGCAGGATCGCGTGTTTTATCTCGATGCCAAACGATTTTGGCCGTTTGATCCGATTGCTGTCCTAGCTCAGGCGGAGGAAGTGACGGAAATGATCGTCAGCCAAAAAGAGAAGGAAAACGCGAAATAACCAGCGAGCTCGGTGATACCGCACGGATAGTGATGGACGGCAATGGCAGACCCTGAACAAGAGCGGTCTGCCATTTGTGTTCTCATGAACATTAGTTCAGTGCCAGGAATACGGGCCGCTATTATGCGTTCGTGTGATGGAACAGTCGGAATCTCAGATGCGTGACATTCGGAGATTCGATGACAGCGGTCCGAACAAATTCGATATTCGGCGAGTGGATATGTTCGAACAATTTCTGACCGTTGCCGAGGAGGATCGGTACCAGCGTGATCAGGAGCTCATCCAGCAGACCTGCTCCGATATATTGCTGTATCACGTTGGCGCCTCCGGCAATTTTAACGTCTTTACTCCCCGCCGCAACTTTGGCATGTTCCAATGCGCGTTCGATTCCATCCGTAACGAAGGTATAAGTCGTGCCGCCATTCTTGATTTCTGCGGGGCGAGCTTCGTGAGTCAGTATAAACACCGGCATATGAAAAGGAGGGGTATCTCCCCAAAATGGATGGCCATGATCGAACATCGTACGACCGAGGATGACAGAGCCCGTTCTGCGATTGGATTCGGCGATCAACTCCGCGTCTTGATTAAACTCGCCCCCGGCCAGGCCATGCAGTTCGCGCCAGCTGGTGAGCTCATAGATCCATTCGTGCAGTCGTTTACCTCCCTTGCCTAGGGGCAGCCGTGCGCTATGATTCGGACCTGTAATATATCCGTCCAATGACATCGACATTTCAGCAATAACTTGAGACATGGATTGGTTCACCTTCCATCCGGGAATTTCCTTGTTGCCTACATTTTTTTAGTTCCCTGTATTGACTCGTATTTACGAAACGTTTATTCCGGGATCAGTATAGCATTCACGATATGTCTAAATTTCTTATGATTTGCTATCTTCGAAGATGCCATAGAAGAGGGTGTATATGAAAATGGCAAGGTCCGTGATCACGGACCTTGCCATTGTTTTTGTATCAGTATTGCTTATAAATCAGGTCTAGCGTGTATCTGTGGTTGTGGGCTCGTCCGAGACTTTCAATTTATCATTCAGGATACTGTCCTCAAGCACGCTGAATTTGTCCCCGTATACTTTCGTGATATGTTTTTCGCCCCATGCACAGAGCATATCGAGAATTCCACTCAAACTCATGCCGTAATCGCTCAACTCATACTCCACTTTAGGCGGCACTTGATTATGAATAATCCGATTGATCACGCCATCGTCCTCGAGCTCCCGCAGCTGCTGCGTCAGCATTTTTTGCGTAATATTCGGCATGAGACGCTTCAGCTCGTTGGTTCGTTTACGTCCATGGGTCAGATGGCAGAGGATCACGCATTTCCATTTGCCCCCGATCACTTCCAATGTTGCTTCGACGGCGATGTTGTATTTCTTCGTTTGCATATTCATCCTCCTATTTCTAATAGGCACTAAAAAGTATCTAGGGTACTGTCAGGTACCTACATTACAAAAAAGTACGTTCTTCACACAAGAAACGATATAGATCATAATAGCATTTGCCAGCTGGATTACACCATACTCAATATTTTTACAATATACAAGCAAGAGAATAGGATAGGGGGAAATATCAACACCATGATGATAGATAAGAGAAGAAGTTTGCTGGCGCTGCTGGCACTTGCCGTCAGTGCCTTCGCTATCGGAACAACGGAATTTATCAGCGTAGGGCTGCTGCCGTTGATTGCGGAGGATATGAATATATCCGTGACGACCGCCGGATTAACCGTTTCGATGTATGCGCTTGGCGTTACCTTCGGTGCGCCGATCCTTACGTCGCTGACATCAAGGATGTCCAGGAAGACTTTGCTGCTCTGGATCATGATCATTTTTATTATTGGTAACAGCTTGGCAGCGGGCGCAGCTTCCATTGGTATCCTGCTTGCAGCACGCGTGCTTTCGGCCTTTTCTCATGGCGTATTTATGTCGATCGGCTCGATCATTGCCGCAAGCGTGGTGCCTGAGAACCGCAGGGCGACCGCAATCTCCATTATGTTTACGGGGCTGACGGTAGCTACGGTTACCGGCGTTCCGCTTGGAACGTTTATAGGTCAACAATGGGGCTGGAGACTTGCTTTTGTCGCCATTGTTGTGGTCGGTATTGTTGCGCTGATCGCAAACAGTATCCTGGTCCCTTCGGACTTACCTAGGGGAGAACGAACTTCATTCCGTGACCAGGCAAAATTGCTGACGAATGGAAGACTGCTGCTTATGCTCCTGATTACGGCTCTCGGTTATGGCGGGACCTTCGTGGTCTTCACTTATTTATCCCCATTGCTGCAGGATATAACAGGCCTCAAGGAAAATACGGTGGCCATCATCCTGCTTGTATACGGGATTGCCATTGCGGTCGGTAATGTGATCGGCGGGAAGGCAGCCAATCGCAACCCCCTTCGAGCACTATTCTATATGTTCATCGCGCAAGCGCTGGTGCTGTTCACGCTTACGTTTACCGTACCGTATCAAGTGGCGGGATTGATCACGATTATTCTCATGGGATTTCTGGCTTTCATGAATGTGCCGGGACTACAGGTTTATGTCGTAATGCTGGCTGAGCGGTTTGCACCCGGGGCAGTGAATATGGCTTCCGCGCTGAACATTGCCGCATTTAATGCCGGCATCGCCATCGGCGCTTTTCTGGGCGGCTTGATCACGAACTCCATGGGCCTGATTCATACGGCATGGATCGGGGCACTGATGGTGCTCGGCGCGGTCGTTCTCACCGGATGGAGCTTGAAGCTGGAACGGAAGAACTCGGAGAAGCCGGAAAAGCAAGCGGCCTGAATGCCTGAATGATTATTTTATGGTGAAGGGAGGTGATGTCAAAGCGTTTTATCGGAGATACTTCAATATAGGTTAACTTTCATCACAACATCACAACCCAAAAAAATGTTCGGAGGTTTATCAACATGACAGCACAACACTTACAAGATACAACCACTTTATATAATGGCGTCAACATGCCTTGGTTTGGATTAGGCGTATTTAAGGTAGAAGAAGGACCAGAGCTGGTGAATGCCGTCCGTACGGCCATCCAGTATGGGTATCGCAGCGTGGACACGGCCGCCATATACGGCAATGAAGAGGGCGTCGGACAAGGCATTCGCGAGGGTTTGGAAGCTGCCGGTATCAAGCGGGAAGATCTGTTTGTCACATCCAAAGTGTGGAATGCCGATCTAGGTTATGAATCGACTATGAAGGCTTACGAGGAGAGCCTTCGGAAGCTGGGTCTGGAATATTTGGATCTGTACCTTATACACTGGCCGGTTGAAGGGAAATATATAGATGCGTGGAAGGCGTTAGAAACGTTGTACAAGGAAGGACGCGTGAGAGCCATTGGCGTGAGCAATTTCCAGATCCATCATCTGGAGAAGTTAATGAAGGAAACGGAAATTAAACTGATGTTGAACCAGGTCGAATATCATCCAAGACTAACGCAAAAAGAACTGCAGGCGTTCTGCCGTACGAATGGAATTCAGCTTGAAGCATGGTCTCCATTAATGCAAGGACAGCTGCTGGATCAAGAGGATCTTCAGCGCATTGCAGAGAAGCATCATAAATCCATCGCTCAGATCATTCTTCGTTGGGATTTACAAAACGGCGTTGTCACGATTCCGAAATCGACCAAAGAACATCGGATTGCCGAGAATGCGGCAATCTTTGATTTTGAATTGTCCGATGAAGAGATGCAGCGCATCGACAGCTTGAATCAAAATCACAGAGTGGGACCGGACCCGGACCATTTTGATTTCTAAAAAATCTGCGTTTACGCAAGGATAGTAGGTGTAATAAATATTGTGACTCTCCTGGACCTCGGGCGGTAACGACGGGAATCAGGAGGGTCCATTCCTACATAACGGAAGGAGAGAGCATAATGAATTTGGATCTGAAGGAAAAAGTCGCATTGGTAACGGGTTCGACATCCGGCATTGGCAAAGCGATTGCCATGTCGCTTGCAGCAGAGGGAGCATCCGTCATAATAAATGGAAGACATGAGGACAAAGTAAAGCAGACGATCCATGATATTCACGCTGTGCATCCGGACGCCGAGCTGCGTATTGCTGTGGCGGATCTCGGAACGGAGGAGGGCTGTCATCAGGTCAGGGAAGCTGCTCCGGTCGTCGATATTCTAATCAACAATTTAGGGATCTTTGAGCCTGCTGAATTTTTCGATATCCCTGATGCGGAGTGGTTTAGGTTCTTCGAGACCAATATCATGAGCGGTGTTCGGTTAACCCGGCACTATTTGAAGAACATGATCAATCGCAATGAAGGTCGAATTATTTTTATCGCGAGTGAAGCAGCCGTCATGCCGTCTCAGGAGATGGCGCATTACAGCGCAACCAAGACGATGCAGCTGTCCCTTTCCCGGAGCTTGGCCGAGCTGACGACAGGAACCCGCGTCACGGTGAATACCGTCATGCCTGGATCCACTCTTACGGAAGGCGTTGAAACGATGCTGAATACGCTATATCCGGATGAGGATCTATCGATCGAAGAAGCCGAGCAGCGGTTTATGAAGGAGAATCGGCCGACTTCCATTATTCAGCGATTGATTCGACCGGAGGAGGTTGCGGATTTTGTTACGTATCTCAGCAGTCCCAAATCCTCGGCGATTAACGGTTCAGCGCTTCGAATCGACGGGGGCTTGGTACGAAGCGTATTCTAAGCAACCGAGGTGTTGTGAACGCTCTGTTAGGAACGGTATTTCTGCCTAAAGGATTTGGGTTTGAAGCCTGTATAACGAATAAAGCAGCGAATGAAATACGGAAAAGAGCCGAATCCGGATTCTTCCGCAATGCGTCCGATCGGATCGTTAGTGTGGATCAATAATCGCTTGGCTTGTTCGATCCGATGCCGTGTCAGATATTCCAGGGGCGTGCAGCCGAACGTTTTTTTCATGCAGATCGACAGATAGTTCTGGTGGAAGTGCATGGCATCGGATAATCTCTGATAGCTAACCGGTTCTTTGTAATGTTGTCTCAAATAGTTGGCGGTTCGTTCGGCTATGGCATATTGAGGATTCTGATACTGGATTCCATCCTCTTCGGCTTGAAACAGCAGGAGCAGCTCATGCAGCAGCTGCTGCTGCTTCCAGCGTGCCGCCGAAGAAGACGATGGCTGAAGGTTCTGCAATTGATCTATCAGGAGTCTCGCTTGCTCTATCGAAGGTAGCTCTCCGTACTTGGGTATATAAAAAGAGAAACTCTCGATCTGTACAATAGGCTGATCGGTTTGCGATAAGGCAAAAAGGGTCAGTTCCTCCGTTTCAATCCAACGACCGCACGTCTGAAAATGCAGCCAATAAAAGTGGGTCTCCTCCTGACAGGGCAGATACGTACGGTGCGCAGCATCGGGTCTTAAAATCAAGTGACAGCCGCTCTTTACCCTGTAAGCAACTCCGTTCTCCTCCAGAAATAACGCCCCTTTTGTCACCAGAATCAGATCAAAGACCCCAATGTTATAGCGATCCGGATGTTGGTCTCCTACCTGATAGGTATCTTCTCCACAAATCATATAGTGCGGTAGCGGTGGCGCTGTGAACTGGAAGATCATCTGCGACCAGGCCTCCTCCTCAAACGAACTCTTCTCTATGATAATCGTTTTACTGTTCCGGATTCAATAAGACAGCATGTTGTAATCGGATAAAAAGATGTTGTTTCTGTGTATAGGGTAACGCCTGGCCCAGATGGTATATTTCTACCAGAGTGTGCACCAACAAGACAGAAACAAGGAGCGTGGAAGTTGATGCTGCATGAGACTGCGTTTAACAGCTTGCCATTAGGAGCAATTAAACCGGCTGGCTGGCTTAAGAGTCAGTTGGAGATTCAAGCAAGCGGGTTTACCGGACATTTGGAAGAACAGTGGAAAGACGTAGGGAATGAGAACGGGTGGCTTGGAGGCCAGGGAGAGAGCTGGGAACGGGGACCGTATTATGTCGACGGCTTGCTTCCGTTAGCTTATTTGCTCGAAGATGAGTCTTTGATTGCCAAAGCGAATCGGTGGATCGAGTGGTCGCTTGCGAGCCAGCAGGAGAATGGCATGTTCGGTCCGGTGCGCATTACCTCCGTGAACCAGGATATCGATAAGGAGCAGGACTGGTGGCATTACATGATCATGCTGAAAGTGATGATGCAGCATGAGGAAGCAACGGGCGATGAACGGATCGTCCCTTTTCTGACGAAGTTTTTTACTTATGTCCATTCGGTTATCGAGGAACAGCCGCTGCGGGGCTGGGCCCAAACAAGGGGAGCGGAGATGCTGCTGTGCATCGTGTGGCTGCATAAACGTACGGCGCAACCCTTTCTGTTAGAGCTTGCGGATATCGTTGCCGGACAAACAACGGACTGGACCGATATCTTTCATGATTTTCCGTTCTGGCGCAAGGTTGAAGAATGGGATTGGACAACCCATGTCGTGAATGTGGCGATGGGAATCAAAACGCCGGGCGTGCTGTATGAATTAAACGGAAATCCGGTGGAGCGGGAAAGTGTACATCGGGGTATCGATTCTTTGATGACGTACCATGGTCAAGCGCACGGCATGTTCTCCGGGGACGAGTGGTTATCCGGCACCCACCCGAGCCAAGGTGTGGAATTATGTGCCGTTGTAGAGTATATGTTCTCGATGGAGCAGCTAACGCGTATTTTCGGGGACGGACGTTTCGGGGATATTTTGGAGAAGGTTGCATTTAATGCACTGCCCGCCGCCATCTCCCCGGATTGGACCTCACATCAGTATGATCAGCAAGTCAACCAGATGATCTGCAATGTCGCTCCACGGGCCTGGAGCAACAGTCCGGACGCCAACGTCTTCGGTCTGGAGCCGAACTTCGGATGCTGCACGGCCAATATGCATCAAGGCTGGCCCAAGCTGACATCGCACCTGTGGATGAAGGATCAGGAGGATGGGCTTGTTGCGGTTTCCTATGCCCCATGCACGGTGAGGACCACGGCCGGTCGTCAAGATGTTCCTGCTGTCGTCGAGGTAACCGGCGAATATCCGTTCAAGGATCGGATTCAAATTAAATTGTCGTTGGAATCCGCGGCATCGTTTCCTCTTTCGCTGCGCATCCCGGCTTGGTGCGACGATCCACTCATAACTCTGAATGGGCGCGAATTGCCATTCCAGGTGGAGTCCGGTTATGCAAGAATCGTGCAGAACTGGCAGAACGGCGACCGATTGGACATTCATTTGCCCATGGAAGTGAAGACTGTGTCACGCAGCATGTACGCTACCAGCATTGAAAGAGGGCCACTGGTGTATGTGCTGCCCGTGAAGGAGAACTGGCAGATGATCCGGCAGCGCGACATGTTCCACGATTGGGAGGTATATCCCGCTTCACCCTGGAAATACGGTTTGGTCGCCGATACGTCATTCGAGGTACTTGAGCAGGATATGGTCCGCCAGCCGTTCCTGGCGAAGGATGCACCTGTCAGGGTGAAGGTTAACGGTCAACTGATTCGGGATTGGAAAATGGAAGGCAATAATGCCGGAAACCCTCCGCTGCATCCGAACACGGACGGACAGCCCATTACGGAATTGGAGTTAGTTCCGTACGGAAGCGCCAGGCTTCGGATCGGTGAATTTCCTCTGATCGGGGAGCGGAGAAGGGGCGCTAAGAAATAAGCAAGATGGATTGAACCATCGAAAAACCGCGTGGATCGCGGTTTTTTTTGTTATACAGAGTTATACAGATATGTGTTTAACTTTAATATAAGTGTTTACGAAGATCAGAAACACACATAATATGGAGTTATTGGATACTGCGCATGTTATTATCGCTAGGAAGAAGCATAAAAAAATAAAGAGTAATGGGATAAGGGACATGGAATGCGTTGGTGAGAAAGGGAAATTTGCCGAAGGAGATCTCATGAAGAGAAAAATAATAGTGGTCCTATTGCTTGTATTTGTTATTCTGATAAATGGCAATGCTCAACGAGATTCGATCGATATGCCCCTTTATGAGGGCAGAAGCCTCGTAATTGGTGTGATCGGAGAAACACCGCAAGTTAGGGAGGAGGGGCATGTGGGTTTTAGGGAGGTTACGTTTCAGCAGCTAGAGGATCTAGACCTTTCCGCGGAGCTTGATGCTGTTTTCATAACCAAAGAACATCTGGTGGAAGCTTCTGAGCCCAAGTATACAAAAGTTTATCATCAGGCTGAAGTGCCTTTTTTCTATATCGAGTCTAAAAAATCTCATGTCCCCTTCACGATCGAGGAACTGTCCTACGATGAGGTTCCGGATCTTTCATCGGATATGTACGCAACAGGATATTACGGCAAGGATGCGTCGCATTGGGGTTACGGTTTATACAACGGTGTAATGAATGAGACCAATATCCAAGCTGTCTATTCCCATATTTTTGCGACCATCGAGTCGTTGCATAATGACGGAGGAACGTAATTTGCGAGAAATAAATTGGTTGGAGAAAAACGAGACGCTTGAGTCATTGCTCAAGCATGAAACTTCATTCCATGCTGTCCCATTAGATTCCGGGATGGAGGCAGAAGTGATGATGATCACCACATTAACGGCAGACTATGTACTAAAGGTTTGGAATAAAGATTCCAAGCCCAACGTTCAGATGCAATATCACATATTGAATGCATTGTGCACGCATGGAAGCGCGGTTTCGAAACCTTTAGGCTGGGGGACAGACCGGAATGGCAACCCAGTTTTGCTGACCAGTTACGATGGTACTCCCGTTCAAAATGTGAATCAGCCTAAACTAATGAAACTTGCTAAGATGCTAATGGATATACATAAGCTTCCCCTGGATAGCCAGAGAGGCTCTGGGTTGAAGAGATATGATTTCATCTCCTATTTTTATCCTCGAATTGATGAGTTTCCCGATATCAAACAGCCATTGATGGAGCTTGTTCAGCGTGCGAACATGAAACAAGATTGTGTCATCCATGGCGACTACCATCTGGGCAATATTCTTGAGATGGAAGACGAGTTGACCGTCATCGATTGGACGAATGTCCAAATGGGCGATCCCAGGTATGACATCGCTTGGTCGATATTCTTAATGTGGATATATGTGAGCGAGAAGCGAGCTTCTTTCTACCGTGCTGTATTTTGTACCGAGAACCGTTACGAAGCGGATGAGCTCGAGCTTTTTGAAGCTATAGCCTGTCTGCGCTGGGTTTTGCTTAGTAAAGTGGCCCGCCTCCCCATTAGAAAGGATACGATCGCAAGGGTCAGGTCAATATTGTTGCGCAGCAACTATTTAAAGCTCAAGCTTGATTTAGTCTGATCCAACAAAAATACATAGCCGCCCCTCAGATCAGAGTTAGATCGAATTGGGAAATTTACAGCAGTACATTCAGCCCCCCTATAACCATCCAACAAGATGGTAAGGGGGCTTTTTTATGAAGCAGCGGGATGCACCAAAGCCGGGATCACGCACCGAGCCGCACAGGGAGAAGTGCGCCCACTAAGTCATAAAAGCCCCGACAACGCCGGATAATCTTCTTACCAAAAATTAAAAAAAGAGGGTTGACAGAAGCATATCCGATCTTGTAATCTGTGATTGTAATCGTTTACGTAATCGATTACATAAGGGAATCATAACGTTTTGAGGTGAACAATGTTTGGCAAGAGCAACGATTAAACAAGTAGCAGCGGCAGCAGAAGTATCTACGGCAACCGTTTCAAGAGTGCTGAACGACAGCGATTATGTAAGCGATGAAATTAAAGAGCGCGTAATGGCGGCGGTGAACCAGTTGAATTACCGGCCAAGCGCCATCGCCCGAAGTCTTAAGCAGGACCGTACGTATATGATCGGGGTCATCGTTCCCGATATTTCCAACCCTTATTTCATGGGAATCTCCAGAGGTATTGAGGATATTGTAGGCAAAGAGGGCTTTCAGCTCATATTCTGCAGCTCGGACGAGAATCCGGATAAGGAAAAACGATTGCTTAAGCTTATGCAGGAAAAGCGCGTGGACGCCGTCGTACTGGCGACGTCAGGCGGAAATGATCCGGCGATCAAGCAGCTGGCAGATTCTAAAATGCCGATCATCCTCATAGACAGAAAACTGGACTCGCCTGAAATAGGATTTCGACTCGATCTGGTAGCCGAGGACAATACCGAAGGCGCAACCCGTCTAACCAGAAAACTGTTAGAGGATGGGCATACGGTCATTGGGGTGGTAAACGGCCCGACGAGATCCAGCACGGGCAGGGAGCGTCTTGACGGTGTTCGGAAGGCGATGGAGGAATACGGACTGCACGAGGAACCGATGGTGTATAATGGCGACTTCTCTACAGAGGACGGAATCCGGGCGGTACGGCATTTTCTGGGGCTGGAGCATCGGCCCACTGCGATTATATCTCTGAATAACCGAATGAGTCTTGGCGTATTGCTTGAGATTGTACGCAGTGGACTAAAGATTCCGGATGACATGGCAGTAGCTTCTTTCGGTGAGGTAGAGGCCGGTCCATTACTCAAAGGATCGGGACTTTATTATATGGAACAGCATCCCTATGAAATGGGAATCAAAGCTGGTGAGATTCTTTTACGTCGAATTCGCGAAGAAGCACCGCTGTCTGATCCGGAAATTGAAATTTACAGCAATGAAGTGAAACAGCTGAATTGACCTATAAGCTGCCGTTCTAAAAACAGAGAGGATGATGACAATGCATTATCAAACCCAAACCTGCAATCGATTGCAGAATCAATTGCCGAAGATCGGCATTCGTCCAGTCGTCGATGGTCGGAGGGGAGGCATTCGGGAATCGTTAGAGGATGTAACGATGGATATGGCGAAGCGAACTGCACGCCTGCTTACCGAAAATCTAAGGCATAGCAACGGGCTTCCGGTTGAATGCGTGATTGCCGACACCTGCATTGGAGGAGTAGCCGAAGCCGCAAGAACGGAAGAGAAGTTTGCCAGGGAAAATGTAGGACTAACCATTTCGGTGACACCTTCCTGGTGCTATCCGACGGAAACGATGGATACCCATCCGACAAGGCCGAAAGCGATTTGGGGATTTAACGGAACCGAGCGCCCCGGTGCCGTGTATCTGGCGGCAGCTCTTGGAGCACATAATCAGAAGGGACTCCCGGCTTTCTCGATCTATGGACGCGATGTGCAGGATATCGGGGATACCGAAATTACAGCTGACGTACAGGAGAAGCTTCTGCAATTTGCAAAGGCAGGCCTTGCCGTAGCGACCATGAGGGGGACTTCCTATCTGTCGATGGGTACCGTATCCATGGGAATCGCGGGTTGTATCGTCGACGAGAACTTTTTCCAGAAGTATCTTGGGATGCGCAATGAATACGTGGATATGACGGAATTTGTAAGGCGAATCGAGCTGGAAATATACGACCGCGACGAATATGAGCGGGCACTGGCCTGGATTAAAGAGAACTGCAAGCCAGGGACGGACGTCAATCCAGAGCATTTAAAGCGAACCGATGAGCAGAAGCGGCAGGATTGGGAGACCGTCGCGAAGATGGCGTTAATCGCACGCGATTTGATGGTGGGCAATCCGAAGCTGGCGGAAATGGGATACGGGGAGGAAGCGCTCGGGCGAAATGCGCTGGCAGCAGGGTTTCAAGGACAGCGTGCCTGGACGGACTATTTCCCGACCGGAGATTTCATGGAGGCAGTACTCAATTCCTCCTTTGATTGGAATGGTCTGAGGGAACCCTACATGGTTGCAACGGAGAACGATAATTTGAACGGAATTACGATGCTGTTCGGACATCTCCTGACGGACGCAGCCCAGGTATTTGCAGATGTTCGTACATATTGGAGCCCTGAAGCGGTAAAGCGTGTAACAGGGTATCAGCTTGAGGGGATCGCAGAGCAGGGCATGATCCATCTGATCAACTCCGGGCCTGCTGCCCTTGACGGAACGGGAAGGCAGACGAAGGACGGCAGACCGGCGATGAAGCCGTTCTGGGAAATCACGCAGGAGGAAGTTCAAGACTGTCTGGATGCGGTCAAGTGGTGTCCGGCTATCGATTTCTTCCGCGGCGGCGGCTTCTCAACAGACTTCACGACCCGGGAAGGCATGCCGGTCACGATTGCGAGGATCAATATGGTTGCGGGTGTCGGGCCGGTCCTTCATATTGCCGAGGGAATGACCGTGGAGCTGCCGGAGGCGGTGCACGATGTATTGGATCAGCGAAGCGATCCTACGTGGCCGACGACCTGGTTCGTGCCAAATCTGACCGGCGAGGGACTGTTCAAGGATGTATACACCGTGATGAGCAGCTGGGGATCCAACCATGCCGCCATGAGTTACGGCCATATCGGCGGAGATCTGATCACCTTGGCTTCGATGCTCCGCATTCCGGTATGCATGCATAACGTACCAGAGGAACGGATATTCCGGCCGAGCGCATGGACCGCTTTCGGCGGACTGGAGCCGGTCTCGGCAGACTACCGGGCATGCGCGTCTTATGGTCCGTTGTATAAATAGGAGGCGGATGAAATGAAGCAGTTATACACTATTGGCGTGGATTTCGGTACCGAATCGGGCAGGGCTTTGCTCGTTGATATCAATACAGGGCAAGAAGTTGCGACGCATGTGACGCCATACACGCACGGAGTTATGGACGAGGTGCTGGTCCACTCGGACTTGAAGCTGGAACAGGATTGGGCGCTGCAGCATCCGGGGGACTACATGGAAGTCCTTCAGCAATCCATCCCGCGTGTGTTGTTGGAGGCTAACGTATCACCTGATCAAGTCATAGGGATTGGCGTCGATTTTACAGCGTGTACAATGATGCCGCTGGATGCCGGGGGAACTCCGCTGTGCATGCTGGAGGAGTGGAGAGACAACCCGCATAGCTGGGTAAAGCTGTGGAAGCACCACGCGGCACAGGATGAAGCGAACCTGATTAATGAAGCCGCAATACGGCGGGGTGAGAAATTTCTTGCTCGCTATGGAGGTAAGCTCTCCTCGGAGTGGATGCTTGCGAAGTCTTTACAGATTCTGAATGAAGCTCCGGAGATCTATGAGCAGGCTGTATTGTTCATGGAGGCTGCCGATTGGGTGGTCATGCAATTGACCGGTCAGCTCGCGCGGAGCAGCTGCACCTCAGGCTACAAAGCCAATTGGCATAAACGGGAGGGATACCCGTCCAAGGAGTTCCTGAAGTCACTTGATCCGAGGTTTGGTGACCTCGTGGAGACGAAGCTGAGAGGCCCGATCAAGCCCTTGGGCTCGAAAGCGGGCGGATTAACCGAATCTATGGCAGCCATGACCGGGCTTCTGCCGGGCACCGCGGTCGCCGTAGCCATCATCGATGCCCATGCCATGGTGCCGGCCGTTAGTGTGGTAACCCCTGGCAAGCTGGTGCTTGCGATGGGAACCTCTACTTGTCACTTGATTTTAAGCGACAAGGAAGTGACGGGCGAAGGCATTTGCGGCGTCGTCGAGGACGGGATCATTCCCGGTTATTACGGGTATGAGGCCGGGCAATCGGCCGTAGGCGACATCTTCGCGTGGTATGTGGAAGAGGCTGTGCCGGAATATGTTCGTCGCAAAGCATCCGAAGAGCGGCTTGGCATTCATGAGTGGCTTGAGAAGGAAGCGGCTGGGTATGCGCCTGGCCAAAGCGGACTACTGGCACTCGATTGGTGGAACGGAAGCCGCTCTGTACTGATGGATGCCGATCTTAGCGGCGTAATGCTCGGCTTGACCCTGCAAACCAAGCCTGCGGAAATATACCGGGCGCTGCTGGAGGCCACTGCCTTTGGAACGCGGGCGATTATCGATGCTTTTACCGTAAGCGGCGTAGAAGTCCAGGAGCTCTATGCTTGCGGCGGATTGCCGCAGCGAAACCGTTTGCTGATGCAAATCTATGCTGACGTTACCGGCAAAGAAATCAAAGTAGCGGATACAATCCAGACGGCCGCTTTTGGTGCAGCCATGTTCGGTGCCGTGGCGGCAGGCAAAGAGCAAGGTGGCTTTGGGAGCATCGTTGAGGCTGCGGAAGCAATAGCCCGTGTTCGGAAAGAGACCTTTAAGCCGATTGAGGCCAATGTGCGCGTGTATGATCAATTGTACAAGGAATATAAAGGCCTTCATGATTATTTGGGCAGAGGCGAAAACGGGGTGCTGAAACGCTTGAAGGCATTAAGAAGCGGTAAATCACCGGAATGAATGTGTGAATGAAAGCCTGAATAAACGCGAGGTCACAACGAAATATCGCCTGGCGGCGTTGGACTCATAAACTGGGAATGCAGGTTCTGGAAGGACCCTGCATTCCATCACCATCAATTCTGCAATCGATGCCACATTTTGGGAAACGAGTTCTAGAAGTACTTATATAACCTTTATCCACCAATCTAAAAGGAGCGAACCATCCATGAACAATCATTCAGCATTATCTTCACTCAGCCTTACTCGCAACGGGAAAAGTAAACGGGAATCCAGCTACGACCGTTCGGGAGGCAATAAAGATTACTTCTCCATCAACCCTGGCGACCTGACCGAAATTTGCAACATTCCAGGCGCGGGCGCCATCACCCACATCTGGATGACGATGGCGACTGACGCGCCTGCTGAGGAATTGTATCTACCGCGTAAAATCGTTCTCCGCATGTACTGGGACCAGGAGGCGGAGCCCAGCGTGGAAGCGCCGATCGGTGATTTTTTCGGAATGGGGCACGGGATCACCAAAAACTATACGTCTGCGGCATTGATGATGAGTCCCGAGGACGGCAAGGCATTCAACTGCTTCTTCCGCATGCCGTTTGCGGATGGAGCCCGCATTACGATTGAGAGCGAGGCGGACCAACCGATCAAATTCTATTTCTATGTGAATTACGAATCATACGATAAGCTGCCTGAGGAGGAGCTTAGATTTCATGCCCAGTGGCATCGAGAAAATCCTACGGACGGGATACCGGATGACGAAGTGGATAACGCCTTCTATGAATTCGGCGGCAAGAATACGACCGGCGACGGGAACTATGTCATCCTGGATGCGGTGGGGAAAGGTCATTACATCGGCTGCAACTTCAATGTCCATAACCTGCGCGATACGCGGGAGTGGAACTGGTACGGCGAAGGGGACGACATGATTTTCATCGATGGGGAGCCATGGCCTCCGACCTTGCACGGAACGGGGATGGAGGATTATTTCAACACGGCCTGGTGTCCGCAGCAGGAGGTGTGCACGCCTTATCATGGCATTATTCTGGGAGGGGGACCGAACTGGAGCGGCAAAATCTCCACGTACCGGTATCATATCCTCGACCCGATCATGTTCGAGAGCAGCATCAAGGTAACGATCGAGCACGGACATAACAATCATCGGAGCGACGATGTTTCCTCTACGGCGTACTGGTATCAGGCTGAACCTCATCGTCCTTTCCCGGCGCTGCCTAAGGTGGATAAGAGAAAGCCTCTGCCGGATATCAAGCCGCTTAACGATGATAGTATGAAGCAAATATTCGGGCACTCCAACCCTTAATATAAAGGGGTGGAATAGTGAATCGAAAGGGGAGATGAGCTTGAAATTGAAATCGGCCTTGCTCGCCAGCCTACTCGTGCTTCTTTGCGGCTGCATGAGCGGCAGCAAGGTGAATCCCCAGCTAGATGGAGCAGACAAGGGCTTTATATTAACAGGCATTACCGGCCTGGAACAAATTTCGCAATTGACTGGCGAACGATCCCCCAATCGTACCGATCGATACGCGGTGTACGGTACCGATCTCGGTTCTATGATGAACGATGGGGAACGAACTTACTTCGTGTTCGGGGATACGTTCGGCGAACGGGCGCCAGATCAGATAGGCGGAGGGGGCAGCTACTGGCGCTCCAATACGATGGCCTATACCACGGATATGGAACCGGCTGACGGCATCACGTTTGAAAACATGGTGACGGATGAATTCGGTACAGCCAAGGAGCTGCTGCCCTCCGTCAAAATCGATTATGAAGAAATGACCAAAATTCCGACTCATGGCATTGCGGCAGGTGGTGCATTGTATGTGTACTACATGTCGGTCAATCATTGGGGAGATCCCGGGAAGTGGGACGCCAACTACAGCAGCGTGGCCAAATCGGTTGATAACGGTGAGACGTGGGAGCTCCAGGATCAACTGCGTTGGCCGGGGAACAGCAATTTCACTCAGGTCAGTCCCTATAAGGTAAAGAATGAAGCAGGCGGGACGGACATTTATTTCTGGGGTATTCCAGCCGGACGCTATGGCGGCGTTCAGCTCATGAAGGTGGGAGAAGAGAACATCGAGAATCTGTCCGAGTACGAGTACTATAGTGGTCTGGACGATGATGGTAATCCCAGATGGAGTACCGATAAGAAAGATGCCCAGAATGTAGTGGATGACACGGTCGGCGAGCTTTCTGTTGTATGGAACTCTTATCTGGAACGTTGGCTGATGACATATCTGAAGGAAGGCCAGGGTGTTGTCATACGTGAAGGGATGACGCCGTGGGGGCCGTGGGGCGAGCCTCTGGATTTGGTCCGAGCCGAGGATTATCCAGGACTGTATGGTCCCTATATGAATGATCGGTATACCGAGAATGACGGGCGAACGATTTATTTCACGCTATCTTTGTGGGATCCGTACAACGTCTTTTGGTATAAAGCTTCTCTGGAAAAATGACAACGGATTCAACGAATGTTCGGTTTAAATGCGAATCGCGTTTAAATAGTTTGATCCATTATAAGGAGGGTTCATGGTGCAGAAAAAAAACATCAGTTTCAAATCCTGGAAAGTTTTGTTCTCCACACTTATGGTACTGGCGCTGCTCGTTACAGGTTGTGGCGGACGATCCGGCGGCCCGGCAGGCGGAGCATCAAGCAATTCACCGGAAAATGAAAGCGCAAACAATGGTGGCAGCAGCGGCGATAAAGTCGTAATCAACTTTTGGGCGCAAAAATTCGAGGAAACGACCGATGAGTGGTTCAAAAAATGGGTCGGCGAGTACAACAAATCTCAGAATAATGTGGAAGTGAAACTGACGATCGTTCCAGGCGACGCTTGGGATCAAAAAATGAAAGCGGCTCAAGCCGCGGGGAAAGCGCCGGATATCCGAACGATCAACTACGGCAACGTGGCTAATGCCGCGAAGACAGGACAGCTGACGGCACTGAACGATTTGATGGATCCGGCAGTATTCGATGATTTGTACGACAACATGAAGGAATTTGTGTCCGTTAACGGTAAGTACTACGCTTATCCGAAGCTGGTCGAACCTTCTGCCGTCATGTTCTATCGGAAGGATTTGTTCCAGGAGGCCGGGCTTGATCCGAATCAGCCGCCGAAGTCGTGGGATGAGCTTCTGGATGCAGCTCAGAAGCTGACCAAGAAAGGCGTGTTCGGGTTATCGATCGCACAAACCGCTCCGGATTTGGGCTGGTCGAGCTGGGGGCTGCAGTATAATGCAGCAGGACATCTTGCGGTTACGGAGGACTGGTCCAAAGCAGACGTAAATAATGACGGCTACAAGGCGCTCTTGAATTTTTACCAGAAAGCTTACCAATCTGGCGTCATGCCGAAGCAGGCTCTGGCCGGATATGCGGATATCAAGCCTTTCGGCGAGGGCAAGATTGCCATCCAGATTTGCGGTTCCTGGGCGATGGGGCAGCTTCGCAACACTTATAAGGATTTGGTAGATAAAGTGGGGATTGCACCGATGGCATCGTTGGACGGCGATTTGACGAAACCGACGGCAACGCTTGGCGGCTGGTCGCTCGCGGTAGACGGAAAATCCAAGCATGCGCAAGAATCGGCAGATTTCATCTCTTATCTCCTCGCCGGGGATCCAAACATCATGATCGACTTTTTCAAGACGTCCCAATTCTCCAAGTTCTCCCCGCGTAAATCGGTGGACGAAGCGATGAAATCCGATCCGGATGCATCCAAGGATACTTGGCGTGCGCTGGTCTCTGAGCAGATCATTCCACACTCCCAGGCTGAACCGATCTATCCATGGGACATCAGCTTTGCACTCTCCACATCCATTGAGTCCGCCATGAAAGGAACGCCGGTGGATAAGGCGCTGGAGAAAGCGGAAAAGGATATTAACGATTTCATAACCAAGAACAATCTTGCCGGCACAAATCCGAAAAATTAGCGCTTTGGCGGCCACCCGGGAATTATCCCTTCAGATACGGATATCCGATTTCGGATGGCTGCCTCATCCTTAGGTCATGGTGGTGACTCTACATGTTTAAGAAAAATTACCGGCAGGACAATGGGGTGGCTTATTTGCTTCTCGCACCCATCGTCATCCTGCTGACGATCTTTGTCATCATACCTTTCTTCTATGCCCTGCGCGTGAGCTTCTATAATTGGAGCTTCTACCAGGATTCCACCTTTGTGGGCTTACAGAACTTCTATATGGTGCTGACCGATGACCTCTTTCTCCAGTCCATCTGGGTAGGGCTCAAGTTTGCCCTTATGGTCGTTCCGACAATGCTGATTCTCTCATTTCTGTTCGCCAACATCATTAAGAACCTGGGCTCCGGCTTTGCAAGCGTTGTGAAGACCTCCGTGTACATCCCAACCATCATTTCCGGGATCGTTGCATCGGTCATCTTCGTCTTTATCTTCGATTATGCAGGCGGCTTGGCCAACTACATCATCGGACTGTTCGGATACGAGCCGAAAGCGTGGCTTGCCGAAGTAGCTACGGCACTGCCCAGCATCGCAGCCCCTGCCGTATGGCTGGGCTTCGGCCTTACAACGCTGATCATGCTGGCAGGTCTCCACGATATTCCGAAAAGCTACTATGAGGCTGCGGAACTGGAAGGAGCGGGCACCTTTGTCCGGATGTGGTATATCACGATTCCGCTCATGCGCAATGTGATCCTGTATCTGCTCGTAACCGGATTTACGGCGCAAATCTCACAGTTCGAGCTGTCCCTCGTGATGACGGGCGGCGGACCGCTTAGCGAGACCACAACGCCGAACCTGTACATCTTGAACCATTTCCGCAACGACGTCATGGTCGGCAACTCGATCGCGGCATCGCTGCTGTTGTTTGTGGTCCTGGGCAGTATCTCGGCCATCATCTTCAGAGTGTTGAATTCGGAAAAAGCGATCGACGGTTAGGGAAGACAGGAGGATAACAAGATGAAAACGTTCAACGGACTTCAAAAAACATTGATGACACTCTTGACCGGCCTGGTGACCATTATGGCTCTGTTCCCGCTGCTGTGGGTCATCCTTGCCGGGTTCAAAGACAAAGCGGAGGTGCTTGCCACTCCGTTCCGATTCTTCCCGAAGAAATGGATGGTTCAGAATTACATGGACATTCTGGGTGATTCGGCCTTCATTCAAACGATGCTGGTTACATTCGGGGGCGCCGTTCTTTTTGCATCGCTAAGCTTGGCCGTTAACGCTACTGCGGCTTACGTCTTCTCCAGGCTGGAATTCCGGTTCAAGACATTTCTGTGGGTTTACGTCATCATCACCATGTTCATTCCCGGCATGGCGATCCTGCTGACCTCCTTTATCGTGGTGAATGAGATGGGCATGCTCGACACCCTTGCGGTGCTCGTATTGCCCGGGATTGCTTCCGCGGGACATATGTTCTTCATCCGCCAATTCTATCTGAATATTCCAATGGCGCTGGAAGAGGCGGCACTGATCGATGGAGCGGGCAGGATCAAGATTTTTACGCATATTTTCATTCCAATGTCGTTCCCGGTCTTTGTCATTGTGGGCATTGGCTCCTATTTAGCCTATTGGAACTCCTTCGTATGGCCGACGATGACGATTACCAATCCGGAGCTGTTTCAGATTATGCAGTACTTGTACACCTTCCGTTCCGAGCGTGCAACGGAAATGGGCATGTTGATGGCCGGATCGGCGCTTTCCTGTCTGCCGACCATTATCCTGTTCCTCTTCTTCCAGAAGCACATCATATCAGGAATCAAAATCTCCGGATTAAAATAAACGATCTAAGCCATACAGGTGGAGGTGAAGCATGATTATTCTTGAGAACAGACTCATCCGGCTTGAACTCAGCGAGACGGACGGTACGATTCAAGCTGTTCGCGATAACTTAAGAGGGATCGATTATATCGCGGTTGCGGGCATTACGGATCCCTTTCGCCTTGAGACAGACGCGGGCTTCAGCAGTTCCTTTCAGCGATTCGATTGGGGCAGGAACAAGACGGCATCCGGGCAGGATCAAGTTCGACTAAGCTGGCACACGCAGGAAGGCATGATCGTAACCTCTTCCTTGACACTCTCGGCGGAGGGGGACGGTATTGAATTCCGATGCGACGCTGAAAACAACTCGGATTGCAGATTGCTTAGTCTGGAATATCCGATTATCCCGAATTTGACCACGATTACGGAGCATGGGGAGGAGGATTATATTGCTCACCCCTTTGCTACCGGATTTGAGGTCAACGACCCGATGAAGGTGTTTGAAATGAATGGGATCGGTTTTCGTTTCATGCCGTACCCGGAAAGCTTCTCAGGGGCGACGATGCAGTTCTTTGCCTATTATGGCAAGGACAGGGGCGGGCTGTATTTCGCGGCCCTGGACGGCGAAGGCCATCCGAAGTGGCTTAATTTCTTCAAGAACGGAAACGGCATGCTGGAAGCTTCGATGATCCATGGCTGCAGTGATATGGGTACCGGTAAAGGGATTCAGCCTCATTACCCGGTGCAGCTGTCGCTTCTGTCAGGAACCGGGTGGTACGAAGCTGCTGATCGATACAAGAGCTGGGCCGTACAGCAGAAATGGTGTTCACGAGGCAAGCTTGCGGGCAGGGCTGCGAAGGAGGGGAGTCAATGGCTGCATGAGGATATGGGGGCAGCTACCTTTGGGATCAATGCGGGATCGGATCGGACTGCATGGATTCAGAAATACCATGAAAGCATCGGAACGCCGATGTTTCACATCCTGGGCCCAGACTGGACGCACCGGCCGCAAACGTTTGGCAGCGGCGTGCCTGGGGGATACGACGATTGGTTTCCGACCCGCTTCAACCCAGAGAACATCGCTCTGATCCGAAAGCTGGGCCACCGCTTCGCTCCTTTCGAGTTCGATTACCTGTATCATTTTGACGGAGCGGACGGCGCACTTGGCAGGGAAGCCGCGCAGAAATTTCCCGATCTGAAAAAAAGCGTGGATGCGTACCGCTTCCCGTTCCTCTGTCCGGCACATCCGTATACTCATGACTTTCATGTGAAACGGGATACGGCGCTGCAGCAGAGTGATGATGTCGATGCGATTTATTATGACATCTCCGCCAACAACATTCTGAAAATCTGCATGGATGAAAGTCATGGTCATCCGGTTGGAGCCGGCATCATGATAGAGGATGCCTACAGGCGGAACTATGCGGATACGAAGGCGGCCATGTGCAAAACTGCAGGCCGTTATATCCCCATGGGCACCGAGATGATCAATGAGACGATGCTGGATCTGATCGACTATTATCAGGCGCGGGCCGGAGGGCAGCCCGCAGCGCCGCTTGAAGGCTGGCCAATCCGGGAACTGCTTAAGTCAGGCGAGGCCCGCCTGATCCCGATGTTCACGTACGTATATCATGAGTACGGCGCGCTGAGACTGGATGGCTGGGGCAAGCTGACGGAGGAGATCGGGGAGCTGTACTATTTTACGGTGGCACGCACGTACCTCTGGGGCGGATTGTACGAATTGAATTACGAATACAGCCCGATGGAGGTACTGGACGGCAACGAAAATAAGGCGGAGGAGCATTACTATTCGTTTGATCCGCGCGGGTATGCCTTCTCCACGAACAGGGCAGATTACTTGGCCCTGTATGCACGACTACGGACCGGAGCAGCGAAGGCGTATTGGTCATATGGGACCATGCTTCGGCCGCTCTCCTTCGACAGCCCTCAGACTTCCATGAAATGGTTTCATTATAACCATGGTAAGGAAACACCGGAGTATAACAATGAGGGGGAACTTTTGACTGACTCCGTCATACACGCGGCATGGCAGAATGAGCAAGGAGATGTTGGCTTATTCTTTGCGAATGTGACTGAAGAGGAGCAAACGATTCGTGTAGATTTTCGTCCGGAAGACTACGGGAAAACGGCAGTGAACGGACGGCTGTTCACGCTAGCGCGTGAGCAGGCCGTTAATTGCGGTCCACAGCAAGATGCTCAGCGCTTGCTAACGCTTCCGCCCCGAAGCATGGCAATGCTGGAATTGACTTAGCCATGTATTCGAGAACATAAATAGCACCGCTGCTTAAGGCCGATGATGTGAAGGAGGATGTCCATAATGTTTACGAGGAAGATGACGACAGGTATTCTCGCCATGTCCATAATATTTGCTTCCGCTTGGGCAGGCAGCGCCAAAGCGCTGACACCGGAAGGCACGAAGATGATAGCCCGGGTAACGGGTGCAACACCTGCCGGAGAGACCATGCCGAATCCGAATCAAACCCACATTAACTACAATGTGAGCGGGACGGATTTGGGCATCGTGTGGGATAAGGGCGGCGGCGAATATTTCATTGCTTTCGGCGATACCAACGACACGGCAGGCAACTGGAACCGGAGCAATTTGCTGGCAATCTCATCAGATAAGAATCTGGAGGATGGACTTACGTTCTCAACAATGATTCAGAGCAAGCCCGGCCACGCCAAAGAGATTCTCCCCTCCAAAAAAATCAACAATGATGAGATGACAGTCATCCCGACGGCAGGCGTAACCATCGGCAACAGGCATTATATCCATTATATGTCCGTGAATCACTGGGGACCAGCAGGGCGATGGTATACGAATTACTCCGGCATCGCTTACTCGGATGACAACGGGCAGAACTGGACCAAGAGTCCGTCCGCCCGCTGGTACAACAACACGTCAACCTGGAACAATCCTTTTCAAATGGCGGCATTCCTTAAGGACAGCGGATTTGTTTACATGTATACTACGCCAAATGGCCGCTTCGGGGATGTATATCTTGCCCGGGTACCGGAGAATGCGCTGCTGAATATCGGGGATTATCGTTATTGGGACGGTAACGGCTGGTCGGCCGCACAGGCTGCGGCCCGGCCAGTGGCGATCGGTGTGGCGGGCGAGATGTCCGTTGCTTACAATGCCCACTTCAAACGGTATATCATGACCTATCTGAACGAAGACCGGCAGGCGATCGTCATGCGGGATGCGGCAACGCCGATCGGCCCATGGAGCGGGGAAAAAATTCTGGTGTCTGGAGATTTTACGGGCCTTGGTCAGTACAATGCGTATATGCATCCGCTGTCCAATAACGGGCCTGAGATGTATTTTATCATGTCGACCTGGTACCCGGATTACAATACTCATCTAATGAAGACCACGCTGGCCCCTGACATGCTCGGCGACAATCTCATCTCGGACCCAGGCTTCGAAACGCAGATAAAAACGCCGGTCATGGCTCCATGGTATGTTACGGGTGAGGGCGGCTTGGACCGCAAGCTCGGAAATGCCCGAACCGGTGAGAATAATGGCTATGTACGCAATGGCAGCGGATGGAACGCGATCAAGCAGCGGGTCGTGGTGCAGCCGTACACCAATTACACGCTGAAAGGCTGGGTTCGTACATCGAGCAACAATACGGAAGGTTACTTCGGGATAAGGGAGCCTGTAGATGGTCCCGTCGTTAAGGAAACCGCTTTTGCCCAATTGCCTGATTACACGGAACTGACGGTGACCTTTAATTCCGGGAACCGTTCTGTCGTGGAATTGTACGCGGGGATGTGGGCTGACGGGGATACCTGGCTTCAGCTGGACGATGTGTCGCTGATGAGGGATTCGAATCTGGTGGGTCATGCCGGATTTGAATCGCAAACATCTTCAAGCCTAACGTCGCCTTGGTATTCGAACGGAACTGCCGGTGTAGACCGCAATCTCGGATTTGCGCGCACCGGGGCGAACAACGCGTATGCAAGGGCCGGCAGCGGCTGGAATTCAATCAAACAGGAGATTTTTGTCGAGCCGGATACCGAATACACATTATCGGCATGGATCCGTACCTCAGACAACCATAACGATGGATATTTCGGCGTAAGGCAGCTTGGCGGAGGTCCGGTGCTAAATGAAACTGCATTTCAGCAAATTCCTGGATATACCCTGAAGACGGTTACCTTCAACTCGGGCCAGCATCATAGTCTGGAGATATACGCCGGGATGTGGGCAACGTCAGATATGTGGATTCAGGTTGACGATTTCAGCGTGGTTAAGAATTAATGATGAGCCCATGGCAGAAAACCGGGGAGAAAGGAGGAACTTATGAGACGATTACCGGAGTTATTTGTAAAGCAGTGGGATTACGACCATATTGGGCAAGCGGCTCCGAAGGTAAGTCTGCATCAACTGGACGAGGACACGATTCATTGCATACTGACCTTCGAACTGGAGCAGGAGATTCAACAGGATGACTGGCAGATGCGCTTGGAGCCGGCATTCCTGCCTCATTTTTACTGGGCGCCTCATGTAACACCGACATCCCGGCATGTGATGGACCAACACTGCTTTCGTTCGCCCGCGCTCATCGTTCATGATCATACAAGGACGCTCATGCTCATACCGGATCTGGATCTGATCACGAAGGATGCGGACGCTCGTTGGTACATGGACCTGGATGCTCCTAATAACCTGCTTGTCTTGGGAATGAGCCGAACTCGGGTGAGCGAGCATGTGCTGTTTGAGAAGGTGAATGGGGCTTCATACCCGCCAGGAATGATACGAATCGGCTTCTTTCTTAAAATGGTGGAGGCTGATCAAGCCGTATTCAATCCCTGGCGGCTGGTACTGCAGTTTTTATGGGACAGGTGGGGGCATACGCAATTCCGTCACAGTATCTATGAAGAGGTCCATCTTGACCACTATGTAAGGCATGCCTATGATTGGGCTTTTCGTCACTGGAAAGACACGGTATGGCAGGAGTTCGAATGGGACGGACGGAACGTAGGGGCTGCGGTATTCATTGCCGATGTGAGTCAAAGCCCGAATTATCCGGGCGTGCCAAACGAGCGGGAGAGCCGATCCGTCTGGAATCAGGCATGGTTCAGCTCCCTTCGCTCGGCACAAGGCATCTGTCGTTACGGCCGGGCACAAGGCGATTCGGAGTTAGTTCGGAAAGCTCTGCTAATGAAAGAGCTTGCTCTCGCTGCTCCTCAGCGCGGCGGGTTCTTTCCCGCCGTCATTGCAACGGAGATGAAGCGGGTAGTGGTAGATGGACAGGAGGTTAACCGTTCCGGGAACTGGGCGTCTGCCTTCTGGGGAAATTCCAATCGCAATCCGGCTGATCCATGGGGTTCGATTGCGGATGCCCCTTATCACGTGCTGGATATGAGCTGGACGGCGCTGCTCATGCTTCGCTGGTTTGATGAGCTAGAGCCGGATCCAAGGCTGCTGGAATATGCCGTGCGCTATGCAGATGCGCTTGTGCCCCTCCAAGACGCGAAAGGCTATTTTCCGGCCTGGCTCAATCAGGATACGTTAGCGCCGCTGGATATTCTTCGAGAGTCCCCGGAAACTTCGCTATCCGTCACTTTTTTGCTGAAGCTGCATGAATTGCGCCCGGATTCCAAATACAAGGAAGCGGCACAGCGGGCGCTGGAGGTTGTGATGAAGGAGATCGTGCCGACCGGCAGGTGGGAGGATTTCGAGACCTATTGGTCCTGCTGCGGTTATGGTCGTGAAGATCTTCCAGGCAACAAGGTGGCTAGGAATAACATGTTCAAGCAGTGCAATTTCTCCATGTTTTGGACGGCGGAAGCGTTATACCATATGTATAAAATGAGCGGCAATCCTGCCTATTTGAACGTTGGCCAATGTGTGCTGGATGAAATGCTGATGACGCAGGCTTCCTGGCAGCCTCCCTACCTGTATGTTGACGTATTGGGCGGATTCGGCGTCATGAACTGTGATGGGGAGTGGAATG
The DNA here is from genome assembly GCF_049316025.1 of Paenibacillus sp. NPDC058898. Taxonomy (NCBI): domain Bacteria; kingdom Bacillati; phylum Bacillota; class Bacilli; order Caryophanales; family Paenibacillaceae; genus Paenibacillus; species Paenibacillus sp. NPDC058898. The sequence continues at coordinate 99,877 of NZ_JBMOSM010000003.1, read as the reverse complement.
ATGCGCGGCAAAGCTTGTTTGCCGAGTTGATCCTGCAATATGGGATGGAACTGGATCTGCCCGAATATATTGAGCGCGGGATCGCCGCTTTGCAGGCCTCGTTCGTCATGATGTATTGTCCCGAGAATGAAAAAACAAAACAGCAGTGGGAGCGGGCGTATCCTTTCTTTAACGAGAAGGATTACGGCTTCATGATGGAGAATTACGGTCATGATGGTGTTGTGGACGAGGAGGGACGAGGCATGGGGACATTCACCATCTTCGATTGGGGGAACGGTGCGGCCGCTGAAGCTTACCTGCGAATTAAGGATCACCTGGGCCAAACGTTGAAAGAACGGTACGGATACGATATCACATACTAAAGGAGCGATAACAGATGACGAACTTTAATGGGCTCAACATGCACCTCGGAAATTTATCCCGGCTGTCCAATGCGCAGACAAGATCTATCAGCGCGGAGAATTTTACCGGTGACAAAGGAAAGGGCGGCATGGCCACCGACGGCACGGGCGCAGCGGCTTCCAGGGACTTGGGCGTGGGCTGGAAGGTCTCTCCTTCCGTGGAGATTTTACCGGGAGAAACGTTTACGATGGGTGACATTCAGGGTCCCGGGGCGATTCAGCATATCTGGCTTACCTGCCATCCGACGCTGTGGCGCAATCTGATTATCCGCATGTATTGGGACGATGAGAAGTCCCCTTCGGTTGAGGTACCCGTCGGTGATTTGTTCTGTAACGGATGGGGGGAGCGCAGCGATGTCAACTCGATTCCGGTTGCCGTGAATCCGGCCGGCGGCATGAACAGCTACTGGCAGATGCCTTTCCGCAAGCATGCCCGATTGACGATGGAGAACCGTGCGCCGGAAAAGGCAGTCCTTTACTATCAAATTGACTATACGCTGACGGACATCCCGGAAGATGAGGCTTATTTTCACGCGCAGTGGCGGAGAACGAATCCCGTTCCTTATAAAGAGGTTTATACCATTCTGGATGGCGTAACTGGACACGGGCACTATGTAGGGACTTACCTCGCTTGGCAGGTGAATAATAACGGCTGGTGGGGCGAAGGCGAGATCAAGTTCTATATGGACGGGGATCAGGATTATCCGACCCTATGCGGTACGGGAACGGAAGATTATTTTGGCGGAGCCTGGAATTGGGAGCAGCCGATTGGTACCTATCGAACCTACTCGACGCCATATCTGGGGATGCACCAAGTGCTGAAGCCGGACGGTTTGTATCGAAGTCAACAGCGTTTTGGCATGTATCGATGGCATGTCATGGATCCAATCCGCTTTCAAAGCGATCTTCGCGTGACCATTCAGGATCTCGGCTGGAGGTCCGGAGGAAGGTATCTTCCGCAGCAGAGCGATATTGCATCGACGGCATTCTGGTATCAGGCCGAGCCCCATGCGCCATTCCCGGAGCTTCCGGATAATGATGAGCGGGAGGTTATATAAAGGAGGAGCTATTGCTTACCTGGCGGTAAGGTGATAGTGTGAATCCATGGAGCCTTTTGCGGGAGCATATGGCGTTTCCATGGTTGTTAATGGAGGATAGGATGGACAAACATACGATTTATACGATTGCTGAACGGGTAGGCGTATCCCCTTCTACGGTGTCCAGAGCCTTGTCGGGACGAGGTTACTGCAGTCCCAAAACGAAGAGCAAAATTCTGGAAGCTGCCAAAGAAATGAACTATGCGCCCGATCATGCAGCGAAAATGCTGAAAATGAGACAAACCAACAAAATCATTTTTGCCGTGCCAGATATATGCAACCCTTTCTACTTCGATATGATCAACGGAATCAATCAGGTGCTGGAAGAGCATGATTACCTGATGATTCTGTTCTACACCAAGCACAGGCTCCAGGAGGAGATGAAGGCGATTCAGACCCTGCGGGAAAATGTGGCCGACGGCATGATCATGGTGTCCTTTCATTTCGGTGAAGAGAATATCGGGGCCATCAATGCACTGCAAGCACCGGTCGTGCTCACGAATAAATATGTCTCGCCGGAAGGGAATGACCGCTTCGACTATGTGTATGTGGACACATATGACGGGATCAAGCAAAGCACGGAGCATCTGATCCGTCAAGGCCTGCGCAGCATCGCCTATCTCGGCGGCAATCTGAGCGAGCAGACCGGCCACGAGCGGTTCTGCGGGTATCGGGATGCCATGCTGAATGCCGGAATACCCTTGATCCCGCGTTTTATCGCCGAATCCGATTACACCGAAAGCGGCGGTTATGCAATGGCGAAGGCGTGGCTGGAAGGGCCCGACCATCCGGAGGGCATTGTTGCCGCGAACGATTTAATGGCGATCGGGGTCATGAAGGCCTGCGAGGAAGCCGGTCTGCGCATTCCCCATGACGTTGCCGTTGTGGGGATGGATAATCTGGACCTTGCCTCCCGCGTATATCCCAAGCTGACGTCTGTTGCCTTGCAGCAGGAGGAAATCGGCCGCAAGGCAGCACAAATCCTGATGGATCGCATGTTGGGAATTCCGAGGGAAGAGCGGGCCGTGAAATTGATGCCGCAGATGGTCGTGCGGGATTCCAGTGTAAGGATTTGAAGAAAGAATAGAGTGTAATGAGAATGGCCATGCGCAAAATAACGGTTACCATTCCCATGAACGCTCAATCATTAGCTGATATGAAATTTAAGTGAACATGGTGATGAACCGTCCCTCGCAGTGAAGCTGCTCAGCGGACGGTTTTTTTGTGCTGCAACGACCTACTTTGGTACGAACGGGTATGAGTAACAAAATGTATTAAGAGTAATTAATATTACGTTATGAAGTAATTAATTATTGACTCTAAGAGTAATTTAAAATACCTTATAAAGTAACAGAGTGAATATGAGATATGGAATGGCCACTCTGATTATGGCTGTGAAGGGAGAAAGATAGATGTCACAGGTTCATATGCTGCTACCGGATATTCATACGCTTCATGGATTTTTTAGCAGGGAACTGGAGCCCGCCCTATACATTCAGTCTGGGGATACTGTCGTGTATCAAACCTTGGATGCGGGTTGGGGACTGGAGAAGCGTGCTGCCCCGGGCGCGGCGAGAACGAAGTTTACGGAGCGCAAGCCGGAGCGGCAGGAGAAGCATTTTGGGCATGCTTTATTAGGTCCCGTCCATATTCAAGGGGCTAAACCCGGACTTACATTGGAGATTCAGATCAACGAAGTAATTCCCGGATCGTGGGGGTGGACCTCTGCCGGAGGTTTTCCGAGTTATTGGAACGAGAAGCTGGGCATGACCGACACCAAGGAAGTGACGCTGGATTTTGAATTGGATGCCAGGACAATGACAGGCAGGAGTCAGTTCGGAGATTTCAAGCACAGCATCGGCCTGAAACCGTTTATGGGGGTTATGGGCATGCCGCCGAAGGAAATAGGCAAGCATACGACTTTTGTGCCGCGCCCATATGGAGGCAATCTCGATTGCAAAGAGTTGACAGCTGGCAGCACGTTGTACCTGCCGATTCCTGTGGATGGTGGGCTGTTCTCAACAGGGGATGGACATGCGGCTCAGGGCGACGGCGAAGTTAGCGGTCCCGCCCTGGAATGCCCCATGGATAAGGTATGTCTAACTTTTCATGTCCGTGACGACATGCCCATAACGATGCCCAGAGCCAAGACGAGTACCGGGTGGCTTACGATGGGGTTCCACGAGGATCTGGACGAAGCCATGTGGATGGCCTTAAGCGGGATGCTTGATCTCATGACCGAGCTTTACTCTATTTCAAGAACGGAGGCGTACGCCTACGCCACCTTGACGGTGGATCTGCGGGTAACCCAGATCGTGAACATCCTAAAGGGCGTGCACGCATTTTTACCTTTTGGGGCGTTGAGGTGAACAGATGAAAAAAAGGAGATAACTCTATAATCAAACTTCATAAATAAATGTCCATTTTTAAGGAGGTCTAATGTATGCAGTTATACGAGACAATGGTCAATAACCAAGGGGTATATATTCATGTGACGGAGGTACATCGGGAGCTTAGGAATGAAAAAAACTCATTGGTCATCATCCCGGGACTGTCCGAGTCGGCTGAGGATTACATCGCCATAATGGAAAAGCTGACGCCCAGACATATCGTTGTCATCACACTTCGCGGCCGGGGACGAAGTGATTCGCCTGTCTCGGGATATGCACTCGAAGACCATATCAGCGACATTGATGCGGCTATTTGTCATCTTGAACTTGAGCAATTCGTACTCATGGGATACTCCCGAGGGGTGTCCTATCAGTTAGGCTACGCGGTTCAGAATCCGGAACGAATTCAAGGCCTGATCATCGGAGACTATCCTGCGGTTCATACCCAGCTGCCAGCGGGATGGGTGGAATTCTTTGCTTCGCTACCGCCTTGGAGAGGAAAGAAGCTGTCCGACCGTATGAAAACATCGGCTTTACAGGCGCTGCAACAGGAATCGGCTAGGGTCGAATTGTGGAACGACTTAACCCGATTGACTTGCCCAGTCCTTATTATCCGTGGCGTAAAACCACATCCCGGGTTATCATTAGAAGCAGTGGAACAATATAAGGAGTCGCTGCCTCAGGCAAGCATCGTGGCGTTCGAGGAGCATGATCATAATATTTTTGAACCGGATGTGGATGTGTTTGTCCGCACCGCAGACTCTTTTCTGAAAGAGATTAGTAAGAACCATCAATCTATCACTAAAAAGGGTGTACGCACTTGGACAATCTGAAGCTGAATGTATCACTGTTACGACAAAGAGTTCCGAACCTGACCAGCGCAGCCAAATCCGTGGGATTACGGCCGGCCACGGTCTCCAACCTATGCACAGGAAAAATTCCCGTTGGTCGGGCGGAAGTCCGCACCATTGCCGCATTGGCATCTCTGGCAAAATGCAGTCTGGATGAACTGATCCTGCGCGGGGAAAGCGTGGAGATGATCGAAACGGGCATTAAGCCCCTTGATCTATTTGCTCCTCTGGCCAAAGGCGGTACCGTCGGGCTGGTCGCCCGTCCCGGAATGGGCCAATTGGTGCTGCTCGGTGAATTGTTTCATCACTTCAAGCAGGAAGGGTATATGACGATTCTGCTGAAGCCGGAAGGCGAATATCCCGAGCTGCAGGATATGCTGAATGACGTAGAACGGGTTGCCAATTCAATAGAAGAAACCTATTCCATTGTGACGAATGCGAATGCCAATAAAGAGATTGTGTTTGCAGCGGACCGGGAGCATGTCTTGACCGGCAAAATCTACGACCTCCAGGAACATCTTCAACAAGAGGGTTTGAGGCAGGTCACGACTTTTCTTGTGGACCTTAAAGGTGCGGTTGTCGATGAAGACATGCCTTACGGACCGCTGGAGACGCTGTGGTATTTCGATGCCGATCTGGCGGCCAGACATATGTTTCCTGCCGTGAACCCGTTATATTCTACATCTTCCGTATCGGAAGGCGTTCACCTGGATCAGGCTCACTTATCGGTCCAACAGCGGGCCCAGAAGCTGCTGCGCCGTTATCGCGAGCTGCGTTCACTGGTTCAAGTGCGAGGATTGCAGGCCATTCCGGCATCCGAGACGGAGGTTTATGAGCGTGGAGAACGGCTTGAGGCTTATCTTACGCAGCCTTTTTACGTTGCCGAGGCTTACACCGGGTTACCTGGCGAGCGGGTGCATTTGCAGGATACGCTGCATGATGTTCAAGCTATTTTGAACGGCAGCATGGATCATCGTTCGGTGGAGAGTTTATCCTGGATCGGATCGATAAAATAGCGCTGTAATCATCAAAAGTCGAATTCTTGTAGTTTGTTTATCGGGAATATCGGCTTTTTTACATGATTCCGCATAATATAATCCGTATGTCCCATAGCTGATAAGCAAAGGCCAGTATATAATATGTGCTAGTTTGTATCGTGCGGATGGCAGGAAGGTTGCACTGGAGAACTGAAATGCCATGCTTGTACGGGATACGAGACCATACATAAAGGAGAAATGGACATGAAGAGAAAAGGTTGGCTTATCGCTTTTGCAGCGGCATTATTGTTAACACTTATCGTAGTACCGGTTCAGCAGTCTTTTAGTGCAGAGGGCAATCCGACGGCAACCGCCATTACACAGAGTGCTCTGAACGATCAGTTCCATTTGGATCATGTCGTTAAGATTTACGTGCCTTCAACGGTGAAGGGAGATATTCCGATTACGGATGCAGCTCATCAGAAGTTTGTTGACCAAACACTGACAAAGCTGTCCGGCTGGTTTGGCGGGGCAACGGCGATTCCGGGTGAAGGGGCATGGGTGGACAATAACAAAACCCTGATCAAGGAAAAAGTAACGATCGTGTACGCGTTTGCCGAGAAGCTTGACAAGGACTCGCTTAATCAAGTGGTGGATTATGCTAAGAAGCTTAAAGACGATTTGTCGCAATCCGCGATCTCACTCGAGGTTGACGGTAAACTGTACTTCATCGAATAGTTGATTCTCGGATCAAAGGGTTTGCTAAATAGGGGAGGTCTCCCTGCTGTCAGCGATGGCAGAAGAGGGAGACGTCCTCTTTATTATGTTTGAACTTTAATAGAGAAACCTCCACAGATAAAAGGTGGCGTAGGATTCCCAGTTCGCCCATGCTGCCGACAGCTCCAGTATTTCCTTCTTCGTCGGTTTCGCCTCCAAGCCCAGCAGATGTTTGATGGCGTTGTGCAGACCCACATCATCGATAGGAAAAGCCGCCGGCATTCGCAAACAGCGCATCAACACATAATTGGCCGTCCACGGTCCGATCCCGCGAATGCTGACCAGTTGTTTCTCCGCTTGTTTCAAGCTGCCTGCTTCAAGGAGCTGCTCCTTCGTCAATTTCCCTCCTATCATGAGTTGAGCGACCCCGATGAGGTACTCGCCTTTTTTCACGGTCATACGAAGTCCGTCCAGGTCTTCAACACGCAGCGGTGCAATGTCTTCAGGTCTTGGGAAGATCCAATAAACCTCTCCTTCACACTCCACGCGGCGGCCGAAGGCTTCTACGAAACGTCTTTTTAACGTATAGGCATAGGCCAGGTTAATCTGCTGCCCCAGAATGCCCCAGCACAAAGCCTCAAACAGATCGGGAATACCCATATTGCGAAGCCCGTAGAAGGATTGAACGGCTTGACTGAGTAATGGATCTGCTTCCGCCATCGTATAGAACGGTACGAGATCGGTATTCAGATCGAACCAGTCCCGAACATAACCCGCTACTTCCGCCCGCTTGCAGGGATCGGAGGGGGCGGTATTCCCCAAAAACCGAACAAGGATCGCCTGTTCTTGAGGCTCCGCACGGACTTCAATCACAGCGATGTCACCATCAAGCGGGATAGCCCGGTAGATGCTGTCATTTCGGATATGAAAAAGACATTCGTTCGGCGATCTTTGCAAATAATTGAGGTTCTCCGTAAAACTGAACTCCTTCGGTACGAACAGCCTTATGGCTTCGGCATGATCTTCCCAGCTGTCCTGGGGGAGATGATTCTCCATAGTATAGGGCTTATCGTCATGTATCTGGTTTCGCTCCTGCATCTTCATCGTTTCCTTTCGCACCTGAACTCTTCTATACTAGTTGTACCATAAATGCAGACCGTATAATTTTGTTATCTTGCTCTTCTATTCCAAAAAGCGTACAACAGGATTATCCTGTGGTTATAATGTTAGCGGAGGTGAGGAAACGTGGCAAACCGAATACAACCGACCGAAGCCCAGTGGCAGGCCATTATCAACAACGACAAGGACAGTGACGGCAAGTTTTTCTATGCGGTGCAGACAACAAAGATCTTCTGCAGGCCATCCTGTAAATCCAGACCCCCGAAGTTTGAAAATGTGCGCGTGTTTCAATCGGCGGATGAAGCTAAAGCTGAGCGTTTCCGGCCATGCAAAAGGTGCAAGCCTACGGGAGAACGTCTGCCGGACCACGAATGGATTGAACTCGTCACCGAGTATATCGATACACACTATATGGATCATTTGTCACTTGATGTATTAGCCGATGTGAGCCACGGAAGTCCGTACCACCTGCACCGGATATTTAAGCGCGTCAAAGGTCAGACCCCGATGGAATACATCCAGGATTGCCGGATCGGCAAGGCCAAAGAGCTCCTGACGAATTCCAGCCTGGCCATTTCGGATATCGGCCATAAAGTGGGCATGGAGAATACGGCTTATTTTATCACGCTGTTTAAGAGGAAAACGGGGATGACCCCACTAAGCTATCGCGGGCAACATTTAAAAAATACGAGTGCGGAGGTGCACGATCATGAAATCCAATCATTCGATTACCATTAACTGGACGCAACTGCGTCATGATAACTGGAATGTATACATCGCGGCCACGGAGCAGGGCTTATGTTTCGTCGGATCACAGGATAAGCCTTTAACAGAGTTGGAAGAATGGGCGCAAGCGAAATTCCCTGGCTGTGAACTCGTGCAGAACGATGAAGCCATGCAGCCGTTTGCTGCCGAGATGGTGGAGTATCTCCAGGGGAAACGCGATCGGTTTGAGGTGGCGATGGACTACAAGGGGACCGCTTTTCAGATGGCGGTATGGAATACGCTATGTCAGATCCCGTATGGGCAGACTTTTACGTATTCTGACATCGCCAACCAAATCGGAAAACCGTCAGCTGTTCGAGCTGTAGGAGCGGCTATCGGGGCGAATCCGCTGCTGATAACAGTTCCTTGTCATCGGGTAATTGGCAAAAGCGGCGCATTGACGGGGTATCGCGGGGGGCTTGCCATGAAGACCCGGCTGCTGGAGCTTGAGGGTGAGCGAGCCAGGATGAGAGAGAGTATGAATTATGCCTAATTCATTGCCGCAACGCATAGCAGGGCTCGATTGGACGGCGATACAAGAAGCTTTGGATGAACAGGGATATGCGGTCATTCCAAAGCTGCTGCTGCGTGAAGAGTGTACGGAGATTATCAACACCTATTCGGAAGAGGAGCGGTTTCGGAGCACGATCAATATGGCTAGACACCGGTTTGGGCTCGGAGAGTACAAGTATTATCAAGCTCCACTGCCAGAATCGCTGCAGCAGCTTCGGGAAGGCTTTTATCCTGAGCTTGCGCTGAAGGCCAACCGCTGGTTGACGTGGCTTGGACATGAGGAGAGGTATCCGGCGAGCTTGGATGAGTTTCTTGAGATGTGCCATGCGCAGGGGCAAGAGCGTTCTACGCCGTTGATTTTGAAATATGAAGAGGGCGGTTATAACTGCTTGCATCAGGATTTGTACGGAGATGAATTTTTCCCGTTTCAAGTGGTGTTTGTTCTGAATGAGAAGGAAGTCGATTACACGGGAGGAGAGTTTCTGCTCATCGAGCAGCGGCCGCGGGCACAGAGCCGGGGACATGTAATCTCCTTGGAACAAGGAGCGGGGTTAATCTTTCCGACCAACCATCGTCCCGTTCAGGGAACACGGGGGTATTACCGGACCACGCTCCGGCATGGCGTTAGCACGATTACGTCGGGGACCCGATACAGCCTCGGGATTATTTTTCATGATGCCAAATAGAGGGGCTCGTGAGTCACTCATTCATTATGGGATGTCAGGCGAGAAATAGTATAATAGAAGAAAGTACAGGAATGGGGTGTCCGAGGTGAAACAAGAAGTGTTTTATAAAACGCCAAAGACCCTGCTTAATAAAGGAACGGGATTCCTGAATGGGTACAGCCATACCTTGAATCCGTATACGGGCTGCACCTTCGCTTGTTCTTATTGCTATGTCCGGCAAATGCCGGTATCGATATTCCGCAATCAGGAATGGGGGAGCTGGGTTGACGTTAAGCTCGAATCTGCTGCCATCCTGCGTAAAGAACTGAAGCGTGCCAAGTCCAAGGGACCCGTCACGATTTTCATGTCTTCCAGCACCGATCCGTACCAGCCGATTGAGGCCAAGGAAGAAGTGACTCGTGCATTGCTTGAGGTGATGGTCAGCGAACCGCCGGATTTTCTGCTCGTACAGACGCGCAGTCCGTTGGTCCAGCGGGATATTGATCTGCTGCAGCAGTTAGGAGAACGCGTGCGGGTAAGCATGACGGTCGAGACGGACCGTGATGAGATGCGCAAGCATTTTACGCCATCAGCCCCGCCGATCCAAGCGAGACTGAAAGCCCTGGCACTCCTGAGAGACGCAGGAATTCCCGTTCAAGCAGCGATTGCACCCGTGCTTCCGAGCACGGAGGCTTTCCCACAGATCCTGCGGTCGCTTGTGAATCGCGTGTGCATCGACGATTATTTTATGGGGGATGGCAGTGGTGGGAAACGTACAAAAAGACTGCCGGTTCAAGCTCTATACGAGGAGCTTGGGGAGCAGGAATGGTACGATCCAGCTGCTTATCAAGTGGTCTATAATCGATTTAGCAGGGAGTTTCCGGAGGAGCAGTTGTTTGTGAGTCAGAAGGGTTTTGAACCGTAAGGTTTAGGTTGGAAAGTTTAGAAGGTGATCCGTGATCCATGGATTAGATAGATTATGATAGGTTTAGGCCAGGACCGGAAGATCTTTTCTGGTCTTTTTTGTCATGCCTGGCGGTAGATGATTATGGTATGATAGGCGAAAATAACCAGTCAGACGGTAGAGGAGCGAATGCACAATAAAGATGGATTTGACGGATAACATTGCGTTAATTACGGGAGCGGCGGGCCAATTAGGCCGCGTCATGGTCAGAACCTTGGCGGGATGCGGTGCTTGAACACTTCGGCGCGCTGCCTCATATTATCGTTGCCAATGCGGTGGCATTCCTGGCTTCGGACTTGTCGTCGTTTATTACCGGAGCGTATATTCCAGTGTGTGGTGGGGATTTGTGAAGTTTGTGGATATGGAGTTAGATGCAATCAATGCAAACAATAAAAAAACAAAGGGGCGACTATTTTTTGAATCCGATATTAATAGATTTTCCAAGCCAATTTTTTACTGATAGATTACTGATCAGAAGTCCATATCCTGGAGATGGAAAGATAGTATATGAATCCATTATGGCTTCACTAAATGAATTAAGAAGATGGCTTCCTTTTGCACAGAAAGAACAATCAGAGGAAATAATTGAAGCTAACTTAAGAGAGGCTTATTTGAAATTTTTAAAGAGAGAAGATCTTAGATTTCTTATCTTTCATAAAGATACTAACCAATATATTGGATCTTCAGGACTACATAATCCTAACTGGAATATACCTAAATTCGAGATCGGATACTGGATAGACAGTCGACATAGTGGGCAAGGATTTATGACTGAAGCAGTACAGGGTATTTCTGACTTTGCATTTAATGTATTAAAAGCTCGAAGAGTGGAAATTCGATGCGATACATTGAATGATAAGAGTAGATCAATTCCAGAAAGATTAGGATTTACATTAGAAGGGACACTAAGAAATGAAGATACATCTGTTGATGGGAGTACGTTAAGAGATACATTTATTTTTGCAAAGATTGATGAGAAAAACTTGTAAGTAATCGATGAAGGCTTTGACATCATATAACACAAAATTCGCGCATCGGGCCTTACGACCCTCGGTCCGCCAGAAGCATTTCGGGGAAGTGGGATCAGCGGACACACCTGCGAGGTTAACTATGCAAGCGTAGCCGGTCACTTCGTGACCTTAAGATTCTCGGTTTCATGACTTATGAAAAAGCTTTGTTATATGATAAATATCGATAGCCGTATTCCGTAGAGGCATGTACTTTTGTTATGAATGAAGCCAATGCGAGTCATGGAGTTGTTGCTGATAATGGCGCAGGTACCGGGCTCCTTACTCGACACTTTGTCGGAAATGTACAGAAAATCTATGCAATAGAGCCTGAACAGGAAATCCGAAGAGTAGCATATGAGATTATCGGATAAAGAGGAGATATTGAATACATAGATGGAGTAGCTGAGAATACGAAATTACCTGATCAATCCGTTTTCTTTTGCGAAGAAGTTATATCGATGAGGTGAATTATGAAAGATGTAAATTATAAGATGTGGACTCTGTGTATGGTGCAAGATGAGGATAGGGTTTTAATGCTTAATAGAACCCATGATAATTTTAAGGGATATATTGCTCCTGGAGGCAAATTGGAATTTCCTGAAAGTCCAATTGAAGGTGCGATCAGAGAAGTAAAAGAAGAAACAGGACTTATTGTTAAAAATCTGAGGTTTAAAGGGATCTATGAGTACGTAAATGAAGAAGCCAATGATAGACACATTATTTTAAATTACTTAACAAACGATTTTTCTGGAGAATTATTGTCGGATTTCACAGAAGGTATACCAGAGTGGGTGAAGATTTCAGATTTAGAACATTTACCTATGCAACAATCTATCAGAAGAAGAATGCCCTACTTTTTCCAAGATGGAACATTCGAAATTCATGTGGTTTGGGAAGATGGAGAGAAAGAAGTACATATAAGGGAAACATGATTTAACGGTATTTTGGAGATGGCAATTACATCAACTCACATGACATTCCTACTGCGAGGCATTCGCCCCTTGGTCGACGGAGATGGTTCGAGGAATAGGATTCAGGCGATACATTGATGTCATGATTATAACGAGTGGATAAAACACACAAAACGGTGATGTTACCTCCCTATTAATTGAAAGGATTATCAAGGTGGAGAATCTAATAATAGAACCCTACAAACCCGAAAGGGATATATCCGCTATCCAAGCCATGTTGTTTGGGGATGAATACTTTAAGGAAAAGTTTCTGGAGACCGAAATCAATTTTCCTGAAGGTATATTTGTTGCTTGTTACAACAATGTGACCGTGGGATTTCTCTCCTTTAGCGGTTTTAAGGGGAGAGGAACCGAGATGACAATCTTTGTAAGAAAGGAATATAGAGGAAAGGGCATCGGTAGCAAGCTTATTGAAAGCGCAGAACAATTACTTAATCAATACGAGGCAGTCGAACGTTCGATTGGTGCATGTATGGACGGCGATCGATCTTCTCTGCAATTTGTATGTAAGAACGGTTACCATATACTTCATTCTTCTTATATCATGGTGCGTGAAGGAGAAATTCTTCCTGAAAGTCATTTTCCTATCAGGCAGTATGAAGATGATGATTATCCTGTGTGGCATGTTATTCGCGAAATGGCTTTTTACAAAATGCGTGAACGAGTTGGTATTCTCCCATCGTATTATATTGCACCTTCAGAATGGGAACGGAATAATTTTTTGAAAGATAGAAACAACAGATTTGTAATGGATATCGGTGGTGAAATAGCGGCATGTGGAGTTATTGACGGCTGTGAGCTGCGTCAGGTGGCAGTTCGGCCAGATATGCAATCTCGTGGATACGGTAAAGCCTTCGTTTCATTTCTTTTGAATGAGATGATGCATCGTGGCGAAAAGATCGTTAAGCTTGAGGTAGTCAAAGGCAATCCTGCGAAAACGCTGTACGAGAGTCTCGGCTTCAAGGAAAAATCCTTGTACCATATCGTAACTAAATATTATAGACCGGACAGCCGATTGAGTAGACCGCCCGACGAGATGTATTAGCAGCATTTCGAAGAAGCGGACTCAGCAACCATATTCAACTCCCTAACCGCAGTTGCGACTCCCCCCTTTGGGGCTTAGTGGAGTTAACTGTCGGGAACACCAAACGTTATGTGAACCAGCGTGATTTTAAAAAACTAAAAAGATGATCCATGGAGGTTCTCCATGTTAACAACAAAACGATGTTTACTTTCTATAATTCAAGAAAGTGATTATGAAAATGTAAAGAGATTATACATAAATGAGCATGTTCGATCTTACCTTGGCGGAACAACTGATGATGAACAATCCCTGAGAATCAAATATTTTGAAATCATTAATAAATCTAATGAGGATAGTTCAAGTTATTGGATTGTGAGAATGTCAGAAAGCAAAGAATTTATCGGCTTGATATCTTTGGACGAATATTACGATGGTGAAAACATTGAAGTGTCGTATCAGTTCCTTCCAGAATACTGGGGAGTTGGTCTTGCAACGGAGGTTATTAGTAGATTGATTGAATATGCTTTTAATGAACTAGGAATACAGAAGTTAGTAGCAGAAACACAAACGGCAAACATTAGATCATGCAAGTTGTTAGAGAAAGTAGGTATGATAATGGAGAAAAGAATTATAAGATTTGGTGCCGAACAAGCCGTTTATAGTATACAAAGATTATGAAAGGTCCGTCGTTTAATAGTGTATTTCCTCTACGGGCTCTGCCCTTGGTTTGTAAGAAGTAGTGAGCAGAGAAGTAGATTCGCGAACAACCCTGTGAGGCTAAGTCCGTTGGACCTGATCGTTGGCACCTCCTTAAGCCTCGGGTTCGTAGATACCAGAGCATTATGCGAAGCCCTTGCAGATCTGAGTAAACGTAAACTATCTAAGGAGATACTTGGGATTATGATTATTAAAATGACACATGAAAATATAGAGGATTTTAATAAGGCTAATGAAGAATTGACTGTATTCGGAAGGATAATTCCTAAATACGAAGACGATATTTGGACTTACACGGAAGAACTATTCTCTGAACAATATACTAAGGGATATGACAATGAAGACATCGACGTAAGTTATATAGATAACGATAAAAAAGCTGTCTACTTCTATTATGTTGATAATAATTGTGTAGGCCAAATACAACTTAGTACTCATTGGAATGGCTATGCTTTATTAAAAGATATCGCTGTTGCAAAGAATTGGAGAAACAAAGGGATTGGGAAAATACTACTAGGGAAAGCAATTGAATGGGCAAAGGAGAATAAACTTATCGGTCTTATGCTCGAAACTCAAGATGTTAATATTTCAGCATGTAGGTTTTACTCCAAGAACAATTTTATTATCGGTGGAGTTGATAATATGCTTTATTCAAAATTTCCGACAGCTAATGAAAAAGCAGTATTCTGGTATAACAAATTTGAAGATTGATAAAGATTGAAGCAGTTTGGAAGATGGGCAAGGGAATCGCATAACAATGCGTTTACAGCGGGCAGGCTGACGCCCGTGGGCTGCTGGAGAGACTTCGAGGAAGCTGTTTATACAACAACTAACAATAGAAGTGTTCTCAGAACACTGAATGATATTGTTCTAATCATGCAGGAAGTAAGAAAGGAATTTGATAATTATTATGATTTAAATAGATGGAATAATGATAGAGTTTACAAATCGATAGATCTAAATAATCAACGAGAATATCTTAGACCTATAGATTTATTTAATAAGGAATTAGAAAAACGATACATAGGATTATTTGACAGTTAATGAATCAAGGTTAATAAAATCGTCTAACATTACGTTCCCGAGCGGGGCAAATAGCTCCCCGGTCCTGTATGCCTGATGGAGATATCGCAACCTTAGTACCTGAACCCTAAACAAAAGGAGAAAAAAATGAACAACATTAAAAGCTTTCTGAGAGATGTAAGAGATAATAATTATAAGGTTCCTGAGGGAACAGATATTGATCAAGTAGTTCAAGAAATGATTCAACACATTGGGTCGATCGATGAGGAATTAAGGGATCAGCTCATTTATGGAACTTTAAGTAAATGGATAATGAATCAAGAACTAAGTATAGAAACAGTAAGAAAAGTATTATACGTTACCTTAGATGATGATCATTTATTCTATGGAATAGGGGATAACGATCAAGATACCGTATTTACGCGTTCTTTTTCAGTATTGTTCATACCACTTGCTTTACATTACAACGATATCTCCAATTATTTAACTGAAACGGATTATGAATATATTTACTCTAGAGTGACTTTATATTTTGAACTTGAAAAGGATTTTAGAGGATATGTATTAGACAAGGGATGGGCACATTCGATTGCACATGCGGCTGATGCTTTAGATTCAATCGTCGCCTCGTCCTATTATTCTCATGAACAGATATTGTTTATTTTAGAATTGGTAGGGGCAAAGGCTTGTGTTAATAACTATTATTTTACAAACGGTGAAGATGAAAGGATAGCCGAAGTCGTTCTTCAAATTGTAAAGCGTAATACTCTAAAGAAAGATATTATAATTAATTGGGTGCAACAACTTGGAGGCTTTGAAAGATTGGGAATATATCCTCAAGATGAGATTATAAGAGGAAATACCAAAAACCTTTTACGAAGTGTCTATTTTAAATTACTGGATATTAGTGGATCTGAAGTTATAACAAATGAAATAATAAAAACATTAAAACAGCTTTAAAAAACAAATCTATTTTTTGCTAAACCGAAGAAGTCCCGAACATCCGA
This sequence comes from Paenibacillus sp. NPDC058898, assembly GCF_049316025.1. Classification (NCBI taxonomy): domain Bacteria; kingdom Bacillati; phylum Bacillota; class Bacilli; order Caryophanales; family Paenibacillaceae; genus Paenibacillus; species Paenibacillus sp. NPDC058898. The sequence goes on along the minus strand of NZ_JBMOSM010000003.1, from coordinate 83,666 downwards.
TAACAACATATTCACGCTGCGAGTAGTTGGTTAAAGAATCTCACAGAAGTTGCGTACGTCATACAACACCATATTCACGCATCGGGGCAATGCACCTTACAAAAATACCTTAGATCATAATTACATCAATCGATTAAGGAGAGACTTTTATGAATCCACCCAAGCATATTGTTTCGGCAGCTGCCATTGTAATAAATGAAAAAAACGAATTGTTGCTTATTAAAGGACCAAGAAGAGGCTGGGAGATGCCTGGTGGTCAAGTTGAAGTAGGAGAATCTTTAAGGCACGCAGCCATAAGAGAAACCAAAGAGGAGTCAGGGATAGACATAGAAATTATCAAATTCTGTGGAATATTTCAGAACGTTGGAAATTCAATTTGCAATACACTATTTTTAGCGAAGCCTATAGGTGGAGAATTAATACAATCATCAGAGAGCTTGGAGTCAGGCTTTTTTCCAATAGAAGAAGCACTGAAAAAAGTTGAATGGAAAGATTTTAGACAAAGAATTGAGTGCTGTTTAAGCCCAGAAACGCAACCGTTTTGTATTGAATTTAATGACGAGAAGAATATATGAGAGTATAGAGTATATAAAGACGCTCGCTGCATACATCATCTAACCATGTGCTCACGCTGCAGGACGTTCTGCACTCAGTCTGCTCGAGGCATTAAAATCTTTAGTAGTACTTGAAATGCACAATTTCTATGTTATGATGATCAACAATAAGAGCAGATCTCTACTGAGATCTGCTCTTATATTTTTTATAGGAGATGATGTAGATGCAAAGACCTTTAGTAGTTGCGGTTAGCGGTTATTCCGGGTCTGGAAAGAGTACATTGGTTATTGAATTAGCTAAAGAGCTACTGTCTTGCGTAACATTGTTTTTCGATGACTACGTATCAAGAAAAGACTTTCCAGAGAGTATTGTTAGTTGGATTCACAGTGGAGGAGATCCAAATGAAATTAAAACACCATTGCTTAGAGAACATTTAATCTGTCTTATAAATGGTGAATCCGTAATCCTAAATAAGGGAATTGGTTGGGCAGAAGAGTATGGTAATTTGAAACCAAAAGAAAAACTAGAATTAAAACCAGGTGAGATCATATTACTTGAAGAGCCTTTTGGAAAGGAAAGGGATGAAGTGGCAGATCTCATAGATTTAGTAATTTACCTGGATGTTAGTCCCGAGGTATCTCTTGGAAGAAGAATCTATGATCTGATTAAGAACTTAAAGCATGATCCGGAAGTTTTAATAAGCTTGCTAGATCATTTTTTATCGGATTATTTATATGGAGGAGTCAAGGAGATGTATTTACTCAATGGAATCCGGGTAAAGGAAAAGGCAGATCTCATAATTGATGCAAATCAAGAAAAAAATAGCGTGGTAGAGAAAGTAAAAAGAGAAATACTTAGAACAATTAGAAATCTTTAAATGTATAATCATGGAAGAAATGAGGTGCATGAATGCTTTTTCATTTTAGCGAAGAGGCTGATATTGAAATCTTCATCCCAAGAGAAAAACAGAATCGTTCAGATTTTCCGGCAGTCGTTTGGGCAATCGATGCGGAACATGAATTCTCCGGAGCAGATGCACCATAAACTAGCAGATCTAGAACCTGCAGTTGTTAGTTAGTATTCTGAAGCTTTTGACGATATTCATGTAATTCTTTTTGAAAACGATAAAAAGGACCTGATAACATTTTAAGGCTTCTTTTCAGGCTGATTTGCTTTTTTGGATCATGTTCAAAATACTCCAATTGGTCAATATTTTTATCTATTTTTTCCCGAAGTGTAAGTATGAACCCAATCGCAATGTGAGTTCTGGCTAACTCCTGAAGATCAGCTGCCAAAGCTTCGCTAAGATTTCGAATATCCGGAAGGTGTAACGACTTTTCCATGAAGAAAACTTCTGGGGTGAAATCCTCACGAAAATCTTGTCCCGGTACTTGGTCCCAAAAGTCATTCCATTCTCGTAACAGGCCTGTTTCATACAACAAAAATTTAAGAAACCCACATAACCATGCCGTACAACTTGTATTACGTTGCTGGCATCCAATTCCGTCCGCAAGATGCCTGCAACCATTACAGCAGGAGCCTCCATTGGCAATGCAGACTTTGCAAATAGGATCGGATCCGACCTCATGCAGAGCCTGAATACCAATCGTAATGACAGCTTGTCTGCTCACTTTTTTTAATAACGAAGTCGATGGGTGAATGGATAGCGAATCTTGTTGTGATGGATCATTAACCATAAAGCCTGACATTCGCATCCACTCCTCATTTATTAATGTCATAAAATCAAATATTCAAAAATTTGAATATAAGGGGTATTATACGATAGTTGCAACCAAATAACAATCGATGCTCAGGCGTTTCTTTTTTACGCGATGTTTGGTATACGGTTGTGTTATTATATTCATATATTCAAAAGTTTAGCCACTGAGGGAGTATAGCCATGAACCAAAATCAAAATATTCAACAGTTTAAAGCTGATTTTTTTAAAGCGCTGGCTCATCCGATGAGAATTCGAATTCTTGAGGTGCTGAGCGAAGGAGATAAAAACGTCAACGAATTGCAAAGTATTTTGGGTTCAGAAGGTTCAGCCGTTTCTCAACAATTGTCAGTATTACGAAATAAAAATGTAGTTACTGGCTTAAAAGACGGAACATCGGTCATTTATTCCTTACGTGACCCGTTGATTAAAGAATTGCTAGCTGTTACAAAGCAAATATTCGATAATCATCTCGTTGATGCGATTTCTTTGCTTGAGGTCATCCGAAATGAACCATAACTAAAAAAACAAGGGCATCCGTGAGCAATACTCAGGAGCACCTTGTTTTTTTCGTTTATAGAATAGACGATTTTAGCGATTGACATTATTCATTGGCAGGAGTAACATCTCACATATATTCAAATAATCAAATATATGAAAAAAAGAAGGTAAAGCAGATGAAATGGACGGGAAGATTTGAGGGATATCATGCATCCGCATTCCGTAAAGATCTTATTTCAGGCCTGATTGTTGGTATTATCGCCATTCCATTAGGAATGGCGTTTGCTATTGCTGCTGGTGTCAAACCCGAGTATGGTATTTATACAACCATCGTTGCCGGTATTTTAATTTCTTTGCTCGGAGGCTCTAAATTTCAAATTGGGGGGCCGACCGGTGCATTCATCCCCATCCTTTTCGCTATAGTCATGCAATATGGATACGAAAATTTGCTGATTGCCGGATTCATGGCTGGCATCATCCTTGTCTTAATGGGATTATGTAAACTTGGTGCGTTGATTAAGTTTATTCCTCGCCCGGTAACCATTGGATTTACGGCTGGAATCGCAGTAATTATCTTCAGCGGACAAATTGCTAATTTTTTGGGTCTAAGTGGTATCGAGAAACATGAAAATTTTCTGCCTAACATGAAGGAAATTGTGATGCATCTGACAACCACGAATATCTACAGCGTCATAACAGCCGGGGTTTGTTTGGTTGTCCTTCTCCTTACACCCAGAATTATGCCGAAGGTTCCGGGTTCCTTAGTGGGGCTTGTCATATCCAGTGTGGTTGCGGCTGTGTTCTTCAAAGGTGATGTAGCAACGATTGGATCATCATTCGGAGCAATTCCTAGTACATTACCTCAATTCCATTTTCCGCAAATAACCTGGGACCGTATTGAAACGCTGATTCGTCCCGCTTTTATTATCGCTATGTTGGGTGGTATTGAGTCTTTGTTATCGGCTGTTGTAGCCGATGGCATGACCGGCAGTCGTCATCAGAGCAGTCGTGAACTGATTGGGCAAGGCATCGCGAATATGGTGACACCTCTATTTGGAGGCATTCCAGCAACTGGTGCCATTGCACGGACAGCAACCAATATCAAAAGCGGGGCTGTCTCGCCTATGTCCGGAATAATACATGGTATTGTTGTTTTTTTGGTCCTCATTTTATTTGCACCTTTCGCATCTGAGATTCCACTTGCCAGTATGGCTCCCATCCTGATGCTCGTTGCGTGGAATATGAGCGAACGGAAAGAATTTGCTCACGTCTTGAAAACCAAAACGAGCGATTCCATTGTGCTCCTCATTACATTTATACTAACCGTATTTACAAATTTAACGACTGCAGTTGAAGTGGGGTTAATCTTGGCCGTCATTCTGTTTGTGAAACGAATGAGTGACGTTTTGAGAGTAACTAAAGTGCTTCCCGATCCAGCTGATAACCATGAAAAAGTAAAGGCACACATGGTAACCGAGGGGCATGATTGTCCCCAAATCGGTATGTACACAATTGAAGGTCCGCTCTTTTTTGGTGCCGCGAACATGTTTGAGAAGTCGATCATGGATACGATTCATCAAAGACCTAAAGTCTTACTTCTACGCATGGGGAAAGTACCCTTTATGGATACAACAGGGGAGCACAATTTAACCAGCTTAGTTAAACACTTCAAGAAGTTTGGTGGGTTGGTTCTTATATCAGGTGTCCAACCACAGCCTATGGAAGTATTGAAGAGAACTGGTTTGTTTGATTTTATTGGGGCGGCTCACTTCTTTGGGCATACGGGTGAGGCGATTGATTACGCATTATCCCGATTGGATCATAACAAATGTTTAGGATGTAAACATTTTGCTTTCCGCGAATGTACCACATTATCGAACAAGGTGCTCCAAAAGGATGCTATACAAGGAGCTCGTTGCTTAGATACAGCAAGTCGATGAAATTATATGATCTGTGGTTTCAGCTGTAACTTAAACCAGCGTGTGCCAATGGGTATCGGCACGCGCTGGTTTGTATAGCTATTAACATGATTCAAATTCGCTAAAAGTTAGGAACCAATCGAACAAGTTTATCCGGAGTGCCGTCACCATTTTTGTCGCCATTGTTACTGGTAACGAAATAAAGCGAACCGTCTGGCGCTTCGACAATGTCGCGAATGCGGCCGTATTTATTCACAAACAGATAATTAAGATCACTACTGTTGATCGTCGGCTTTCCGTTCTGCTCTCCAATGACCATGCGGATGATCTGCTTACCTTTTAGGTTGGTAACAAGAAGATTGCCTGCCCATGGCCCTTGAGTTACAAAGGTCATGCCGGAGGGAGCCCAGGTTGTACCGCTTGCATAAATCAGAGGAGGTGTAATGCCTGTTTGATTCTGATTCCCGCCCTCATATTTAGGCCAGCCGTAATTGTTACCGGGCTCTATGAAGTTGATTTCGTCCTTGGAGGATTCACCATGCTCCGATTCAAAGAGACGGTTCGTTCCAGGCTGCCATGCTAATCCTTGAGGGTTCCGGTGTCCACGGCTATAGATCGGAGAAGAGGCGCCAAATGGATTGTCGGCAGGAATGGTACCGTCCAAATTCAGGCGGAATATCTTCCCTCCGAGGTAAGAGAGTGTATCATCTTTATTTCCGTAGTTGCCGTCTCCGAAATACAGTTTGTTGTCCGGACCTATTTTCAAGCGGCCGCCATTGTGATAGACCGCACCAGGAAGATTAGTGATCAGAACCTTGTCAATTGTAGCTTTGTTGTTATTCTCTTTAAGACGAACAACTCTGTTGGCTACTTTGTTGTCGGATGTTTTGTAGGAATGATAGATATACATGTAATGATTGGTGGCAAAATTAGGATCAAGCGCCAGTCCCAATAAGCCGCCTTCACTCTTAGGCATATAATAAAAAGGAGAACTGAGCGTAATGACCGGCGTTGATTTCAAATTCCCGTTCTCAACGACACGAACTCTGCCGCTATTGCGTTCTGTGAAGAAGATCCGTCCATCCGGTGCGAAATCGATAGCCCATGGCGTTTCCAAGTTGTTAGCGACAACTTCTGGTGTATATGGATCGGAAGAGGCAGGGTTCGTTTTAACCGACAACGCTTGGCTAGCCTCAGATATATTTCCTGCTAAATCCCTGGCTTTAACGGTGAAGCTGTATGTGGTATTTGCCGTAAGTCCGGTTACCTTGAAGGATGTGGCAGACGTGCTGCCTGCTAATGAGCCGTTTCTATAAATATCGTACTCGTACACGCCTACGTCATCTGTTGATGCCGTCCAGGTCAAATGGACTGATGAAGATGTTTTGCTTGAGCTTTCAAGTTCTGTCGGGGCAGTCGGTGCCTGAGTATCGGTTTGGTTCGTCGTTTTCACGGTGAGAGGACTGCTGGCATTGGAAATATTCCCTGCTGTATCTCTTGCCCTGACCGTGAAATTATATGTGGTATTCGGGGTTAAACCGGTAAAGGTGTAAGAAGTATCCGTTACATTCGCTTGCGCCAACACATCGTCTTTATACACGTCATAATCCTTCACGCCAACATCATCCAATGATGCAGTCCAGGATATACTTGCCGTTGTATCGGTTACACTGGTTGATTGCAAGTGGGTCGGTTCGGTAGGCGGGTATACATCACCTGACGCATTTACCTTCACCTTGTCAAAAATAGCCGTGCTTAATTTAGTCTCATTATGGCTGCTGACAGCCAATCCTACATACAACGAGGCATTCATGTTTAGAGTCACATTGCCTAAATCCCCCCAGTTCAAACCGTTGTTGGATACATATCCTTTGATGACGTTGCCTTTACGTTCTAGCTTTATCCAGGCTGGGCTGGTCGATGCAATTTTCTCGCTTTGGGAAGTTCCGCCTGTTTCTGCCCGGTACTGGAATGTGAACCCGTTCGAAGGCGTCAACAGCAAATCGACATGCTTGGAATCAGCATTCAGCGTTTCCCTTATCATGATACCGGCCTTGGCGAATTCGTGTGAATTGGTTTGAGAAGAGACAAGGGCGATAATTGCGCCGTCTCCCGTCCAGGGCTGGTACACATAGTTAAACTGATCTGATTTGCCCCAGATGTCCTTGCCCGCACCGCTTACGGAAAATTGATCAGCAGTTGGATCATAAGAAGCATTGCCCTTCACTGACGGTGAACCGATATTTTGTTGCTTCCACGGACTCGGCACAGCAGCAGCTGCCGTTTCTTCCTCAACCTCTGCCTCAGCAAAGCCCGATGTAGGAAATAATGTGATCAACATACAAATGCAGAGACTTAAGACCATCATTTTGCTTCGTGTGATCATCGCGACACTTCCTTTTTAATTTTTGGAATGACAACAGGGGAAGGCTTTGACAAAAAAATGAAACCCTCCTTTCTAAAAGTTAAACCGCTTATACTTTCGACTTCCACTTTACCACATTTGGATAAAAAAGGGTTTAATTTTTTGAATAAAATCCCAATGTATGGTTTCTGAGAAGAGAAGTTGATCTCTTCTGTAATTTCTGGCTGTCGCCTTTTTGTGGACAGATGTATAATCATGGAAGAAGCCCCCATACAAGAACATATGATGGATGATCATTAACGGGAACTATGTAGTGGTCGTACATCAAAGAGGTATCGATTGAATTGGAAAAGGAGCGAAATTAACACATGATTTTATGGTTTAAAAATCTTCCTGCAACAGATATTGATTTTTCTTCATGGCTTCCTTTTATTCGAAAGCCTTGGTTTCGAACACATTATATGAAGTTTGTATATTTGTTAATGATAAGTATTGCATTAGCACCTGGCCTTGTTTTTGGCGTTGATTTAATCTCACAATTGATTACGGAAACCAATCCAGTATTTATCAGTTCCAGTAGTAGTGTTGTGTTTTATATAACATTAATCCTATTTAGTGCTTGTATTTTCGTGATACATGAGTTCTTTCACATTATAGTTATCTATAAGCTTGGTGATATAAGTTTGACTTTTAGCGGCATATTTTTTTGGCTTAATACAGATACTCCCCTTTCTAAAAAGAGGTTTTGGTTATTCATGAGTCTTCCGCTTATGATGTTGTCTATAGTTCCAGCTTTTGCTTCAATAGGTATGAGCGGATTCATGAAATCACTCATGTTATATATTTGTTGGTTTAACATGGTCATATCATCTTCAGATATCATCAATTCTTTTTTAATTCTTATTAAACCTAAGAATAGTATATTTTGTAGAGGATACTACCGTTTGCAGTAATATCATCATGGTCTGCAATAGCTTATAAAGCGAGGTGTAGCTGCATTGGAGTATTACTTCGGAATTGTCCCACCCATGGATATTGACGATAAAATTATGAAATTAAGAGACAAGTATAACGGTCATCAAAGTTCCGGACCCCACATCACGGTAAAAGCATCGTGTGGACTAACGGAAGATATAGGATGGCTGCCGCAGTGTCAAAAGGTGATTTCGGAATTTGGTGATTTTCCAATACGTGTGGGAGACCTAAAATTTTTCGGGAATATGGATGTCCTTTATTTAGAAGTGAAATCCCATGAGTTAGTAGAACTACATAAGAGACTTGTAACGATATTTAACCCCAATCAGGAACAAATCATGAAATGTTTTGAGTTAGAACGATATAAACCGCATATCACGGTTGCTCGAAAATCTGTAGTTTCTGACTCGATCATCGAAATGAAGAAGGAGCTGGAGTCGTATGTTAGCTCAGTTCAAGAATTTCAAGCAACTCATATCAGCTTGTTCTATAGAGCGGATAAAAAAGAGAAATATAAAAAAAGGGCTGATTTTTGCCTAACGAGTTGATGCCTATGCCATTAAAGGAGGATTGTGACGAACATGATTATACTAATCAGCGGGAATAGCTGCACGGGGAAGACCTATATGGCGCAACAATTGCTGGAGAGGTATCACGTTCCATATCTTTCGATCGACCATTTGAAAATGGGATTATACAGAGCGGATATGAACTGTGGCTTCACCCCCTTGGATTCAACAGAGTTTATCGGTGAAAAATTATGGCCGATCCTCAAGGGGATCATCAAGACGAACATCGAGAATAATCAGAATCTAATCATTGAGGGCTGCTACATCCTGCCTCACCATCTTCAGGATATCGAGCCATCCTACTCAGCGCACATCATACCGGTATTCTTGGGATTCTCAACCACGTATATTCAGCAAAACTTCCAATCCAACATCATTAAACATCGAAATGCTATCGAAACACGTATGTATCCTGAAGAGGGAACGGTTACAGATTATATACAGGAGCATGATGCTTTCCGTGAAAAGTGTTTAGCTACTGCTGTCCCATATTTTGAAATTAAAGAGAACTACGAAGAAGAGATTTCAAAAGTATATGACTACATCGAGGGTGAAAAGCAGAGGATCGCGAAGATAAAACACAAGTCTTGATATATGAAGTATGTCGCTATTTAATAATATGGAGTAGCCTATGAAAAAACAATTATTACTTGTCCTTGCAGTAGTCCTATCCATGTTTTTATTATTTCATGTTAATCAATGGATGAAGAATGAATATGAAATATGGACAACCATTGTAAATCGGGAGTGGAATGCAAAAGGGACGGGTATGTATTTTTATGAAGAAAATAATCAAAAGTATGGTCTCTATATGATATATGGAAGTGGACTTCCAGTCATTTCTTCTCATAAATCCAAGGTAAGAATCATAAATGATCATGAGATGGAGATGGAGATGGAGATGGAGATGGAGATTCCTGATCATCCCATGAATGTGCAGTCAACTGATCAAAAGCTGCAAGTATCCAGAATAAAATGGAATCAGGGTAAGCTGACCATGGACGGGCTGACATTTGACGCTTCAGAGACTTCTGAGAAACATGAGTGGGTTTTAAATCTACGAGCGAAATAGTATCGCTGTAATCAAGGAAAGGAAGGAGTTATGGAATTATTCTTATATCATTATTATGATGCAGAAGCCGGACCCTTTCGAAATCTATCCGCACTATCCATTGAAGAAGCGCAGCAAGTACAGAGAAGACTCCAACAAAATAAAAATATGTTTGCGAGTCAACGTGCAGATGATTATATCGTAATCCGACGTGGAATAGAGTCGTATGCAAAAGAGCTATTCATAGCCAAGGGTGGCAGGGCGATGAATAAATATCCACATTACATGACACTTGGCCCTTGTGAATGGATCAAGCGGTGGTATCAGAACGGGAGGGAAGTCAAGATTCCCCTCGATGTTGTTGACCCCGAGACGATTAGTTTTACGTATGGTGACTTATTTCCCACAATGCGTTATAAAGACGGAAAGCCTTACAGAGGGAAGGTCTACTTAAAGAATGAAATCCTCCGGCTGGTGGACGAATATGGTTGGCCGCAAGAATGGAACAAAGATGGAGATCATGGACCAGAACGATATATAGAGGTGCAGGTATGGGACGATCGTTTGATCCGTCTTTTTTTGAATAATCTATAGGAATGAGATGAAGTTATAGAACCTAAAGAATGGTGGGAGTACATGCATGATCATAATTGATTTGTTAGAAAATGACATAGAAAAGATAAATCAAACAGCTAGGCTATTGCATGAGAGTTTTGAAGCATGGCCCACAATAGATTCTGCCATACGTGAAGTTTTCGAATCTCTCAGTGATGATTCAATTAGTAGAGTATTAGTTAATGGGGATGATGAAGTTATCGGGTGGATTGGCGGGAGAAGTCAGTATGACGGTAATGTGTGGGAATTGCATCCGTTAGTTATTAGAAAAGATAGTAGAATGCGAGGCTTTGGCAAGTTATTAGTGATCGATTTTGAACGTCAGGTCTACCAACGCGGAGGTATAACCATCATATTGGGTACGGATGATGAGTATAATCAAACCAGTCTAGCAAACGTGAATTTGTATGATGATATTCCGGCCCATCTATCCAATTTTGAAAGTCTAGATCACCCAGCGAACTTTTATAGAAAGTTAGGTTTTGTAATCGTCGGCGTTATACCAGATGCGAATGGAATAGGAAAACCGGATATTATTATGGCAAAGCGTGTTAAATCTGTAGATTAGATTAAAGTATAGAGTTTCCTAGCGGATGCTGCTGCCGTTCAGTCCAAGTTAATGGGACAATGAGGGCTCCAGACGCTGCAAAGCTATTGCAATTTTATCGATACTGAAGTCGACCAAGCTTTGCTTGGGTTTGATGAACATGATAAACGGGAGGCTTGATCGGGCGTTAGGGTTACAACGAATCCATCGACTCTTGCTCGTCAGTGCACCTGGTCATATGCGTCGATGCCAGCTGATGCTCAGGACCTTTATGCCTCCTTGGTATGAGTATGTGTGGTGCCCAGACCATCGTTCTCAAGGGAGGCGCGACAATTGGTGGACCAATCCTATCGAAGAGAAGCGGGTACTGAGTGAGCTTAACAAAGTGATTGGTGGGGTAAAGGGCCGATATTTTGTTGATGCGGATATTGAAATTTGAACATTATCACGATTTCGCTGAGTATATCCAGTTTTTAACCGTTACAAGGATTCGAACTTACTATATTGAAGCATGTTCGATAATTCGCATTTTAGGGTCTTCGATTCTCCAACGGAGAAGGCGGAAGCATGCTGGAGAAGCAGAGCGGTCCCCTTTGCCCCCGGATTTCAACCTTGGAGAAGTACAATAAGAAATCTGGGGGCAACAGGGATCGAAAGTATGATCCGCATACGTAGTGCTGCTTCACGAAGAGTTGGGTTTTTATCACCATTGCATACGGCCATAAGAGTGGCGAAATCTATTCGGGAGATGCCTGAAACATAACCTATAACCAAACTAACCATACAGCGGCCGTTTTCCTGAACACACTTCAAGGAGGACGGTTATTTTTTTCTTGCAAAATAGGGAAGCAGCCATACGCTCAGGCCTAGGCCCGGGTGCATCTTGTTTGAAAATCTTCTTACATAGACTAAATTGATTATCCAGAGCTATTTTTAATAATCAACATATAAAGTAAATTTTTAACATATAAATCAACTTGCGAAATATGTAAATGAATCAAAATTGAGTAAGTGAAATGGATCATCTTGGTTTTTGAGAATGTAACAGGATGATTGTATTTTATACAGGAGGTGATGTTTGTCGTCTTATGCAAGATAGGGCTAAAGCTTAATTATCAATTATTGAGGAGGGTTTAATGGATGAACAAGGGTTTATCCAGAGTGCTGAACAAATCGAGAGTGATGATGTTGCCTTTATTGGTCGTCGTGTCTATGATTATGAACTTTTTTCCCCTAGAGGTTTCTGCAGCAGAACGAGGTGCTTGGGCACCCAATGTGTCTTATGCCGTAAACGACAACGTGACATACGATGGGAAAGCGTATAAAGCCATTCAATCTCATACCTCATTACCCGGGTGGGAACCGCCTAATGTTCCTGCATTGTGGCAGTTTGTTCAAGGTGGTGGAGGTGGTGATACTGTAGCTCCGACAACTCCTACGAATGTAACTGTAAGCGCAGTCACCTCTTCAAGTGTTACTTTATCCTGGCAAGCATCTACGGACAACGTAGGCGTGACAGGATATGATGTATACCAAGGCACAGCCCTTGCCATATCTGTTACCGGTACGACAGCGACAATAACGGGTCTTTCACCAAAAACGACATATTCTTTTAAGGTCATTGCTAAGGATGCTGCCGGGAATCTTTCCCCTGCTAGTGCGACCGTGAATGCAACAACTACAGAAGGACCAGGCGGAGGTCCCCAGCCGACGAAGCATATATTGACAGGGTACTGGCAGAACTTCGTCAATGGTGCCAGCAAATTGAAAGTGAGAGATATACCGGATCAGTACGACATCATTGTTTTAGCGTTTGCCGAGATGGACCCTGCTAACCCTGGTGGTGTCACTTTCACTGTAGATTCTGCGCTATCCGCTGCTCTCGGTGGGTACACAAATGCTGAGCTGATCGCGGACATTCAGGCTAAACGTGCTCAAGGCAAGAAGGTCATTATATCCGTTGGAGGGGAAAAGGGGAACATTAATTTGAATAACCCTTCCCCGAATGTAGCGAACTTTGTGAACAGCATGTACGGAATCATCACTCAATTTGGACTTGATGGGATAGACATTGATCTGGAGCATGGTATGAATGTACCTAACTTAACCAATGCGATCCGCCAACTGAAGCAAAAAGTAGGAAATGATTTTGTTCTGACGATGGCTCCCCAAACGATAGACATGCAGAATCCAAACACCTCCTATATGCAGCTCTATAACAATCTAAAGGATATGACAACCGTAATTAATGTCCAGTATTATAATTCCGGATGCATGCTAGGTCGTGACGGAAAATGCTATTCCCAAGGCACTGTTGATTTCCTTACGGCTCTTTCGGACTTAACGCTGCAGTGGGTATCACCTTCCCAATTGGGATTGGGAGTACCTGCTACCTCTTCAGCAGCTGGAGGCGGATATGTTTCTCCAACGGTCGTAAATAATGCCCTGAATTGTCTAGCAACTGGAAACAGCTGTGGAAGTTATAAGCCCGTTGCTAAATACCCTGATATACGGGGAGCAATGACTTGGTCCATTAACTGGGATGCGACCACGAATTACACGCTTGCCAAAACGGTAAGACCATTCTTGAACACGCTGCCTTAACTTAAGGATACTGTACAATCAGTACAACGTGTGTACTGCTCTTTGTGCGCACGTTGCGTGGTCCAGAGCTGTGTGGATGGCTGTCGACCATTAAGTAGATTATAGTTATCAAAAAGGAAACCTCTCTTTGATATGTGGTGGTATAAAACCATCATAAACATGGAGAGGTTTCTGTTTGGTTTCTTTGCCGAAATTAGACGTTCGTGGTGCGTTCGTTTAAAATGATTTTCGAACAAAATATGAGATTGGTTGCTGACGGCAAGCCCGATTGTACGATATATCGTACAAATGCTGAACCTGGTTGCTGACGGCAAGCCCAATTGTACGATATTTCGTACAAATGCTGAGACTGTCCCCTCTCGAGCTTCCTTTTAAACCGGCTCTAAATTCGTATACCAAGTTGAATCGGACGAGGAGTCTTTTAAGGAAGAAGATGAAGTAAGTCCAATAGAATTATTGGATTACTAAATGCGACTGTAACGTACAATCAAACTGAGCCTCAAGGCTCCCATATCACCGTTGGGTACGGGAGTTGGTCATAAGCACTGGCCCAGTAATAGGAGTCGGCCATGATGCGCCGTGGCAGGAAACCGATCTCGCCACGGGATGCGGAGATGAGCTCGGATTGCGATTGGAACACGCCTTCCGCATTTGTTGTGGCATTAACATATTTGCCTGCCATATGGGTGAATCGTCCGCTGATCTTGGCCGTAACAGGCTGCCTTGTTTCCATATCAACCATCTGCATGGATACTCTGGCGGCACCATTAGAATAGGTGATGGTCATCTGATCAATCACCATCGGTTTCATGGTGGACGGCGCCGTTGTTGCTGAAGCAGCCGCGCTGGGAGCTCCTTCATTGCCGCTGATATCGACCGCTGTGATTTTATAATAATAGGTGGTGCTCGGCAGCAGCCCGGTATCTTTGTAGGAAAGTCCTTTCGAGGTTCCGGCGTAAGTAGCGGATCCGATCTCAAAGTCGGCTTCGGTCCCGCGGTAGATCCGATATGCATTAACGGCCGAGTTATCCATCGCCATATTGTAAGTTATATTAATGCGTTGAAAATCAAACGTGGCAGCTGTTGCCCCGCTAACCGTACTTGGCGGTTCGTGGTCAGCAGGAGGCTGCCATGCGTAGCCGCCAGGTCCCCATTCGCTTGGAAAATCAACGATCGAGGAGTAGTGATGGAGAGCGATGCCTCCAAACGCCGAATCGTTCAGAAAAGCGTCATACACCTTGTTTAACTCCTGCTCCATGTAAGTTCGCCCTTCTTCATGGAAGCTGATGGTTTCCGGATCCCCGCCATCCGCGATGTCTTTCGTCTCGACTCCGATCACAACCGACTTCGGCTTGCTGATCGTATTTGCATAGGCCAGCTCGTTTAGCGCTTGTGCGATAATACCGGCGCTCCCATCGGCCTGATCACGATAATTCATAATCGATATATAATCGGCCGTGTCCTGAATATGCTCAGACAGCCATTTCGTCTTTCCATTCCATGTAATATTGCTGGCGTCGGCCGAAGTGTCGTACCATCTAGGAATCGCTGCGCCGACTGACAAGGCGAGTCCCGATGCCTGCTTACGTTCCATTAGCAGCTGCAGCATATCCAGGTACTGAATCTGGACGGAAGGCTTTGCTGTTTTGAAATCCGGCAGGATATACGGTTCTGTATCCAAGTTCACGCCATCAAAACGAGCAGACTCGCCGGAGGCCAAATTGTAGTTCAGTATCTGCTCAAATTCCCTTACGGCATGAGACAGATATCGATTATAGGCTCCGAAGTAAGGCGGGGTGGTACCACCGGCGATCAACGCTTGAACCCGAAAACCCTCGGCGTGTGCCCACTCGATGAATTGTTGGACCTTACTACGATGATCCTCCAGCATTTTGGTTCCGTTATATTGACCTACAGCCAAATAAAGTGTCGTAATCGGACGTTGATTAAAGGTTGCGGTATCCTTTGCCATGGACGAGAGGACAACGCGGGAATTCGAATTCAGAACGAGAGGGTAGGAGGCATTTTCCCAGATCCAGATCGCACGATCTTGATCTGTCAGCGGTTCTGAGTTATAGGTGCTGCTAGTTACCGTTTTAGGGTTCGTCGCGGAGGGACTGTATACTTCTTCAATTACGTTGACGGGAGTTGGATGGATGAGATCCGTATAAACGGCATCTGTAACCGTCGCGGGATGATTACCTTGGTTAACCGGTGGCTGCCCCCCTGTTCTTGCATAGACCGTTAGACTATAACCTGTATTGCCATAAGAATCGGTTGCTCTGGCTTCCAGGCTGTGAACCCTTAGCGGGGATTGACGCGAATCGAATGTATATTTATAGCCGTTTTTGGCAGGGGAGACCTGCAGCCATTCTCCACCATCGATGCGGAGCTCAACAAGTGATATCGGATTTTTACCTGCTGCGGATATGTTAATATCCATTTTGTTGCGCTGCAAAGTATACTCAATAGGGCTGGTAATCTCCACTTCTGGAATATGAGCTGCGGGATTATCAATGTTCAGGTGTATCCAAGGAGACCAGATACCATAACGCGTAACCGCGTCATTTGCTTTCAGCACCATTTCGACTGAACCGTCCAATTGACTCGTATCGAGCTTGTAGGACCAGGTCCCGCTGTCATCGCCATTGGGATCATCCATCTGAACATCCGTTACAAACTCTCCGTCTACGATGAGTTGAAGCTCATACACACCATTGTAGGTCCCGAATAACTCAGACACACCCGGCTGAAGCGTTTGCCCATCCTGATGGGAATCGATTGTAATTAACGCTGCTGCCTTGGCATGTGGGAGTGGAACCCAGATTGCAGAGATGAACACTGCCGCCAGAAACAAAAGCCCGCACCTACGTAAATGTGAAAGCATCATCGTAGTCACATCCTTGTCAGTTTGATGTAAACCTAATGGACTCTACGGCAGTTACAATGGCTTGCTTATCCTAAGAGTATACATTTGCACAAATATGAAGCGCTTACTTTTTAATATTACGAAAAAAACCAATTAGAACTGATGTTAGGAACGTGGCAGGTTATTAATTTGAATAGGGGAATGTCTTTGAGTATTTCAACAAGAGCTGTGCTCATCTCGAAAACGTTCGGATTGGCAGCTTTTTTTGATCCGCATCTCCGTCTTGAGACCGAGGGCAACTCTGTACCTGGGGCGGTGTGAACCTGTGCAGATCTCCTTTATGATGAGATTAACGGAATTTTACTGGAGAATCATGGAATGAAATATTCAATCAATATTCAATCAAATATATAGTGAGGTGTTTCAACTGCTGCGAAAATTACTTAAAACCGTCATGCAAAGCTCCTGGATGATGTGGGAACGTATCTTCACTTTCATTTCCAGGTTCCGCAGCTCGCATATCTCGCGCTTTGGCATATGCACGGTCATGATTAAGAAGCATCGAGGAGAGTGCATCGTCTGCGAGGACTCGACGGTTATTCAGAATGGAGATCTGGTAGGCGAGCTTCATTTGGATAATGAAACGATTCTGAAACTCATCCGATCGGAAGGGCCAGATCGTGCGGCTTTGAAAATAGCAAGACTTGCAAGAAAGTCCATGCTGCAGATTAGCCGTGCATATGAAGGCCAATCGGAGTTCAGCGAGGTCAGGGCATTGGTCGGGATTACACTGCTGCACCGTGGTTTAACGCACGGGCTTGGTTTTGAGCATAAAGCGATGAAACCGGACTTGTTCCAGAAGCTGACCACTTCCTACCTGCGAATGCTGTTATCGGTGATGCACCCGGATGGCAAGAGCCGGATTGATCGAAGAACCGAATTACTTGTTCCGATGATGTTAATACATACCCGCTCATCGCTGATGAAGCGATTTTCAATGGCGGATAAGCGGCCTTTACATGAAGAGGGGTATGCCCTCTTGGTATCGGCTGCGGTTGAAGCTTGAGTAAAAGAGGCATTGCGACGTACATAAGGTAAGGCTGTTGTGTGCAGTTATATGGGAGTTCTACAAGAAATGAGGAGAGCAACAGATGGAAGAATGGTATAAACTTGACCACGCCGGGAAGCTGTTTCCCGCGGTTGCGGGGAGGGAGAATTCATCAACCTACCGATTGTCGATGATGCTGACAAGTCACGTGAAACCATCGGTTTTGCAACAGGCGCTCGATAGTGTAATAAAGCGATTCCCTCTATTGAACGTCGAGCTTAGAAATGGCCTGTTCTGGAAATTTCTGCGGGAGAAGGAGACACGTTTGATGGTGGAACCGGAATCCACCTATCCCTGTGCTCCTGCAGCCCTCTCGACGGAGAACGGAAGCTTGGTAAGGGTTTTATATCATGGCAACAAAATCAGCGTGGAGATTTTCCATGCGCTAACAGACGGCGGTGGGGCACTGGAGTTCCTCAAAACCTTGGTATTCCAGTATTTATATCTGCTCGGTGAGAACGTGGAGGACAAGGAAGGTCTGATTCTGCCGCCCGCTTCATTTGCCCGTTATGCCGAAGCACAGGACAGCTTTAAAGCTCATTATACTTCGGCCACGGCCGATTCCAGAATGCCGGAGGCCCTGCAAATTCCCGGTACCCGATTCTCGCCTTATGGACATAACGTCATCCACGGCATGATTCACGCCTCGCGGCTGAATGGGGCGGCCAAGCAGAAGGGAGTGACCCTCACCGCTTACCTGACAGCGATTTTGATCATGGCGGTTTATGAGACCACGTTGCCTTTCAACAACGAGAACCGGCCGATCGTGATTAGCATGCCGGTGAACCTGCGAAAAATCTTCCCTTCGAGCAGCCTGCGCAACTTTTTTGCAGTCATCAACATTGGCGTACAGATGAAGGAAGGCATGACATTGGATGATGTACAAGGTATCGTGCATGCACAGATGAAAGAGAAAACGACGAAGTCTTATCTAAGCCAAGCGATGGCCGGGAGCATGAAATACGAGAAGAACCTGTTATCCCGATTCACGCCGCTGAAACTGAAGGATATGGCGATTCGTTATGGATTCGACCATTACGGTGAAGAGGCCAAAACGCTAACGCTTACCAATCTGGGCCGAGTCGACATCCCTGCGAGTATGGCTGCGCATATCGAGTCGATGGAAACCACGATGTATCCTACAGCCAAGAGTCCAATGAACTGTGCCGTCAGTTCGATCAATGACCAGTTGACCATCACCTTTGCCAGGAATATCGTTGAAAGTGATGTGATCAGGCACTTTTTTCGTCAGCTTGCCATCTTAAGCGGATTGGATATAAGGATCGTCAGCAACGATTGGGGGATGGGTGCATGAGATGTGAGAGCTGTGGGGTATCCGTAAACCCGGCGCACGCAACATGTCCCTTATGCCGGAGAAATTTACAGGGTAAGGGCAACGCACCATCTGTGGGAGATAATTCTTGGTACCCCGTCTATGAGGCTGTTGAGGAGCAGCGTGCGAGCAGTCTTTTATCCAAGTGGCTTACCTTCATTGCCGTGTCCGTCATCGGCTTATCCGTTCTTATAAATATCCTGGGAAATCACGAAGTATGGTGGAGTCTGTACCTCATGCCCTGCGTGCTCTATGCATGGCTGTTCATCAGACATACTTTGATGTCCAAGTCGCACCTCGGCGGCAAAATCGTCGTACAGCTGCTCGGGCTGTCCGGCATGCTGCTTTGGCTCAACGTCGCAGCGGGTACGAATTACTGGTCGACCGGTTACGTCATTCCGTTCCTGATGATGGCGGCAACCCTGCTGATTACCGTTATATGCTGCACCAGAAAAATGCGCTGGCGCGAGTTCGCAGGTTACTTGTTAACCCTGATCTTGCTTGGGTTTGTGCCCTTATTACTGTACGCCATCGGCATGTCGCACGTATTATGGACAGCCGTTGCAGCGGGCGTATATGCCTTATTAACGTTTAGCGGGATGTGCCTGATTGCAGATAAGGGATTTCGAAAGGATATGAAGCGCAGATTACATTTTTGACAGGAGGTAAACATCATGTGCTCCATTACGATTAGAAGAATGGCAGATTATGAACGAGATGTTCGCGAGGAAGTGGCGGAAGTGTTTGTTGATGGATATTATAACGAATTGTCCTATTTCACCCAGGACCGAAGCACATTGAAGAAAGCCTTCCGGAGTCTCTTCAGTCCTGAGGTGTTTTATGTAGCGGAGGTCCAGGGAGTCATGATCGGGATTTTAGCCTGTTCCCATCATGGGCAGCGGGCCATGCCGGTCGAACTAGCTCCGCTTCAGGATGCTTTTGGAGACAAGACAGGGGAACTTGCATATAATGTCATGAAAAACGAATTTAACCCGGCATTGCCCTATAATGACGAGACGGGTTATATCGAATGTGTGGCAACTACCACAAAAGCGCGCGGCAAAGGCGTTTCCACCGCTTTAATGAAGCATGTTATGGAGGAGCTGCCATACAAGCGTTATGTTCTGGAAGTGACCGACAGCAACCAGGTCGCGCTATCGTTATATCAGAAATTAGGGTTCCGGGAATTTGAACGCAAATCCGAGGATGATACAGAGGAAAAAGGGTTCAGCGACCGTATTTATATGGAATGGAGAAAGCCGGTTATCAGGTGATATTCATATAGATTGAGATTCTCATACGAATATGATGGTATGGGGTTTAACAACCTCCGCTTTAGATATAATTGAAGCGGGAGGTTTTTTGTTGTTTTTTGAGCCTCTGCCATGATAATTTAGTATGTATTGCCAGGTTTACGGCAAACTTCATAAGGAATCTATGCGTGACGAGTAACCGATTCAAAGTCAGATTGCGGGGTGACGCCATGTTTGAACTGCTGATTACAATGACCGAGCGGATTGGAATTATTGTGACGATTGCATTTATCGTAACCCGGTTGAGGTTCTTCCGGACAATGATAAGCCAGGACAAGCTGGGGTCTGTACAACAGATACAAGCCATATTAGTCTTCGGGATTTTAGGTATTATCGGGACGTATACCGGTATTACGGTGAACACCGAATCACTTGAAGTTAACAAATGGATGATGCAGGTGTCCGGAGACGAAGCGATTGCGAATTCAAGGGTTGTCGGTGTGGTCATGGCCGGATTATTCGGAGGCTGCAGAATCGGGCTCGGTGCTGGACTGATTGCAGGGCTTCACCGTTTTACATTAGGGGGATTCACGAGTTTGGCCTGTGGGCTCGCGACCATACTTGCAGGGCTTCTGGCCAGCTTGTTTCATAAGAAGAATGAGCAGGTTTCTTTCTCAGCTGCGCTTCTAATGGGGGCATTGGCAGAATCCCTTCAAATGCTGATCATCCTGCTTTTGTCCAGACCATTCGAACAGGCGATGTCCTTGGTCGGCTATATTGGAGTACCGATGATTGTAGCTAACGGGATCGGTTGTGCTTTGTTTCTGCTCATTATTCGATCCGTATTGAATGAAGAGGAGAAGGTAGCGGCTCAGCAGGCTCAAGCTTCTCTTCGCATTGCCCGCAGAACCATCGGATACATGCGTCAGGGGATGAATGCGCAATCCGCGGAAGCGGTATGCCGGATTCTTTACGAGGAAGTCAACGCCAGTGCGATTGCGATTACGAATGACCGGATGATTCTGGCCCATGTCGGGACGGGGGATGATCATCACGCGTCGGACCGTCCGCTGCAGACGGAAGTGACGCGTCGGGTCATTGAACAAGGGGAGCAGCTGATCGCGGATCGGGCGCATATTCAGTGCCAGAAGCCGGATTGTCCGCTAGGAGCGGCTGTCATCGGGCCTTTGAAACAGGGAGGAGTGACCGTGGGCACCCTCAAATTCTATTTTCGAAGTCCGAAGGACATTACCCACGTTACGACAGAATTAATGTCAGGTCTTACGATGCTGTTAAGCTACCAGCTGGAGGCCGCTCAATTGGAGGAAACCAAGGAACTTGCCAGGGAAGCTGAGATCAAGACGCTTCAAGCACAAATTCATCCGCACTTTTTGTTTAATGCATTAAACACCATCCTCTCCTTAACACGGATTGATGCGGAGAAGGCAAGAAAGCTGCTGCGGAGTCTATCGGACTATATTCGCCAGAATTTGACCGCCGCAACCGCCGAGAAGGCCACGCTCCAGGATGAACTGCAGCATATACGTTCTTATATGAGCATTGAACAAACCAGGTTCGAGGATAAGCTGCAAATTCAATTTGAGGTAGAGGATTCTGCGTTGCAGGCGCTTGTACCACCGCTGACCTTGCAGCCATTAATAGAGAACAGCATACGCCACGGTTTCAGGAACAAAACAGACCATTGTGTCATCCTTATCCGCATTCAGGGTGATCCGGCTAACGGTGTATTCGTTACGATCAAGGATAACGGAACGGGGATTACGCCGGAACGGCTTCAGTTATTGGGTCGCCAAATGCTCGATTCTTCATCGGGTACGGGAATGGCTGTGTATAATGTGAACAGAAGATTAGCTTTGATGTATGGACCCCATGCATCATTAAACATCAACAGTAATGAAGCGGTCGGGACAGAAATCCAATTTCAGATTCCCGCTGCCAATAACGTAAAACTCCATTCATGAAGGCAGGGATTTCTTAAACATGATCGAGCGCATTCGAACACTCATCGTGGATGATGAACGGTACAGCCGCGAAGAACTGATCTATTTATTGAAGCAGCATCCTACACTCGAGATCGTTGGGGAAGCGGATTCCGGGGAACAGGCGGTGTTAAAGACCATGCAGTTGAAGCCGGAAGCCGTATTTCTGGATATTGAAATGCCTTTAATGAACGGGCTTGAAACGGCAAGAGCCTTGAACGAGTTGAGGCTCCCTCCGAGAATCGTGTTTGCCACGGCGTATGCTCAATTCGGTGCAGAGGCCTTCCGGTTTGAAGCACTGGACTATCTGTTAAAACCCATAGACGAAGAGCGGCTGGCGGAGACGGTGAGGCGCCTTGAGCAATCATTACGGAAGGAAGACTCTGCAGCACCTGGGTATTCAAAAGCTCCAGGCAAGCTGTCGCTGGATGTGGAGGGGGGAATCAAGTTTATAGACCCGAATGATATTATTTATATATCACGGGAGGATGCATACTCCAAGATTGTCACAGCCGATAAGCAATATCATGTTAAAACGCCGCTCAAGGAGCTGGAAACGAAGCTTCGGCAGTATCCATTCTTCCGGATTCATAAAAGCTATGTGGTACATCTTGATTATGTAAAAAGCCTGGTTCCTTGGTTTAACGGAGCATTCCAGCTTGAGCTGAAGGGCTGTAGTGACAAACTAGCCGTAAGCCGAAATTATGCCAAGGCATTTCGAGAAGCTTTGGAGCTCTAGTAGTAAACGTGGATGTGATGAGGATGTATGGAATGCTCATGTGTCGATGAAGGATTGATGAGAGCTTGATGAGAGAACCCCGTATATATGCATAATAACCTTAAATTTGAACATCTTAATGCGTCTAGACGACATGTTAGTTCAAAATCGCCCTATGACCTCGATAATTTCTTATAATCAATGTAAGCGATTTCAAGGAAAGGTGGCGAAGGCATGTATACCTTCATCATATCGATCATTCTGCTGGTTATTGGATATTTCACTTATGGAAAATACATTGAAAAAATGTTCGGAGTTAAAGAAGAACGTGCCACACCTGCTTATGTCAATCAGGACGGCGTCGATTATCTGCCCATGAGCACAAACAAAAACTCGCTGATTCAGCTCCTCAATATAGCCGGAGTGGGACCCATTTTCGGACCCATTATGGGAGCGCTCTACGGACCGGTTGCTTTTATCTGGATTGTGCTGGGGTGTATTTTTGCCGGGGCTGTGCATGATTACCTGACGGGTATGATCTCCATCCGCAACCGCGGTGCGCATCTGCCGGAGCTTGCTGGCAAGTTTTTGGGTAAAGTGATGAAGCATGTTGTGAACGCTTTCGCGATTCTGCTGCTGGTCTTGGTAGGTACCGTCTTTGTGACCTCACCAGCCAGCCTGCTTCACAATCTGATGAACGGCAAGGTAAGCTTGTGGATCATCACCCTGTTTATTTTCGGGTACTACATTCTGGCTACGCTTCTGCCCATTGATAAAATCATTGGCCGCTTCTATCCGATATTCGGCGCACTGTTACTCATAGCATCTCTTGGTGTCGGCGGGATGCTGATTGTACAGCAGGTACCGATACCGGAATTGACGTTAGCCAATTTGCATCCGGATCATATGCCGATTTTCCCGCTTTTGTTTTTAACCATTACGTGCGGTGCTCTATCCGGATTCCATGCTACCCAGACGCCGATTATTTCCCGGACCACACAGACTGAGAAGCAGGGGCGTAAAATTTTTTATGGAATGATGATTGCAGAGGGAATCATTGCCATGGTATGGGCCGCAGCGGCGATGAGTTTGTTCCAGGGGCCCAATGGCTTGAACGAGCTTCTTGCCTCCGGCGGAACGGGTCTTGTCGTAAGCGAGGTGGCGAAGGTGACGTTAGGTGCCGTTATAGGCACGCTGGCTGTACTGGGAGTGATCGTGTTGCCGATAACCTCGGGGGATACAGCATTCCGGAGTGCGCGCATGATCATTGCCGATTATATCAAGCTGCCACAATTCAGCATGAAGCGGCGTCTTATCATTGCCATTCCTTTGTTTATCATTTCGATCGCCTTAACCCAGATTGATTTCAACATTCTCTGGAGATACTTCTCCTGGGCGAACCAGGCCACCGCGGTTATTGCTCTGTTTGTCGGTGCGATGTACCTGTTCATTGCCCGTAAAAATTACTGGGTGGCGCTGATTCCCGGTGCGTTTATGCTCTACACAACGACGGTGTACATTCTGAATGCCCAGATCGGATTCAGGCAGTCCATGAATGTTTCTTATATCGTGGGTGCTGTCATCAGTGTCATATTGGTCATTGTATTCTTTAAAGCGGCCCAAAAAGCACGCGCAGCCGAAATGCCGCTTGAGGTCGATATCTCGGATTATCATAAGGTCGCATAACGAAATCATGGAGCGTGCATGTATAAATCTAAACCGTCTATGGAGATTGTCCATGGACGGTTTCTTTTTTTCTCAATAAGATAGCCATGTAGCGGGCATATCCATCGCATATTTGTGTAAATAATCGACAGGCTGTCACTCATAAGATGAAGAAGTGAAGGGATCATTTCTAGGGATTGTGGGGAGGTGGCATGACTTGCTGTCGATGTTGCTCTTTATATTTGCCGTCGGTGCTGCAGTGGCCAGCGTGGACACCACCTGTGGGTTGAATGTGTTAGGCAGTCTGGAAGGCACGAAGGTTAATAAATCCAAATATGCGCTGGTGTATATCGTGTCATGTACCCTGGGCGGCGCTATGACGGGACTGGCGATCGGTTTCATTAATTTTTTGCTGAAAATAACCCTTGTTGGTTTATATCAAAACTATATTATTGTCGTGCTGTTTGCCATACTCCTGGGCTTAGAGTTCATTCAGAAAACGGGGATTCTTCCATCCGGTAATTTCATCGTTCCCTCCGAATGGATCAAGCACGCAGGGTACCGCTCCGCGGCATTATGGGGCCAGATTCTGGGCTTGGGTTTCATCACATTGCAGGTGGGCGTCCTCTTTCACGCCTATATCCTGGTCTCCTTGTTCACCGCTCCATGGTGGCTGAGCCTGCTGGCAGGGGCAACGTTTGGAGTCGTTCGTGGTACGGTGTTCAGCCTCCCGCTGATCCGATCCATCGTGTACCGTATGCTTGAAAAGAGGGTACGCAACCTCACGCTTCTCACGGCCGTGCGGCAAACGGTATCCAAGCTGCTGATCATCGGTTCCATCATCTGGATCATCAGCTACTGAAGAGAAAGGAGCATACCGGTCCATGTATTACGATTTGCTCGCGATATCCGTTACTCTGCCCATGCTGTTGTCGGTGGTGAGCTTTGGCTGGAGCCGTGTATTCGGTGACCCGGATCTTTTCCCCGGAAGTGCCCGTCTGCATGTTCTGCTCACCCTGCTGCAAGTCCTGTCAGTGACCTTGGTATATTGTTTTCCATCGCGGCTCAGCTTCTTGGGCATCTCTTTACTCTATTTCGTTCAGGGCTTGGGCGTCGCTTATTTCATCTGGAAAAAAGGAAGGGTGGACTGCGGCTGCCTCGGACCTCAGATCAACTCCAAGCTTGGCTTTCCATTGGTTGGGTTCAATCTGGCGATGGGTCTCATGGGATTGGCCTACAGCCATCCTGTCTGGTTTGCGCATAGTCACTCTTTCGCTGTAACCGGCCTGCTTATGGAGGGGATGATGCTGCTGTTATCGCTGTTTATCATCATAGGGGTTCCGGATGCGCTGCACGCAATCCGAATATACCGCGAGATTGCTGCACCTTATGTTTCCAAAATTAAAAAGTTGTAAGGAGGCCGCGATGAACACGTTCTTCTGGATCTCATATACCATGCTGTGGATTCTGGTCGTACCGTTGGTCATTCTGAATCTGGTCCTGTTCCGCCAGTTGGGGATTATGGTGATGGGGACTGCGAGAGGTGTGAATCAGTCCGGCATTCCGGTCGGCCAAAAAATACCCGGAGCCACAACGACGACCTTGCAAGGAGCCGAGTGGTCCACGAGCAAGTTGATTGGCAGGCCTTCCATCATGCTGTTTGGATCGCCGACGTGTAAGGAATGCGCCGATATTTTGCCGGATTTTAGGCGGATCGCCAGGATGAATAACGTAAAACCCATTCTTTTGCTATTCTCGTCCGTGGATTTAGCATCGGATTATGTCCGAAAAATAGCTTATGACGATGAGGTGCTGATCGTAAGTTCGGAGTTTGCGAATCATCTGGATGTGCAGGTCACCCCTTATGCCTATGCGGTGGATATGAACGGCGTTATCCGGCATAAGGGTTTGGTGAACAGCAGGGAACAACTTGAAGCGTACGCGAAAGCATCAAGGGCTTCTTAGGATGAGGTGAGAGTATGTGGCGGAAGCCGGAGAACAAGGACGAAGAGACCCAGGTGTTGATCAGCCGGGTTACCCGGAAGATGAATCGGAAGTCGCTGCTGAATAAATTTGCGCAAAAAACAGCCGAGACGCTTGCCAAAGTATTGGTCCGGCCCGATGATGACGATATCGTCAAAATCTCGTTTGCTGCGGGGCCCTGCCGGCCTCCGCATGGACAATATTGCTCGGGCTGCGGCGCAGATGCTTCTTGTCCGTCCGATTATATCATTTGCACCCCCAAGACGGTGATTAACGATTGCCGAGGTCTATGTCCATACCCTTCCGGGTGGTGGTATACGAGCGATCCAGTGGGAAGCCGGGCCAAGTGTCAGGATTGCATCTCGCAATATGTGAACCCTTATATCGGCCGAGATTGGTGTTATCAGGGAGCCCAAGTCTATGGACGGTATGTAATCTGTGCATGCAGGTCAACGGAGCTGTATTGATAGAAGAAAAAGGTATGTGATTAATGCAGTTCATAATGAAATCAACATTGTAATCCAAGGTGGGGGGGGGCCCGGCATGCAGCCGGATTTTTCGGCAGCTTCACGCTGCTCGGAATCATTGCAGATGATCTATGATGCTTATTTTGCCACTTTAAATATTCAAAAGTCCGGCAGCAATGCCTATATGCTCGCTCCATCGGCGGGAGAAGGCGGCTTCCACCGTTTGCGGACCTTTAGCGGCCTACAGATGTGCTATTCGGATTATCAATATCATCGCCGGTTTACGAACCGGTTTCAATCGAAAGAGCCCATGGTCGAGATTCAGTTCAATTTTAGCGGAGAACGGCATATCCATATTGGCGGAAAGGATCGCACCATGGACCGTGGGACAAGCGCCCTGCTGTTGATGGAGGATATTGACGTTCGCTTTACGCTGCCGAACCAAGAGCGGCATCAGTCATTCTCGCTTGGCGTTCCTGTCTCCCTGTTTAATTTTGCGGTGGCCCAGGCTGCAGGGCGTGAAGAGAATCATTTCAGGAAGCTGCTGGACGTTTCCGAATTTCAAAAAATCCACTTGTCTTTCCGCTCCCCTGAACAAGAACTGGTCAAGAGATTGATTCATGATGTCTGTCAGCCCATGCGGTCCATGCTGCTTGTTGAAGGTACAGCTTATGAGCTGCTGGATCGAATGATCCAGCAGCTGTTCGGTCATGAATCCTTGCCTGAAGGGCTATCAGCGGCGGATGTACGCAAGCTAAGCCTCGCTCATGGGATTTTGGAGTCGAGATACGCTTCACCGCCTTCGTTGCTGGAGCTGGCCAAAGAAATTGGGCTGAATGATTATAAACTTAAGCTGGGCTTCAAGCAATGTTACGGGACAACCGTATTTGGGTTCATCCGGAAGGTCAGGATGGAGCGGGCGATGGAATTATTGCATAACGGGGAGGCTAACGTGACCGAGGCAGCCTTGACCGTAGGTTATCGCAATGTGAGTGCATTCTCGCAGACATTTCGCCAAACTTATGGAGTCAGTCCTTCTGAAGTTAAGAAGTATTACTGATACGGAGATTTACACTCAATCGTTTAACTTTCTTGTGATCCAAATAAAGGCATCCCCGTTTGGGGACGCCTTATTTTGTTTAAGTCGTCGAATCAAGCATCATTCGCAGAGGGCTGATCCCGTGTTCCAAGCACAACCAATGCCATCAGAAGGACAATGATCCCGATCAGCGCAAAGGGGATATGTTTGTCCACTCGATAGAGGGTCGTGCTGAGAATCGGGGAGATCATGGCAGCAATGCCCTGAACGGCAGACACCAGACCGGCTACGCCGCCTTGCTGCTCGCGACTAACCGCAAGCGAAGCGCCTGCCATAAATCCAGGCATCATCAGTCCGGTGCCTACACCGAATAAGAAGAATGCGATGAAGTAGCTTATCAAGCTTCCGGTGATGAGCAGCAGCAGCATACTGGCCATAAGCAGTACTGCGCCGATCAGAATCATCGCTTTTGGAGACCATTTGAGTTTCTTCATCTGCAGGCCCTGCGTGACAATCATGGCGACTCCGCTAATCATTAAACTAAGGGAGATCATACTGGCTGTTTCCTTGGTCGTCAGCCCGAGCTGATCCTGATAATAAAACCCGCCGATGACTTGTACCGTAATGATGCCCAGCATGGTGGCCAGGCCCGCAAATAAATAAAGACGAACTCTTTTTTGGAACGGATTCACACGGGGGGCCTTCTGCTGAATGACCGGTTTTGTGGCAGGGACAAGGTAAAGAACTGCAACTACAGCGATTACCGGCAGAAGGGCACCAGCATACAGCGGGGCGATCAGGCTGATGAGCGCAAACCCGCCGGCAATAGCAGGACCCAATACCAAGCCTAACCCGTTAGCCGCGCCAAGCAGTGCCATTCCGGCGGAGCGGCCTTTCTCGTCGGTCACATCGGCGATATACGCCTGAGCCGAAGAGGGAACAGCGGGAATAAAGAAACCCACCATAGCCCGCGTAATAATGAGCAGGAGGATAAGCAGCACACCGGAGATTCTATCATGAAGACCCAGGTACATAACCGCAGTGAATAACATATAACTGACGAACATGCCAATAAAACCAAATACAATGACAGGCTTCCTGCCCTTGGAATCACTTAAATTCCCCCATACCGGTCCCATGACGGCCATTGCGATGGAACCCAGGGATATGATCAAGCCGGAATGCGTCTCGCTTAATCCCAATTCCCTGATCAAGGGCGGCATAACGGGAGCGATGATCATTAATCCAACCATGGCGACAAATACGCTGAAGAACATGCCGATCCGGATTCTAGCCATTCTATTGTTTCCTCCTATCGTTCCGATTTGAAGCAACATTACGTTGTGAACATTGCTATTCATAAGCCTAAAGTATACTCGCGATTACTCGCTACCTGCTGGCGGATGAAGTTGTGGCGGAACGGATTATTTTAACGGATAGAATGAATGGCTTTCCTATTCTTCTGTGCATTGCTTATTGAGAAACTATAAGGCGGTTTTAGAAGTGGACGTAGACAATAATAGTTCAGGCAGCAGGTTCAGAAGCTTTACCATCGTATGGGCATCTCCGTAGTTCCAGCGTTCTGCCTCCAACACATGAACAAGGCCGTTCCGGACAGCCGGAAGGTTGCCCCATAGCGAGGACTGCATCATAACTTCCGCAGTTTGCCTGGATACGGCATTGCCCGGAATAAGCATAAAGATACGGTCACCGGCGTAGAAGGGCAGCTCCTCAGTTGAAATTTCCTTATAACCCAACCCGTCGCTCAGCACCTTGCGAATAGGCTCCGTCGGTTGAAATCCACGCGCGTGATATAGACCTGTTGACAGACCGGACATTCCCATAACGAAGAGACGGGATTCATTTTCCGTTTGTACAAGCCGTATGGCGTAGTTGACGAATGTGACAAAATTCATTTCGATGGTTTCGCAGATGGTTCATACTTGGGTTCGAAGACTGTGCATGTCAGGAGGGAGCATGTTGTCCAGAATAAGACGCGGAGATATGATCCTGTTTGCCTTGATCCTGATCCTTGGCTCCTTCACGGGTCTGCAATGGTGGAAACACAGCCATGTGGATTACCAGCAGGGACAACTGCAGGCCTTGATTACGGTGAATGGCAAAGAATACGAAACCGTCCCACTGACCGGGGACGGACGTATCATTGATATTAAGACCAAGTTTGGACACAACACGCTGAAAGTGTACGACTACGGGATCCAGATGATATACTCGGATGCCCCGAGGAGAATTGCACTGGATATGGGATTTATTTCGGAACCCTACCAGCAGATCATCTGCGTGCCGACTAGAGTCGTGGTCGAGGTGTTAGTCCCCGAACATGAACAGCGTGAGACGGAACTGGATGCTGTGGTAGGCTAAGTTCAGGGTACAAGAGGGTATGGCTATCATAAATTCCACTAAGAACCGGGGGTTTTTGCCGGTTCTTTTCGTTATGTTGGACATTGGCGTGAATGTAAGGTTAGCGTAACTTTTTAGCTGAAAGGATAGTTATAATTAGAGAGGAAGTGAGGTTATGCTACCATAATTTCCCGAAAAATAGGAACGAAGGAGGCTGAACATGCTTTCCATTATGAAAGGGCCGTACCTGCAAAACCCGACCGAGCACACCATGACCGTGATGTGGGAAACGTCTCTCCCTGCAACTTCCAGGGTAGATGTTCTGCTTGCTGAGAGAATACATAGCGGACATCAAGGGAACTACAAGCAGCCTGTTGACCTATTCGGTACTTTCGCTAATGAGTCTCCAACACGGATACATCAAATAACGGTGGAGGGTCTCGAGCCCGGAACCACCTATTATTACAGGATCTACACCCAGCATGAATCCTATAAGATTGATTCGGGATTTTATATGTTCAAGACAGCAGCAGGACAAGGTGAGCCATTCTCTTTTACAGTGACCAGTGAAACCGGGGGTTACAGCGGGTTTGATTCGTCGGGAGGATGTATAAATCAGAGAATTTTCAGCCGGATGAAGCAGTATCGACCCGATATCGCCTTGTTTGTAGGAGATGTCGTCCATGACGGGAACCTTGCTAAGGATTGGAACAAGTATTTCTTTGGGCCTGGACGAGATTTTTTTGTGGATACGCCTATCTACAGTTGCCTGGGAAATCATGAGGACAACGCGTCATGGTATTACGATCTGTTTGCTTTTCCCGAACCGAAGAATTTCTACGCATTTTATTACGGAGACGCTCATTTTATCTGCTTGGACAGCACGGATTTGATCAGAAAAGAAGATTATCCTCGCAGCTCCGGCGTAATGAGTCCGGGAAATGCGCAGTATGATTTCTTGGAACGCGAGCTCTCAACAAGCAATCGCAGGTGGAAAATTGTATATTTTCACTACCCGCCATATATTTCGGGCGGCTATCAAGTCGAGGATTTGCGGCAGCTTTGCCCGGTATTTGAACGGTATGGCGTGGATCTGGTTATCAACTCGCATACGATTGTATATGAGCGAAGCCACCCATTGACGCAAGGAACCGTGGATTACGACAACGGCATCGTGTACATCGTAGCAGGCGGCGCCGGAGCCATGCCGGGCTGGTTGCTGCCCAAGAGGGAATGGCATACTTCGCAGTCTTTGGCGGTGCCTCATTTTCTGCAAGTCGTTGTAACGTTGGATCGCTTGGAAGTGCGCGCCATCGATGATGAAGGGCGATTGTTTGATACGCTGCGAATACGAAAAAGCGCTGAAGGCAAGAGGGATTACATATAGAAGAGATATGGTTGAATGCAGGTCTCCAGTCCAAGCAGTAAGGTGGGGTGAAGATGGAAATGCTCGCATTGATATTGATAGTAGGCTTTTTATTCGTTGTGGTATATTTGAGGGCGATCTGGAACGTATTGCTGGAGATTCGAAACGAGTTAAGACAAGATAGCGACAGAGGGGCATGATTATATAATGAACGAGAAAAAAGACTACTCCCACGTATATTGGATCGGGGGGTCCCCCTGTTCAGGTAAATCCACGATTGCTGAAATGATCACGAAAGATTATGGCTACACCTATTATCAATGTGATCTGTTCAACGAGAAGCATGTGAACGCAAGCAATCCGTCTGAGTTTCCCACCATGTTCCGATTGAAGGATATGACCTGGAATGCGTTGTGGTCGCGACCTGTAGAGCAGCAGGTTCATGAAGAACTGGAGTTTTATCGCGAGGAATTCCGGATG
Organism: Paenibacillus sp. NPDC058898; assembly: GCF_049316025.1. Classification (NCBI taxonomy): domain Bacteria; kingdom Bacillati; phylum Bacillota; class Bacilli; order Caryophanales; family Paenibacillaceae; genus Paenibacillus; species Paenibacillus sp. NPDC058898. Next base: position 51,606 of record NZ_JBMOSM010000003.1, on the reverse strand, counting down.
ATTGTGGATGATGTATCGGCCATGCCGGATACGAGCCCCATCATTGTGGAGGGTGCAGCGCTTTTGCCGGAAAAAGTAGCAGAGCTGGTATTCAGCCCTCATCAGGCGATCTGGGTCGTGCCGGTACCGGATTTCCAGAAGGAGCATTATGCGAAGCGGGAATGGATCCATGATATTCTGAATCAATGCGATGATCCTGATACCGCGTTCCAGAATTGGATGGGACGAGATATCGGCTTTGCGGCATTTGTGGCCCAGGACGCCATGGATCGGGGATTCAAGGTTATATTTGTGGACGGAAGCAGAAGCATTCAGGAGAACTACGAAGAGGTTAAACGGCATTTTAATCTATGAAAATAGCAGGGAATAAAATGAAGAAAATCAGAATTGCATTACTGGTATTGTTAGCTCTTGTGCTTCTGTCTCCCTTTGTGTACGTGCAGGCGAATAAAATGATCTACGCTAAGAAGGTGAATGCCTACCTGCTTGAAGAAGAACATTACAGCAAGGATGAGATACAGTCGGTAAAAGGCGTCTGGGGCGTTAAGCTGCCTCCCTTTTATGTCGTCGTGGTGTTCAAGGACGAGCCTGATGTCGAATATGTTTATTTTGCCCATGATACGATTATGCAGTTCGAATACCGATTGACGCCAGAGGGGAAAGCCCGTGGAATTACCCAATCAAAGCTAAGGCATTATATCCCAAGGGACTAATATGGTATGATCTGATTTCAGTTTAAGCTGTTCAAGGGGGAGTTTTGCATGTCCATTACACTACAAACTTCGCGTCTGCAGTTGAAGACCATGGATCGGGATCGGGCAGCGGATGTGGTGGATTTTATAGTCAAGAACGATGACCATTGGAAGGTATGGGAGCCCGCTAGAGAAGTTGAGTTCTATACCATCGATAAACAGGCGGAGATTCTGGCTGCGGAGAGTCGAAGCATAGCTGACGGATCTCTGTTTAAAGTGTGGCTGCATCAAGATGATGAAATCATCGGTTCGATTGCGATCAGTAATATCGTTCGAGGCGTCTTTCAATCGGCACATGTGGGATACAAGCTGGCACAGGCTCATACGGGGAAAGGGTATATGACCGAAGCGCTTAGGGCCGTGGTCGCCTATTGTTTTGATACGTTGGAGCTGCACCGGTTGGAAGCTAACATCATGCCAAGAAACAAAGCTTCGTTGAATGTAGTGAGACGACTAGGCTTCTACGAAGAAGGACTGGCCATTAAATACCTGAAGATTAACGGGGTTTGGGAAGACCACTTACATATGGTTATCCGCAATGAACGCTTGGAGTAAACACATGAAAGGTGTATACTTCAATGATTTATAAGACAAACCGATCATCAAGACTCAGACCTGAGATGGGAGCATTTGGGGCGCTGGGTCTTTCTCACAATTACGATAAGTTCAGGAGGTTATCGCTATGCCGTGGCCCATGGTCCATTTTGCGGTTGCCCAGCAGCTGGGCGGACCGGAGCCGTCTCCGCATTTGCTGATCGGGAGCATCGCTCCGGATGCCATTCATGTTAGAGGCAAGATCACGAGAGAACAGAAAGGGATTACGCATCTGGTACATGACGGAAGGCTGCCTGACGCAAATCTCATCAAGGAGAATTATTTGCATTATCTAAATCTGAAGCCGGAGAAGGCATGGAAAGAATATATATATATACGGTTATTTTGCCCATATCTACACGGATTTACGGTGGGTTCAGACGTTGTACGCTGATTTTAAGGAAGAAAACATAGAGGACGAAGAAAACATAAGATATACATATAACCAAGAGGTCAGTCAGCTTGAATTCGAATTGAAACGATCACAGCATGGGACAGACTCCATTTTGAATAAACTTAAGGATTCGGCAGGACATTCCATACCTCTTTTTGTTGAAAAGTCAGAGGTGGAGCAGTACCGGACGCTCAAATTAGAGTGGCTGTTGGATGAACGTAATGAGCCGAAGGTTGAGCTGGTTTATTTTACCTTAGATAAAGTGGAAACGTTCATACAGGACACAGCTGCCGAGTTGAACACATTATTCGTCTCATCGGGAATTCATGAACATGAAGGTTAAATTGAAAAGAAAATACAATTGCTTAGGGATATATAGGAGGTTGTGGCTCTGAAGAATAAACTTCGATTGGGTTTATGGATCTGTTCTGTCTGGATGGTATTGGTTTTGTGCTCCTGTCAGAGCGAAGGTGAAAAGGTAGAGCATGTTGAAGCTTTTATCGCTGAAAATATAATGATGAATGCAGATGGATTCTCTGTACCCGCAGGTTATAAAAAAGTGAATTCCATTACCAATTATGAAGACAATCGAGGGGCAACTCAGTCACGAGTACGGGCGATTGAAGATTATTATGATAGCAATGGTAACTTTATTATAACAAAGGTATATGATCAGAGTCATAAACGATTGAAAAATCTACAGACGGAGGATACAAATAATCTCGAACAGGAGTTTGATCAGCCTCTAACCATCCACATCCCTGATGACCAAACATGGAAACCCGTCCAGCTAACTGATGAACAAAAGGATGAAGTTAAAGCCTATGTTATGAAACACACCAAAAACCTGTGTGTCAATTGTAATTGAAGATACAAGGAGGACTTTTCATGCTTCAAGTAGAAGTTAGGCGACCTAATCGCGGTGATATAGATGCCATGGAGGATTTTTTCAGGTTCGTGATTACCGATACTTTTGCCAAAGAAGGTTTATCAGATTTATCGGAGGACATGAAACAGGAGATCGACAGCAAAAATAGGTACTTGAACGCGGATTTTGATACGCACGGAGAGCAGAGATACTTTCTCATCGGACTGCTAGACAACAACATTGTGAGCTGCATCGAGTTTGGACCATCCAATGCATTGATCCGGGAAGCTACTGATGGTGAATGGCGTGATGTGGTTGAAATCGGAACGGTATTTGTTGATCCTGATTACCAACAGCAAGGGATCGGAAGTCTAATGTTAAATGTCATGTATCTTACGCTTCTCAGTAAAGGAATGACCGAATTTTGTTTGGATAGCGGATACTCCCATGCACAGAAGATCTGGAAGAAGAAGTTGGGTGAACCCAATTATGTCCTTCAAGACCATTGGGGGAGCGGAGCAGACCATATGATATGGAAAAGAAGGCTTGCGGATGTTCCTGTTACATTCAGATTATAGGCGGTTAATCGACTATCGAAGTCGGGTGGAAGTTCTGGTTGAAAGCAGACATTTTTATTTATTGAATAAAAAATCGTATTATCGTATATTTATTCCTATCATATTGTAGGAGTGGTATACGTGCATAAGAGAATCGAAGAGCTTACCTTAAACGCTTGGCCAGCGCTCCAAACCTTGACACATCATGGATGGCTGTTACGATTTGCAGACGGTTATACCAAGAGATCCAACTCCATTCATGCTCTCTATACGGAGCCTTCGATAGACCTTTATGGCCAGATTGAACAATGTGAGCGTTTATACGTGAAGGCCGGGCTTGACGTCATATTTAAAATGACACCATTCAATCCGCAGGAACTCGATCCTATTTTGGAATCCAGGGGATATACCATACAGGATCCTACCAGCTTTAGAGTGTTGGATCACTTGGATGATATTGAGCCTCCATCCCATGAGGAGGTTAAGATCGAAGAAAAGCTAACCAATGAATGGCTGAATGTGCTCGGGGATATTACCGGAATTTCCGAGAGAAACAAGGCTGTGAAAAGAAAGCTGTTTAACTATTCCGTGATACCGTATGGATTCTTCATCCTATATGATCAAGCTGAACCTGTAGCATGCGGGATCGGAGCTTTGGAGCAGGGCTTTGTAGGAATATATGATCTGGTTACGGCTCCGGCATGTCGAAATCGCGGGTTTTGCAAACAGTTACTGTTACATATACTGCAGTGGGCCAAGAAGAATGGAGCCACGAGCAGCTATTTACAGGTGGTACAGAGTAATCTTGCTGCAAGCCGATTGTATGATCGTCTTCAGTACAAAGAGATTTATTCCTATTGGTACAGACACAAACGTATCGAAGGGTAAGCACATGCGACCCAAATCATGGATATTGATGAATCCGCTGCTTATGTGAACAAGGGGTTACTCAATCTGATGAACAGTTGTATAATCATGGAAGATGCCTGGCACGGATGACCCGGCTTGAGATGATGTTATCCGATGCGGAAAGTTGGTGAATCCATGTTTGATTTATCGTCGAAATATTATGATGTAATTTACAGCCTTAAGGATTATGAGCAGGAGGCCCAGCAGGTCCGGGATTATATTGAAAGACAGGGTAAGGATTACCGGACCATGCTCGACGTTGCCTGTGGAACCGCTGAACATGCTTTGTTCTTAAAGAAGTACTATGCAATCGATGGTATTGATCTAAATCCCGAATTCGTCTCGATAGCGAAGTCAAAAAATCCTGAGGGTGATTATTCGGTTGCCGACATGACCCGTTTTCACTTGGATCGGAAATATGATGTGATCCTGTGTCTGTTCAGCTCCATCGGTTATGTGAAAACGCTGGATCTATTGGTGCAGACCCTTACGCAGTTTAAGGAGCATCTGAACGAGGAGGGTGTCATTCTGGTTGAGCCGTGGTTTACACCGGATGTCTGGACCGCCGGAAGAGTGGACGCGATCATGACTGAGCGTCGCGGGATCCATATGAGCAGGATGTCCCATTCGGACCGCGAAGGCAATATTTCGATCATGAAATTCGAGTATTTGTTTGGAAGCGAGCATGGAATTGAACATTATACGGAGGAGCATCGTATGGGGCTCTTCACCGTGGATGAGATGATTAAGGCATTCCAGGAAGCGGGCCTTCACGTGGAGCATGATCCGCAAGGCTTGATTGGAAGAGGCATGTATATTGCACGAAATATGAAGTAAGGAGGAGCTTGTAATATGTACACCCATAGGCCGCTGGCAGACGAGGATTTATCAACGATATGCAGCTTTCCTCAAACGCCGGAGGAGCTGTTTTACGTGAGTCCCAGATCGGAGTTTCCTTGGACGCCGGAGCAAATCTTGAGTTTGCTAGAAAATCGATATGATCCTACGGTTATTGTTGAAGAATCTACAGGGCAGGTTGTCGCTTATGCGAATTTTTATGAGGATGTTGATCAATCTCTGTTGCTCGGCAATGTTATCGTTGCTCCGTCGCATAGGGGAATGGGAGCCGCGCAGAAGCTGTTACAGACCATGATGGATATAGCCAAAGAGAAATATGGAATGACAACCTTTTCTCTTAGCTGCCATAATACCAACTCCAGAGGGCTGGTTTTTTATCATAAGCTTGGATTTGAGCCCTTCGATGTCCGTATTACGACGTTAGATGATGATCAGAAGATGATTAGCATTCAGATGAGGATGAATTTAGTCTGAGTGGGATGGTGTATAGTCGTTCTTGAAGCAAAGGATGAAAGGGGAGCGAGGTATGTCCAGCATTCAGGCAGTGCTGTTTGATTTTGATGGTACATTAGCAGATACGCTGCCGCTTTCGTTTAAAGCGTTCCGGGCGGTTTTCATGAAATATGAAGGTAAAACGCTGACGGATGCGGAAATCGTGCAGACGTTTGGGCCAACGGAGGAAGAGATTATAACTAAAAATCTCTCGAATCCAGCCCATGTTGACGAAGCCGTAGCCTATTATTACGAAGTTTTCGAGAAGGATTTTCAGGAGCATGTACAGGTTTCGGAGGCGATTCAGGATCTTATTTCGAAGTTGTGGGATTTACATAAACCCATGGTCATTATTACGGGCAAGAGTAGAAGGTGCCTGGATATATGTCTAAGAAATCTGGAGCTGGACGTTTTTTTTGCCGCTACCATTACGGGTGATGAGGTTGAACGTTCCAAGCCGGACCCGGAAGGGATATTCAAAGCCGTTCAATTGCTCGGTCTGAGTACATCGGACGTGGTTTTTGTCGGCGACAGCGATGCCGATATAGCGGCAGGCAAATCAGCCCAGGTGCTCACCATTGGAGCGCATTGGTTTGATACCGTACAGAACGTAGAATTTAGCGTTGAACCTGATGATATTTATACTCGGCCCGATCAGTTAATAGCCCTCGTGATGGGCCAGGGAAAATGAGCGAGCGAATGAATGCAGGAGGACTATATTGAACAAGACAAGTATCCATTCCCCAGGAATGCCCTTCACAATTGAATGTGAGGACATCCTGCTCAGGGAATATATGGTGGAAGACCTTGATGCGATCTTTAAGATCACGCACGAACCTGAGATCAGACAGTTCCTGCCCGGTTGGGATGTACCCAGGGAACAGCGGCTCGAATGGTTAATCAACTATGAAATTGTGGAGAACCGGCAGTTCTTGCAGACCGTTCATGACGGCGGGGACGTCGGGAAGCTGCGTCTGCGGCTAGCCATGGTCTTAAAAGAAACAGGCGAATGTATCGGCTGGTGCAATACAGGTCCTAAGGAAGAACTGCCTCAGCCCAATCGAGAGATTATGTACGGAATCTCGAATCAGCATTACAATAAGGGATATACAACGCAAGCTGTACGGGCATTAATCCGTTATTTGTTCCGAAATACAAGGGAGCGAGAACTCAACGCTGTCGCCCTCGTTCATAATCACGCTTCCAACAAAGTCATCCAAAAATGCGGGTTTACCTATATCGGCGAGATCGAACTTGAGCAGGAGCGGTATCATCTCTATAAACTCCGCAGAGAGGGTTAAGGAGGTATGATGAAACAGCTTGCCTTGGGTGTAGGATTCTTCATTTGACTGAATAGCTTCTAAGTGAATCAGCAACCCAGATTGTCATAAGTTAAGCAGCATGAGAAGGAGGGCAGCCGTGCGTTACAACGTTATTTTATTTGATGCAGATGAAACATTATACGACTATGCCAAATCGGAGGCTTTTGCGTTGTCCGGCGTTTTTGGCGAGATTGATCAGGAGTGCACGGATGCCATCGTAGACAGCTACAGACGCATTAACCAGCAGTTGTGGCGTGATTTCGAGCAGGGGAAGGTTACACAGCCTGAATTGCGTACTGCCAGGTTTGATCGGCTGTTGGCAGAACACGGCATTAAGTGTGCCTTGGACGCCGATGCCTTTAGCGATGTTTACATAAAATATTTAGGGCAAGGCTCCTTTCTGATGGAAGGGGCAGAAGAGCTGTGCAGTCAACTGACCGAACACGGCCAACGAATGGCGATCATCACAAACGGAATTAAGGAAGTGCAGTTTAACCGAATTAGCCGGTCTCCGTTATGCGATTCCTTTGAATGCATCATTGTTTCGGAGGATGCTGGGTCCCAGAAGCCCCATGAAGGCATATTCGATTATGCATTCGATAAGTTGAATCATCCCGACAAGAAGGAGGTTCTCATCGTCGGCGATTCGTTATCTTCCGATATACAAGGAGGCATCCATTACGGGATTGATACCTGCTGGTATAATCCGCTGCGCAAGGCAAACCCGACATCCATTCAACCTAAGTATGAGATTCATTCCCTTATGGAACTGCACGATATTATTTCATCTGAGTGATCTTGTTGTATCCTGTACCCGATGCGGTTTCGTCGAAGTATTCAATCCCGATGTGCTCAGAGGCCATAAAACCGGAGTGCTGGGAACGTTACTCGATATAATCTGGCGTTAACTAAAATACATATCAACAAAGGAGCATGAACATGATACAGGCATTTATTTTTGACATGGATGGGGTCATTATTGACAGTGAACCGCTTCACTTTGAAGTCGATATTCAGGTGATGAACGACTACGGATCGGCGATAACCCATGAACAGCTGGAGAAGTATGTAGGCATGACCAATCCGGAGATGTGGGCAGCGATTAAAGATGAACATCAGCTTGCTCAATCCGTTTCGGAAATCATTGAATACCAATTGTCCAATAAAATTGAAATACTCACCTCACGGGAAATGGAGCCTATAGATGGCATTCGGGAGCTCCTTGCTGAGCTTAAAGCACGTAACATACCGGCAGCTATTGCATCATCATCGCCACCAGTATTTATATCGGCCGTCTTGCGTAAGTTCGATCTCTTGGATCAGTTTGAATGCGTTGTGAGCGGTGAAGAAGTGGAGAAAGGGAAACCGGCACCGGATGTGTATCTTAAGGCGGCTGAATTGCTCGGAGTGAATCCAGAGCATTGCATGGTGCTTGAGGATGCAAGGCATGGCGTTGCTGCAGCGAAGGCGGCTGGAATGAATTGCATCGGCTTCGTGAACCCGAACTCGGGGAATCAGGACTTATCGCAGGCCGATCATGTGGTGAACTCGGTCCGAGAGGTCGCGCAAATTTGTCAATTTGAATAGTTCATGGTCTTAGAGCTTGGCAGTTTGGCCGCATATTGCGGCTAAGCTGTTTTTTTTGTTTATGGTCCAAATGGTTATAAACTCAACTTATTGATCATAAAACTCGTTTATACTATATCTACTATATTATATCTACTATTAGTATCTAGACCTAAGTCTAGGTTGATTATCGTCTGAAGACGGAAGTCATCTTTCTTCAATCATGATATTCTTACATTAACATGATATGTGAGAGGAATGTGAACGGATGATTTCGGATATAAATTTGACCCACGATATCGCACAGTATAGGGATTGCCCAGTGTGTAGTCTAGCAGAGGAGACAAGGCCTGATGGATTTTTTACGTAATTTAGGCGATATCGGATTATTTATTCATGCCATGATCGATGCGATTATTTTTCCGATCCCGGCGCTTTTCTCGCAATTGTCTTTAAGTGCATTGAGTCCGGACCGTGCGATCTGGCTCGCCTCGATCGGATTTGTCGGCTGCTTGATCGGAACGCCGATCGGTTATGGAATTGGCAAGGCTTCCGGAAATTTGGTCTTAACCAAGGTCATGAAGAAAAAATGGTACGATTCCGCCACCGCCTTGTTTACCAAGCATGGCGAAGCCGCAATTCTTGTCGGTGCTTTTACACCGATTCCCTTTAAAATCTTCACCATTCTATCCGGCTGCATGAGCTATCCCTTATGGAAACTTCTCACCTACGCAGCGATCGGACGCGCCGTGAAGTTCTATACCGTAGGTGTGCTCTTCTACGTATATGGCCGTGCTGCAGAGAATATGGTGGACAGCGTGCTTACGATTATTTTGATGTCCGTAGGTGCTCTGATTGGAGGGATTTGGCTGACGGTTCACTTAATCAAGAAACGCAGGAAAAAACGTTCGGAAATCCCTGTCGTGCAGGGTTCAAAAGATTCAGTTGATGTAACGGCAGGTGAAGAATGAATGATCGAGCGATTACGAAGATTTGATCACCGGGTATTTGTCTGGTGCAACCAGACGATCAGCAACAGAGCCTTTGATCGGCTGTTCGGCGGCATTACCCATCTCGGCGGAGCCACCTTTACGATTCTGAGCGCACTGCTCATCGCCTGGGCTGCATTTGAAGCATGGGATATAACGGCATATCAGAGTGCCATTGCCTTAACCATTAGCCATCTGATTGTTGTCCTCATCAAGAAGATCGTCAGAAGAGATCGTCCGTTTCGGGTTCTGGAGCAGGTGAAGATTGGAAATTTTCCATTGAAGGACTATTCCTTCCCGTCAGGACACACTACGGCGATCTTTGCCGTCATTACACCATTGTTGTTTCTGGTATCTCCGCTGCCAACGATATTGCTAATTATCCTGGCTGCGCTGGTCGGTCTATCCCGTATATATTGGGGATATCATTACCCAACTGATTGCCTGGCAGGCAGTCTGATTGGATTCGGTTCTGGATGGCTGGTCGTTTACCTGATGCATGTCATTGGAATCACATAACGTTAGATAAGGAGTAATATTCATGAGATCCATATATGAGCAAAAAATCATCATATTAACCGGAAGTCTGGGAGAGGGTCACAACCAGGCATCAAAGGCCATTGTGGAATCAGCAAAAAGAAACTACCCTCATCTGCGCGTGAAAGTCATTGATTACATGGAGTTAACCCATCCACGGCTGCATGTGGCTGGTCAGTTTTTCTTTGTGCAATGGATGAAGCACTTTCCATCCTTTTATGGATACTTATTCCAGAAAACGCGCGAGGAAAACACCCTCATCCAAATGCTGAAACGCTTTAGTACCTTCAGTCTTCACAGGCTCAGCACGATGCTGGAAACGGAAAATCCGGCTATCGTGGTCAGTACCTTTCCGCCGGCAGCAGCGGGGATGTCTCTGCTGAAAGCGATGGGTTTCACAAATGTGCCAACGGCAACCGTCATGACGGACCATACAGATCACAGTTACTGGATACACTCTCATACGGATTATTACATGGTTGGTTCCGATGTGGTACAGGTTGCATTGGAGCGCAAAGGCGTGCCAAGCGAAAAGATCTCTGTGACCGGCATACCCGTTAATCCGCTGTATAGTCAACCTGTCGATCCGGAGCGGCTCCGAGCCTATTACGGCTTGTGTCCATCCGAACAGGTCGTACTGATTATGGGCGGTGGAGAAGGGATGATCGATAAAGAAATAATCGAACTCTTGAAATCAAGGGCATACCCGCAGGGTGTTCGGTTTATGGTCGTGTGCGGCCGCAATATGAAATTATATCAATCACTGCTGGAAGAGTTTTCAGATCATCCGCAAATCACGGTCATGGGTTACGTAGATCGTATGCATGAGTTGATGGCGATAGCGGACCTAATGATTACAAAGCCGGGAGGCCTCACGATTTCCGAGGCATTAACGATGGAACGGCCGATGCTGTTAGTGAAACCCTTGCCAGGCCAAGAACAGGATAATGCGGACTACCTGGTTGGAATAGGCGTGGCACGGCAAGCCATGGCGGGTGAACTGGAGCACCAATTGCTAACATTAATTACAAGTCCGCCCTTATTGCAAGAAATGAAGCGAAGAGCGGCCATTAACACGCATAAAAATTCGGCTTTATCAGTCCTCACAAGATTGATGGATATTCAACAGAATCAGCGCCATTCTCATGAATGGTCTGAAAATATGAATCCGGTGCCCTACGAGGTGCTGAACAAAGAAGTTTATGTAAATGATGCTCTACAACACTACTATGACAGTTATCGGTAAGATGAAGGAGTTTTCCCCATGAATTTGTTTGAATTGGTTGAGCAGTTGTTTGAACAATACGGCTACCTGGTGTTATTGATTGGGCTTCCCCTTGATTTTATTGCTCTTCCAATTCCTCCTGGAAATAGTACCTTAACCTATACCGGGTTTTTGACCTATAAAGGAATCATCGATATGGTTCCTGCCGTTGGCTCTGCTTTTATGGGAGCGGCCATGGGGCTAACCATTACCTATATCCTGGGATACAAGCTGGGGATGCCGCTTATAGAGCGCTATGGAAAATGGCTGTTTATTAAGCCGTCCCTTGTAGAGAAAACGCAGGCCTATTACAACAAGTATGGAAATAAGCTGCTCATTATTTGTTTTTTCATACCCGGGGTCAGGCAATTTATCGGGTATTTTATCGGCATGATTCGGGTTCCCTATCGAACGGTGTGGCTATATGGGTACACGGGCGTAGCCTCATGGGTGCTGGTCTTTTTCAGCATAGGCTTTATATTCGGCGAACAGTGGCAGTACATTCTGAATGTGGTTGAGCATTATTTGAAAGTGATCTTTATCTGCCTGGGTAGTTCATTTCTCGTTCTGCTGGTGTGGAGTCGTGTTAAACGCGAGAAAGCCAAGAAGCTGCCCAAAGTGACCAGGAATGAATAGTTATAAATGAAAAGAATACTTGCCAAAGCTGGCCCAGCAAACGTGGTTTTATGTATCTGTGCTGGGTTTTTATTTTTGGGACGAGCCTTACAGAATTTATGATATATTCTAAATAAGTCAGCAGTACATACATAAGGAGTTTGAAAAATAAAGGATGTAGTAGGGGGCAGATCATGAGCAAAATCATACCATTATTCAGGGTATTCGATGAAACGAAGGCAAGGGAATTCTATATCCAATATCTTGGTTTTACCTTGGATTGGGAACATCGGTTTGATGACTCGGCACCGCTCTACATGCAAATAACAAAGGATTTGTTAACGATTCATTTGACGGAGCATTACGGAGACTGTTCCCCAGGAGCAGCCATTCGCGTGGAGATGGCAGGGATTGAAGGTTTTCACGAACAGCTGCTAAGCCAGAACTATCCGTATTCCAGGCCCGGAATCGAGACTGCACCTTGGAACAGCAAAGAACTATGTGTCGTTGATCCATTCGGCAACCGAATCACTTTCTACGAGGAGTTGGAATCCAAGTGAAGAAGCTAAACAGGATGCGATTTGAACAAGCCAGGCAATATATGCTGCACCAGGCCAGGGACCTTGAACGGGCACTATTCCGGTACGAATTCGAGGACGGGTCGTTTACGGACGTATTAACCAAGCTTGCCAGCTACCAGAACGAGGACGGTGGATTTGGTCATGGTCTTGAGCCCGATCTTCGCTGCAAGGAGTCATCTGCTCTGGCAACAACCAGAGCGCTTGAGATTCTTCGGTTAAATCCAGATCATCCGGAGCGCAGCGAACGGGTTATATCTGCGTTAAAGTATCTTGAGCACTCCTATGTGCCAGAGCGGTCAGGGTGGGACATTATTCCTAAGGAAGCCGAGCAGTCTCCGAGGGCGGTCTGGTGGCAGTACGGAGCCTTCAAGGATCATTGGGGAAATCCGAATGCGGATATCACCGCCTATTTTATCGACGAGCGGGAGTTATACCCTTTAGAGTTTTTGGAATCAAGGATTGATTATGCTGTGAACTACCTGAAACAATCTAGCGATCTTCATGAAATGCATGAATTGTTTTGTTATTTGCGCTTGAACGAAAGGTTGCCGAAAGAACAGGCGTCCGAGATCGAAGAAACTCTTGAGGTCTTCATGGATAATTGCATAAGCAGGGATCCTGGCAGCCGCGAGGGATACGGAGCAACGCCGCTCAGCATTATGGATTCTCCGAATTCACCTTATTTTGCTAAATACCAAGAGCTTCTGCCGCTGGAACTGGATTTGCTTATAGAGAATCAAGGGGAAGATGGTGCCTGGGAGCCCAATTGGAACTGGTACCAGTACGAAGAGGTATGGCCGTTGGCCAAGGAGGAATGGAAGGGCATTCTGACATGGAATGCACTTCGGACGCTGCGTAATTTTGAACGGATTGCGGTGGATTGACATCAGATCAGGAATACTGGACTCGTTGTAAAAAGCTAATATCATTACCATACGAATTTTACAAAAAATGATGATCAAGGAGTGATGGAACATGGATTTGAGATACCCGATAGGGCAATTTGAATGGGAAGGGCACTCCGCGCCTGAACAAAGGGAGCCCTGGATTCAAGAGATTAAGAGCCTGCCGGAGAAACTAAGGGCTGCAGTCCAGGGGCTAAGCCAGGAACAACTGAATGTACCTTATCGAGATGGAGGTTGGACGATCCGTCAAGTCGTTCACCATCTTGCAGATAGCCACATGAACAGCTATATTCGGTTTAAACTTGCTTTAACGGAAGACAACCCAACAATTAAGCCTTATGACGAGCAGAAGTGGGCAGCCCTTCAAGATTCATTGATCCTGGACATTGAGGCATCGCTTGTTTTGCTTGATGGCATGCATGCCAGATGGGGTGCTTTGTTAGACATCATGGATAACGGAGACTATCTCAGAACGTTCTATCACCCAGAGAACCAGCGAAAAACCAGTCTGGAATACGCCATGGGCATGTACGCCTGGCATGGAAAGCACCATACTGCACATATCACATCTGCAAGAGGACGATTGAAATTTTAGATACAGCACAGCCTACTCCGTCAACTGGCGGAGTTTTTTACGTGTCACCGTGTCGTGATATCTAACTTGATTGTCGCAATTTTACACTGTGAATCGGGCGGTTCGTGTGATAGATTAATGGCATGATGTCTTAATATTAGATACTGAGGTGACGAGAATGATTAGAATCGGAAAAATTAGTTATTGGCATGTGCACGCGTGGGATTATACGAAACAAGCGCAGGAGCATCCGGATGCTCAAATCGTAGCGGTATGGGATGAGAACCCAGAGCGCGGAAGAGAAGCAGCGGAGAAGCAAGGCGTACCTTTTTATGAATCCCTGGATGACATGCTGCAGAGTGACGATATCGATGCCGTGATCGTGGATGCTCCGACATCCATGCATAGAGAAGTGATGTTGAAAGCTGCGGCAGCAGGCAAACACATTTTCACGGAAAAAGTAATTGCTGCCACCCTGCAAGAGGTCAATGATATCATCAATGCCGTGAATGAGAACCAAGTCAAATTAACGGTATCGCTACCGCGACTGAATGACGGTTATACTTTGGCGATCCGCGAGGTATTGCAGCAAGAGTTGCTTGGCACCGTAACACTTGTTCGTGTACGCTTGTCTCATAATGGTGCGACTGCCGGATGGCTGCCTGAGCATTTTTACAGCCTGGAGCAGTGCCGTGGAGGCGCCTTAATCGATCTGGGATGTCATCCGATGTATTTGACACGTCTGTTCCTGGGTGAAGAAGCGGTTGATGTCAATGCGAATTTCGGATACATCACGGGTAAGGAAGTGGAAGACAACGCCGTTGCTACGCTTTCTACAGCTACGGGAGCGGTCGGTGTGGTTGAAGCCGGATTTGTTAACAGCTTCTCGCCATTTACGATTGAAATTCATGGTACGGATGGTACGATCCTGTACGGAACGCCGGATAGCAAACTTCTGATTCGTTCAACGAAAAAAGAAGAGTACAAGGATGCTTGGGCCCAGCTGCCGGTACCGGCGAATCGTGCAAGTGCATTTGAACAATGGATTTCCCATATTCAAGAGGATACCATTGCAGAGGAAAATATCGCATTTGCGGTTGAACTAACCAAACTGATGGAAGCATCCAACCGTTCGGCCAAAGAGCATCGCGCCATTCGTTTGGATGAATTGCAAGCATAAGATACAGGGATGATGCATCAGGATGAATAACCATTTTCCATACGAATTGATGAAAGATCGGCAGGATGCCTTGGAGCGACTTGATCTGAGAGTCTATTGGGGGCGTTATGAGATCCGGGTTCTTCGGTTTCATCTCACCACCTTTCCGCCAGGAAAGATTGTCTCCTTCCACAAACATGCGGAGTATGAGTTTCATTTCATACCCCGCGGCAAGGGGACCGTTATTATGGAAGAGGAGCCTTATCCGCTGCGGGAAGGCATGTTTTATTTAACGGGTCCGAATGTGCTTCATTATCAGGAGGCGGATACAGCGGAGCCGATGGACGAATTATGTCTGCATGTGGACATTATTCCACGCGATGAGGTATCCGATCATGAGAGCCAGGCGCTGCCTGTTTCGGATCCATGGGAAATGGCGGAAGCCGATGACTGTATGGAGAAGCTGAGGGGATTACCGCTGAAGCCAACGATGGATATCCATCGTGCGATGCCTTATTTCCTTGAGGCTTATCAGGCTTCTCAGGAGAAGTATTCGGGTCTGTATACAACGATTAAGCAGTGCATTATTCAAATATTGCTGCGCGCTGTACGCGCGTATGAATCCGAGCCATCGGAAGCGGAGCTGCCTTCACGGGATATGAAGGCTTACCGTTATCAATTGGCGCTGGAGTATATCCATGCTAACTCTTCGGGAGAGGTTGTACTGGATGACGTCGCGGAGAAGCTGCATATCAGCTCAAGGCAGCTGCAGCGAATATTCAAGGAGCAAGCGGAAGGACAGTCCTTCAGCGAAATACTGGAACATGTCCGGCTTGAAGCCGTATGCAGGAAACTGATCGATACCAATTGGTCGATTGATAAAATCGCCATCCACGAAGGCTTCTCAAGCGGAAGTTATTTGCATACCGTGTTTCGAAAGAGATATGGATATACGCCATCAACATATCGAGCAATGAATGTGAAATTGTAGGGGGAGTATCAGCCATGAGCAAAACCATTCGAATAGGAATTATTGGAAGCGGCGGCATTGCGGGGGAGCATGCAAAGTATTATAAACAAATTGACGATGTGCAGATTGTTGCCGTAGCTGATATTTTACCCGGCAGAGCCGATCAATTTATTGAGCGCTGGGGACTTCAGGGGGCAATCGGATTTGATGATCACCGCAGATTGTTGGATCTCGACCTGGATGGCGTAAGCATCTGTACGCCAAACGTCGCTCATTACAGTACCACGATTGATGCGCTGTCAGCGGGCAAACACGTAATGCTCGAGAAACCGATGTCGGTCACGTTGGATGAAGCCATCGAGATGGTCCAGATCGCGAAGAAGACAGGGAATATGCTCAATGTAGGCTTCCAGCCGCGTTATGATCCGAACATGGGCATCATTAAGAATCTGATCCAAAACGGCGAGCTTGGAAAAGTCTATTATGTGGAAACCGGAGGCGGTCGCCGCCGTGGGATGCCGGGTGGCACGTTTGTCCGACAGGAGATTTCAGGGGCAGGTGCCATGGCGGACATTGGCTGTTATTCCTTGGATATGGCCCTGAACGCACTTGGATATCCCAAACCGTTGACAGTATCCGCGTATACATCGAATTATTTTGGCACTAATCCCAAATATCACTCCGAATCCGGAGCGTTTAACGTCGAGGATTTCGGCGTAGCGATGATACGATTCGAAGGAGACCTTGTGCTTAACTTTAAAACTTCGTGGGCTATGCATATGGATACCTTGGGGGCGACCATGTTCCTTGGAACGGATGCGGGCATGAAGATTACACCGGCAGGTTCAGGCCCTTGGAGCGGTGTGTGGGATGGGAAGGTAGGATCGATCTCCTTGTTCCATGATATCCAAGGTCATCATACCGAAAGCGCAATACCGCTGGTTCACCATGAGCTTAACGTATTTGAGGAGAAAATCAAGGATTTCGTAAGCGCTGTGCGCGAAGGCAAGCCGGCACCGATCCCGGGCGAGCAGGTGCTTCGGAATCAAGCGATTCTGGACGGCATCTTGCGGTCTTCCCAAAGCAAAAAAGAGGTTGAGATTCATATTCCGGACTTGGATTGATGGTAAGAAAGCCGCGCGTGCAGCGCGGCTTTTTTTGTGCTTGTTTATACTTGTGAGGTGATATTTTTAACATATAAAAGCTTCCATTTTTTAGATGGATATGATAGTATAAATGCGAACAACTGTTCCTCGGAAGAGTTGGATTGGACCCAGACATAATATCCGGAATGAAGGATGGTGCAGACCTGATGACTGATCGATATGCTGAAATCGATGAGGTAATCGCGTATATTCACAATAATATTTATGAGCCTCTTCCGTTATCGACACTAGCGGATTACATAGGATACAGCCCATATCATTTTTCGCGTATATTTAAGGATCGAATCGGACTGCCTCCATTATATTACGTGTCCTCGCTTCGTTTGGAGAAAGCGAAGGACTTGCTATTACATACACATCTGAGTATCCGGGATGTCGCCATGGAGATCGGTCAGCAGAGTCTGGGTACATTTACGACACGCTTTACGGAAAGAGTAGGAGTAACCCCTTCCCAGTTTCGAAACTCGAGGGAAGAGGCGGACGAGCATCTGTTATCCCTGCAGAAACTGAACAGCTGGCGTGACTCCATACCGGTTGTGAATCCCAATCTGACAGTTGAGGGCACGGTAGAGGCAACGGCTCCATTTCAGGGTGTCATCTTGATCGGGCTGTTCGCCAAGCCGATTCCCGAAGGTTTACCGTTATACGGAACTTTGTTATCCTCCGTCGGCTCGTTTCGGTTCGGCGACGTCAGACCCGGAACGTATTATCTGATGGCTACTTCGGTCCCATGGGGCATGCAGGCGGTTGATTTCTTGCTTCCTAAGTCTACCACGCTGCGTACCCGTTCGAAGGAACCCATTTTCGTTACCCCAAATTCTAAGACCCCGCATCTTCATGTAACTCTGCATGTTCCCCGGCTGGATGATCCGCCGATTCTGATTTCTTTGCCATTATTAATGAATCATTTTCTCAAAAGGGTTGCTCCCATGCTGCGTTGAGCCCTGGAGAGGATCGGTTCGTATGTTGATACACTTTTGGCATTGAAGGCTACCGCACACCATGGCAGCTCTTCATTGCATTTCGTTGACATTTGGGTTCTGATTCCTGATACTTGAATGAGGGCGAATGGCATAGGCAGTATTGTTATTTGTAAGTAAGAACGAGAGATTTGAGGTGTCACCTGTGATTGTTGTAAGCTCGTGTTTAGCCGGTTTGCAGGTTCGTTATAACGCTACGGACAGTTTGGATGCGAACATTCAGCAGCTGGTCAAATCGAAGAAAGCTGTGACCGTATGTCCCGAACTTCTTGGCGGATTCTCAACTCCACGGGAGCCTGCGGAGATCGTTGGAGGAAACGGTGATGACGTACTGGCAGGGAATGCTAGAGTGGTTGAATTGTCCGGGAAAGACGTGACCGAGATGTATATAAATGGTGCCTACCAAGCGCTTCGAGTGGCGCAAGAGCTCGGAGCATTGCTGATTGTCCTGAAAGAGAGCAGTCCTTCCTGCGGCAGTGCCATGATTTATAATGGAGAATTTGCCAATGAGAAGATAGCTGGTTATGGCGTAACTACGGCTCTGCTGCGCAGGGAGGGTTATAAGGTTATTTCAGAGCACGACCTTAGCGTATATGCAGCACAGCCGGAATACGCCTCTCTTTTTACTGGGAGATAAATCAAACTTCTTCGTTTATATATTTTCGTCCTGCTCTATAATTATGATAGAATTATCATATCGACTGCTTACATGTTGTGATTCTTTATATTGGAGGGAATTATGGAACTCATAAATCAAACCGAAGTACAACAAATGATTGATAAATTGAAGGACCAGGATTTATATATTCACCTTGAGATGACAACAGGCGCTTATGCTGCCCATTATGACAGCACGAAGCATCCCGCGGCTAACTTTATTACGAATGCAACCATTCGTTACAGCCACGGTTCTATATCCGGCAATGGACCCTATCGGGTTGGATTGAAAATGAGTCAAGGCTGGGTATATACGGAAGGACTCACCCATTTCGAACAGAGTGATACCGATCGGCTGATCATGGCAGGTCATGACAGTCAGGGCAAACTGGTTGTCGCTTTGCAGCTGAGCCGGGAGCCTTTTTAATAGAGAGAGGAGACGAGGATTGATGGAGCAAAACATACTGGTCATATTGCCGCACCCGGATGATGAAGCATTTGGTTTATCCGGAACGTTGGCTAAATATATTATGGAAGGCGCTCATGTTACCTATGCTTGCCTAACGCTTGGGGAGATGGGCCGCAATATGGGCATTCCCCCGTTTGCAAACCGTATCACGCTTCCAACCATTCGCAAAGCAGAGCTGGAGGAATCCTGCAAAGCGATAGGCATACAGGATTTGAGATTGCTTGGTTTCCATGATAAAACGATTGAATTCGAGGATCAAAATAAGCTGGATAGCGCGATTGCTTCCCTGCTTCAGGAGATAAAGCCATCGCTGGTGTTCACGTTCTACCCTGGATATAGCGTTCACCCTGACCATGACGCAACGGGAGCGGCTGTAATCCGCACGATTCAGCGTATGCCTGCCGGGGATCGACCAGTCGTTCAATGTCTGGCATTCTCCAACAATTGTGAGCGAGAATTGGGTAAACCGGATGTTTATCAAGATGTATCCATGTTTATGGTACAGAAGCTGAACTCCATTCAAGCTCATCGCTCTCAATTCCAAGCAGCAGAGCTGCTGGGCAAGAAACAGATGAAGGCCAAGGAAGTGGAGCAGCGCTTCGGGACGGAACGTTTCTGGACCTATACATTTGAATAAATCCCCAACATGGGATGGATCCATAAAAAGAGCCGCAGATGCTAATTCTGCGGCTCTTTTTTGCATGGTTTGGTCTTAAGGCATTGCGGAGAGAATGAATCGGCGTGCCGCCTACTTAGAACAAATCGGATGGATATCAAAACGGTATTAATCGATTAAGTCTTGCACGATGAAAGATGCAGCGATTCCGGCCCGGCCGAGATTCATGTGACTAATTAGGGGCTGCTAATGGATAAGGGGTAAAGCGTTCCTTTCATGCAGAAGGAGGTTTTGCCCGTCTCCTCTGATACAACGAGTACCAAGGCATCGCTGATTTCAGACAGGCCAATGGCTGCACGGTGACGGGTTCCGAGCTTACGTTCACCATAGGTTTTGGCTGTTAAAGGCAACACGTTCGCGGCGGAAATAATCATCTCTTTACGTACGAGCACAGCCCCATCGTGCAGCGGGCTGCCAGGAACAAATATGGATTCAAGCAAGGGACTTGTGATTTCTGCAGACAAGGGAATCCCTGGCGTCATTAACGAATCCAGGCCATCTTCCCGTTGAATCACAATGAGCGCACCCCGTTTTTTTTGACTGAGATGATATATGGATTTCGCGATTTCTTGGTATTTGCTTGTGAAGGGGAAGAGAAAACAATTGAGATAATACGTTGATGAAATCGATTCAGCTTCCAAAAATTTAGTTCTGACAAGGTCTAACTCACCCAGCAGACATGAACTATCCTGGTCCAAATTGACGATGATGTGCTGTAATTGTCTCGTGATATCTGAGAGCTGCTCCTTCAATTTGTTTTTCAGCGGCGTAAAATTGCAATCTTGATTTTGCATCCGATATCTTCCTCCTTATCATTGGTATCATTACCATTCGGGGATATCGATATTCTTTAAAGCTGGTGGAGTTTCACTTATAGTTAAACTCGGAAAATCCGATTTATTAGTAAAACTGATAAATGCTATAAGAACATTGTAATTGACCGGTCCAGGTAAGCTGTGATAGGTTCAAAGGAGAAACAAAATTAATTGTATCGTAATAGTAGGAATTAATAATGTGCGCTTTTGAGAGGTGGATATTGTTGGAACTTCAAGTAATGAACAGTCCTTTTAATCAGGAACAGGTGGAACTGCTGAACCGCCTACTGCCCACACTGACAGAATCCCAGCGGACCTGGCTCAGCGGATTTATCGCTGCATTACAGGGAACGGCAGCCGCAGCAGTTGTGGCAGCACCGCAAGCGAACACGTTAGCCGCTGTATCGGCGCCGGTGGCAACAGCTACTAAAGAAGTCACAGTCCTATACGGATCACAGACAGGCAATGGTCATGGATTATCGAAAAAGTTATCGAAGAAGCTGGAAGAGGTTGGCCTGCAGGTCACGATGTCTTCTATGAGCGATTTTAAACCGAACAATCTGAAGAAGTTACAGAATCTCCTGATTATCGTCAGTACGCATGGAGAGGGTGAACCACCGGATAATGCAATCCCATTCTATGAATTTTTGCATAGCAAGCGGGCACCTCAGGTAGACCATCTTCAATATTCCGTACTGGCGCTGGGGGATACCTCGTATGAATTTTTCTGCCAAACGGGTAAAGATTTCGACAAGCGGCTCGAGGAATTGGGCGGCAAGCGGCTGACGCCAAGAGTAGATTGCGATGTGGACTTTGATGAGTCGGCTGCAGAATGGATGAATCAGGTTCTTCTATCGTTGAACGAGGCTGGAGCGGGATCATCCGTTGTTGAAAATGGGAGTGCGGTAGCCCTGAGCGATAGTACGGAATCGGAATTTTCGAGAAGCAATCCATTTCAAGCGGAAATCCTCGAAAATTTGAATTTGAACGGAAGAGGATCCGACCGTGAAACACGCCATATCGAAATTTCTCTTGAAGGTTCGAATTTGCAGTATGAGCCGGGCGACAGCTTGGGAATCTATCCGGAAAATCACCCGCAACTGGTGGATGATCTCATCGCTGCTATGGGATGGAATGCTGATGAAGTGGTTGTCATTAATAAGCATGGTGAAGCGCGAGCGCTTCGAGATGCCTTGCTCCGTCACTATGAAATTACGGTTCTCACGAAACCACTGATCGAGCAAGTGGTTAAGATTTCAGGGAATGAAGGACTACAATCATTGCTGAAGCCAGGTCATGAGCAGGAATTGCGCACCTATATTGAGGAACGGGATTTACTCGATCTGGTACAGGATTATGGTCTGCAGCAAGTGGCGGCGAGTGATTTTGTATCCATACTACGCAAGATTCCGGCCCGGCTTTACTCTATCGCAAGCAGTTCCAAAGCATTTCCCGATGAAGTTCATGTTACCGTTCGAACAGTCCGTTATGAAGCACATGGCCGCCATCGCTACGGCGTATGTTCCGTACAATTGGCAGATCGTCTGGAAGCTGGCGATTCGCTGCCGGTATACATTCAGCATAACCCGAACTTTAAGCTGCCTGAGAATCCGGACACTCCGATCATTATGATCGGACCTGGTACAGGCGTGGCACCTTTCAGAGCCTTTCTGGGGGAACGGGAAGAGACGGGGGCAGAAGGGAAATCATGGTTGTTCTACGGAGATCAGCATTTCTCAACGGACTTCCTCTATCAGATTGAATGGCAGCGTTGGTTGAAGGATGGAGTACTGACGCGTATGGATGTTGCTTTCTCTCGGGATACGGACCAAAAAGTGTACGTACAGCACCGCATGCTGGAGAAGAGCAAGGAGCTATATCAGTGGCTCCAAGAAGGAGCCTGCGTCTATGTTTGCGGCGATGAGAAGAAGATGGCTCATGATGTGCATTCCGCACTGGGGTCCATTCTCGAGCAAGAAGGCGGCATGAGTCCGGAAGAAGCTGCGGAATATCTGACGCTCATGCAGCAACAGAAACGTTATCAGCGGGATGTGTATTGAGATCATCCCTGTGGTTTTTGAGAGGAGAAAAAGGAACATGTCTGATAATAATCTAGTATCACCCCATAGTGCGCCGCATAGTGATGTTGAGGACATCAAGCGTCGAAGCAACTATCTGCGTGGCAGTCTTGTAGAGACATTAGAGGATCGCATTACGGCATCGATTCCCGAAGACGATAACCGCCTGATGAAATTTCACGGCAGTTATATGCAGGATGACCGGGATTTGCGTAACGAACGACACAAGCAAAAGCTTGAGCCTGCTTACCAGTTCATGCTGCGTGTTCGTGCCGCTGGCGGTGTCGTAACTCCGGAGCAATGGCTGATGATGGACCATGTAGCCCAAAAGTATGCCAACGGAACGATTCGCTTGACCACACGCCAATCTTTTCAGCTTCATGGCGTACTGAAGTGGAATATGAAGAGCACCATTCAAGAAGTGAATGAAGCCATGCTTAGTACATTGGCTGCTTGCGGTGACGTCAACCGTAACGTGATGTGCAATCCGAACCCTTATCAATCCGAAATTCATTCGGAGGTATACGAATGGGCACGTATGCTTAGCAGTCATCTCGATCCGCGCTCGCGTGCGTATCATGAGATTTGGCTGGACGGCGAGAAGATTGTAGACAGCCTCCAGGAGGAGCAGGAGCCGATTTATGGGCCGGTGTATCTGCCGCGGAAATTCAAGATCGGGATGGCTGTGCCGCCTTCCAATGATGTTGATGTGTATTCCCAAGATCTTGGCCTCATTGCAATCCTTGAGGAAGGACAATTGAAAGGCTTTAACGTTTCGGTAGGCGGTGGCATGGGGATGACACACGGTGATCCGTTAACCTATCCTCAAGTGGCAAAAGTCATTGGTTTCTGCAAACCCGAGCAGATCGTTGACTTGGCCGAGAAGACGGTGATGATCCAACGTGATTACGGAGACCGTGCGGTGCGCAAGCATGCTCGTTTCAAATATACGATTGATGATCGCGGAATCGATTGGTTTGTGGGCGAGCTCACCAGCCGTCTGGGTTGGAAGCTGGAGGAGGCAAAACCGTTTCATTTTGATCATAATGGTGATCGCTACGGCTGGGTTAAAGGCAGCAATGGCAAATGGCATTTTACACTGTTCATCCAAAACGGGCGTGTGAAAGACGAAGCCGATTACCTGCTGATGACAGGCCTGCGTGAAATCGCTCAAATCCATAATGGAGATTTTCGTCTGACGGCCAATCAGAATCTGATCATTGCCAATATCAGCAGCCACAAGAAGAAAAAGATTGAAGAACTCATCAAGCGTTACGGACTTATGGACGGTCATCATGATTCTGCCCTGAGAAGAAATTCCATGGCATGTGTAGCCCTACCGACATGTGGATTGGCGATGGCAGAATCCGAGCGATATTTGCCGACGTTATTGGATAAAATCGATGTCATTCTGGAAGAGAACGGACTTCGCGAAGAGGATATCGTCATTCGAATGACCGGGTGCCCGAATGGATGTGCCAGACCGATGCTGGCCGAAATCGCATTTATCGGAAAGGCGCCTGGAAAATATAACATGTACCTGGGTGGAGGTTTCTCCGGACACCGACTGAACAAGCTTTATAAGGAAAACATCGGTGAGGCCGAAATTTTGGATTCCCTTCGTCCCATCATGAAGCAATTTGCACAAGAACGCGAGCAAGGCGAGCATTTCGGTGACTTTGTTATTCGTGCCGGTTACGTGAAGGAAGTATTAGACGGGCAACAATTTCATGCATAATGATACTCAGTTATAAACAAACCGGAGTTCTTCTTGAGGAGAGCTTCGGTTTGTTTTGTTTATTGCACATGGGATTGAGATAAATTAAAACCGTTTTGGGAGTTCGTCCGTCTTAACCCATAGAGCATCATATAGAGAGAGAGAAGGAGAGGAGATCATGATGGGCTCCCAAGCAGAGATGAAAAAGGTGGTACTGACAACAACGGAAGAAGAAACCGATTTTTACCAGGCTATTATGGAACACAAGGACACACTGATCCATATTGCTTACAGTTATTTGCGCAACCGATATGATGCCCTGGAAGCGGTGCAGGAGATGACGTGTAGAGCATGGGTCAAGCGTTCAACGTTAAAAGAAGGGAGAGCATTCAAAGCCTGGATCATCCGCATCTTGATCTATGTTTGTATTGACGAACAGAGACGTCGCAAGCGAGCTGTCCCAGTGCCTGATCATGAGCTGGAAAAAGCGATTGTCGAACCAGCTTTGGGAGGGTTCAATCATAACAGGCTTGCTATGTGGCCCGTTCTGAAAAAGGTGAAGCCCAAGTACCGACATGTGCTGATATTGAAATATTATAATGACATGACGCTGAAGGAGATAGCTGCGATCCTCGGCAAGCCGGAGGGAACAGTAAAGACATGGCAGTACAAGGGGCTGGAGCATTTACGAAAATTAATGAATAATCGGGGGGAATGGCAGGATGACTAGTCCTGAAGAACAAGCAATGCTTGCCGATGCGGAACAGATCCGTCAGGAACAACGGCAGCTGCTTCATGCTATCGATGCTACATACGCTATTCAGCGCGGGTTGGCGATGGGACGGACGCGCGGGAAATCTCGAAATCATTCTTTGAAAGTGGCTGCTATCACACTCATAACTATTATGGCTGCCGGTTTGTGGCTGCTCAGTCCGTTCAAGGACACCGTTGCTCCACAGGCAGCCAAGGAGCAGACGTTGGACTGGGGAGCACTGAGCAAGTTTAAGGGAATGGATTATGATATCGATCAAAGTACATTGGAGTCGGCGATAAGAAACAATTATATTCAGATGATCAACAAGTCGGTGAAATCGGGACTTTACGAGATTAACATCGATGCTGTTACAGCGGACGAGAACAAATTAATACTGTTATATTCAGCCAAGACGGATTACAGCCAGGAGATCTATGATGTGAACAGTGTTAGAATGAAGGATGCGCAAACAGGCCGTTCTTTAGGAAATACCTCAAAAATAGGAGGCTGGGAGAGTCAAAGCTGGCAAGGGCGTGGAACATTAAAGTTGGATCGCAGCCAGCCTTTCCCTAGAAGCATTGAAGTGGATTTTCAAATTGCATCCGTAGATCGAGGCAAACTGTCTGATCCCAAGACAGGAACGGTCAAGTCAGAGATGAATTACTCCGAGAGGATGAAAATTAAGTTCAACTTGGATCCGAAATTTGCTTCAATCAAGACAGAGACGTATCAACCAAATCAAACATTCAAGCTAGGCGATCATCAGATTGTGTTATCTGAGGTTGAGATTTCTCCGCTCATGACACAAGTAAGATTCGCTTACGATCCTGGGAAAAAAATTGATTTTCAAACCAAGCTTTCGATAAGCGACATGTTACAACCATCTGAAATTGTATCGAAGACGGAAGATGGGCGAAGTTTTAAATTGTCCAGCTTGTCGGGACACGGAACGGAGGATGGGTCTCAGTATACGTTCAGCAGCAATATGCTGGATGATCCAGAGTCTATGGTACTGAAGTTGTATCCTGAATCCCGTTCATCGTATGCATCTGAACAAGAAGTAGAAAAACATATGCTGGAGTTCAAAATAAAATAAGAGAATAAGAGCCGCCTCTAGAAATGTGTGAGGCGGCTCTTATTGTTGTTCATTGCTCCAATACGCCGGCTGTGCTCGTTTTCTTTTTAAACAACGGGATCAGCAGCGCCGAACCGGTCAGGAATAAGAATGTGCTGGCCGCATAAACGGCGAACAGGGACAGTTGGTCTTTGAGCAATCCCCCCAGCGACATGCCCAGCACCATCATTCCCATATAGATGGGGGTTAGGGCGCCGCCGACCCGACCGATATACGGCCCCTCCGTATTGTTTAGGATCATGGTGTTGATTCCAATGTGGATGGTCGGATAAAAGAATCCGTTAAGCACTAGAAGCAGTATCGTAAAGATGACGCTGGTTGACCAGCCGATACCAAGGGTCCCGACAGCACTAACGCTCAGGCCGAGAGCAAGTAAGGTTTGAGGGGGTATTTTCTTAGCAAATGCCATGACGAAGCCTCCTCCGACGAGCATCGCCGCCCCATTGACCGTTAACAGCCATTGCAAGAATGACTTATCCTGACCGAGATTCTCAATCGTCACAAATATCGCGAGCGGCTGAATTAGTCCGGCTGCCAAGCCAGCCACGGCAAAGGTCACGCCCAGTGTTCGGAGCGTTTGATTATTCCATACATATCGAAGTCCTTCGATAAGCTCTTGTTTCAGGTTCTGCTGCTTGGATTGTGTCTCTTCCTGCAAATCACGAGGCAGCAAAGTCAGAATCAATCCAGAACCCAGGAATAACGCGCCTGTTGCGATCAGCGATATTT
This sequence comes from Paenibacillus sp. NPDC058898, assembly GCF_049316025.1. Lineage (NCBI taxonomy): Bacteria > Bacillati > Bacillota > Bacilli > Caryophanales > Paenibacillaceae > Paenibacillus > Paenibacillus sp. NPDC058898. The sequence continues at coordinate 24,524 of NZ_JBMOSM010000003.1, read as the reverse complement.
CAATGCCGAACCTTTGATATACAAATGCACCTGCGATCGGGCCGATGACCATAAAGAAGGCAACCATGGATTGAAACATGGCCATCACGGATTGCAGCTGTTCAGCGGGTACATGCTGTTTGAACAGCTTCATCGCTGAGGGCTGAGAAAATTGTGACAAGGCGGCTGAGAAGAATGTGAGTACCAGCAACGCCTGCCACGACCCGTTATGAACGGCAATCAGCACGAGAAATACCGATACCGCAGACAATGCATCAGAACTCACCATAGTACGCTTGGGTCGCCAGCGGTCCGCGAAAGTACCGCCGATGAAGGCAAACAAGAAAATGGGCGCAAATTCAGCTACGGATATGAGGGATACATACACAGGGTTATTGCCTGTCAAGTCGGTAACGTATAGCAGAATGGCAAAGTTACGAACCCAAATGCCAAGATTCAAGAGAATGCGTGACAAGACAATCGTTCGAACATAGGGATTGTTAAGCAAAATGAAGGTTTCTCCTTTCGGGATCTGTACTTAACAGATGGGATATCGTAAAAAACAAGCGAATGCGCATTTCGTTGTTTAATACATAGACATAATATTATTTTGTCTATAAATAATCAACTGTTTTTTTATTTCATCTACTTTTTTTCGTAAAAAAAGCGCTTCCCGCATTTGTTCATGAGCAGGAAGTGCCTTTGAGACATTCGAAGAGGGCAGCACTAAGACCAGCACGAACAAGACTTACAATAGCCGGAGGTTCGTCAACCCGGCATACATATTTGGGGGCAATTCCAGCCTCCTTCAAGAATTTCTCGTTCATTTGTTGGAATATAAAATCTTCCCTAAAGCCAATAAAAGTTTTATCCTTCAATTCATCCAAGTTAATGGGTGTATGGTCAGCGAGGCTGTGCCCTTGGGGCATGGCATGGGAAAGATAATCTTACTCGTCGGCGATCATCACGGATTGATGATTACGGGGATGTGTCTATTTTCCGGATATACGCTCTTAACCTTGTTCACGGGACTTAATAGAGATATAATGGACAGGGGTATTTATTGAATACCGGCTACAGATTCAATGATGAAAGAGAGCGGAAATGTATGGGCCGTAAATGGAATAATATTAAGGAAAAGAAAGCATCCAAGGATGCTAATACAAGTCGCGTATACGCGAAATTCGGTGTAGAAATCTATGTTGCTGCCAAAAAAGGCGAGCCGGATCCCGAGTCCAACCGTGCGCTGAAGGTTGTTCTTGAGCGTGCCAAAACATACAATGTGCCGAAAGCCATTATTGACCGTGCCTTGGATAAAGCCAAAGGCAGCGGGGATGAGAATTATGAAGAGCTGCGCTATGAAGGTTTTGGTCCGAATGGTTCGATGATCATTGTTGACGCTTTAACCAACAACGTCAATCGTACGGCGCCTGCTGTACGTTCTGCCTTTAATAAGAACGGCGGTAATATGGGCGTCAGCGGTTCGGTATCTTATATGTTTGATCCAACCGCAGTAATCGGCGTTGAAGGTAAGTCGGCAGAGGAAGTCATGGATCTGCTGCTCGAAGCTGACCTGGATGTCCGAGACATCCTGGAAGAGGAAGAAGCGGTGATCGTCTATGCCGAACCCGACCAGTTCCATGCGGTTCAGGAAGCATTCAAAGCCGCTGGTATTACGGAATTTACCGTTGCCGAGCTTACCATGCTGGCTCAGAATTTTGTCACCTTACCGGAAGAAGGACAGGTACAGTTCGAGAAGCTGACCGACGCATTGGAAGACCTCGAGGATGTTCAGCAGGTATATCACAACGTAGAATTTGAGGAATAGTTAAGTAACGATTGATATCTTACTACATTAAAAAAACATCGTATTCAGGAATTCCTGAGTACGATGTTTTTTTTGTTTTTTGGCGATTTATTTTAGCTACGGTAAGCAGCCAGAACATCAGCTTAGTTGTCGGCTTGAACCATAATCACTTCGGCGGAAGTGAATGCGGGTATGGACATGGTCATGATCGGGGAGTGGAAGACCACGATTTTCATGCCGGGTTCCAGCTTCTCGTCGGGATTCAGTCCAATCACTTGAGTATCCTTGGAGATGTTGATGATGATATCGTTATCCGTGGATTGATCTGAACCTACATTGATATACAGTTGATCCTTAGAAGTGCGTTCGGATGCAGTTATCGTGCCTTCGACTTTGGGCGCTGAGGTATCGGAGACCACGATCTTATCTGCATGCGACAGGGCAGGGTAAATCACGGACACGTATTCAGCTTCGATTCGCAGACCCGATTTCAAGGCTTCAACTGTTAATGGTTTGCCCTCGGCATCTACAATCTTTGTGTCGCCATCAACAGCGAGCACGATGTATTCGAGGTCACCTGCTTTTGTTGGTTTACCGGAAATCGAAATTCTTCCATCCTTCACTTCTGTAAGGATTCCGTCAATACCGGCTGCTTGCTCCTGATCGTTATTCTCGGCATCCGCGTTGACCCGAATATAATTCGTTGTTGATTGAGGCGGCATACTTAACGCAACGGCAGGTCCATAGAAGGAACGAATGCTCATGCCGGTTTTCAGGTCGCTTGCTTTCATAGTGTTGCCATTTTGATCGATGATTTTTGCTTTTGGATCCAGATGAAGCAGAATGGTCTCTTGGCTGTCGTTGTACAGATTGGTTCCCTCCACAAGGATACCTTGTTTGTTAACCTCGGAGATAGTTCCATCTATAACGGCAAAGTCGTGATCCTGAACAATAATCGTAAGCGCCGAACCTTGAGCGGGTAAGCTCTTCGTTATGTTTGGGCTATAGAAAGCTTTTATCGCTTTGTTTTTATCCACGATCGTTTGCAGCTGGACCTGGTTCCCTTGGGCATCGATGATTTTAGTATCCTTGGATACGGAGAGCCTGATTTCTTGTTGATCGGTTGCTGCCAACCCCCGGCCGGTTACGGTAATCCATGTGCCTGTTTTGTCATTTACGAAGTCCGTTATGTAGCCCATCGTTCCAGGCACGCTCTTCTTCACCTGGTTCATGATGTTACCTTGTCCCGTGTGGGCCGAAGCAGGAGGGACGTCCTGTGCATTCGCTGCTATCGGCATTGCCGCCATCGCTAGAACTGTAGCGGTTGTTAGTACTTTGTAGATTTTTTTCATGGTAGTATCCTCCAAATGTAGATTATCCTAGTACGCTAGGATTCAACTAAGTCTTATCATGAATTGGTAAAATGTACTTGCTGCTATATATCCATAGACGGACGGGACGTGCGAATGTTGCACAGAAGATGAAAAATCTCTTGTGAGCATCGTGGCAGTCTAAAAATAAAAAGATCGCCCGATGCTGCGGGCGATCTTGGGGAGCATAATGATTATGCAGAAATGATTAGGCTTTTGTCCGTCCAGGGGTGCGAATAAGCAGGGCCAACACTGTAATAATTGCTGTAAAAAGAAAGATCATATTAAATCCATGCTGAATGCCAAAGGAATCGGATACTTCTCCGATCAAGAGTCCAACAACGGCACCTCCCAAACCAGAGGCAACGTAGATGAGGCCTTGCAGTGACCCGGCCTGCTTCGTGAGTTTCGAAGCAATGCCCTGAGCCGTCGGGAACAATACGGACAGGGCAAGTCCGAACAGCATCATCAGATAGCTGGCGTTCACAACCAGGACCCGCCCGAGAATCAAGGCTAGAAAAGCGAATACGGAGAATCCGATCAAGGTGCGTCTTTCGCCAAGCTTGTAGATGATGAACCCGCCCACGAAACGTCCAATGGTAAATAAGAAAGCAAAGCTGGCAATGATATACGCTGCCGTTGAGGCTTTCTGCGCCGCGTCCATCCCGGCTATGTCCAGCGACGTATAGAAGATAGGGAAGAAATTCAGGAATCCGGCTTCTGCTGCAACATAGAACAAAATGAACAGAATGACGTATAAGATTTGGCGATCCTTAAACAATCTTGCAACCGACATCAAGCTGACTTTATCTTGTTCTTCGGAGACGACCTTCCGTTCCGGTTTAAACATCATAAGTCCAGCCAGAATGAGGGCAATCACGACGGCTACTCCGATATAGAACATCCGCCAACTGATGTTGTGAGAGAAAATCGCATTCAGTACGAGCGGAGTAACAATCATTCCAACTCCGAATAACGCGTTGGCTAGGTTGAACACCACGCCGGATCGTTCCTTGAAGAAGGTGGGGATCAGCGTCGCAACAGAGACTGTCATGGAGCCGATACCAACACCGACAATCAGATAGAATCCGAGAAAGAAGGCCACGGCATAGGAGGAGCCGGTTCCGATTAAACCGAGAATCATCAGAACCGTACCGAAGGTCATAACGATCTTGATGCCTTTACGGTCTGCGAATATACCGGCCACAAGGCTTGCCAGCAAAAATCCTACTTGAAAGACGGATACCATAACGCCGACTTGGCTGAGATCCAGATTGATATCGGTCTGGACCTTCTCCAGAATGAGCCCCTTGGTGTTCTGAATTCCGCCGAGTACAAACATGGTAGCAAAGATGAGAAAGTAAATAATGGGGCGCTGTATTTTTTGCATGCTAGTTCATTCCTTTCTCTCGATAGGTTTGTATGGCTTCAAACAGATCATCCGCAGCCCAGCCGTAACAATAGTACAGCAGTTCATCTGCGGCACTACGCTCACCGGCCTTCACGGCCTCGATCAGATTCTGAGGAGAGATGTTCCACATCTGAATTCCGCTATAGATACGCGTATCGGGGGCGGATAGATTTCGCACCTTGTTGTTCTGATCAGCGACAAATTGAATAGGGAACCCTTCTCGCTTAAACGTCTCATAGGACAGGTCGTACGGAAGCTCAAAGAATCTTTTAAAAGCTCGGAATGCGCTTTCCTGTTCCTCTGCAGTATCCGCTAAATAATGAATCAATCCTTGTACGTCCGCACCGCCGCCCAGCTTATGATACGGAAAATGTTTCAAGGCGGGCGCAAACTTCGTGATGCTTGCATAATCCTGACCGAGCATCCAGCTGTAAGCAGGAGGCCAGAGATCCAGCCACAAGGTAAAGTCTTCGTTTACTTTCCTTACGCGATCGATGAGACGTTCCACGAAGCCGGTTACGCTTCGTTGACGAAACGTGATCCATTCTTGTATAAGCTCATGGTTTTGGGCAAACGTTACGGCCTCCTCGAATTTTTTCTCTGCAATTAGAGAGGTCCATTGTCTCAGCGCATCCTTGAGGGCGCTTACATCAATGTGCTGTTTCAGCATTTTCTTCTCGCAGTGCGAACAGAAGCAAGTCAACAATCCTTTCGGGTTCACTTCTTCGCCGCCCCAATCCGGATACCGGATGCGATCAATCATGTAAGTCGTGTATCCGTAACGCTTGCGCAAGTCGAGCAATGCTGTTTCCCAGAAGCCGATGACATCAGGGGCATTGGGACAGAGCCAGTGAGGTATGACTTGTCCATCCATATCCGTAACTAGGTTGTTGGCGAGCAAACGGCCTTCAAAATGGCCATTTAAAATATTCAGCCACGGGATAATCTCGTACTCTTCGTCCTGCAGTGATTCTTTAATCATCATCAAAGGGTCCTGATCCGGGCTGAGGGTGAGTTCTCTTCGCTGATCAAGTCCAGAGCCCTCATAAGAAGGTAGGATGGCGTGCATCGTTCCCGTACCGAATACAACTTCGTGCACGGCGTTTCGCGGTAAACGGCCAACAGGGTTCGGATTTCGTTCGAAAATAGTATTAACTTCAGGGAAGATGTAACGGACATCCTTCAGCTTACGAATATAAGACATAATCTGCGGTATACCTTCGTCTACAATATCATGCGGGTGCAATTGGATTCCTGACATTTTATAATCACGCTCCTATTAGTAGAGTTGTTTGTCATTCATATATTGAAGTGACGGGTAAGCTTGCTTTAAGCCCAGAATGGCTATGCCTTGCAGTGCCGATTGATGCTGTAGGGTTGATATCTCGATCGTAACATCGGTCACGTCCGTAGTGTGGAGCCCCACTTTGGCCTTCAATCCTTCGAGCGAGAGGGATTGCGTTAATCCACCCATAAGCAGGATCTTCTCCGGATTGAGCAGGGAAATAATATTCAGAATGCCCAGGGCCAAATGCTCCTCGAATCTAGAAACCAAATGACATGCCTGGATATCTCCCTCCACAGACATCTCAAATACTTCTTTAGCCGTAAGCTTCTTATCGAAAATCTTAAGAGCAGCAGCTTCCAAACCGGAACCGGAACATATAATTTCAAAGTGTCCCTTGTCCGATGGGGTATACAAATGATGCTGCTGAAACAGCATGTAACCAATTTCACCTGCTGCGTTTCTTGCACCTCGTATTAATTTGCCGTCAATCAGAATAGCGGAACCCAGCCCGGTTCCAATGCCAATGAGCACGGCAGAGTTTAAATTCTGGAGCGCGCCGGCATACATCTCGCCGACAAGCGCAGCTCGCACGTCGTTCTCAACGGTAACGGGTACCTGAAATACGTTGCTAAAGTACTGCCTTAGATCAATGTTCTTCCATTCCGGCAAGTTGGGAGATCCTTCAAGGACCATGCCGCAGGATGGATCAACGATTCCGGGAGTGGCAATACTTATGAATGCGAGGCGGTAGGCCGGCTGTCTGGTAGATTCAATGAAATCTTTGATGTCGGTTGCCATATGGTCTAGAAATTCCCGGCTTGACTGATGCTTATAAGTAGCAACGGTATGCTTAGCGATGCATTCGCCGGCCAGATTGAATTGTCCGAAATGGAGGGTAGTCCCCCCAAGATCAACGGCGATACCGAAGGCGGCGTTCTTGGCAAAATGAAGTCTTGTGCCGCGTTTGCTTAAATCGGCGTCATCCTTCTCGTCAAAAATTAACTTCTCCTCAATGAGTGTCTTGACGATATCGGACACGGTTGCCTTGGTTATCCCGGTCTCTTTGGCAATGTCGGTCCGGGCTATAGGTCCCATATCCTTAATGGTGTTGAGCACAATCTCTTTGTTCATCCTGCGAATCGTGCTGGGCAAATGTACTTCCATTGTGTGCGATCACTACCTTCCTCTTTAAACACTTTGCCCCTTAAGTTTAATAAATAAACTTAAATGGACGCGGATGTGGGATTATCAAAACGTTTATGAAGAATTAATATTAAAAAACTCTATTTAAGTTTATAATATATCCTTAATGAAACCGGTGTCAATGGAAATTCATTAAACAATAAATGGTTGCCGACTGGATCACGTTCAAGTCGTCGCATATCTGATACCATATTGTTGGAGGATCATGTTATTGATGAAAAAGACGAGGGGTAGCGCAGTGAAGGAAGAAACGCTGCTTCAGCTATTGGACGAGTTGAATCAGCAATAAACATTCTATCTGGAGAGACCATGCACCTTCCCGAGCATGATACCGAGCTGTTCCGGACGGGTTCTAAGCCAAGGGAGATTAGCGCTTCGTGGCCTTCCATGTAAGAACTTATTGAACTGCTTGAGGGTCAGGTCCAGCGGATCGAACACAGGTACAGGGCGCATCTGCACGAGACGGTTTTATCTCCCTATACAACCTCCAAAGGTTTAAAGTTAACCAGGGTAGAAGAATTCTTAAGCTTTTGCTTATATCATGAAGGCATGCATTTTGATAAAATGAAATCGATTCTCAGCCAAAATAACCGGGAATTTGACATATTATGAAGGAGTCTTATAATTTAGGGCGAATATATTCGGAGTAGTCTGTACAGTGAAAGAGGGTGACCCGGCGTTATCAAGAAAGATCTGCATATACGGCGAATCGCATTTGCCTCTGTATTGAAGTGTGAGGAATGAGGACACTTAAATACAACTTGAAGAGGAGCTAGGCAAATGGATATCGTTACCGAAAGATTAGTGATTCGCGAGTTTGAACCAGATGATTGGCAGGATGTTCTGCAGTATACATCCGATCCGGTGGTGATGCATTACATGCCTGAGCCGGTGCATACGAAAGAAACGGTGAAGCAATTTTTGGAGCAGAACAAGGGCGAAAAAGCTCATCATTATGCGGTTATGCTGCAGGAAGATCAGCATGTGATTGGTCACATGGTGTTTCATCCATGGTTTGGCGAACATACGTATGAAATCGGCTGGGTGTTTAATTCGACCTATCATCGTAGGGGGTTTGCCACGGAAGCCGCCAGAGCTTTGCTTCAGCACGGCTTCGAGGTATTGGGATTGCATCGAATCATTGCGACATGCCAGCCCGAGAATACACCTTCGTACCGGGTGATGGAGAAGCTGGGCATGAGGAGAGAAGGCTATTTTCAACAGTGCATCCCTCGTGGCGATATTTGGTGGGATGAGTATTCCTATGCTATGCTAAAGTCTGAATGGCGTACTATTTCATAGTTCTGATGTTTTAACATGCTGTGCCCAATGTATCTCTCATAACAATGAGGTGCATTGGGCTTATTTTTTCAGAAATCTGTGAATAAGGGCGGCTTGCTTAGAACGGATGACTTAGCTAGATTAAGAGTGGGCGTTGGAGGTGCAACATGATGCGAAATATGCCCGCGAGGGAAACTGGGGGCAGAAGAAAGGGTATCGTGATTCGAGTTATGCTGGGACTAATGGGAATCCTGCTGATTTATACGATATATGTGGGCAGCACGATTTGGAACTACGCACAAAGAATAGTAAATATCCCGGCTGATGCAGCAATAGTGCTGGGGGCTGCAGTATGGGAAGGAGAGCCTTCGCCTGTTTTTCAGGGACGCATTGATCATGCACTATGGCTGTATGACCGTCAGTACGTAAACAAGCTGATATTTACAGGTGGACGTAGTTCGGATGATGAACTTGCTGAATCGGAAGTCGCCAGGCAGTATGCCATCGAGCATGGTGTTCCAGAGAGCGATATCCTTATCGAAACGGCTTCGAGGATCACCGAGCAAAATCTGCATTATGCCAATAAGGTAGGAGATTCAGCAGGGCTGTCCTCCTACCTTATTGTAAGTGACCCGCTGCATATGAAGCGGGCGATGATGATGGTAGAAGATTTGGGGCTGGAAGCCAATCCTTCACCCGCATCCCGGAGTGCGTATCAGAGCCTGAGAAGCAAAGTCCCTTTTTTAATCAGAGAAGTCTTTTATTATGTCGGTTATCAACTAGCTGCACCATTCCGATAATATGTATGCGTTATAAAGCCGGTAAATGGATCGTAAAGGTTGTCCCGTGATCAGGTATGCTCTCTACGTTCATCGTTCCGCCATGATTATGAATAATGTTCTTGGTAATCATCATTCCGAGTCCTGTCCCGGTGTCTTTGGTCGTAACAAAGGGCTGTCCCAGAGATTGGATCTGCTCCTGCGTCATTCCAACCCCTTCATCCTGCACGATAATTTGAACCTCTTGAGAATTGTGCAAAATGTCTAAGGTAATGGTACCACCTTGATTCATCGCTTCCATGGCATTTTTTAGCAGATTGATGAATACTTGCTTGAGCTGGTTTACTTCACCCTGAACGAAGACCGGAACCCTCGGATAATGAGAGATGATCTCGATATTTTTGAGGGCAGCTTGAACCTTCATTAGCGTAATGATCTGTTCCATAATGGCAAACACGTCGATGGGTCCGCTGATGTGAACGCCCTGCGGTTTCGAGAGCACCAGGAGTTCATTGACAATGAGCTCGATGCGTTTGAGCTCCGATTCAATGATTTCAAAATAAAGCTCGTTGCTGCGCTCCGCGGAGCGCAGCAACTTCACGAATCCATTAATCGAAGTTAATGGATTCCGAATTTCATGGGCAATGCCGGCGGCTAACTGGCCGGCGGTAGTCAGCTTCTCGGATTGCATCACGCGATCCTCTTCCATCAGCTGCTCTGTGATGTCTTTGAAGATCCCGACCGCCGCTTTCTCGCCTTCATAATTTATGATTAACGTGAACCCGTTGACCATTTTCTCTTGTCCGTCCAGACAGCGTATCAGATAATTGACGCTTCCGATCTCTCCACTTTCGGCATACCTTGCCCTTCGTTTGAATAGCTCGTTATGGTATGATACGTCAACGATCACATCAGTTGATATCCCCAGGATGTCACGGGGATGAGCTGCGTTAATAAGCCTGAGTGCCGCTGAATTAACATAGTGCACAATGCTTTTCTTGGTTATGAATACGGAGAGGGGAAGCCCCTCCAAAAGCTGCAGAAATGAATTTTCATCCTCATTAAGCTTTTGTTCCTTCAGCTCAAGCTGCTTCATTAGTTGTCTCAGCAAGGTTCGATCTTCGAATTGTACCAAATAGTCACGGCGACTTTGCTCGAGGTCCTGCTTAACGCTGATACGTACACTCAGGTACACTTCACGATCGGATGGATGGTGGTAAATATATTCAAACTGGGTTATGGATTGCTGATGATCTTGAGCGGCACTCGTGTTCTGAACCACTTGATTGAATAATTCGCGGAAGCTGTTTTCTTCTTGCGGCGCCCCGGCAGTTAGCTCCTGCTGTGTGTATCCCAATAGATCACATAGTGCCGAATTCACATTGAGAATCGTTCCATCAAGCGATACCATTGCCATTCCGATTACAGATTGTTCAAAGGCAAAATCATGATTAGGGCTGGAATAGGGCAGCACTGCAAATCTCCTTTCAAAATTTTGGGAGGATTGAATGTACCCATATTATAAGTGGGTCGAAATCATTCATCAATCCTTTAAAGCGATAGATCTAAGCAGGAATTTCATACTTTTGCATAAATATCTGCATCATCTATCACAATTGTCCTGAATTGAAAGTGTGCATGCCCCATAATATGAATCTTTCAGCTTAAGAATGGCAAGGCAGCGAGTACGCCTAGCCGTTCTCGAGGAGAAAGCAGGTTACACCGAGAAGTCGGTGTTTTTCAGTTGTTGAATTGCGTGATCTAAAGATAGCTTAAGCTTTTCCGTAATGGGTCCCATAGGCAGTCGAAGGGTGTCCGATGAGATGATACCCTGCTTGGCAAGCAACCATTTTAGCGGAGCGGGATTGGATTCTTCAAACAGCTTACGAATGTAGGGAAGCAGGCCTTCGAACTCCATTTCGGATCGAGAGTAATCTCCTTGGGCAGCTAATTGAAACACCCGAATGAAAACCTCGGTATTCACATTGGCCGATGCCAATATTCCACCAGAGGCTCCATGAACCAGCATTTCATGAAAGAGGACATCGTTGCCGCATAGAACGGGCTTCGTATCGTAATGAGATAGGCTTCTCATGTGCTCCGTACTCTCAGTGCTATCTTTCATCCCGATCACGCCGGGGATCTCCATGATTCTTCTTATGACATCAACCGGTAACCGGATTCCAGTACGCGATGGAACTTCGTACAGAATTACCGGGATCCCGACCTCGGCGACCCTTCGGAAATGCTGCAGAATGCCATCGATCGAAGGGCGACTGTAATACGGCGTGACGACCAATACGGCATCAGCACCGATATGGCCTGCCAGTTCCGTTCGCTTTAAGCTGGATACCGTATCGTTCGTACCTGTACCAATGATGAGCGGCAATAGCCGTCCGCCCAAACTCCCCCGCGTTTCCTCCACAACCTGCACGACTTCCTCCCAAGCAACTGTCGGCGCTTCACCGGTCGTTCCGTTGATGACCAATCCCTGAATATCGTAGGATAACAAACTCTTCAAATAATGATGATAAGAAGGAAGATCCAGTTCGTAATCCTGTAAAAAGGGAGTGATCACAGGAACAAAAATGCCATGCAGTTCTTGCTGACTCAACATAACCTTTCCTCCAATTCATGAGTGATGGCTATACTTTAACATGGGAATTAAGATCGGAGTTATCTATAATAATAGATAATTACTATCAATATTATTGATAATGAGATAGCGATGGAACTCATCTACCTGCAAACCTTCAGGGAGGTTGCGATTCGCCAGAGTTTTACGAAAGCCGCGAATGAGTTGGGTTATGCTCAATCCAGCGTAACCACCCAGATTCAGAAGCTGGAGAAGGAATATGGCGTCAAGCTGTTTGAACGTTATGGCAGAGGCTTGCGCCTGACGAAGTCCGGCGAGGAGCTGCTTAAGTATGCCGTTCAAATGCTGGATCTGTTCCAGCAGTCGAAGGAAAAGCTGACCATGCAAGGCGGAGGCACCTTATCGATCGGAACGATAGACTCGCTGGCCGCTTATTTTCTTCCGTCCGTCATTCACCAGCTGAAACAAAGGCATGAAGATCTTGTCATCCGCATACAACCGGATCGTGAAGATAGCATTATCAGTAAGGTGAGAGAGGGCGAGTATGATCTCGGTCTTATTTTGGATAGAAAACCAGAGGACTCCTCCTTGAATTGGATCGCCATTCGGGAAGAGCCCCTTCTGCTGATTGCCCATCCGAATCATCCGCTTCTTGTTAAACCTGTCATAGAGCTAGAACACCTGGCTGATGCCGAATGGATTATGCCCGAGGATAGTTGTAATTACCGCATGATGTTGGAAAAGGCGCTGCGTGCTAGCGGAGTTCCAATGCGAATAGGCCTGGAATTGGGCAATCCGGAGGCAATCAAGAGATATGTGATGTCCGGTACGGGCATCTCATTATTGCCGAAGATGGTAGCAGAGGAGGAAATCAAACGTGGTGAGCTTGCGATTCTTCCCTTTGCGCATTCCGACATTCGACTGGACATTCAGTTGGTTATTCACCCCAAGAAGTGGTTTTCTCAATCGCTGAAGGATGCGATCGATATGTTGAAGTCTAAATCCTAATGTCGCCTTATGGTGATATTGCAATTAACGGGAAGATTCAGTATGATTTAAATAACAATGTATAGGTTTATGTGTGACTGGCGCAGCATGGGGGACCATGAGGGAGCACATAGATGACAACGGCCGTACGCCTGGGCAGAGGTAGGGGAAGCTTATTTCCCTTACCTCTTTATTATTTTCTGATTCTATAAGTCTCTGAAACTACGAAAAGGGGATAAAACAACGATGTTAAAAACGAAGAAAATACTGCTGCTAGGTTCGGGAGAACTGGGAAAAGAAGTCGTGATTGAAGCACAGAGACTGGGTGTGGAAACCATAGCCGTCGATCGTTATGCCGACGCTCCTGCCATGCAGATTGCCGATCATAGCCATGTCATCGATATGCTGGATGGGGAGAAACTGCGCGCAATCATTGAGCAGGAGAAGCCGGACCTGATCGTACCTGAGATCGAGGCGCTGGCTACCTCGGAACTGGTTAAGCTGGAGGAAGAGGGGTACCGGGTTATTCCTACTGCCAGAGCTGCAAAGCTTACGATGGACCGAGAAGGGATTCGCCGGTTAGCTTCAGAGGAGTTAGGGCTGCCTACTGCGGGCTATCGATTTGCCGATACTTATGAGGAGTTTAAACAGGCTGTTCTGGAAATGGGGTTTCCATGTGTAATTAAACCTCTGATGAGCTCCTCAGGTAAAGGCCAGAGCGTATGCCGCTGCGAAGGAGATATCGAGTCCTGCTGGAACATCGCCATGGAGGGCGGCCGTGTGCAGAACGGAAGAGTGATCATTGAGGAATTCATTATATTCCAGTCGGAGATCACGCTTCTGACCGTTCGTTCCGTCAATGGAACAAGCTTCTGTGCGCCAATCGGACATATTCAGGAGAGCGGGGACTATATCGAATCCTGGCAGCCACACAATATGTCGGAAGAGCAAATCGAGGAAGCTAAAAATATTGCAAGGAAGATTACCGATGAGCTTGGCGGTTATGGATTGTTTGGGGTTGAATTGTTCCTGACTGAGGATAAAGTGTATTTTAGCGAGGTGTCTCCGCGACCGCATGATACCGGGTTGGTTACACTGGTCACGCAAAATTTATCTGAATTCGCGCTTCACGTCCGTGCCATTCTTGGGTTTCCGATCCCGGAGATCGAATTGATAACGCCAGGAGCCAGCCGTCCGCTAAAAGCGGCGAGAGAGCTGGAGAATTATACAGTTACCGGCGCCGAGCAAGCACTGGCTGTTCCGAATACGCAGCTGCGCATTTTTGGGAAACCGGTGACCAAGATCGGAAGACGGATCGCAGTTGCGTTGTCAACCGCCGGCACAGTGGGGGAAGCCCGTTCGCGTGCGAAGCTGGCTTTGGATAAGCTTGCTGTTGAAGAAGCATAAATCATCGGGATTCCATTGATATAGCTCATTATATTATGTTGAAAAGGTCAACCGGAATAACCGGTTGGCCTCTTCTGTTATGGAAAGATCATGGATCAAAATCGGCTACAAACGGTTCAAATGCTGATAACCTGTTCTTGTTTTAGTTTTGATGATAAATATGCAGAAATTTATGTTCTTTCATGATAAGATACACAAGAATACAAACGACCCTCACCCATTATAATGTTCTTAATGCGATGCTCTATAGGCATATTTAAAGCATTATAATATCAATTAAATATAAAGAGGAACGTTTAAGGACGGCATAGGAGAATCTACATGAGAGACATGACGCAAGGAAGTCCGATCAGGCTGATCATTATGTTTACGATACCGCTTTTGATCGGAAATATTTTTCAACAATTTTATAATATGGCGGATACCCTGATCGTGGGGCGGACCATTGGTGTGAACGCACTTGCGGCTGTGGGCTCGACGGGCAGTATTTTGTTTTTTGTCATTGGCTTTGCCCAAGGCTTGACGGCAGGTTTGTCCATCATAACGACGCAGCGCTTTGGCGCTAAGGATATCGCGGGCGTTCGAAAAAGCGTGGGAACAAGTATATGGATTAGTCTTATATTCACGGTGTTCCTTACCATTGTGAGTGTCATATTCACGAGGCCTGTTCTCGTCATGATGAACACTCCAGCAGAAATCTTGGATGATGCTTATTCGTATTTAATCGTCATTAACTGGGGTGTTGGCGCAGCCGTTCTGTTCAACTTGCTGGCTAACCTGCTCAGAGCACTTGGGGACAGCCGGACGCCGCTTCTCTTCTTGGTGGTCGCAAGCATTCTGAACATCGTACTTGATCTGTTATTTATTCTCGTATTCAAGATGGGAGTAGCCGGAGCGGGGCTTGCTACGGTGGTATCGCAGCTGTTCTCCTGCCTGCTCTGCTTATTATACATTCACAAAAAGGTTCCGCTTCTGCAGTTTAAGAATGCCGATTGGTCCATCGATTGGACATTTATACGCAAGCATATGTGGGTCGGTTTTCCGATGGGCTTCCAAGCCTCCATCATTGCGATTGGAGCCATCATACTACAGATTACGCTTAACGGTCTCGGGGCAACGGCCGTAGCCGCATATACGGCAGCTCAGAAGATTGACATGCTTGCTACGCAACCCATGAGTTCCTTTGGCATTACGATGGCGACTTTTGCTGCCCAGAACTTCGGAGCGAATCGCATAGACCGAATCAAGCTTGGAGTTAAACAATGCATATGGGTCTCGGGATCCTTCAGCCTCGCCGTGGGCTTGCTGGTTATATTTGCGGGTCCTGCAGCCGTCAGCCTCTTTGTTGGTCAAGGAGAGGAAGAATTGCTGACCCTTAGCAGGCTGTATTTCTTATCGAACGGCAGCACCTATTTGCTGCTGTCGCTGTTGTTCATCTATCGCTTCACGCTGCAGGGACTGGGGCAGAGCTTTATCCCAACCGTAGCCGGCATTATGGAACTGATTATGCGGGTACTGGCAGCCATCTTCCTGACCGCGCAGATCGGGTTCCTCGGCGCAAGCCTGGCAAATCCGCTGGCTTGGCTCGGAGCCGTCATTCCGCTCGGCATTGCCTATTACTTGAGCATTAAAAGATTAAGCGCGCCTGCTAAACCCGTCTCCGTACCTGTTCAGGCGTAAGGATTTTTACACAATTGAAATCAGAACGAATCATGACTTAATGAACAGAAATCATTCTGTTGTTCAAGAGCCATGCATTCGTTCTTTTTTTGCTTCATCAAGCTTGAAAAAAGATGCATTCCAAATTTGGATGCGCCGGGGTAAGATCACATTAGATTCTTTTAACTAATTTGACAGATTAGAACAGGAGAGGTTGCCTTGTATAAAGTGCTGTTAGTGGACGATGAAGCCGATGTTAGGGAGGGACTCGTGCAGGAAATCCAGTGGGGAGCCTGCGGATTTACGATCGAGGGAACGGCGGAGAACGGGAAAGAGGCGATGGAGCTTGCGGAACGATTGGAGCCGGATGTCGTCATTACCGATATCAGTATGCCGTTTCAGGATGGGCTCCAGCTGGCCTCGTGGCTCAGAGAGTTTCAGCCGCTGTGCAAAATCGTGATCTTAACCGGATACGATGAATTTGATTATGCCCGTCAAGCGATTACGCTCAGCGTGGACGAGTATTTGCTGAAGCCATTCTCTGCCGAAAGCTTCACGGAGCTATTGGGGAAGATCAAAGACAAGATCGATATGGAGGTTGCGCAGCGTGAGGATGTGCGCCAGTTGAAGGAGCATTACCGCACGAGCCTGCCTTTGCTTCGGGAATCGTTTTTTGCGTCTCTGCTCACCCGGAAATTGCCCCGCTCGATCATAGAGGAGAAGACTCGAAATTACGGTTTGTCTTTGAATGGGGGGAGTTACCTGGCTGCCGTTATGGCATTATATCCCGCATCTGTAGATAAGGAGCATACGTCCTCAACTTCCCTTCGCCATTCGGGAGACTTGGATTTAATGCTGCATGCCATGCTGAACATTGCTAAGGAGCTTCTGGATCCTGAATTTTTTGTAAGCGTATTCATATATCAGGACAGCATTGTGCTGTTGATTATGAATGACGAGAGCGAAGACGAAATGTGGTTTAGCGAGCTGCAGGTGACACTTGACCGCTTGTTAAAAAGCATTCTTCATTATTTGAAGCTCCCGGTTACGATTGGAGTGGGCTCTATGGTGCGGAGTCTGTCCGACCTTAAGTATTCCTATCAGGATGCGCTGCTGGCGCTCGACTACCGATTGATTCTTGGTGCCGAGAAAGTCATCTTCATTGATGATGTTGAGCGCCCGAGACCGGAGGGAGTTCGTCTGGATGAATTAAAGGAGCAAGCGCTGATGCGCAGTCTAAAACTCGGAACGGAAGAGGAATTAACTGAAGCAATCTCGCACATATTTGATGAGCTCATGGGTGCCTCCTGTACCATTCAGGACGTTCAGGTATACCTTTTGGAGGTTGTAACGGCTATATTGAGATCGGCTCAAGAATCCGGGATTGAGATCGAGGTGTTGTTCGGCGCAGGGTCTCAGCTGCATGCGGAGATTTTCAAGTTTTCCGGATTGCAGGAGGCTAAAGCCTGGCTTCAGGATGTCTGTTTGACTATACGCAAGCATATCGCCAGCTCCAGGCAGCATGCGTACAAAGACATCGTGGAGAAGGCACTCCAATATACCCGGGAGCATTACGGTGACTCGGAGCTATCGCTGCAGAAGCTGTGCGTGCAGCTTCATATCAGTACAGGCTATTTTAGCGCTGTGTTCAAAAGAGAAGTCAAAATGACCTACGTGCAGTATTTGATGCAGCTTCGGATGGAAACGGCCAAAGAGCTTCTTCGATCATCGGAACTTAAAGCGTTCGAAATCGCGGAGCGTGTCGGATTTGCAGATCCGAATTATTTCAGCTTCTGCTTCAAGAAGCAGGTCGGCATCTCACCCAAGGAATACCGGACACAAGCGAGGGGGTAAAACTCGGTGAAAATCACGTATGCTAAGCGGGACTCGTTTAAACCAACCATTCAGCGGTGGGTTAGGCGATTTCGCGCACACAGCATTCAATCGATCATCATGTGGTCCTTCTCGGCATTTATTCTGCTTATCGTGATCGTGGTAGCTGTTCTGTTGTTCAATAAATTCTCGCGATCGGCGGAGCAAAGCGTGTTTTTGAATGCCCAGCAAATCGTGGATCAAGTCAGCTATAATCTCGAGGATTATGTGGACGGGATGGCACAGCTGTATCGGGCCATTGAGGAAAATATGCTCGCGGACGGGCAATGGGACGATGAGCAGGTGACTCAACAGCTGAACACCATCATGCGAAGTCGGGATGACATTGTCTCCATCGCTTTATTTAATGAACAGGGCGATATGCTGAGGAACCACCCGGCCATGCCGGTTAAGCCCAGCGCCCGGGTGACGGAGCAGAGCTGGTTTCACTCGGCCATGAGAGTCTCCGACCATCTGAGCTTCTCGCTGCCGCATGTGCAGAATTTGTACGACCATACATTTAAATGGGTGGTCACGATGAGCAAAGGAATTACGGTTGTTCATAACGGAGAGCCGACGTATGTCATTCTGCTGGTGGATATCAACTTCAAGAAGATCGATGAGCTGAGCAGCCGCATCAGCCTGGGGAAGCGAGGGTATGCGTACATCATCGATGAAGGAGCGGGAAACATCGTGTATCATCCCCAGCAGCAGTTAATTTACATGGGGCTTCGGAATGAGAGCGTAGAACGGGCACTTACTTCTTCGGACAGTTACATTGATGAATCGGATGGAGTCAAGCGGCTGAATACGGTGAAGTCGGTCGTTAATATCGGATGGAAAATCGTTGGGGTTTCCTATTTGGATGAAATCATGACAACAAGAGAAGAGGTCAATCGTTATCTGGTTCAGGTTGTGGCGATTGTTCTGGTGCTAGCCATCGTGGTCTCCCTAATTCTCTCGGCTATGCTGACCCGCCCGATCCGCCGGATGGGCAGAACGATGAAGGCAGTGGAACGGGGCGATTTCAATGTGGAGCTCCCGATGCAGGGGCCGCTGGAAGTGGTACAGTTGTCCAGCCGCTTCAATCTGATGCTGGATAAGATCAGGCAGCTCATGAAGCAGATTGTGAAGGAGCAGGAATCGAAGCGTAGATACGAGCTGGAAGCTCTGCAGGCTCAGATCAACCCGCATTTTTTATATAATACGTTGAATTCGGTTGTCCGTATGGTAGGCATGAGCAAGAAGGAGGAGGTCATTACGATGATTACTTCCTTGTCAAAGCTGTTTCGTTTGAGCTTGAGTAAAGGAAAAACATCGATAAGCGTCCGTGAGGAGTTGGAACATGCAAGGCATTATTTGACCATCCAACAGATGAGATATAAACAGAAATTCGATTTTATGATCGAAGCGGATGAAGCAGCGCAGTCTTGTTACACATTAAAGCTGGTGCTTCAGCCCTTAATTGAGAATGCCATCGTACATGGCATCGAGTATATGGTGGATCATGGACATATTCACATAACGGCTGCTATCAAAGGCGACCTATTGGAGATGACGGTGAAGGACAATGGAGTCGGAATGTCTCCCGCGATGGTTGAAAGGATATTGGAGGTTGAAGCGCTGCGTCAAAATCCGGCTCCATTTATCAATACGGCAGGCTCTGGTGTGGCCGTTCGAAATGTTCATGACCGCATCCAATTGTATTATGGGCATCGTTACGGTCTGGAATTTGAGAGCGAGCTCGAAGTGGGCACGACTGTTCGCATACGGATTCCGGTCATTCACGACAAGGGGGAGGGGCGGGAGAATGATTAGAATTCATCATGTGGTACGGATACCGGTTGTACCTAAGGGCTGTCTCGTTGTGCTTATCCTATCCTTGATCCTATTAACATCTTGTTCATCAGGCGCAACCATGGATGAGAATGAAACCGAACTCCGGCATATTGCCCTCGTGGCTCCCATACACGCCGAAGAGCAGGGGGATGCCATTCGATTAGGCGCTGAGGCGGCTGCCAAGGAAAACGGATTGGTGCTCGATTATATCCCGCTGGAGCCAAGTGACGATGAAGCGGAGCAACTGCAAGCTGCATTGAAGGTGCTGGAGAAAGGCTCCTCCGCGATTTTGATTGATCCGGCATCCGAAGCCGTACTGCAGAAATTAGGGGATCAGGCATCAGCGGCTGATGTCCCCGTCATCGCTTTGAATGATGAGCGAATGACCACAGGTGTCCTGTCCGCCATTGCAATCAATAATGAGGTGGCCGGACGCAAGGCGGGTGAGCAGCTGGCTGACTTACTTGAAGGTCGGGGTGTTATCGCCATACTTCGATCCGACAGGGAGGATCCCGACCTAATGGCCCGCGAAGAGGGCGCCAAAAGTGTACTGTCGGAAATGAGCGGGATTCAAATCGCGGACGGAGCTGCGTGCGGCAAACGTGAAGATGCATGCTGGCAGGCAGCCAAGCAGCTGCTGGACCGGGAATCGGTCGACGGGATTCTGGCACTTGATATTCAGGCTTCCTTGGGAGCGGCCAAAGAAGTCGCGAGAAGGAAAGTTCAGGGGAAGATCAAGATTGTCACCTTCGGAAGTGATCTGGAGCAGCTTCAGCTTCTGCAGGATGGCATCCTTCATAAGCTCGTTGTGCAGAACGGGTTCAGCACGGGTTATCTGGGAGTAGAACAGGCCGTGAAGGTCTTAGATGGTTCGAAATATGACAAGCCGATTGTGCTTGAGACCAAGGTAATTGATGCCGACAACATGTTCTGGATGGATAATCAGAAGGTGCTATTTCCATTTGTGAAGTAAAGAAGATGCGATGCTTAGAAGTAAAGTGATGAGAATTTTGCTAGAAAGCATGAGGATTTTGAATTTGAATGTCAGGAGCATTGCGGCATAATGGCGGTAGACAGTGAGATATGGCATATAAATGCCGTACCCGTCACTGAAAATTCGAATGAAACAAGGGAGGTCAACCCAGGTGAAGAAAAAATGGCTGATAATCCTTATGGCTGGCATGATGCTGACCACGGCGGCATGCAATAACGGCGGGAGCAGTTCAACCGGCAGCGATAGCAAGGGAAGTGAAGCGGCGGGTGGCAGCACCCCTCAAGTCGGGGTGGCGATTTATAAGTTTGACGACACGTTCATGACAGGCGTTCGGAATGCGATGTCCGATGCAGCGAATGGCGTAGCCAAACTGGATATCGTGGATAGCCAAAATGCGCAGCCAACTCAAAATGAGAAAATCGATCTGTTTATTTCAAAGAAATACAGCTCCATGATTATCAACCCGGTGGACCGGACGGCGGCCGGTGTCATTATCGATAAGGCTAAAACTGCGAATACACCAGTGGTCTTCTTGAATCGGGAGCCGATCGCGGAAGACATGAACAAATGGGATAAGGTGTATTACGTAGGGGCGAAAGCGGAGGAATCCGGAACGATTTCGGGTCAGCTTATTGTCGATTATTGGAAGGCCAATCCGAAGGCGGACAAGAACGGGGATGGTAAGCTGCAGTATGTCTTGCTGCAGGGTGAGCCGGGTCATCAGGATGCCGAGCTGAGGACCAAATTCTCCGTACAGGCGATTCAAGATGCGGGGATCGAAGTCGAAGCGCTAGCGGTGGATACCGCTATGTGGGACCGCGTGAAAGGACAGGAAAAGATGCAAGCCTTCCTTGCATCCCATGGCGACAAGATTGAAGCGGTTCTGGCCAACAATGACGATATGGCGCTCGGCGCTATTGAGGCATTGAAAGCAGCGGGTTATTTCAGCGGCGACAAATATATGCCGGTCGTAGGCGTAGATGCGACAGCTCCGGCTATTCAGGCGCTGGAAGATGGCACGCTTCTCGGCACCGTGCTTAATGATGCCAAGAGCCAGGGCAAAGCTTCTGTTGCGATTGCCGCAGCACTATCCAAAGGGGAAACGCCGAACAAGGACAACACCGGATTTGATATTACCGACGGCAAATACGTATGGATCGCTTACAAAAAAATAACGAAGGACAATATCGCCGACGCGAAATAATAGCAGGGTTATAGGAAGGGGCAGCGGCTAATCGAAGCGTTGTCCCTTTATATTCGGCTTTTTTCGATCCGGCTAGCGAAGGAGGTATCCCGAAGGTGATGGAACCGTATGTGCTGGAGATGCGGAATATATCGAAGGCGTTTCCCGGCGTTCAGGCGCTAAACGACGTAACATTCAAGGTGAGACCAGGCACCGTGCATGCTCTTATGGGCGAGAACGGGGCAGGTAAATCAACGTTGATGAAATGTTTATTCGGCATATACAAGCCTGATGAAGGTGATATTTATTTAAACGGCAGCAAGGCAGCCATCAACAGCTCCAAGGACGCACTGAATCATGGAATATCCATGATCCATCAGGAACTTCATCCCGTGCCGCATCGCAACGTGATGGAGAATATATGGCTTGGAAGATTTCCGATGACGGGCTTCTGGCCTTTGAAATTCGTGAATGAGAAACAGATGGCAGAAGATACGCTCCGCCTGTTTCGCGAGCTCGGTATCGATATTGATCCCAGGGCAAGAACAGGAGCGCTTTCTGTATCCAAGATCCAATCGCTTGAGATTGTCAAAGCCGTGTCCTATCACTCCAAGGTGATTGTCATGGACGAACCGACCTCATCGCTGACCGGGAATGAGGTGGAGCATCTGTTCAGCATCATGAACAGGCTGCGTTCGCAAGGCGTGTCGATTGTCTACATCTCGCACAAAATGGAAGAGATTTTGCGCATATCCGATGACGTGACGATCATGCGCGATGGGAAGTATGTGGGAACCTGGCAAGCCGGCGAGCTGACGACCGATTTGATTATCACCCGTATGGTGGGGCGGGACTTGACGGAGCGCTATCCTGAACGGACGAACGTTCCCGGCGAAACCCGGATGCAGGTCCACCAATTAAGTTCCACGAATCCGAAATCGTTTCAGAATGTATCCTTCGAGCTAAGACGGGGAGAGATCCTGGGCATTGGCGGCCTTGTCGGTGCACAGCGAACGGAACTGGTTGAAGCTATATTCGGGCTTCGTCCGGTGGCATCCGGAACCATCTCGATTAACGGGAAACCGGTAAAGATCAAATCACCCTCTGATGCCAAGAAAAACAACATGGCGCTGCTGACGGAAGAGCGCAGAGTTACTGGCATATTCCCGGTTCTCTCGGTCTATGAGAATACCGTCATTGCCAATCTTCGCAAGTATCAAAACTTCGCGTTCCTGTTAAATGAACGCAGAGGAATCGAGGATGCGCGAACGAACGTGGAGCAGTTGAGAACCAAAACGCCATCGGTCCATACCCAGATACGGAACCTGTCGGGTGGCAATCAGCAGAAGGTGCTGCTGGCAAGGTGGCTTCTGACCGAGCCTGAAATCCTTCTGCTGGATGAGCCGACACGTGGAATCGATGTAGGCGCTAAGTTTGAGATTTATTCGATCATTACGCAGTTAGCCAAGCAAGGAAAGAGCATTATTATGATTTCCTCCGAAATGCCCGAGCTGCTCGGAATGTCCGACCGAATCATGGTGATGAGCGAAGGGCGGCTGACGGGAATTCTCGCAGGGCAGGAAGCAAGCGAAGAGGAAATCATGCGGCTTGCCGCACAGCAGCGGTCAGCTGATTCGGGAGGGGAAGTCGATGAATACGCAAACCATCGGTAAGGTGAAAGATTATTTGGCGCAGCGCGCCATATTTGTAGTATTGATATTACTTGTTGTCGGGATTGCAGTCGCAGATCCCAATTTTCTGGCCTTCTCCACGCTACGGGATATTTTGCAGCAATCCTCCACCCGATTAATTATCGCCCTTGGTGCGGCGTTCATTCTGATCACCGGCGGGGTTGACCTCTCCGCAGGACGCGTTGTCGGATTAACGGCGGTTGTATCGGCTTCCATGCTGCAAACGGATGTATACGCAAACCGCTTCTTCCCGGACCTGCCCCAAGTATCGGTTGTATTGCCGATTCTTATCGGTATATTAGCGGGGCTTGTCGTTGGGTTAATCAATGGTTTCATTGTAGCTAAACTGCATGTGCCGCCATTCATAGCCACGCTCGGTACGATGGTCGGCATTTACGGCATCAATTCCATCTATTTTGATATGGAGCCGAACCAATCCCAGCCGATTGGCGGCTTGAGACCGGACTTTACCGTGTGGGGCAGCGGCTACATTGACTTCGGCGGCGGATATTCACTCCCTTACATCGTCATTATCGCCGTCTTCGTTGCGTTCATCTGCTGGGTCATATTCAACAAAACCCGGCTCGGCAAAAACATGTATGCCATCGGCGGCAACGTGCAAGCGGCGCATGTATCGGGGATCAATGTAGCCCGCAATCTTATAGCGATCTACGCGATTTCCGGTGCGTTGTATGGCATCGCCGGTGTACTGGAGGCTGCGAGAACCGGGGGCGCGACGAATAACTACGGCAATATGTATGAACTGGATGCGATTGCCGCATGCGTGGTTGGCGGGGTATCCACTGCGGGAGGCATCGGCACGGTGCCAGGCGTGATGGCCGGGGTTCTTATCTTCGGTGTCATCAATTACGGATTAACCTTTATCGGCGTCAGCCCCTACTGGCAATTGATCATTAAAGGGCTTATTATCGTAGCAGCGGTCGCATTTGATATTCGCAAATATATGGCCAAAAAATAAAAGGAAAAGAAGCCGCTGGAATATATCCCGCGGCTTTTGTAAAGATATCAGGAAGTATAAACTTCGAGGCTTGGGCCTTCCTGATATCGCAAGAAAAACTTCCTTTAACCGCGGTCTGTCTTCCGAGAAAGTACGTCGATAGACGTTTTTCTTTAGATATCAGGAAGTATAAACTTCGAGGCTTGGGCTTTCCTGATAT